>JBGVQP010000044.1:0-46711 GCA_045127685.1 Candidatus Cryptobacteroides sp.
TTTTTCTCAAGACATATATTGTGGCGGTTATAGCGGTGAGGATCCACCTCTTCCCATTCCGAACAGAGAAGTTAAGCTCACCATCGCCGATGGTACTGCCCCACCAGGTGGGAGAGTAGGTAGCTGCCACTTTCTTTACGACACCCTGTCATCATACGATGACGGGGTGTTTTCGTATATGACCCCGTGCAAGGAATAGTTATTGACAATTGGAACGGAAATTGGAAATGGTGGTCTCGACTCGTCCGTGCTATCTGAGTTTGAGTCGCGGATGCGAGATATATGAACTATAAAACGAACTGCTATGTTTTACAATTTTCTGTTTCCCCAGTACCTCAGAGGCAAGGCTGTGTCATTTCTTCTGCTTTTGATCAGGTTATTTTTCGGCATACTCTTCTTTATGCACGGACTCGATAAGTTGACAAATTTCAATGAGCTCTCATTGGTTTACCCGAGTGTTTTCGGCTTCAGCAGTTATACGACCCTCATGGTAGCAATCTTTTGCGAGTTTGCTTGTTCTATGTTTCTTCTGGTCGGTCTGATAACCCGTATAATACTTATTCCAATGGTCCTGTCCATGGCTGTTGCCTTCTTTGATATTCATGAAGCAATGATGCCGGAAGGTGAACTTTCCCTTATTTATCTGATTGTCTTCCTTGGTCTCTTCCTGACCGGCCCCGGACGCTACAGCGTGGATTATCTGATAGACATTAGATTACAAAAGGAAAAGGACCAGAAACCGTAATTGTATGCAGCATCTAAGTTGTTAAATGACAATGTTTTATATAATATAGGGGTACCATATAATGATACCCCTATATTGCGTAAGTGTCAATAGATTACTTACTTAGGTGATGCGACCCGTTATGCCAGTTTATGTATTGCCAGACCGCTGCGGAGCTTAGGCTCGAACCAGGTGGTCTTAGGCGGCATGATGTTGCCGGAGTCTGCGATATCTACCAACTGCTTCATAGATACAGGATAGAGTGCAAAGGCTGCTGCCATTTCGCCGCTGTCTACTCTGCGTGAGAGTTCTCCGAGTCCGCGGATACCTCCAACGAAGTCGATTCTCTTTGAGGTGCGGAGGTCTGCGATGCCGAGAATCTTGTCCAATACAAGGTTAGAAAGAATGGTTACGTCAAGCACACCTATAGGGTCATTGTCGTCGTAGCGTCCTTCCTTTGCAACCAGTGAGTACCACTTGCCTTCGAGGTACATCGAGAACTCGTGCAATCTGCCAGGTTTGTATATCTCGCAGCCTTCTTCGCGTACGTCAAAGTCAGCTGATAAAGCCTCGATAAGTTGAGATGGAGTGAGCCCGTTCAGGTCTTTGATCACGCGGTTGTAGTCTATGATCTTGAGCTGGCTGTCAGGGAATGCGACTGTCATGAAGAAGTTGTATTCCTCGTCTCCTGTGTGTGCAGGGTTCTGACCGCTGAGTTCCGCTCCAACTCGTGCTGCCGCTGCGGTTCTGTGGTGGCCGTCAGCGACATAGAATGCCGGGATGTTCGCAAATATCTCTGTGATTCGTGCGATGTCCGCATCATTGTCAATCACCCAGAAATGGTGGCCGAAGCCGTCTTCTGCAACAAAGTCATACTCGGGCTCAAGGGCAATGTATCGGCCTACGATTTCATTGACTTCAGCATTGTCAGGATAGGCAAAGAAGACAGGCTCGATGTTGGCGTTCTGAATGCGTACATGGATCATTCTGTCGTCTTCCTTGTCCTTGCGGGTGAGTTCATGTTTCTTGATCTTTCCGCTTGCGTAATCGTCAGTATGAGCGCACATTACGAGTCCATACTGGGTACGTCCGTCCATTGTCTGTGCATATACATAATAGCATGGTTTCGCATCCTGAACGAGCCATCCTTTCTGCTGCCATGCCTTGAAGTTCTCCACAGCCTTGTCGTATGCAGGCTGACTGTGCTCGTCAATTATCGGATCGAAGTCTATTTCTGGCTTGGTGATGTGCAGAAGGGACTTTTCGCCTGCTTCTGCCTTAGCCTCGACAGAGTTGAGCACATCGTATGGGCGTGCAGCAACTTCTTCTACATATTGTTTTGGCGGTCTTATTGCCGCAAATGGTTTTACTCTTACCATAAATTTTTACTAAAAAGGTACTTTCTGCGTTGTCGTCTCTTTTGTAATCCTCACAACCAAAAGGTTGCTCCGGTCAACAAAAGTTCCTCCGCCTTGAAATTCCTCTTTTTATTTAAAATTTAACTTATTTATTCAATTGGAACTTAGTACATCCTGTAGCGAAGAAATCGCAGATCTGGCGTGCAGCAGCAAGGCCGGCATTTACATTTGCTTCTGCAGTCTCGGCGCCCATCTTCTTAGGTGTAGCAAATACCTGTTTAGGGAACTTCGTGTCAAGGTCAGCCTGATGGACAGCAGCAACATCTGTCACATATTTAAGGTCCGGTCTGTCTGTGAGAACTTTTTCGAGTTCGGCCTCATTGATGACCTCCTTGCGTGCAGTGTTTACAAGACATCCGCCTTTCGGCATGCGTGAAACAAGGTGATAGTCGATAGAACCGATGGTTGCAGGGATTGCAGGGATATGAAGCGATATGAAATTACATTGTTCATACATCTGCTCGAGGCTTTCTGCTGGTGTCACGCCCTCTTCAACCATTTTCTCAGCAGGAACAAACGGGTCGAATGCCATTACCTCCATGCCCAGAGCCTTAGCTTTCTGCGCTACGAGACGACCAACGTTTCCATAGGCCTGGATGCCGACTTTCTTGCCCATGATTTCCATTCCTGTGCCCGGGGTGAACTGATTGCGTGACATGAAGATCATCATTGCCAATGCAAGTTCGGCAACAGCGTTTGAGTTCTGGCCAGGAGTGTTCATGGCTACGATTCCTCGTGAAGAACATGCTTCAAGGTCAAGATTGTCATAACCGGCACCGGCGCGAACGACTATCTTGAGGTTCTTTGCCGCAGCCACGACCTCTGCTGTCACCTTGTCCGAGCGCACGATAAGTGCGTCGGCATCTTCAACCGCCGCAAGCAACTGTGCCTTCTCTGTGTATTTTTCAAGAAGTACCAGTTCGTGTCCGGCTTCCTTCACTATATTTCTGATACCGCTCACCGCAGCAGCTGCGAACGGCTTTTCTGTCGCTACCAGTATTTTCATAAGATATTATTTATGTAATTCCTCAAACTCCTTCATGCAATCAACGAGCGCCTGTACGCTCTCTATAGGACAGGCGTTGTAGATAGATGCTCTGAAGCCTCCGACTGATCTGTGTCCCTTGATGCCGATCATGCCTTTTGACTTTGCAAATGCCATGAACTCATCCTGAAGGTCTTCCTTACCCTCTGCCATAACGAAACACACGTTCATTACAGAACGGTCTTCAACTGCAGCAGTGCCGCGGAACATAGAGTTCCTGTCTATCTCTCCGTAGAGAAGTTCTGCCTTCTTCTGGTTGATCTTCTGGATCGCTTCTACACCGCCCTGCTCCTTGAGCCAGCGAAGAGTCTCGTTCATCACATAAATCGAGAAAACCGGAGGTGTATTGAACATGGAACCGCCATCAATGTGTGTCTGGAGGTTAAGCATGGTAGGGATATATCTGCTCACCTTTCCGAGAAGGTCTTTCTTGACTATGAAGAATGCCACACCGGCAGGACCTACGTTCTTCTGCGCGCCACCGTAGATCATCGCATACTTGCTTACATCCACAGGTCTGCTCATGATGTCCGATGACATGTCAGCGATAAGTGGCACCGGAGAATCAAGGTCTTCGTGAATTTCTGTGCCGTAGATGGTATTGTTGGTGGTCACATGGAGATAGTCAAGGTCTGACGGAATCTCGAAGCCCTTAGGAATATAATTATATACTGTTTCAGCCGATGATGCGATTGCATATGCATTGCCAAGTCCCTTTGCCTCTTTGAGAGCCTTCTTTGCCCATACTCCGGTCTCAAGGTATGCTGCCTTGTTCTCAAGGAAATTCATTGCGACATAGAGGAATCCAAGACTGGCTCCGCCTCCTAGGAATACCACCTCATGGGTGTCCGGAATGTTCAACAATTCTTTCCAGAGAGCACGGCATTCGTCCATTACCGCTTCCCATTCCTTTGTACGATGTGATATGGATATTACAGGGATTCCTGTACCTTTAAAGTCTTTCAATGCCTCTATGGCGCTGTCGATGGCCTGCTGGGGGAGTGCGCAGGGGCCGGCAGTAAAATTGTGTACCTTTTTCATACTGCTTGTTCTTATCAGTTAAGTGTTTTGTATAGTTTCGTTGGTTGGGTTCAGAAGATGTGCTTTGAATCCGTAATCTTCTCGCAATAACTGCAGAGCAGTGACACAGAATTTTCGTGCTCGATGGTCGTGAACTTTGTCTTGATAGGCTGGTGGTTGGTCACGCATTTAGGGTTCTTGCACTTTGCAATGCCTATGATTTCCTTCGGCATTACAAGCTTCTTCTTTTCTATTACCTTGAATCCGCGTATTACGTTGACCGTCGCCTTCGGTGCAATCAGTGCAAGTTTGTTCAGTTCCTCATCTTCGAAGAATTTGTCGGCAATCTTTATGATGCCTTTTTTTCCGTAGATTTTGCTTGCCAGGTTGATGCCTATTGTAATCTGGCTTTCTACACCTTTCAGGTTAAGGATGTCCAATGCTTTATATACGTTCTCCGCAGGAATGTGGTCCAGTACGGTACCGTTTTCCAATGCGCTTACTACTAATTCTTTTCTTCCCATGATTCAAAAGATTTCTTTCGCTTTGCTCAAGCGACGTTGTCGATAGAACTGTTATCTATAACCAAGTAAATACGAAATGATGGCCATCCTGACATAAAGTCCGTTCTCAGCCTGTGTGAAGTAATATGCATACGGTGTCTCGTCTACGTCCTGTGTGATTTCTGTCACGCGAGGCAGCGGATGCAGGATTTTCATGTTCTTTCGTACATTTTCAAGCATGTCAGCGCTAAGGGTATAGACATCCTTTACTCTTTCGTATTCCATCGGGTCTGTGAAACGTTCCTGCTGTACGCGTGTCATGTACAGTATGTCGCAGTCATTAAGATATTCATCCAGTGAGGTTGTCTCGATGTACTCTATGCCCTTGCTGTCCAGGAATCTCTTGTATTCCTTCGGCATCTTGAGCTCTTCCGGAGCGGTAAAGACGAATTTCGGATTGAAGTGTGACATCGCCTGAAGGAGGGAGTGGGTGGTACGGCCGTATTTGAGGTCGCCGACCATATTGATGGTAAGTCCTTCGAGTGTTCCCTGGGTCTTGAGGATGGAATAGAGGTCGAGGAGAGTCTGTGACGGGTGTTGGTTGGCTCCGTCTCCGGCGTTTACCACCGGTACATCCGCAACTTCCGAGGCATATCGTGAACTGCCTTCAAGAGGGTGTCGCATCACGATCATGTCCACGTAGTTGTTGACCATCTTGATTGTGTCCTTCAGGGTTTCACCTTTGCTCTGGCTTGTGTTTGTCGCGTCAGAGAAACCGATAACCTTGGCTCCGAGTCGGTTGATTGCCGTCTCGAAACTGAGTCTTGTCCTTGTCGAAGGCTCGAAGAAAAGGCTTGCTATCACCTTGCCTTCCAGGAAATTCTGCTCCCTGTTCTGCTCGAATTCCTTTGCTGTTTCCAGCACATGCAGGATTTCCTCCTTTGTGAAATCCCCGATCGAAATCAAACTTTTTTTGGCCATATGTGTTTATCGTTTGTTGTATGCGGTGGTACAAGAAAATGTCTGTTTATGTACCACCGGTACTAAATTTAGTTGTTTTTCTTTGTTTGTTAAGGCGGTGGTACAAGAAAATACGTTTTTGTGTACAACCACTTCGTTGTCTATAATTCCTCCAACCGGCATCCCTCTACATCGGATATCCTTTCTTCAAAAGTCTCCACCAGCGACAGCCTCACGCTGGTGTCGATGCTGCACTCCATGTCGAACTTCTGATTCTTCTGCTCCAGCCCCATATCCTTCATCACTTTCATGACGGAGTTCATACTCATATACCCGAAATGGACCCTATACATTTTAGATGCAATCTTTTCAATGATTTCTGCGTTGGCCAGCGCATCTGCCGTCGAACTCTTATAGGCCCTTATCAGTCCCGGTATGCCAAGCTTGATGCCCCCGAAATATCTCACTACCACCACCAGTATGTCGCTAAGTCCGCAGGAATCTATCTGCCCCAGGACCGGTCTGCCCGATGACCCGGACGGCTCGCCGTCATCATTTGCCCTGAACTTGTCTCCGAGGTATCCCAGACGATATGCATAGACATGATGTCTTGCATCGTAGTATTCCTTTTTCAAGGTCGCCACAATCTCCTTCACTTCTTCTTCCGTTTCAACGGGATACGCATGGGCAATGAACCGGCTTCCATTGTCCTTGAAGAGTCCTTTCGCCTGCGCGGCGATGCTCTTGTACGAGTCCTGTATCTGGGTCTTATCCATACAAGATGTCAAATTTAGCATAATTTTATATAAAACAGAAGTAAATGTAGAATAATCTGCCGAAAGTGATTTTTGTGAACATTTTTTGCTTGGCTGAAAGAAATTTTACTAACTTTGACTTCGCTCTCGGAGGTTCTGAGGGCGTTTTTGTGCAAAAATATTTCTAACCTGTTATGATACTGAGATATAGAGTTTCACTTCCCGGATTGAAGGGATTCGCGCGTGTGTACGAGGTGAAGGATACGACTTCGCTTTATAGCTTTCACAAGCAGATGAGGGCGGATATGGATTTTCCGCAGGATCAGGTCGTGCTTTTCAAGGCATTCGACGCTGCCGGAAATGTGGCGGCAAGGTATAGCGTGTTCAAGGATTTCGGATTCGGAACTATTGACAGCGTAAGTGCCGGTCAATGTCACAAAAGGGGCGAAGACCACTTTGTGTATTTTTACGATACTACAAATGTAAAGAGTGTTCTCGTTACATTCGAGGGGGAAGGAGACTTTCGTCCTACAGCGGTATACCCTTTGCTCGTGGAGTCGAAGGGACCGAATCCGATAGAGTTCGAGAACGGATATGTGGCTTTTGAAGATCTTCCGGCAGAAAAGAAGAAGGATCCGGATGATGATGACTTTGACGATGATGACGACGACTTTACAGAAGAGGAAGACAACGAGACAGAAGAAATCTACTCGGACGACGAAGATTAATTTCCTTTCTCGCCACGATGTCAGTGACGAGTCCTGAAAGATGTCCCGTAAACTTGTCATAATACTAGGTCCCACAGCTGTAGGCAAAACTGACTACAGCATAGAGACCGCACTCAGATATGATTCTCCGATCATTTCCTGCGACTCCCGTCAGATTTATAAGGAAATGTCCATAGGAACTGCTGTACCGACCGAGGAACAACTTGCGGCGGTGCAGCATTATTTTATTCATTCCCATACGGTTACGGAACTTTATACGGCGGGAAAGTATGAGATAGAGGCTCTTGCGCTGATAAACCGTCTTTTCGATGAGGGGCATCAGACTCTGGTGATGGCTGGTGGCTCCGGCTTCTATGTGGATGCTCTGGTAAATGGACTTGATGACTTTCCACAGGCTGATCTTCAGCTCAGAAATGAGTTGACCCTGCGTCTGAAGGAGGATGGGGTCGAAGCCCTCAGGCAAGAACTCCGTAGATTGGATCCGGAGAGTTATGCAACCATAGATATCGCCAACGGACAAAGGGTTGTCCGTGCATTGGAAGTGTGCCTGATGACAGGCAGGCCATTCTCATCATTCAAGACGTCGCCAAGCAAGCCGCGTGACTTCGAAATAGAAAAAATAGGCCTCGTGCGCCCGCGTGATGTTCTTTATGACCGCATAAACAGAAGGGTTTTGCAGATGATAGACGACGGGCTGGTAGATGAAGTCCGATCTCTTGTGCAGTATAGGGATCTGGCTGCACTCAAGACGGTCGGATACAAGGAAATATTCGACTGGTTTGACTATCAGGACGGCCTTGTCAGCATGGATGGATGGGGACCGACAACTCCCGGTGACGGACCGGTAACCTCATTGGACCGCGCAATCGAACTGATTCAACGCAATACAAGACACTATGCCAAGAGGCAGCTGTCGTATTGGGGACGTGACAAGCAGATCCGTTGGCAAGAAATTTAATTAGCCACTTCACAAAGGAACTTGATCCTGACAAGCCTTACCTCCGATTCGTCATAACTTGCCCCAAGTTCTTCCATTGCTTCTGAGAGGGAATCGGATTCCGCCTCATCGTGGAAGTAGTCGTATATTTCCTCCACGACGTCATCATCAACAGTCTGCTCGATATAATAGTCAAGGTTCAGTTTCGTTCCGGAGTAGACTATGGTTTCGATTTCGTCCATCAGTTCCTCCATATCAAGCCCTTTCGATTCAGCAATATCTTCAAGCGGCATCTTCCTGTCGATGCTCTGAATGATATAGACCTTGTTGGCAGACTTGGCCGCGACAGTCTTCATCACGAAGTCGTCCGGGCGTTCGATTTCGTTTTCTTCCACATAGCGGGATATGAGTTCGATGAACTCCTTACCGTATTTTCTGGCTTTTCCTTCTCCTACCCCCTGACAGTTCTTCAGCTCGTCGTAGCTCATAGGGTACATTATGGACATGTCTTCAAGGGACGGATCCGAGAATATGACCCAAGGCTGGAGCCTGAGTTTCTTTGCGACATCATGTCTGAGGTCCTTCAGCATCGACAGCAGAACAGGATCTCCCCCTCCTCCGCTGCGTGGTCCTGCTCCGATCTCGTCGTCATCATCATCCCCATCGGCAAATTCCCTGTCTTCTGTGAGTTTGAGCTCATATGGGTTTTCCATGAACTCAAGACCTTCTTTGCTGGCGGATATCAGTCCGTATGACTCAATGTCCTTGGAGAGCAGGTGCAGCACCACACCCTGGTGGATAACGGCATTCCAGAATTTTGCCGTGTGGTCCTTGCCGGCACCATACAATTCAAGTCTGTCGTGGTGATACGACTTTATGATGGAGTTGGATACGCCCGCCAGGATGTTGGCCAGATGCTCGGCCTTGAACCTTTCCGGCAGGGTCTGTATGAGTTCTATGACCATCGCCATCTCCTCTCGTCCGTCAAACTGTTTCTTCGGGTGCAGGCAGTTGTCACAGGCACCGCAGTTCTCCACAGTGAAGTCTTCTCCGAAGTAGTTCAGCAATAACTTGCGGCGACAAGAGTTGGATTCTGCGTATGCTACGGTCTCGATAAGAAGCTGCTTGCCGATTTCCTGCTCTGCGACCGGCTTGCCCTGCATGAATTTTTCCAGTTTCTGGATATCCTTGTAGCTGTAGAATGTTATACACTGTCCTTCCTGGCCGTCTCGACCTGCGCGTCCGGTTTCCTGATAATATCCTTCAATGCTCTTCGGAATGTCATAGTGGATGACGAACCTTACATCCGGCTTGTCTATACCCATTCCGAACGCTATTGTCGCCACGATTATATCGACGTCCTCCATCAGGAACCTGTCCTGGTTGTCTGCCCTGGTCTTGGCGTCCAGTCCTGCGTGGTATGGCGCAGCCTTTATGCCGTTGATGTTCAGCAGCTCTGCCAGTTCCTCAACCTTCTTGCGGCTAAGGCAGTAGATGATGCCGGACTTGCCGGGATTCTGTCGGATGTACTTTATTATGTCGCGTTTAGGGTCGGACTTGTCTCTGATTTCATAATATAGGTTAGGCCTGTTGAAAGACGACTTGAATACAGTGGCGTCCGTGATGCCCAGATTTTTCAGGATGTCGCTCTGTACCTTAGGGGTGGCAGTCGCCGTGAGGGCGATGACCGGAGCATTCCCTATTTCCTCTATTATATTGCGTATGCGTCTGTATTCCGGACGGAAATCATGACCCCATTCTGAAATGCAATGAGCCTCGTCAACGGCATAGAAGGAAATCTTGATCTCTTTAAGCATCGCCACATTCTCGGCCTTTGTCAATGATTCCGGAGCCACATATAGGAGTTTTGTCGTTCCGGCTACAAGGTCAGCCTTGACTTCCGCTATCTGTGCCTTGTTGAGTGATGAGTTCAGGAAGTGAGCTATGCCCTCGTTCCCGGACACGAAACCTCTGATGGCATCTACCTGATTCTTCATCAGCGCGATGAGCGGAGATATGACAATCGCCGTACCCTCCATTACAAGGGCAGGCAACTGATAGCACATGGATTTGCCACCTCCGGTGGGCATGAGTACAAATGCATTACCGCCCTCGGTGAGGTGGTTTATGACCTGCTCCTGACCCGGCTTGAATGAGTCGAATCCGAAGAATTCCTTCAGTTTTGCATACAGAATTGATGAATCTATTTTCATATTCCGGACATTTTGACTTATAAAGTTAAATGAAAATTTTCAACAACTCAAAATTTTTATAGTTATCTTTGCCGGCGATACGGAATTTTGAGAGATTATGAAACTTCTGAAAATATTCATGGCATTTGCGCTGGCAGTTGTGACGGTTTCATGCGGAAGACGTCCTGAAACCATCCTGGAGGTGGATGCGCATCAGTTAACTCAGGGAGAAATTGATACGGTCAGTTATCTTGCCGGAGTTCATTTCGGTTCAATAATGAGGCAGAGCGGACTTGCTGACAGGATGGATGATGTCAATATGGATGAGTTCTCCAAGGGTATGGAGGATGCTATGTGTGCAGCCTATGGTCCGGAGTTTCAGGAGCAGTTCAAGATAGACATTGATACCTTGTATCAGTATATAGAGTCATACATAACAAAGAGGATGGTCCACAAGGCAGCTTTAAGGGAAGCACAGACTGAAGCTTTCTTCGCGGAGAATGCTCTGCGGGAGACTGTCGATACCCTTCCGAGCGGACTTCAATATGAAATCATCGCCAAGGGTGCAGAAGAGAAGATCCGGAGCCGCGATACAGTTCTGGTGAATTACAAGGGAAATCTCCTTGACGGAACTCTCTTCGATATGGGTGATTCGACTGTTTTTGTTCTTGACAGTCTTGTCAAGGGGTGTCAGGAAGGCCTTTGCCTTGTAGGTGAGGGAGCCAAGGTAAAACTGTATATTCCGGCGGAGCTGGGCTATGGTGACAAGAGCACCCCGCTCATCCCTGCGTCGTCCGCATTGATTTTTGATGTTGAAATTCTCAAGGTGAACAGATTCGCCGATGAGGTAAAAGTTGAAGAATAATGGCTTTGGAATTGGAGGGCAGAATCGCCCGTAAGTTTAGTGTACAGACCGGAAACTCCGCAAGAGGAGCATGGTCCAAGCAGGAATTCATATTTGAATATCAGGAAGGAAATTTCCCGTCACAGATATGCATGAATGTCTGGGGTGAGGATAAGGTAAGAGAACTCGAAAAGTATCAGGTGGGAGACAAGGTTAAGGTGGCCTTCAACCTCTCCAGCCGTGAGTATAACGGACGCTGGTACACTGATGTCAGGGCTTGGCGAATAGAGCCTGCAGGTGTACAGCCGCAGCAGTATCAGCAGCCTGCAAGTCAGGTTCCACCTCAGATGCCATCGGCGCCGGCTCCGGAAATTGATGACCTTCCTGGTGATGATGGAGATCTTCCATTTTAAGGCACGAAACTAAGATTTCGGAATAGTAACTGTGAATGATGCACCTCCCAGGCCGAACGACCTGCTGTAAGTGATGGTGCCTTCGCATTTCTCGATTATGTTGCGGCATATGGCTAGTCCTAGTCCTGTGCCGCCACTTTTTGTCGTGAAGTTAGGAGTGAAAAGCTTGTCTAGGTTTTCATCCTTGACACCGTGACCGTTATCATCCACAACAATATCATAGTATCCGTCTTTGGTACTGTTGCGCAGGGCGATGAATACCTTGCCATCGAATGTGCCTTCGCCGTTTTCTGCCATTTCCTTCTGCTTGATTTCCACGGCCTGCACTGCGTTGGCTATAAGGTTCACGAACACGCGGATAAGCTGAGGACGCGGAGCCATCACTTCCGCCCCTTCCATTCCTATATATCCGATGGATATGTTCTCCTTGTTGTCAAAGATCAGTATCTGGTCTTTAAGAGTCTTGTCAAGATCCATCAGGACAGGTTCCTCACTATACAGTTTGGCAAAGGTGGAGAACTCATTGGCAGTCTCTGTAAGAATGTCGATATGCTCAAGGACCACGGCCGCCACCTTGTCGAATTTCTCTTCCCATTTCGGGTTGGAGTTTTCTTTCAGGCGTATCAGACGCTGGATTTCCAGTTTGATAGGCGTAAGCGGATTCTTGATCTCATGCGCGACCTGACGTGCCATCTGGCTCCACGCCTTGTCCCTTTCCGCCTGTGCCAACCTTGTTGTCGAATCCGCAAGTTCCTTTACCATCCGGTTATAGGCGTTGACCACAGACGAGATCTCGTCTTCCCTTTTGTAATTGATCGTCCGAAGGTCATGGATGTCGGAAATATTCATCTTCTTGCCCATTTCTGTCAGAGGGGTGAACATCTCATTTACCTCCCGTGTGCTGAACAGCAGGGATATGATAAGCAGCAGCAGGAAGATGTTTACAAGAAGAGCTGCATGCATGAAGGCTTCCCTTCGGAAGTCATGGTCTCCGTGGGTGTACGGGACGCATGCAATGGCGATGATGTCTCCGCTGGAGTTGATGATCGGAGCATATAGCGCCCAATATCTGTACCCGGCCACCTGCTCCTGATTTATATGAAATCTTTGCTGTAGGTGACGTATGTTGTGGAATGCGGTCTTGTCCATCCTGTTTCCGAGTATCATCTTGTCAAAGATGTTAGGTGCGGATGAATAGAAGATGCGTCCTTCGGGAGAGTATAGCGAGATGTCGGACTTGGTGGTCTTGCTTATGTCCTCAATAGCATTTCTGAAACCAGGAGTCATCATGTCAGAAAAGCCGGCTGCGTTCTTTGCGTGCCTGTTGACGAGTGCCTGGATGGTGGTTATGCGTGAGGACATCATGTTCCTGGTGTTCTCATCATTCCTTTTATATACGAAGAAGATGCTGACTATGGTCATGCTGGCCAGGATCATGCTGGAAGAAATGAAAAGTATCGTATTGATCCTGGTGCGGAAGAAATTGCTCCCGGCTTGCCTTTTCTTTCTCCAACTCCATAGACTGAGGATTCCTGCGACTATAAGGAAGATGTATGAGAACGATGTGAAGACTGCCATGACGCTGGTCTTCGGTCTTGAAATGACTATGGTCTCCACGTCGCTTATGTGATGGATGAAATGGGTGTGGTCTTCTGACCTGATGGTCCGGGCCTTATGAACCGTTCCATGAGAAAATCTGTCAGAAACAGTAGGGTACGGGTAGTTCCCTTTATATGATGTAAGTCTTCCTTCCGAGTATTTTGCGTATGAATAGATGTTCGGGATGTTTATTCCTCCCGGAGCTGAGAACTGTCCCAGGATGCTGTTGTAACCTCGGTCTTCGAGGCTGGAATCCGGCTCGATTTCCAGGAACATCCTTGAGAGTCCTCTGGCTTTGGAGTAGTACAGGAAAAGTCCTATGTATCTGCTGTGGCCGACTCCGTCCGATACGAAGAAGAATCTTGAACCTTCATATACAGGCGTCCCGCAGCTGAGAAGGTTGTTGAATTTCTGTGAGATCTCCGTGGCCTTGTCGTCAAGAATGGTCAGATGGAGGGAATGATTCTGCCTGATGCGTGAGAGGAAGTTCTCGGATATGCGGTTCTGGATAAGTCCTTCGGCCTTGTCCAGACTTACCAGTGAAGCGATGATCTGGTCGTTGGCAATGTCGTTCTCAACGGCCTTCAACCGGATTTCCAGGCCGAGGTCCCTTTCCACGGCAAGCCTGTTAGCCCATACGGCCACGCGTTCGTTTTCCCTGTGCATGCCGTAGATGGCAGTAATGGTGCTGAAATATGCGGCAATGCAGAATGATATGCAGATGATGCTTTTTCTGGACGTCAGGTCGATGCATCTGCCGGTCAGTTCCCTTAATACGGGCACAAGCATCTGCATATACAACAGTATGCAGAAGAACAACCCTATGTATGAAAGATACACAAGGACAGATGTCCATATGTGCTGGTTGTTTCTGTAGAATTCAAGAGATATGTTTGAGTTGTCCAGCAGGCTGCTGATGGTCAGATGGACATATGCTGCGGTTGCGACTATTGCGACGGACAACATAGTGCCGTAAGCGGTGAGCCTTCTTTTTCTTGCTGACTTCTGCCTCCTGACGATCCCCATGAACGTGTCCCTCATCATGTATATGCAGAAGCAGAGGACTGTGATGTATGTGTTCATTATGAGCAGTGCCCCCAGTGAAAACAACAGAGGACTGTCTGCGTATATGTTCGGGGAGAACAATTCTGTGTTTTCGCTCATGTCCATGCCCCAGATATACGACATGGCCGCTACTGCTGTCAGGGTAAGGGTGGACGTTATGAAGACTCCCGGCTTTCTGTGTCCGGCGAGGAATATCAAGGCAGTCAGACAGATGAACATCAATGCAAACCATTTCATCCGGGATGTCCCGCTCAGGATGGATGATGAGTTGTCGGCGAGTATCTTGAACATCGGCTGGCCGTGGACGACAACGGGAGAGCCGCCGCTGTAATTGAGGGGGAGTACGGAAAAATGTCCCGGTATCTTCAAGGCTGGATTGACTCCATTCTCATGACGCCGGGTGTCATCTATAAGTGTGTTCTTTATCTCGATGCCGGCTATCGTCCTTTCGCTGCCCTTGTCGATGCTTTTGGCTATGTACCACTTCGGGCCGAGGTTTATATACGAGTAACTGTCGGAGATGTTTGTCAGCGGTGAGATGATCCTGCTCTTGAGGTTTGTCAGGCGCTGGAATACCAGTCTGCTGCTGATGTCGTCGTTAAGTACCGAGAACTGATTTGACCAGAACACCAGGGAATCGTTGACATATCTGTATATGACCATGTCTTCCGGAAGGTCATCATCACAGGTAGTCGCTTCGCCTCCCATTTCCATCATTGTCAGATAATTTTCCAATATCCCGATTCTCTTTTCTATTTTCTTTCCGGCGCTGACGGCTACGCGTTCACTTGTGCCTTCGGTGCGTCCACCCACGATTGCAGCGATCAGGAGCATGGCAGCGATGAGGGCTGTCAGCATAGGAAGAAATCTGAAAATGTATACCCGGTTGAATTTCATACGGTTATTCGTGATGGTATGGTTCGCCTTTCATAATGGTGAAGGCTCTATATATCTGTTCAGCAAAAATCGCTCTGACCATCTGATGGGAGAAGGTCATGCGTGAGAGGGATATCTTGGAATTCGCCCTTTTGTAAACCTGCTCGGAGAATCCGTAGGCTCCTCCGATGACAAAGATGATATCCCTGCCCTCATAATTTATCTTGTTCTGCAGCAGTGAGGCAAATTCTGTCGATGAGTATTCCTTTCCGTGTTCATCCAGGAGGATGACATCATCTGTCGGTTTTATATTCTTAAGGATAAGATCTCCTTCTTTTGCCTTGATCTGGTCCTTGCTCAGGGCGGAAACATTCTTCAGTTCCGGTATTTCATTTATGCTGAACTGTATATAATGCTTCAGCCTGGCCACATATATGTCCAGTCCCTGCTTTACCCAGTTTACATCGGTTTTACCGACTGTCAGTAATGCAATTTTCATGCTAGTGTCTCTATTGCTCAGGTTCTTCCGTTCTCGTTTTCACAGCTGTCACTCCTACGAGACGACAGGACAAAACGTTACAACATGTAAAAATAATGAAAAAATATTATACCTTTGGAATCTGTAAGGACTTAGCGCGAATTTTGCAGTGTTTGAACATCGGACATGATCAGAGAAACAGCATACAGGACGGTATTGGCATTGATTGCGGTCATTTTCTGTGCAGGCGTATCTGCTCAGGAGAAGGGTTTTGATGTGTTCAATCCGATATCGAAGTACATAGCGTCAGGAGATGCCGAGAGGCTGTCGGCATGGTTTTCCGATAATCTTGAGGTGACGATATTCTCATCCTCGAACGATGCAAGCCGCAATCAGGCACGTCAGATCATGCGTTCGTTTTTCAAATCATACACTCCCAGGTCCTTCGAAATCGGGCATAAAGCCGGCCGCTCCAATATGAAGTATGCCCTAGGTACCTTGAATGCGGGAGGTGAGATGTTCCTGGTGACCATATTCGTCAGTCTGAAGGAAGATGGATACAGGATACAGCAGATAAAGATAGAGAGACTCGACTGATGCGGGTCTCTCTATCTTTATCTGTTGCGTCTTATGTGCTTTTCAAGTATAACCGTGGAAGGTTATGATGATATGTCTTGTGTCTTCCACTCTTTTCCTATATCATCATGGAAGGCGTCTCTATTCAAGAGTCAGTTCTACAGGGCAATGGTCTGAACCGAAAATTTCGGTGTGGATCTTTGCGTCCCTCAGGCGAGGTCTGAGATCGTCGCTTGCCACAAAATAGTCTATACGCCAGCCTACATTCTTCTGACGTGCCTGGAAGCGGTATGACCACCAAGAATATATGTCCGTCATCTCCGGATAGAAGTATCTGAATGTATCTGTAAATCCGGCGTCGAGCAGATTGGTGAACTGACCTCGTTCCTCATCTGTGAATCCTGGATTCTGGCGGTTGCCTTTCGGATTCTTCAGGTCTATTTCCTTGTGTGCCACATTCAAGTCACCGCAAACTATCACGCCTTTGGTCCGTGTCTTTCTATTGCCTTCTGTCTGGCCTGCTGCCACATCTATGTCTGATGCCGGGTGCTCTTTTGCTGCAAGTCCCTTCAGATATGCCCTGAAATCATCTTCCCATCTCATCCTGTAATCAAGCCTTTTCAACCCGTCCTGTGCATTGGGAACATATACATTGACGAGGTAGAAGTCCTCCATTTCGAGGGTTATCACGCGGCCTTCGTGGTCGTGTTCGTCGATTCCGATGCCGTAAGTGACTGATACAGGATTGTGCTTTGTGTAGATGGCGGTTCCTGAGTAGCCTTTCTTGTCCGCATAGTTCCAGTATGACTGATATCCCATGAATTCCAGGTCTATCTGTCCGGCTTGCAGTTTCGTCTCCTGAAGGCAGAAGAAATCCGCATCCAGATCCTCAAAAATATCCGCGAACCCCTTGCCGGCAACAGCCCTCAGGCCGTTTACGTTCCATGATATGAATTTGTACATAGTCTTTGCTTGTTTATATCGTTGTGATATTTATACGATTTGTGTAAAGGTGCAGTGTTTTATTTTATGGCCGCTATCTCTTAGCGTCTTTCCACCTTTTTTCCGCTAAATTACGACATTTCTCGTAACCTCGGAAGGACCTGCGGCAAAAACATGCAGAAAGTGCAACAGGTGCCCCGAGAAAAGAGGGTACCTGCTGCACTTTTGCTGTAAAACCGTTACAGGTCAAACCGTAAAATAAATTTTATGTACCGCAAAATTTATTTTACGTTTTTAAAAAAAAGAAAAAATCTGCTACATCTTTTTTATGATTTGGTGATGGTTCAGATAACTGACCGTATATTTAGCTCCAATATCAAAGACCCCTGTCGCATTGACTATAGGAACAATCTGCAAATAATCCTATGGGTGTGGTCAGAGTGATGCATAAAGTTTCGCCTGAAGCTTTTACAGTCACTTGAAATTATAGTGTGACTTGAAACCTTTGCTGTTTCTTTTACTGTATTACCAGAGAGTTTTGCAGCATCGTTTACTTACTGACTTGATTCTTTTGCAGAATGATTTGAAACTTTTACAGAAATATCGATGATATCAGAAGTAAGAATATAAAACGGGAATTATGGAAAAAGGTTATTATCATGTAAGCAGTCACGGACTAGAGAAAAATGATATTTTCAGAAGCCGTGAGGATTTTATCCAGGGAATGAATGATATTGCTCTCTGTGTTTTAGGATACGATGTATGTATCCTGGCGTTCTGTCTGATGAGCAATCATTTTCATTTTGTACTGTATGGCACTCTTGAGGAATCCCGCAGGTTTGCTGAGGAGTATAAGAGACGGTGCGGCATGAGGATGAGACTTGTCAGTGGAGAAGTTAAAGGACTTAAGGATGTGAGTGTTCAGATTGATATGATTGATAGTCATGAATATCTGGAAAATGCAATAGCATATGTGCTTCGCAATTCCCTTGCTGCAGGTGTGTTCATGATGCCTTATCATTATGAGTGGTCTTCGTTATCGCTGTATTTCAGAGGTGCATGTCAGCTGGTTGGGGTGAAATTGAATGATTTGAGTGCGAGGAAACGTCTGAATATTCTTCGTTCACATCGGGCCGTGCCGGATACGTATATGGTGGATGCCGATGGTATGATTCTCCCTCAATGTTACGTAAACGTAAGGATGGTGGAGGATATATTCCGTCATCCTGCAAGGCTGATGATGGCTGTTGCCAGAAAAATTGAGAACGATGTCGAAGTCCGGTTCGGCATTTCAGAGAGCATCTCTATAACTGATCAGGAACTGCTGACTCAGATGAATGAACTCATCAGACTGGAGTTCGGATGCAGTTCACTATATCAGTTAACGATGAAAGACAGAATAAAGCTATGCACCTTGTTGAAACGAAATTTTGGGGCAGGCGCCAGGCAGATTGCAAGAGTCACGCGACTCAGTCCGGAAATTGTTGAAAGGGTGGTGTAGTTCCACCTGTTGCACTTTTCCCGTAAAACCGTAACAGGTGGGGTGGAAAATCAGGGTACCTGTAACACTTTTCCAGCGAAACTGTGACAGGTGGAACCGATGCGAGATGCGGAGTCACTCAACACTCTTGCTGAACGTGACAAGTAGTGCCGGCAATCTTGCGATGTCTGTAGGTAGAACGTGACAAGTAGTGCCGGCAATCTTGCGAAACCTTTTTGCTGAACGAAACTCGGTCCTGCAACTTACGAAATCTCCTTCCCGAACGGGGCCAGTGCCAGAAGGGCCATCTTGAAGTGCTGCAGGCCGAACGGTATGCCGACGATGGTGATACAGCAGATAAGTCCGAAGATAGCGTGCATTACTGCGATTTCCACACCTCCTAAAACAATCCAGATGATGTTCATCAGGATTGACATGCAACCAGTGTCATTCGGACCTGCTGTCACTTCACGTCCGAAAGGCCAGAGGGCGAATCCTGCCATCTTGAACAGCTGCACCCCGAACGGAATGCCGATGATGGTCAGGCAGAACAGCAGTCCGACAATGGCATAGTAGAAACTGATCAGGATGCCTCCCAGCAATAGCCATAGTATATTTCCTATAAATTTCATCTTTTGAACTAATGAGTTTTATATAAAGCTTATCAGCAACAGGTGCAGTTGAATAATGAACTTTATACAACTGCACCTTGTAAAATGCCAGTCACCTTCTGCAGGTGCATTGATAGTCACAGTTTAGTCTATGGTCCACTCTGTGCCGTCCTTGGTGTCCTTGATCTGGATGCCGATGGCTTTGAGATCGTCGCGGATCTTGTCGGATGTGGCCCAGTCCTTTGATGCCTTTGCTGCCTTGCGCTGCTCGAGAACCATTCCTACGAGAGAGTCAATGGTCTGCATAGCCTTGCTGCCCTCGCTTTCCTCGTCGCGAAGTCCGAGAACTCCATAGACGATGTTGTCGAAAAGGTCAACCAATGCCTTCCAGTCTGATGCGTCAAGGGTAATCTTCTTGTCCTTTGCCGTATTGATGATACGTACGGCATCGAACACATGCGAAAGAGCAATCGGGGTGTTGAGGTCATCGCAGAGTGCTTCGTAAACGCCTTCAACCAGTGCGCGAACTTCTGCATTTGAGGCGGTGACAGTCTCAGGGGCGGACGATGTCAGGAATTCTCCATATGCAAGAGTATTGGCTGTGTGGCCTGATTCGCCGAGGACGGTCTGCTGTACTCCTGCAGCGGCCGCAAGTGCACGCAGGTCCTTGCCGGCCTGCATTATTCTCTTGAGACCTTTTTCTGCAGCCTGGAGTGCTTCATTGCTGAAATCCAGAGTTCCGCGGTAATGTGCCTGAAGTATGAAGAACCGCACGGTCATAGGCGAGTACGCCTGTTCCAGTTTCGCATGCTTTCCGGCAAACAGTTCCGGAAGCGTAATGAAGTTTCCGAGCGACTTGCCCATCTTCTTGCCCTCGATGGTGATCATGTTGTTATGCATCCAGTAACGGACTCCGCCGCATCCGCGTGAAGCTGTGTTCTGGGCGATTTCGCATTCGTGGTGCGGGAACAGAAGATCCATTCCTCCGCCGTGGATGTCGAACTCCTTGCCGAGGTACTTCTCGCTCATCGCAGAGCACTCCAGATGCCAGCCAGGGAAGCCGTCGCTCCATGGTGAAGGCCAGCGCATGATGTGTTCTGGTGATGCCTTTTTCCAAAGTGCGAAGTCGTATGACGCTCTCTTGTCCTGCTGCCCGTCAAGGTCGCGTGTACCTTCCTTCACTTCATCCAGCGTGCGGCCTGAAAGAATGCCGTACTTGTGGTCTGAGTCATATTTAAGTACGTCGAAATAAATCGATCCGTTGCTTTCGTATGCGTATCCTGCATCCAGAATCTTCTGGACCAGGTCGATCTGCTCTATGATATGGCCGGAAGCCCGAGGCTCGATAGAAGGCGGTGCCACATTGAGCATACGCATGGCTTCATGATAGGCCAAAGTACATCTCTGTACCACTTCCATAGGCTCGAGCTGCTCGAGACGTGCCTTCTTTGCAATCTTGTCTTCGCCCTCGTCCGCATCGTGCTCAAGGTGTCCTACATCGGTGATGTTGCGTACATAGCGCACCTTGTAGCCGAGATGGGTGAGCAGTTTCACGAATACGTCGTAAGTCACTCCCGGACGGGCGTGTCCCAGGTGTGCATCGCCATAAACTGTCGGACCGCAGACATAAAGGCCTACGCGTCCTTCGTTGATCGGCTTGAAGATTTCCTTCTTCCTCGTAAGGGAGTTGGTGATATATAATTCTCTCATTTCTGATATATTTTTCGTGTTCATTGTCACAATCTGCAAACTTACATAAAATTCACTGATTTTTAAAATCAATGCAAGTAGTGATAAAATAAAATTGCGTATCTTGCCCCGCATTTCTATAGAAACAAGCAGTATTGGAACTCAGACGCGCAATAATATCCGTATTAGTGAGCATCTTCGTGGCTCCCTGTCTCTATGCTCAGGAGAGGGAGACTGTGTCATTTGCTGACAGGTGGTCTTTGAAAACCAATGCATTCGAGTGGCTTGTGACGGTGCCGAACATAGGCGTAGAGTGTGATGTCGTACGTACGGAGTTCAAGAAAATGTCCCTGAACCTGACGGCAAAGTACAATTGGAATACTTACCATAAACTTGCACCTGCCACAGTCTTTGATATGTTTGATGTGCGCCCGGAATTCAGGTACTATTTCAGGACGCAGAACCGGAAATTGTCCCTTCCTTGGTGGGTGATGTATGCCGGCCCGTATGTATCATACGGCACCTTTACCTTCAAACTTTCAGAAAAGGGTATCAGAGGTTTTGCCTCGGGAGTCGGGGTCTCTGCGGGATATGTGATTCCGGTGTATGAATATAAGAAGGGTGCGATAGATGTGGAGTTGGGTGCGTCTGTCGGCTTTCAGGTGTGTACCAGGGATGTGTTCACTCATAATCCCGAAGGGCATTATTATACAAAGTTGGAAGAAAGCTGCAAAGGTCTGCATGTGACCCCGTTTCCGGTAATCTCGGAATTGAGGGTCGCTTTTGTATGGCGCAGGCAGTCCATAAGGTATCAGGTGAAGGTGGATACGGATGCGGCAGAACGCAAGGCACGATATCAGAAATATGTCACATTGATGGAAGAAGATATTGTGGCGAACCTCCCATCGGACCTGGGGGAGCAGTATCAGACAGTTGAGCAGTTGAAGGCGGAGATCAGTGCCAGAAAGCAGTATCTGCTTGGAGAAAATGCTATTAGAAACGCTCATTACGGGTTTACACCGAAGACGATAAAGTTACTGGAAAAACAAGTGAACAAAAGAGTGGCAGAGTTGATGCGAGAATTTGATAGACATAATAGGAAATCAGTAAGATGACCAGGTCTTTCCGCATATATGCAATTGTGCTTGCAGCCGTTCTTATGGCTGTGGCTTCATCGTGCAGTAAGTTTACTTATGGAGGAACAGACAGGGACGAGGCGTCTGTGTATGCTGCCGTTGCAATGGAGTCTAAGGAACAATGCCATATCCTGATGAGCCGTCTTGTCAACTCGTGCCATTATATGTGGGATATGGATGACATGCCTCGTAAAGTGAGGTTCGGAGAATATTTCGCCATAGCGTATAGAGCTTCGGACCTGTATGAGATAACATCATTGCAGGAGTTCAGTGCGGATCCGTCTGTAAGCATGCAGGATATATATGCAGTTCTTCCATCCGATGCTGAGGACTATGGGAAATTTGCACTGTTCAATCCTTACTCGTCTTTTGTAAGCGGAGCGGACGGTATTCTGGAGGTGGATTTCAAACGGGTGTCAGTTGCTGATACTTCAATGATATTGTTTTTTGCTCCAGAATCCTTGACGCAGACGATAACATTTCGTCTTGAAGTCCGTACTGGAGCAGGAGTTGAGGTCGAAGGACTGAGAGCTGCCGTATCAGGAGTTCCTTCCAAGGTGAGACTTATGTCCGGGTTGGTACGCAATGATACTGAAAATACCACTCGTCGTCAGTGTGTCCCTATGACAGAAATTGGCGGTGTGTATGAGGGGACCGTGTCCATGCTTGGGCTTTTCCCTCCTGTGTCGGAGTCTCATACGTCGGGCCCGGGTATTTTTCAAGTTGAGGTGAATGCAAGTGTGGAAGATGGCGGAAGACTTTATGACAGAGTGTTTTACGCCGGGATAAATCTTAAGGATGTTATAGAGCGTGCCGCCCTTATGGAAGAAGCAGAAGACCGTTCAGGATATAGGATAAGAGTCAGACAAGCCGTAATTGAGGTCCCTGTGGTATTGGAACTGCAGGCTGACAGAGTGGTTTCCGGGGAAGGTGAGGGCTTGGTGCAATGGTTTGAAAACGATGCAGATATAGAGGTGGAAATATGATGTTGAAGAGGCTCGCATATATATCTGTGGTCACGGCGGTTATGGTCGGCTGTGCAGATGACTCATTCAAAGGGGCGTCTGACGGGCTGTATGGCGATGATGGACAGCCTATTCCTGTAGTTGTGGCTTTAGGAGATCCAAGTGGAGGAATTTCGAAGGGAACCGGTGCGATAGACAGTATGGAGGAGTGGAACGGAGGCAATATATATGTATATGCCTTTTGCAAGGACGCGCAGACTTCCTATGCTGCCACTAGCAGAAAGGCTCCGTTGAAGTGTCTTGTTGACGGCTCTAAAGATGATTATGGTTCGTTGGCTGGCAAGAAGGCTGAACTGGATGCCAGGAGCTCATATGCAGAGTGGGATAAATATGACCAGGAACTGGTTTATCCTGATGGCGGGTACAATAAGACCGCGTACGATTTCTTTGCATATTATGTGGATGATATTGTTCCCGCTGATGTCGTGCGGACCGATGATGCTGTTGTCCTGGAGGTGGAAATTGACGGAACTCAGGATATAATGTCTTCCAAGGCAGAGGTGACTGAGCGTCAGCTGGCCACGTATCCTCAGAGGGATCAGGCCTTGATCATTGAGAACAGATACAGTTTTTATACGGCTCAAAGGAATGTCATACCGACATTTGTGTTTGACCATCACCTTGTAAGACTGGAGTTCGAGATACATGCAGGACTGGTCATTGATGAGCATAATAGGGTCCTGATACATGGATTTGAAATCAAGTCAAAGAGCAGGGCCCGCTTTACGGTAGCCTCGAAGGACGCAGGTAGGATGGGTCTTGTATTTGGTGAAGAGAAAAAGGAAATGTTCCTGACGGAAGAAGGGGAAGGAACATTGGATAGCGGTAAATATATTGTCAATCTGCGAAACTCATCAGATGTGGCAGGGGAAATCTTTAAGTTGGGAGACTGTCTGCTTGTTGCGCCTGACGTGGAATATGACGCATATATGACCATGACCGAGGAGCGAAGCGATGGGAGCATCGTCATAAGCAGAGCACGTACACCTTTGACTATATCATACTCGGGCGGACAGTTCAAGGCTGGCAACCAATACAAGGTAAAACTGACAGTTTACGGTGCCACGCGTGTGTCTGCCAGCGTGGAGATGGAGCCATGGTATGAAGGCGGTCATATTGATATGGATACTGAAAATGATAAACCGATAATATAATATTGACAACCATTTAAAACACAGAACAAATGAAAAAGATTCTCACAGTTTGCGCAGCTGCCGCAATGATGGCAGCATGTGCTAAGGAGATGCCTCAGACTCCTGATTTTGGCGTTCTTTCACCAGTTGAAGATGCAGAGCAGATGGAGGTAAAATTCCACTCGAATGTAATGGCTTCAGTCCAGACAAAGGCTCAGGGTGGAGTTGATGTCTGGAATAAGTCACAGAATCTCTATATCTATGGATTCCAGAGACAGGCAGAGGCAATAGATTATACTGAAGCGGAACCGTTCATTGACAATGTCATGGCCAAATCTCCTGAAGACCCTGCAGCTGACAATGGCATTGCTGTAAATGATGAAGACGGCAAGCCGTTCTACTATACAGGCAACTATACTTATGATTTCTACGGTTACTATGTCGACGACCTCGCAGCTGCGCCGCAGGTTGATGCTGACGGTGTTTACCTCAACCTTGAGTTGACCGGTGGAGAGGATGTAATGTTGGCGAAGTCAGTACCAGCTGTTGATGTGCAGAAGGCAAAGGATAATGGCGTATTCAAGGGTGATGCATCGTGGAAGGACGGATATGCGTATTCTGCATACGCAGCACGTCGTGGTGTGCAGCCAAGCCTTACATTCAAGCATCAGCTCGTACGTTTCACTTTCCAGATCACTTCGGGAACTGTATTTGAAGATGGCGATGCCCTTTACATCAAGGAACTGACAATGTCGGCAAGAAATTCAGCAAAACTTTATGTTGCAGGAAACAAGACAGGCTGGGCTGATATAAGCGATGAACTTGCAGAGATTACTCTTCGCAGCCTTGATGGAGAAGAGCTTGTTGCGATGGAGCCATTTGAAGTTCCAAGCGCAGACGATAATGCCCAGGCAATTGCTATCGGTGAGAGCCTTATGGTGATACCAAATGAGGCTCCTGTTGCTCCAGCGGACGATTCATATGCTTTGTCTCTGCTTATGGAGCAGGCAGGCAAGACCATTACCTATCCTGTGGATATCAAGTTCTCAAAGGTTACAAACGCTGTGGCAGGACAGACACAGTTCACTGCAGGTTATTCATATCGCGTCACCATCAAGGTTTATGGTCTTGAAAAAGTTGAGATTTCTGCAGAGCTTGAACCTTGGCTTCCAGGTGGAGACCTTGATGTAGATACCGACGATGCTCCAGAGGTGTATGATGAGCCACTCACTCCGGAGGTGGATGATAACCAGGAAGAGGAGAATGTATAGTGATGAAGAGATTCAGTATCAGATTTCTTGTGATGCTTGTTGCGTTTGCAGAAGGCTGCTCTAAGGATGTAGAGACTGAAAAAAAGCCTGCAGGCGACCCATGGATCTATGACGAGACACTCCCGGTACCGATACAGTTCGGTGAGTCTGGTTTCGAAGTCAAGGTCAAGTCTGCATTCAATGATGTGTATGATCTTACTGGTCAGAGATTAGGGGTCGTGGCTGTGGATGCCGCAAAGGAGTGGATAACGGAAGACGGTGCTAAGAATGACGATGTCATCTGTCTGGATGATGAAATCGTGACATGTGCCTATGACGACTCAAAGCAGCGTCATATGTTGAAGTTCAGCCAGCCGAGGTTTTATCCATATCAGTCCATATGCAACTTCTCGTTCTTCGCTTATTTCAAGGGCGATAACGAGAGCGCCCCCGTGTATGAACAGGACAGAGTCAGGCTGCCTGTCCCGGAAGGAATCTGGGGCAATCAGGACCTTGTATACGCAAGGGCGGATGCTGATACCTTATTTGTGACCTATTCAAATGAAATCAATCCGCAGACCAGTGAGCCATATGGCTATGTGCCTGCTGTGCCTGGTGAGGGAGCGACCGCGTTCTATACGGGTTACAATGCATCTTACATAAGATATATAGCCAAGAATAAGCCTTCTGACGGTCTTGACCACACCTATGCCACTCATCTTCCGACATTGGACTTCTATCACCCTGCCACAAACATCAAGTTTCTTGCGGTGCTGGATGAGAGCAATCCGACAGAGCAGGATGTAGTGCCTGTCATCAAGGCGGTGGGCATAAAGGGCGATGAGATCCATGTAGGCGCAGACTTCAATATCGTTCACAGGTCTGATGGCCAGGAGGGCATTTTTGATGTCTCGGATTATGACAGGGGAACCGTATATCTCAGAGGTGAAGATGCGGGCACAGAGCTGGCTTATGTTCCTACATTGAGCGGTGTCCAGCTCGGAGATGGCTTTTTCTTTCAGCCTATAAGCGCCAACAGTCCTTTGACTCTTGTTCTTACTCTTGATAACGGTCAGATGGAAGAAACGATAGAGGTTCCGGTCAATACCCATGTGGAGTTCAAGGCAGGGCATTTCTATACCTATGAGTTGAGGATTTACAGGAGTGCAGGCATTGAGGTGGCGGTTGCTTCCGTGTCTCCTTGGCTGGATGGCTGGGCGGATGCGGGCGTCACTCCAGACTCGCTAGGAAAGGACGAAGATCCGTCAGACGTCTTGTGATGAGTCGGTCTCGATATAATTTTCTCAGGATCCCGGCAGTGCTTATTGCTGCCGGGCTTATCCTGTTTTCTACCAAGGCTGCCGCTCAGCAGATAGGCGTAAAGACCAATGCGCTTATGTGGGCTACGCTTACTCCCAACCTCGGTTGTGAGGTGGTTGTGGGCGAGAGAAGCAGTATTGAGGTGTCCATGTTTGGCCATTACAGACCGTATGGTGTCGATTCCAAGTTATTTGCAGTGCAACCGGAATACCGTTACTGGTTCAGCGGACGGCCTATGACAAGGGAGTTTGTTGGTGTGGCTGCCATGGTTGCGGATTATGATATGGCCATCAGAAATCATGTGTACGATGGCTATGCCGTCTCATTGGGAGCAATTGGAGGATATGCGTTCTCTCTGGGACAATCGTGGAGGTTGGAACTTAGCGGGGGATTGTCTTTGCTGTATTTCCGTCAGAAGCAGCACTACAGACACGACAATTATGACGACTATTTCATAGGGCAGGATGCTCCTGCCAATTCGTGGGGATATAAGCTTTTCCCAGCGAAGTTAGGTGTGACATTTATTTACATTATAAGATAATGCTCAAAAGACATCTGGCATTTGTGATGACTTTCATTGTCCTGCTCATTGGTGGGACAATGGCTCATGCGCAGTCAGATGTGCTGGTCAGCGGACGGGTGACAAGCAGCGTTGACGGCGGTCCGATGGCTGGTGTGGAAGTGTACATATTCAAGACGGTCGGAGACGGTGTGTACGAATATAAAAGGGCAGAACAGATGTATGAGAGCGGTTATGTTCCGGAAGGTCTGGTCAGGGATGTGATGTCCCGTCAGGACGGAGAATATGAACTGACCGTTCCTATGTATGGTGCTCTGCTGTTTTATAAGCACCCGTTCAAGCCCGTACTTGTAAAGGTAAGGGGACGCAGCCGCCATGATGTCGTCATAGAGGCGACACGCGTCATTACTGATGCCCTGATTGTCGAAGAAGGCAAGAAGGTGACCAGGAAGGGAAAGGTTGTAGGCTTTGGTAACAAGTTTACAGTCAAGGATTTTCCGTACTTTATAGATGTTGAGCGTTTGGGAGACGTTCGGGGTGCCGGAAGGACAAATGCCCGTCTGGTTACCCAGATGTTTCTGACCAATGCGGACGGTTCGGATACATTGGAGTATTACTCTCCGAGGGTTTATGATGGAGAGCAGTTCCATCAGACCCAGTACCATTGGAGGCGAGACCGTCTGTATGAGATTGCAGATGCGCTCCCTCGACTGACTCCAGACCGGGATTCGGTCATGTTCAACCTGCAGTTCAAGGTGGAGCATCCTGAGCAACTTTACTTCTGCAAGGCCAATATCTGGATACGGGACTATATAAAGACATACTATCGCGACACTGTCGAACTTTTGAATACAGGACGTGTGAGCCGCCCTTTCCAGTTTCTGGAATACTCGTTTGCTCATGGAGAACTGGATCCGCAGGTCTACTATAAGGAGCCAAGACGTGAACTGGTGGCGACTCCGAAAAACATGAAGCTGAAATTCCGACAGGGATCGGCTCAGCTTGACCTTTCGGACAGAAAGACCGCTGCAGCTTTAGACTCTCTTAAAGAAGAGCTCAGATATATCTCGGCAGACCCTGCCTCAACATTGAAAGAGATTCATTTTCATGGATTTGCATCCCCGGAAGGCCCTTATGAGAAGAACCTCGCTCTTTCTCATGAGAGAACAGCTGCAGTCAAGGGAAATGTGCTCTCGAGCCTTCCTTCAGAGACCTTGTCGAGGGTTTACAGCACTTCCTTAGGCGACGTGGTTCCATGGTCACAGGTGGCGGATCTGCTGGAGTCGGATTCATTTGTGGCTGAGGCTGAAAAATTACGCGAAATTATACGGAAACACCCGAACAACATAGGTGCGCAAGGCTACCTGATCAAGAAACTTGGCTTTTATCGTAAGTTGATAATTCCTCGCTTGGAAGGACTTAGAATGGTGAAATGTGAATATGTTGCCGAGGTTTCCCGTTATCTTACTCCGGAGGAAATTCTTTTGAGATATAACAGCGATCCTGATTTTGCATCCGGAAAGAAGTCATTGACGCTTAACGAGTATTGGCATCTGTTCAAGCTCATCAAGGATCCTCAGGAACTGGAGCGGTTGTATCGCCATGCCCTTGAGGCTTCTTTCAGGGCCGAAAGAGAATATTGGGCTCTTCCTGCCAACCGTCTGGCTGTGACTATGCTGGAGAAGAAGCAGGTGGATACGCTTCTGCTGAAGCCTTTTATCAATGAACGCAGGTCTTTGAATTATTCTCTGATGGACATGGATACGGGCAAGAGGCGGATTGTCAATGCGGAAGCCATTATAATCAATCAGGTATTGATGTTTATGCTGGCCAAAAACTACGTTCGTGCCGAGGAATTGTCATCGATGTTGGCTCACTCTCATCCGACGCTGAGGGCAATCGTATGCTGTCTTGGCGGCTATCTGGATCTTGAGAAACCTGAAGATGTCGCGCTGATTGAAAAGATAGGAGAGTCGTCTGTACGGAACAGAGTAATAGTTAATCTTTATACTGAGCGGTTTGATTCAACTACCGTGGCTGCCTTGAATAAGCTTCCTTCGGATGATGCCTTGACCATGTACCTGAAGGCTCAAAGACTATGCCTTCAGTATTCCAATCAGGCAGTGTTCATGCGAAGTGCTGACTTTGACCGCGATGAGGATATTACATTCAGACACCCGGATGATAAGGAGATACCTGCGGCTACGGATGAGGAAATCGCTGCGGTCAGGAAGGCTATTTCGGATCTTGAACAGGAGGCTGAGTCCTATCGTGAGATGGGGCTGATCTCCGAGGTAGAGGCTGTGGAGAAGGATATAGTGAAGGAAAAGTCAACACTTGAGGACATGGAGAAGCGCCTGCCGATAGTGGATCCGGCTTCATGTAAGGTCTATGATGCAGCGTACATTTATCTTAAATCATGTTTTGAGAAGGATAGCAGGTTCGTTCTGACAGCAAAGTCGGATGCAGATATAAACGAGGATCTCCTGAATGATGTGCTTGGGATAAAACAGACAAAGAAATGAGAAGACACCCTGTCATAATGTTCATATTGATGCTGCTTCCCGTGGTAACTGCTGCGGCGCAGGATTCGTTGTCTGTGTCCGGGCGAACCCGGCCGGCTGGTTTTGATGCCGGTGATATGGTTGCGGCGGGGCGAAGCCGTGCGACAGATGTAAGCTTGTTCGTCAATGAAAAGTTTGCAGACAATCTGTCGTTGCAGGTGGTTGCAGCATCAGTTGTCCCGAGGTCATCAGATTATGGATTTTCGTTTTTGTCAGGGCTTGCCTTGCAGAAATCGTATACATCTTCTGTGGGTGTGCGTGTTGCTGCTTCTGGTGGCTATGTGCCATATAATCTTACTGGGAAACATGTTCCTGAGGTCTATGCTTCTGCATCTGTGCTGTTCAATCTTTCTTCTTATATCGGAGGCTATGACCAGTCGCGGTTCTGCGAGGTTTCTACGGTGTTGGGAGTGGGATATTCGTGTGTCTGGGAAGGTAGGCCGGAACATTTCTTAGTCGGCAATATAGGAGTTGATGTCAGCATGAAGGTTTCACGCAGGCTGGCAGTGCATCTGGAGCCTTATGTGCCTGTCCGTGTCAATCATGCCGGCCTGGCTTACGGCTTTGGTACAAGTTTCGGTCTTGCATATGATTTTTCAGAAAAAGCACTTTCTCCAACCTGTGCAGGACGATATTTTCTGAGCCTGTCCGGAGGTATGCAGATGCAGAATTCCGTCATGATGCGCAAGGCTTCCTCCGCCGATAGGATTGGCTTTCATGTCGCATTCGGAGTGGGTAGAAGGTTTACTGATTTCTTTGACCTGAAACTGTCTGCGGCCTATTCAAAAAACACTTGGCAGGTGTATTATGGTGGTCAGAGAATGCCGGCGCAATACTATGCCTTGAGGCTGGAAGGAGAGTTCGATATACTGCGTTTTGCAATGCGCAACTCAGAGACTTTCTGCCGTTTTGGCTGTGGCGTCCTTGCCGGACCTGAAATGGGAGTCATGTTCAAGAAAGATCTGGGATACTCCCTGAAAAAACACTATGTGGGGCTAGCTGCCGGTATCCATGCGGATTATCATCTGGGAGAGCGTCTCAGAGTGTTTCTCGAACCCCGTTTCACACTCGTGCCATATACGGCTCAAAACGACGACAGCACATCTTACAATTTCAACAGGAACTACTACGACAGCCTCTTCAATCTGAACCTTGGACTGGAGATTGCCCTATAGTCTTACCAGGCTGATTTTATATTGCAAATTAGCAGGGTCTGGCGGTGATTTGTAATCATATTTTCATTATATTTGCGCGATTATAGGCAGAGGGCTTATAATCGCGCATTTTTATGCAACAAAAGAACAAACGATAAGCGATTGGAGCGAAGCGACGGCAAGTCTCCTCTCCGGGAGAGGAGATTTAGAGGAGAGGTAACGTAAACCTACTTTCATATTGCCAGCACAACCTTCAATAAGGCAATAGAACAAACATACAGAAACAAAAGAATAAACGATAAGCGATTGGAGCGAAGCGACGGCAAGTCTCCTCTCCGGGAGAGGAGATTTAGAGGAGAGGTAGCGTAAATCTCTTTCATATTGCCGGCACAACCTTCAATAAGGCAATAGAACAAACATACAGAAACAAAAGAATAAACGATAAGCAGTTGGAGCGAAGCGACGGCAAGTCTCCTCTCCAGAGAGGAGATTTAGAGGAGAGGTAACGTAAACCTACTTTCATATTGCCGGCACAACCTTCAATAAGGCAATAGAACAAACATACAGAAACAAAAGAATAAACGATAAGCAATATGAAAGTAGCAATCATCATGGGATCGACCAGCGACCTTGACATCATGTCGCAGGCGATAGGTGTCCTCGAGGGATTCGGGGTGGAAGTAGTTAAACGGGTAATCAGCGCACATCGCACTCCGGACCTTATGTGCGAATTTGCAAAAGGAGCAAAGGCCGAGGGTATCGGCGTGATCATCGCAGGCGCAGGTGGAGCTGCTCATGTGGCTGGTGTCGTTGCAGGTATGACTACTGTTCCTGTGATCGGAGTCCCTATCCAGACCAAGGCTCTCGGGGGAATGGATTCGCTTCTTTCAATCGTTCAGATGCCTGCCGGTATCCCGGTGGCGACAATGGCTATCAATGGCGCGAAGAACGCCGGACTCTTCGCTGCCCAGATTCTGGCTCTTACAGATGAAGCCCTCGCAGCAAAACTTGACGCTTTCCGCGCAGAGCAGACTCAGAAAGTTCTTGATTCAACAATTTAACCTAATATGAGCAACTATCGCATTTACGTAGAAAAGTACCCTGAATTTCAGGTGGAGGCGCGCAGCCTTTTGAGTGAGTTGAATGAAAACCTTCAGCTTGACCTCTCCTCGCTGCGCCTGCTTAACGTGTATGACCTCTTCGGCTTTTCGAAGGATCTTCTCGAGAAGAGTCGCTACAGCGTGTTTGGAGAGATCGTAACCGACAGTGTTACGGACGAGTGTAACCTTGAAGGTGCAAAATATATTGCAGTGGAGTTCCTGCCGGGACAGTTCGACCAGCGTGCCGCTTCGGCAGTTGACTGCGTCCGTCTTATTGACCCTTCTGCGAAGGTGAGCATCAAGAGTTCAAAACTCATCATCCTTCCGGAAGATACATCAGACGAGGTGATTGCAAAAATCAAGAAATACTATATCAACGCGGTGGAGTCACGCGAGAAGGATCTTTCGAAGCTAAACGCAATGGAGCAGCCGGAGGTTATCCCGGTAGTCGTGCTTGAGGGCCTGACAAAGCTCTCCGAAGAAGAACTTGCTCCATACTGCAAGAAGATGGGTCTTGCGATGAATGCAGACGACCTTCGTGAAGTGGTGAACTACTTCAAGGCAGAAGGCCGCGATCCGTTCGAGACCGAACTCCGTATTCTTGACACATACTGGTCAGACCACTGCCGTCATACCACTTTCACAACTGAACTCGAGGATATCAATGTCGAGGAGTCGTTCCTGAAAGATGAAATCGACGGAACACTTAACCTCTACATGAGGATCCGCAAGGAGCTCGGCCGCGAGAACAAGGGTCTGAACCTTATGGATATGGCATGTATCGGTGCCCGCTACCTCAAGAGCAAGGGACTTCTTGACGATATGGAGGTCAGCGAGGAGAACAATGCATGCAGCATCTATGTTGATGTCGACATAGTTGACGATGAGGGTGAGATGACTACCGAGAAGTGGCTCCTCCAGTTCAAGAACGAGACTCACAACCATCCTACTGAAATCGAGCCTTTCGGTGGTGCTGCCACATGTCTGGGAGGTGCTATCCGTGACCCGCTTTCAGGCCGTGCATATGTTTACCAGGCAATGCGTGTGACAGGTGCAGGTGACATCTATCTTCCTGTGGCCGACACGATGCCGGGCAAGCTTCCGCAGAGCATAATCTCCCGCAAGGCTGCTCATGGATATTCAAGCTACGGTAACCAGATCGGTCTTGCAACTACTCATGTGCGTGAGGTTTACCACGAGGGTTATGTTGCAAAGCGTCTTGAGGTCGGTGCCGTTGTGGGTGCGGTGAAGGCTGACAGTGTACGCCGTGAAAGCCCTGCTCCTGGAGATATCGTCCTTCTTCTTGGTGGCCGCACAGGTCGTGACGGAGTGGGTGGAGCGACAGGTTCATCAAAGGAGCACACAGAAGAATCACTCGAGACCTGCGGAAGTGAGGTACAGAAGGGTAATGCACCTGAGGAGAGAAAACTCCAGAGACTTTTCCGCCGTCCGGAGGTGACAAAGCTTATAAAGAAATCAAACGACTTCGGTGCCGGCGGTGTCAGCGTGGCAATCGGCGAGCTTACCGACGGTCTTGACATATACCTTGACAGAGTTCCTACAAAGTACAGCGGACTCAACTCTACCGAACTTGCGATCAGCGAGTCGCAGGAACGTATGTCGGTTGTAATCGAGGCGAAGGACAAAGAGGCTATGATGGTTTACTGTGCAAGCGAGAATGTAGAGGTTACACATGTTGCTGACGTTACCGACAGAGGCCGCATGCGTATGTTCAACGGTGAGAGAATGGTGGTTGACCTTTCCCGCGAGTTCATCGACAGCGCAGGAGCAAAGCATTATGCAAAGGCTACTGTGGGTGCTGTAGAGCAGAAGAATCCGTTTGAGCGCGAAATTCCAGGTGAGAATCTCAAGGAAAAGGTCGTAAACAATCTCCAGGACCCTAACGTGACATCGCAGAAGGGACTTATCGAGATGTTCGACTCAAGCATCGGACGTTCTACTGTCCTTATGCCGTTCGGCGGTATGCTTCAGACAACAGAGACTCAGGTGTCTGTGCAGAAGCTCCCTACTGACGGTTATACCGACACCGCTTCAATCATGGCGTTCGGTTACAATCCGTTCATCGCGAGCTGGAGCCCATATCATGGCGCAGCATATGCAGTAGTCGAGGCATGCTCGAAGGTTGTTGCAGCCGGTGCTTCATACGAGAAGATGCGTTTCTCTTATCAGGAGTATTTCGAGAGGATGACAGACCGCAAGTCTTGGGGCAAGCCGCTTTCAGCACTCCTTGGAGCTCTCAAGATGCAGGTTGAGTTCGGTCTTCCGTCTATCGGAGGTAAAGACTCGATGAGCGGAACATTCGAGAATATTAATGTGCCGCCTATGCTCATGGCCTTCGGTATCACGACAGTTGACGCTGAGCAGGTCATCTCGCCAGAACTCAAATACGAAGGAAACAAGCTTTATCTGATCAGGCATACACCGCTTGCCAACTATATGCCGGATGTCGAGCAGCTCAAGGCTAACTGGAAGTTCGTACACGAGCAGGTACAGGCCGACAATATCGTTTCCGGTTATGCACTCGGATTCGGCGGTATTGCGGAAGCTATCTGCAAGATGTCATTCGGTAACGGTCTTGATGCGAAGATCAATGTTGACGAGGCGGAACTCTTCAACTACGGTTACGGTTCTATCCTCGTAGAGGCAGAGAACGCTCTTGATTATCCGAATGCAATCCTCATAGGTGAGGTTACAGACGGTGAGGACAGCGTGCTTACGATCAACGGAACGAAGTTCGATATCTTCGAACTCATTGATGCAAACGGTGCAAAGTTCGCGCAGGTATATCCTGATACAGCCGAGGCATATCATAAGGATATCGTTCCTGCTGGAATGGATGGAGTCAAACCATACAAGGCCAAGCGTGCTGACCTTAAATATAAAGGTGAGCCGGTTCAGACTCCGATTGCATATCTCCCTGTGTTCCCGGGTACAAACTGCGACTATGATTCTGCAAAGGCATGGCGTAACGCGGGTGCAGAGGTGCGCATGAGCGTGTTCTGCAACCTGACAGAAGATGACATCTTCAGGTCAATAGCAGAAATGAAGAAGAATATCGACGAGTGTCATATCCTCATGATCTGCGGCGGTTTCTCTGCAGGTGATGAGCCGGACGGCAGCGGTAAGTTCATTGCCAATGTGCTTAACAATAAGGAGATAGCAGATGCTATCCATGCTCTGCTCGACCGTGGCGGACTCATCCTCGGTATCTGCAACGGATTCCAGGCTCTCGTGAAGTCAGGTCTCCTTCCATACGGCCGCCTCGGCATGGTCACAAAGGAAAGCCCGACCCTCTTCCGCAACGACATCAACCGTCATATCTCTCAGATCGTGACAACACGCGTGGGTACAACCAACTCTCCTTGGCTCAAGGACTTCGCAGTCGGCGACCTTCACACTATAGCAGTGAGTCACGGCGAAGGTAAGTTCGTAGTGAATGAAGAGTTTGCAAAGGAACTCTTCGCAAACGGCCAGGTGGCGTTCCAGTATGTAGATCCTCTTGAGGAAGAACCGACAATGGAGTCTCCATACAACCCTAATGGTTCATACTATGCTATCGAGGGTATCATCAGCAAGAACGGACAGATTCTCGGTAAGATGGGACACACTGAGCGCTATGAGGGCAACCTGTTCAAGAATATCATGGACGAAGGTCTTGAGCAGCCTCTGTTCGACAATGCTGTGGCATATTTCCGCGGTGAATGATAACGTAATCCCCGGCTTGACCGGGAACTTAAATAAAAACGAACGAAACAATGTGTAATTGTAAAAAGATAATGGATGACAAGCTCCACCATGAGTGTGGTGTGCTTGGAATATATGGTGTTGAAGACGCTGCGGGCCTGGCATATTATGGCCTGCACGCGCTGCAGCACAGAGGCCAGCAGGGATGTGGCATCGTGACAGTTGACGCAGAGGGCGAATTCCATCGCGTGAAAGGTGATGGACTGGTGACAGAGGTGTTCAACGAGTCAAAAATGGCTCTTCTTCCGGGCGATATGGCCATCGGCCATGTGCGTTACAGCAATGCAGGATGCAAGGGAACGGAGAATCTCCAGCCATTCCTCTTTCATCATAACTCCGGCGATTTCGCCCTTGCAAATAACGGCCAGATAGTCAATTATAAGCAGCTTCGTGATGAACTCGAGGATAAGGGCAGCCTTTTCCAGTCGTCTTCCGATGCTGAGGTTCTTGCTCATCTGATCAAGAAGCAGAGCATTGACAAGGAGCAGCCTCGTATCAACTCTCTCAAGAATGCCTTGAACATGCTTGACGGAGCATTTGCATTTGTGGTGATGACAGGTCGCCGCATCTATGCATGCCGTGACAAGTACGGATTCCATCCGCTGGCTCTCGGCAAACTTGGTGACGGCTATGTGGTTGCCAGCGAGACTTGTGCGTTCGATGTCCTCGGTGCTGAATATATCCGTGATATCGAGCCTGGAGAGATTGTCACAATCGATCATCATGGAATACGCAGCCAGTTCTATGCACCGACTGAGCGTCATGCCATGTGTGCTATGGAATATGTCTATTTCGCACGTCCTGACAGCGATATCGAAGGATGTAATGTTCATAATTATAGAAAAGAGTCAGGAAAGATCCTTTTCCAGGAGGCTCCGGCAGATGCGGATATCGTGATCGGAGTTCCGGATTCAAGCCTTTCTGCAGCTCAGGGTTATGCAGAGGCCAGTGGTCTGCCATATGAGATGGGACTCATCAAGAGCAAGTATGTGGGTCGTACCTTCATTCTTCCGACTCAGTCTCTCCGTGAAAAGGGCGTTAAGATGAAACTCTCACCGGTAAGATCTATTGTCAAAGGCAAGAGAGTAGTCATCGTGGATGACTCTATCGTGCGCGGAACCACTTCGCTGAAGATCGTGAATATGCTTCGTGAGGCCGGTGCTTCCGAGGTGCATGTGCGTATCGCCAGCGCACCTTTGAAATATACATGCTTCTACGGTGTGGATGTGCATACTCCTGAAGAACTCATCAGCAACAGCAACAGCGTTGAGAAGGTTTGCGAACTTATCGGTGCAGATTCTCTCGCTTTCCTTTCACATGAGGGTATGCTGGCGGCAGGACATCGTGATGACCTCTGCCTTGCATGTTTCAATCATAAATATCCTACTAAGCTATACTAATATATGAGCAAAAAACACAACAGAACTCTTGTGACCTGTGCGCTTCCTTATGCGAACGGTCCTGTGCATATCGGCCACCTTGCAGGTGTGTATGTACCTGCGGACATCTATGTGAGATATCTCAGAATGAAGGGTGAGGATGTGCTGTATGTCTGCGGATCGGATGAGCACGGTGTGCCTATCACTATCAAGGCGCAGAAGGAAGGATGCACTCCGCAGGATATCGTTGACCGTTATCACAAGATCATCAAGGATTCGTTCACAGGACTTGGTATAAACTTCGACATATATTCACGTACATCGTCAAAGACTCACCACAAGAACGCATCAGACTTCTTCAAGAAGCTTTATGATGAGGGCAAGTTCATCGAAAAAGTGAGCGAGCAGTACTACGACGAAGAAGCAAAGACTTTCCTTGCAGACCGTTACATCACCGGTACATGCCCACGCTGCGGTGCTGAAGGTGCGTACGGCGACCAGTGTGAGAAGTGCGGCGCTACGCTCAGCCCGGACGAACTCATCAATCCTAAGTCGGCTCTCAGCGGCGGCGAACTCGTAAAGAAGGAGACCAAGCATTGGTACCTTCCGCTTGACCAGTATGAGAAATGGCTTTCGGAGTGGATTCTTGACGGACACAAGGAGTGGAGAAGCAACGTGTATGGTCAGTGCAAGAGCTGGATTGACGGCGGTCTTCAGCCGCGTGCCGTGAGCCGCGACCTGAACTGGGGCGTTCCTGTACCGGTTGAGGGCTCGGAAGGTAAGGTCCTCTATGTGTGGTTTGATGCTCCTATCGGATATATATCCAATACACAGGAACTTCTTCCTCAGAGTTGGGAGAAGTGGTGGAAATCAGAGGATACCAAGCTTGTTCATTTCATCGGAAAGGACAACATCGTGTTCCATTGCATAGTATTCCCGTCTATGCTTAAGGCTGACGGAAGTTATATCCTGCCGGACAATGTCCCTGCAAACGAGTTCCTCAATCTTGAGGGCGACAAGATCTCGACATCACGTGGCTGGGCTGTGTGGCTTCACGAATATCTGCAGCAGTTCCCAGGCCAGGAGGATGTGCTTCGTTATGTGCTCACGGCAAATGCACCTGAGACAAAGGACAATGACTTCTCATGGAAGGATTTCCAGTCACGTAACAACAGCGAACTGGTGGCAATTCTCGGAAACTTTGTGAACCGTGCGGTGGTTCTTACACATAAATATTTTGACGGCAAGGTGCCTGCGGATCTCAAGCCTGAGGCAATCGATGCAGAGACACTTGCTCAGATAAAGCCTCTCAAGGAAGAGATGGAAAGATACCTGGACGGCTATAAGTTCCGCGAAGCTCTCAAGGAGGCAATGAACATTGCGCGTCTGGGTAACAAGTATCTTACTGATACAGAGCCTTGGAAGGTTGCGAAGACCGATATGGACAGGACTGCTTCTATCCTGAATGTCTCGCTTCAGATATGTGCAGCTCTTGCAATAGCATTCGAACCGTTCCTTCCATTCTCGGCAGAGAAACTCCGCGGCATCCTGAATGTAGGCATCGCAGCAGGTTTTGACCATCGTGCCGGAGAAGGTGAGGGTAGTGTGAACCGTTACACAGCAGAAGAAGGTGCGGCACTCCACACCTCATCTGTCATTCCAAGCGCTTCATCTGTCATTCCGGGCGACTTTCTACGTCATTGCGAGGAGCACAGCGACGTGGCAATCTCGCTCTCATGGAACGACCTCGGCAACCCGTCCATTCTTCCTGCAGGCCACCAGCTCAACCCTGCAACCCTGCTCTTCTCGAAGATAGAGGACGAGGTCGTGGATGCTCAGATCGCACGTCTTGAAGCTATCCGTGCCGAGCGTGAGGCTGCTGCAAAGGCAGAGGAAGAATCAAAGGTGACACCACAGAAGGAAGAATGCACATTCGATGATTTCGAGAAGATGGATATAAGGACAGCAACAGTTCTTGAGGCAGAGCGCGTTCCGAAGACAGATAAGTTGCTGAAGCTTACCATAGATACTGGAATAGACCAGCGTGTCATCGTTTCAGGTATCGCTGAGCAGTACTCTCCGGAGGAAATGGTCGGCAAGCAGATATGTATCCTTGCCAACCTGGCTCCTCGCAAGATTCGTGGCATCGAGTCCAAGGGAATGATCCTGATGGCCCGCCAGAATGACGGCAAGATGAGGTTCATTACTCCACAGGAGACCCTTTGCAACGGTGCAGAGATAGGATAATAATGATAAAGACGACTTACTATCAGGATCTGACGAAGATGAACACCTTCGGAATGAAGGTGAAGGCACGCTGTTTCATGGAATATGATTCGGTGGCAGACCTGGTCGATATCGACTTCGAGGAATTGGCCCGCCCGGTGCTTCATATAGGTGGTGGCAGCAATCTTCTTTTTACGGATGACTTCAAAGGTACTGTACTGCACTCGAAGATCAACTTCATAGAAATTCTGGAAGATGGCAATTACGATTCTCCTGAACGTCATTGCGATTCTCCTGAACGTCATTGCGAGCGTAGCGTGGCAATCTCCACCCCCGTCCTTGTGTCAGTGGGCGCTGGAGTTGTCTTCGATGACTTCTGTGAATGGGCAGCAAAGGAAGGCCTGTGGGGTGTAGAGAATCTGTCTTATATTCCGGGGGAGGTTGGAGCTGCTGCCGTACAGAATATCGGGGCATACGGCGTTGAGGTCAAGGATGTTATTCATACCGTTTACTGCTATGACACCGTTGAGGAGGAGTTTGTCAGCATTCCGGTAGAGGATTGCGAATATGGATATCGTGATTCGGTTTTCAAGGATCCTCAGATCAAGGGCCGCTATATCGTGACGCATGTGGTGTTTGCGCTCTCACGCAATCCGCAGCCACGTCTGGACTATGGGCACCTACGGGATGCAGTTGAGGATGCTTTGCCTGCTGGCAGCATCGCGGAAACTGAATCCCTCCCATCGCAGTGCGATGGGCCCCTCCCGTTCACGAGGCCACGGGCCGCCACGGTTTCCGCTGATGCTCCGCAGCAGGCAAAGCTGACCCCGGCACTGATCAGAAAGGTGATAATCAAGATCCGAAAGGAAAAGCTCCCGGAACCGTCCGTAATGGGCAGTGCCGGCAGTTTCTTCAAGAATCCTGTCGTCAGTGCAGAACATTTTGCTCGTATAGAGGCAGCAGCCAAGTCTGAACACGGTCCAGACTATAAGGTACCGCATTATGTACTTGAACCAACTAATTGCGACAATAAAATCGCTGAACGTCATTGCGAGGAGGGAAGTTCAGAACGTCATTGCGAGGAGGGACAAAGTCCCGACGTGGCAATCTCTCCAATGGTCAAGATTCCTGCCGCCTGGCTCATCGAGCAGTGCGGATGGAAAGGCAGGCGCAGCGGTGGTGCAGCAGTGTACGACAAGCAGCCCCTGGTAATAGTCAACTATACAGGAGATGCCTATCCTGAAGAAATCATCGGTCTTGAGAGACGTATCATTGAATCTGTAAAATCGAAGTTTGGAGTGGTACTTCACCCTGAAGTCGATCATATATAAAAATACAACATATGAGTTCATTTGTAGTGGAAGGCGGACATAAGCTCCGCGGCGAGATTACTCCACAGGGCGCCAAGAATGAGGCCTTGCAGATTATCAGTGCAGTGCTTCTGACTAAGGAAGAAGTGACGGTTTCAAATGTTCCGGAGATTCTGGATGTGAAGAATCTGATACTTCTTCTTGAGGGTATGGGTGTCAAGGTGACCCGTCGTGAGAAGGGAAAGTACACCTTCAAGGCGGACCAGATTGACGAGGACTACATCACCAGCATGGATTTCGTGTCAAGGTGCGCCAGACTCCGTGGCTCCGTGATGGTTGTGGGACCGCTTCTGGCTCGTTTCGGAAGAGCATATTTCCCTAAGCCGGGAGGTGACCAGATAGGACGTCGTAGGGTTGATACGCATATTCTCGGCTTCATGAATCTTGGAGCAGAACAGGAGTATGATACCGAACGCAAGGCCTTCTATCTGCATGTTCCTCAGGGAAAGACCCTGGAAGGAAAGTATATGCTTCTCGACGAGGCTTCCGTGACAGGTACTGCAAATATCCTCATGGCTGCGACTCTGGCAAAGGGAACCACTACCATATATAATGCAGCCTGTGAACCGTATCTCCAGCAACTTTCCAAGATGCTTATCCGCATGGGTGCGAAGATCGAGGGCGTAGGGTCCAACCTCCTGACGATCACCGGAGTTTCCGAACTGAAAGGTACAGAGCACAGGATTCTGCCCGACATGATAGAAATCGGCTCTTTCATCGCTCTTGCCGCAATGAATCGGAGCGAGATAACCATCAAAGATGTCGCATATGATGAACTTGGAATGATACCGGAAGTGTTCCGCAAACTGGGAGTCAATCTTGAGCGCCGCGCAGACGATATTTATATACCGGAGCAGGAGAGTTATGTGATAGATTCATTCCTTGACGGATCCATCCTCAATATAGCTGACGCTCCATGGCCGGGACTTTCTCCTGACCTTCTGAGCGTGATACTTGTAATGGCGACCCAATGCAAGGGAAGTGTACTGATCCATCAGAAGATGTTTGAGAGCCGTCTGTTCTTTGTCGACAAATTGATTGACATGGGTGCACAAATCATTCTTTGTGATCCTCATAGAGCAGTGGTTGTCGGACATGACCACAAATACCGTCTGCGTGCCGGCAGAATGGCATCTCCTGATATTCGTGCCGGTATCGCCCTGCTGATTGCGGCAATGTCGGCAAGTGGCACCAGCGTCATCAGCAATATCGACCAGATAGACCGTGGCTATGAAGACATCGACGGCCGTCTGAATGCCCTCGGAGCAAAGATAACCAGACAGTAATATTTGAGGGACGATTGAACTTCTCTGCGGAAGGGTGTCTGCTATTTGTCGTCACTTTCCTGCTCAAAGGCACTCATAAAACCCTCGATTAAAGATGGAATGCGCTCTCCGATCTTCTTGAGGTGTTGCGACAGGTCTTCGATGCCGTGTTTTACAAGCAGGCCGTTGTAGCGTCCGATAGCTTTGTTTACATCATCTTTCTCTTCCTGAGAATACTTGTCCTGGTTGAGTCTGTACTCGTCAAGAAGTTTCCTGTATTCCTGTTTTGATAACTCCCAGTCGGATGCGGTCCAGTTTTTACAGTCCCGTTCACATTCGGCTATGTATTCATCCATTCTTGTGCTCAAGGATGTGGCACATGAGGATAAGGTCAGAGCAAGACCAATGGCCATGATTGACAGTAATTGTTTCATTTTTCAGAAGTTTTTGTGTTTACAGTAACCTGGTGGCATCAGATGCCTGTCTCGTGCTTTTTGCGTATGATGTTCAGTCCGTCGCGCAGCGGCATGATTACAGATTCTACGCGAGGGTCCGACGATACTTTGTCGTTGAATGCCGCGATACCCAGGGTCTGCTTGTCCTGCGGGAGGGGATCCTGGCACACCTTGCCGTCCCAAAGTACATTGTCGGCGAGGATAAGACCTCCCGGGCGGACCATATCAAAAACGAGGTCATAGTACTCGCAGTATTCCCGTTTGTTGGCATCCATATAGACAATGTCATAAAGATTGCCCATCTGCTCTCGGAATCGGCGGAGCGTCTCTTTGCAGTCTCCTATATGGAGCTCAATTACATCGGAGAGTCCGGCACGCTCGAATCCCTCGAGAATCAGGTCTTCAAGTTCGTCGTTAAGTTCCAACGTGTCAAGGTGTCCGTCGGAAGGAAGCGCAGAAGCAAGACAGATTGCCGAATACCCTGTGAAGGTTCCTAATTCAAGGACTCTTCTGGCACCGGTCATCTGTACGAACATCCTGAGCAACTGTCCTTGAGCCGCCCCGGAGAGCATGCGTGCATGGTTGGTCCTGATGTGAGTCTGCTTCACGACCCACTCCAGAGCCTGGTTTGGCACTGATGCATGCTCTTCAATGTATCTGTATATCTTTTCCATCAAATATAAATCAATTTCGATAATTTCGAACGGTCGAAGATCTTTATCGCCATCTCGCGGATGTCTTCTGCAGTTATCCCTTCAATCTTTGTTCTGTTCTCCTTGCCCGAATTGATCTTGCCGAATGCCAGCAGCGCCTTGCCCATGGACAGACACTGGTTTTCGTTATTGTCGCTGCTGATGGCAAGCTGACCCAGAAGCTGTTTCTTCGCAGCCTTCAGTTTCCTGTCAGAAAGCAGTTCGTTCTGCAACCTTGAAAGTGCCTGATAGACAGCGGTCACACATTTTTCAAGATTGCTTTTGTCGCATCCGAGGCTTATGGTGACCATCCCGGTATCTGAAAACTGTGTATATCCGCATTCGACGCTGTATACCCATCCGTTCTTTTCCCGCAGAGTAGCGTTGAGGATGGAGTTGTTGGCCGGACCTCCGAGAATATTGCATAAGAGCACGGTTGCCAATCGCTCCCGTTCCTGATATAGCGATGGTGCAAGTCCTCCGATGATGCAGTTTGCCTGGTGGTTACGTTTTCCTATGGTCTTGTCGAATGTGACAGCATCGGGAGTCCTGTAATGTCCGCACGGTATGGCTCCGGCCTGGCAGGAAGAAACAGACACGCAGGAGGAAATATGGTCTGCAAAGAACTTGTCTGCCAGTTTCAGAACATTCTTTTCAAGCTTCTTCTCGTCTATGTCGGCGACCACGGTAAATGCCATACGGCATGGTATGAACTTCTCCCTGACGAATTTAATGAGTTCGTCGCGGGTGATCTTCTTTACGCTGGCCGGTGTGCCGAGGATGTTGCCGCAGAGCGGGTGTCCGGCAAAGAGCATCTCCTCGAATTTGTCGAAGATGTCTTCGGAAGGTGAGTCCCTGTATGAATGGATTTCATCTATGACCACTCCTTTTTCTATCTCGATCTCGTGCTCCGGAAAGGTGGGGCTGGTGGCGAGTTCAAACAGAAGCGATGCTGCCTTTCCGAGATCTTCCTTCAGAACAGTAGCATGGAAAACTATTTCCTCCTTGGTAGTGTATGCATTGAGTTCCCCGCCCAGTTTGTCCAGGTAACTGTTTATGGCAGATGCTTTACGTTTAGCAGTTCCCTTGAATATTGTGTGTTCCAGAAAATGTGCGATGCCACTGTGGTACCCGGTCTCGTCCCGGGTGCCACATTTTATGCTCAAGGCACAGTAGCCTACATTAGATGTGCTTTTTCTGACCGCGTATTGCAGGCCGTGAGATGTCTTTCCGATTATCATTTACCGTGACGGATCAGTTTCCTACTTCTTTCTCGGAGCGCAGATTCGCTTTATGTCCTCTGCCAGGAAGCCCGGGCCAGTCTTTTTGGTGATCTTGTGCTTGCGGAAATAGTATAGTGTGCTGCCGTTGGCATCAAACAGCATCTTGTAGCAGTACGAACCAGGCTTTGCGTCAGCAGGAGTAACAACGTAGCTTACCAGAGTGTTCTGCCTGTCCGGGGAGAGATATTCGTCAGCATCTTCCTCGTCAAGAACAAGGACGGTTTCGTTGAAGCAAGTGTTCTTTATCTCCGGCGTGATCTCCGCGCTCAGATCTGAGTTGGAGAAAACCAGAGTCATGCTGCCGGACTTGGAAATGTTCATTGTATAGTTAGGCAGGCCGACATATCCGTCGATGTCGTTTTCCATCGACTTTGCCGTGTGGGACTGGATGATGTCAAGTATGACCGGCAGAAACACATATTCGCGTCCGCTCGGATTCTCGGAAGATGCAAAAGGGAATGAAATCACTTCCAGCATTCCTCCGATGCCGTTTGCGGCTCCTGCCCCTCCCTTCACAAGAGTCATGAAAACAATGCCAGGCTCCTTCTCCTTCTTGAACTGTCCTGCAGCCGTCAGAAGAAAATAGTAGTTTGAGTCAGATTTAAGTCCGTCAAATTCTTCAAGGGTACAGAACTCGTATGGAGATATGCTCCATCTCGCTGCCACCTCTCTTTTCAGCTTGGCGTCATGCAGCATGTTCCCGGTAAGAACAACTTTGGTGATCTTCTGTGTGAAGTCGGCGATCTTGACTTTCTTGGTGTCGATCTGAGCCTGCCCGAACGCTGTGAATGACAGGATGATGGAAAATGCAAAAATGATAAATTTCTTCATATCTTAACTCTTGGTTTTTTCTTCTGCAAAAAAAATAAGCAGTTTGTGATGCACTGCCCGAATCAATCTGTGGCAAAGTTACAAAATAAATGCCTATCTTTGTAAATTAACCAGTGAAGAATTGTGTTATGAGCCAGTATATAGTATCTGCGAGAAAATACAGACCTGATTCCTTCGGCACACTTATCGGCCAGGACAACATTGCACAGACCCTGAAGAATTCCATTCTGAGGGGGCAGTTGGCACATGCCTATCTGTTCTGCGGTCCGCGTGGAGTCGGCAAGACCACCACAGCCCGTATCTTTGCGAAGATGATAAACTGTTCGGATCCGTCTGAAAACATGGAGCCATGCGGAACATGCGAGTCGTGCCTTTCTTTTGCAGAGGGCAGGTCGTACTGCATTCATGAGCTCGATGCGGCTTCCAACAACGGAGTCGAGGATATCAAAGTCCTCATGGACCAGGTAAGGGTTCCGCCGCAGGTGGGTAAGTACAGCGTCTATATCATCGACGAGGTCCACATGCTCTCGCAGTCGGCGTTCAATGCATTCCTCAAGACACTGGAAGAGCCGCCTGCACATGCAATCTTCATTCTGGCGACAACAGAAAAGCACAAGATTCTCCCTACTATCCTTTCCCGTTGTCAGACTTATGACTTCAACCGAATAACAGTCGACAATATTGTGAAGAATCTCAGGATGGTCGCAGCCAGCGAGGGTATCACAATAGATGACGAATCGCTGCATGTGATAGCTCATAAGGCAGACGGTGCGATGCGTGATGCGCTTACAATCTTTGACCAGACGGTTGCGTTCTGCGGCACGGAAATCAAATATCAGGATGTGCTCCGCAATCTCAATGTACTTGACTATGAGTACAGTTTCTCGTTGGTGGATGCGTTCCTGAGGGGAGATTATCCGACAGCTCTGACCACATTTGACGAGGTTCTGACAAAGGGATTCAATGCCCTTCATTTTGTCGCAGCACTGTCGTCGCATCTGCGTGACCTGATCGTAAGCAAGACCGGCGGTCTGGAAGCGCTTCTGGAACTTCCGGATTCGCTCAAGAAAAAATATAAGGAGCAGGCAGACAGATGCCCTCTCCAGTTCCTGTATGACGGTTTGGGAATCACAACGACATGTGAGTCCGGTTACAGGGCAAGCGTCAATCCGAGGCTGCATATAGAGTTCGCACTTATGAAGATGGCCTTTCTATGCAAGCCCCTGGCAGCTGCCCCTGCTGCGTCTGCACCTTCGGCGCCCGCACCTGCATCGGCACCAGTTGCTTCACCTGCTACTTCACCAGCGCCAGCTAATGCACAAGCACCTTCAGCTGCGCCTGTTGTTGCGCCAGCACCAGTCGTTGAGCGGGCCGCCGCGAACGTAGGG
>JBGVQP010000045.1:0-33590 GCA_045127685.1 Candidatus Cryptobacteroides sp.
CGTATTTTCCTTTATGCATATGCCATTCTACGTTAGTCTGGCAAAGATAATTTCAAATCGGCGCGCGCCAAAAACCTCTGTAACTACCTAACTTTCAATATTTTCAAAGAACTTTTATAAATTTTTACCGGACACTAATGAATCTTCATATCAATTATTATTTAAGGGTTATTAATCCATGTGGAAACATTCCGGAAGAGGAATGCTTATCGGAGAATTATCCGGATTAGTCTCCATGATATCAGCCATATAGGCCCACCATTTCTGTACAATCTCTGTGTTACCCAGATCCTGTGAACCGCCTTCTCCCGCAACCTTCTGGACCGCAAACAGGATGTTTGTATCGCGGTCCCAGAAGATGGAATAGTCACTGACGCCAGAATCGCTCAGAAGCTGCTTCAGCTCAGGCCATATAAGGTTGTGCCTGCGGATGTACTCATCTTCACATCCCGGCTTCAAAAACATTTTGAAAGCTTCACGTCTCATAATCAATTAACATTATCTACAGAAACACTCAGAAGACGGGTATAACCAAGCTGTGGATGCATCTGACGGATTGTCGCATTATTACCGTCACTTGCGGCTTTAGCATTACTTGCACGGTCAGGGATGTTATTTATTACAGACTTGATGGCATCACTGTCAGGATAGGCATCGTAACCAAGCTCAAAAAGTCCATGAAGGTCGCCCGCGATACCGATTCGACTGTCTTCTCCAGTGTAGTATCCGCCTTTGAGATCAGCCTTATTCTGTGCATAGAACGGAGCATAGAACTCGTAAGCGAGCTTAAGATTCTCTCCAGTAGGGCAGGTATAGTCATATAGATTCAGACCATTGTTCTTCATAGTCCTTGCAGCTGTTGACAGAATCTGGAGTGTAAGACTTGTATACTGCAAACCTTTATTTGTTGCTGTCGTATGGCGGTATCTGTCTATTATTTCACCTGTCTGCGGTGCAACATGATTCGGATCCCTCAATGACGGAGTATCACCCTCCATGAGAATACATCCCTGAAGACAGTCATAGAAGTCGCGAGGATTATCTATACAATCCAAAGCAAATTCAATCAAAGACGTATCATCGATTGCATATCCGATTGACATAAGTCCCCACATATGGGCAGCTGACATATTCTGATAATACTGAGACCCGAAGTAATCATTCTGTTGCCACAAGGTTATCGAAAGTTTTACCTCATCGGCAATCTTCCTGAACCAAGCTGTGATTGCAGCCTGCTGTTCCGCCGTCATATAAGTTGTCTGATCCTTGAGGTATTCAAAGACTACAAAAAACGGATAGCATCCCCTTACCAGAAAAGATCCAACAGTTTCATTATCATCCGGATAATCCACATTTATGCATGCTGTTGCCCAGTCATACATAGTATTTACCGCCGGCACATAATATGGCGGACGATATTTGGAACTTGCCTGGACTCCTTGGAGGAATGTATTCAACATCAGAAGCGACACATCGGACACATACCCGTAAAAATCGTCAGGATTAGTAGTCTGCTTATTTGCATCAGGCACCGTTTCAGAATCATAACTTGTTCCGCCTGAGGCTCTTGCACTCACTAATCCCAATGCCCTGCCTATCGATGCTGCTGCGGTCGTGGTCTTGTCTGCAACTCCTTTGAACGTACCAACATGACTATTCGTAAACAACAAAGTTCCGAGATTTGCTGTAGATGACGGTGCCGCTGTAAACTTATCCCTATCATAAGTAAGATTAGCATCAATCACACCCAGCAAGAACTGCTTGCCCTGCTCCAGTGCAGCCTCATCCTTCTTGAACTTGCTATATACCTTATTGTCTGTCTTTGTAACATTGACGGTAAGTCCGTTCTTCAGTGTACATGGGAGCACAACAATATTATAAACGCCAGGAGCAAACACAGATCCCCCTGCAGGAAGAAGCTGCACTTTCTCCCATCTGGTTCCGAGAGCAGCATTATCGATTGAAGGTTTGCCTTCAGCATCGAATTTCACGCTGACTGCACCGGCAAGTTTCTCTGCATTGTTTGACTTGATAATGATTTCCTTCACATCAGAAGAAGAAATGGTGAAAGTCATAAGCGCTCCCACATTTTCAAAGCGGAGGACTCCGTCAGACTCCGATGCGACAGAGATGGCTGCGGACGAGTCAAAACCGCCGGCAGACGCCTTCTGCTTGTGGGTAAGATAAGTCTTGACTGTCTTGGTTTCATAGTCCCAAGAGGCATCTTCACTATAAGGATAGAGGGCATAAAATTCCTTGGCGCCACCATCAGCCATACCGTTGAACGAAGTTTTTGCCCCACCAGATGATTTTACAGTAAACGCATCATAATCTGCACAAGATGCAGTTTCGTCAAACACGTTTATACCGTCATTTTCCGACCAGACAACAGAAAGTCCATCTGCGCCGAGAGCGGTCTTTGTCGGGGTATATGCCTCAAAAACCTTCTCCACAAGTGTGCCGTTATGTGTGGATTGCTGAGGATTTTCCATATTCTCCTCAACACATGAAGCCGTCGCTGCTACAGCAAGGGCTGCAAAAAGATATTTTCTCAATTTCATGGCTGCAACGGACATGCAACGGATTAGAAGTAAGACTCATTATCCTCATCAGGGAGATAACCCGCATGTTCACCTGTAATGGAATTGCAAAGAATTCCCTCTGAAACAGCCTCGACGACAAGACACTCGGGCTGCTGATAAAGTTGTTTTAGTTTCATAGTAGTATATAATTATGTTCTATTTTCTTCCATGTGTCAGGGAGACAGGACCTAAGAGATGGAGGTTGGCCCCGGTGCGGTCATTTGCATCAAGCACTTCGCTGAATTTCCCCACCTCAGGGTATCGGCACGAGGCCACTTCCCAAAGAGCGAAGGTGGCCTGCTCATTTCTGTTTATCCATCCGTTTTCCCCAGAATAGAATCCGCTTTTTATCACGGTATTCTTCTCTATATAGAAATCTGCATAATATTTCAATGGCAGAAGGAGCGACTCACCTGTCTCTGCCACATATGAGTACAGGTCCACCCCGTTGTTGCACATTATTTCGGCCATACAGACCATCAGTGTAGTGGTGAGACCACAATACTGCAATCCCCTGTTTGCCTTTGTCTTATAATCTTTGTAATGACCTCCGATAACGAAATGCCGGTATCTGTCTATAATTTCTCCATCTTCGGCAGGGATATCCACCGGTTCTCCCATATTAGGGCGCTGGCCTTTCATCAGAATACACCCCTTTATCACATCCAGAACATCTCTCGGATTCTCTTCCGAACTCAGTGCATACCTTACAAGGTCTTCGTCTGAGAGCATGACGCCTATGGCCAATTGTCCCAATGCGTCAGCAGCAATATGATTCTGATAATACTGCTTGCCGAAATAGTCGTTTTCCTCCCATCTGCGGGCCCCCTCCCTGATATGAGGAAGCAAGGTCCGAAGCCAGTTCCTGAAATTTTCGCCCACAGCCTCAGGTATAAGGGAATCCGCCATCAGAAGGTCATAAGCATACATGAATACGAATGATGACCGGGCCACTTCCATTCCCGTGTTGGCATAACGCATTTCAGGGTCGAAGTACGCTCCTGCACCGTTTGCCGGATCACACCACGCCGCGATAATATCCGTTGCCTTGGCGGCATAATCCTTATTTCCTGTAATATGATAGGCTATGGAAAGGTCACGGGCATATTCTCCGTCTCTTATTGCGGCCTTGTAGAACAGATGGCTGTCATCTCCCGTATATGGCCGGATCTTACGCCCGCTTTCCAGATACCTGTCCACACGTTCTTCCAGCCTTTCCCATGCACCTGCATAAGGCTCCTCACCGGAAGCCACATTAGACTTCATGACCGCTATATCTTCCCGGGACATGACAAGTCGAGGATGGCTGTCCGACAAGGATAAACTGCCGATGACCTCTGAGTCTGTCACAACTGCATCATCCTTTATCTGACTCACCCTGAAATCAGAATATAATGACTGCCGTCCCCACATCTGCCTCAGTCCTATATACCCCTCATCAAGCAGAGGATGTGAAGACAGGTCGAAATGAAAAAGCCTCCTTGCCCCTTCCGTCATGACTTCCATAAACAGTTCCTCTCCATACTTGGTCACAACCACATGATGCTTCTTGCCTGTCTCAAACAGTCCTGTATCGAAATATTCATCAGAAAGTGCAGTTCCCGCCAGACCGCGACCCGACTGAGGCATATATCTCCGGCCTCTGACATAATCTGTTTCAAGTGTATCCCCCTTTTCAACAGCATAACTGATGTGGTAGAGATCCATATTATTGAAGTAAGTCTTCATGGCAGGGATGCGTCTCTTGTCGTTCCAACTCATTATATCATACCCGACCCCTTTTTCCTGACTGCCGGTAGCACAGAGATATATGATTGCAACTGTCTCCACATCAGTGGTATCAAGCCTCGTAAAATCATACTCGACCCTTATGTCGCCCCGATAAAATTTCCTGTTCCAAAGCACCACATGACTGGAATCACTGCCGATACTCCCTCCGGATGTCAGTACAAGGCCATCCTCCGACACATCGGCCTTCCCCACCATACCGTCCAGATGCCATGAAGCAGCATCCCAAGAGGAAAAATCATCATGAAAGACCTCTTCCCAATCGAAAGAGCTCACGACCTCGTACCGGTCCTCGACATATTGCCCACATGAGAGCAATATGACTGCTGTCAAAATCATTATCAACGCTTTCATACTACCAACCCGGATTATTCGGCAACAAGGCCGGATTATTGATCACTTCCTCCGACGGTATAGGCCAGAGATTGTTCCTTGACTTGAATGTCCTCGTGAAAAGTGTAGTTCCGGTGAATTCCACTTCTTTACGGCCGTCAAGTCTTTCTTCTGCAATCCCCCACCTTCTGAGGTCGCTGAAACGATGACCCTCTCCTGCAAGTTCCACTGCACGTTCCTTGATTATGCGTTCACGCATCTGCTCTTTTGAAGTCACTGCCAGCCACGCAGGTCCGCTGTTCAGTCCAGGCATGGAAGTGGATTTTCTTGCCCTCACCTTATTGAGTTCCACGATTGCCTTGTCAAGTTGATTATCCTCGTTATATGCCTCCGAAAGCATGAGAAGGACATCAGCAAAGCGGATTATCGAGAAGTTCACTGGCAGATGTCTGCGGTCAGTGAGTTTTCCGTCCATATCTCCTTCAGGAACGAACTTCCTGTATAGATAAGTATTCCATCCACGCCCCTGTATGAATCCATTGGCCGCAGCAACACCGGCAGCAATCGCATAAATCTGCATTTTTGACTCCTCACCTACATATCCTTCGAACCATGAATAAGGTACAATCAGAGACTGCATCAAGCGAGGATCTCTTGCACGATACATATTCAGAAGCATAGTGGTATCCGGAACCTGCGCAAACTCGGTCAATGCAGAGTTCAGCCTAGACTCGAATGTCGCCCGCTTGATAGCATTGTCAGTAGTAAAGCCGGGGACATAATCCTCCCAGTCGAACTCCTTTCCGTCCTTCATCTCATACATGTCAGCAAGGGTCACACTTGGCATACACGTCGTTCTTCCGCTGCCGTATGTTCCTCTGGTACCGTAAAGCATCGGGAACTCCATTCCGTAGAGCGCACCAACATCTCCCTTATTCTGGATGGCGAATACCTCTTCCTTGTTACCTGCTATCGGGCCAGCTACCCTGAACAACGCGGCATAGTCGTCATACAAAGCATATCCGTAATTCTCCGAGACATTGTTTACAATCTCCTCGAAATCAGCTATCGCACCCTTCCAGTCCTTGGTATAGTGTTTTGCCTTTCCACGAAGGGCATATGCTGCACCCTTGGTTGCCCGACCATAATCCGTATCAGACCATTTGACAGGAAGCAGAGCTATCGCCTTGGTGCAATCATCCACAATATGCTGCCATGACTCCTGCGCATTCTCTCGTGGGAGATTCATATTCATAAAACTTGTAGTAATATCCCAGGACTCATCGTACCAAGGAACAGAACCAAAGAAATCAACAAGATGGAAATAATACAGAGCTCTCATAAAGTACGCTTCTCCGACCACCTTATCCTTCACTTCTTGGCTTATCTGCATAGTCTTTACATTTCTGATAACGGTATTGGCCCTATGCACGCCGTCCCAAGTATGCTGCCAATTCTGCACAAGAAAGTCTTCCTTTGCTGTATAGTTTCCGTTTTCAAGACCACTTCCAGGTCCATGACCAATGTCGGAATAGGTATCCCAAAGCGGCATGTAACCGAATGAACCCATATCCTTCATCTGGGCATATACTCCCATCATCGCACTCTTTGCATCATCCTCCGTCTTCCAATAATTACCCTGAGCCATAGAGTCGTACGGAGATGTATCCAGACTTATGCACGATGTTGCCGCCGCAACACAGACGGCTACACTTAATATATTGATTCTCATACCCATATCGTTTAAAATGTCAGGTTAATTCCAAAAATATACTGACGGAGAGTCGGATAATTAGTCCCTCCAACTTCCGGGTCAATACCGCGATATTTCGTGAATGTCAGGAGATTCTCTCCCGCCACATAAAACCTCAACTTGCTTATCCCGGCCCTTGACATCCATTTTGAAGGAAGTGTATAGCCTAACTGTACATTCTTCAGACGCAGATAGGACTTGTCTTCAATCCAGAAATCGCTCGGCTGATCGTTGATGGTATTGGTTCTGGCAAGAAGTCTCGGGTAAGAAGCATCCGTCCTTCCCGGTCTCCATGCACCTTCGACAATTTCTTTACTCATCTGTCCTCCGTGAACCAGATATCCCATATTGAAATCATCCTTCCACATCACCTTGTAACCTGCCACACCTTGGAAAAGCGCAGAAAAATCAAGGCCCTTCCAGTCAAAGCCAAACTGGAATCCGTATATCCATGTCGGAGTATTTCCGTTACCTACTGCATAGCGGTCATTCTCATCAATGACCCCGTCTTCATTGAGATCCTTGTAGAGGAAGTCTCCGAGTTGAGGAGTTCCATAGGCAGCGAAAGGATTCTTCTTCTGACCGGTAGCAGGATCCACTGGTGCGTTCTTCTGCATCAGCTTAACCAGCATAAGGTCTTCATTAGTCTGGATGATTCTATCAACCGCAAGGACATACTGAACATTTATAGGATAACCTTCCTTAATCATGTTCACTCCGGATATTGTGGCCTCATCGCCTTTGTATTTGGTGACCTTGTTCCTGACATAGGAGCCGTTTCCTGAAATGAAGTAATTGAAATCTCCCACTTTATCGCGCCATTTGAGAGAAAGTTCGACACCCTTGTTGTTTACCCGAGCAGCATTCTGAGTCGGAACCTTGGCATTTCCAACAAGAAGAGGAGCCGGAAGTTCGATCAGGATGTTTTGCGTATCCTTGTCAAAGAGGTCCAAAGTTCCCTCAAGTTTTGAATTGAAGAACTCGAAGTCCACTCCGACATTGGTAACATATGTGGTTTCCCATGTCAATCCGGCATTGGAGATAGTCTGTATTGAAAGACCCGGAGCAAGCGTATTGTTCAGGATATAACTATCTTTGTTATAAACAGACTGCCATTCGTAGTTGCCTACGGCATTGTTTCCAAGAGATCCCCATGAGGCACGGAGTTTAAGTTGACTTACCGCTGCGACATCCCTTAGGAAACCTTCCTCGCTTAGACGCCATCCTGCTGAGAATGATGGGAAGAAGCCCCATCTGTTCTTTCCAGGAGCAAATCTTGACGAACCGTCCGCTCTAAGATTGGCCTCAAACAGATATCTGTCATCCCAAGTAAGGTTCAATCTCCCGAAAAATGAGCGCATAGCCCAATCACCTTTATTTCCGTTAAGCTCTGAATCTCCGAGAGCTGCATTAATAACAGTTAATCTATCTTCTATCAAATCATATCGCTTGCCATTGAAGGCATGAGACCTATAACGCTCCTGGCTGGCTCCAACCAATGCTCCGATGTCAAGTTTTCCCGCAACCTTGACATTGTAACGGAGCACAGCATCCATAAGCAGACGGTCTGCGTTAGAACTACCATTATAGACAAAAGTCTTATCACTGTTTGCATATATGATTGTATTGGTCCTGAAACTCCAAAGATCCTCATAAGCCGACGAGTAGTCCTTGATGGTGGACGAATATGAATAGTTGACAGAACCCTCCAAAGACAGGCCTTTTATTATATCAGCCTTTCCGAAAAAACGGGTATTGACATTATACGACTTGATGTCTCCCTGATACTTATTCAACAGGTAAAGCGGACTATGGCACTGAGCGTTCTCGTCCGGATTTTCCACGCCACCATATCTGCCGTCCGGAGCTCTGTAGGTCATTCCTGGCATTCCTCCCATACCAGCGAATATCGAACTTACTGAATCTGAGCCTATATCTGCAACAGATGTCTTGCCGCTCACATTCATACCCAAAGTCAGCCAGTTTGTGACTTGAGCATTGACATTCACTCTGGCATTATAACGTTCAAAGGCCGAATTTTCGACGATACCCGGATTGTTCAGATATCCCAACGAACCGAATACGGAAACCCTTTTTGTACCGGCAGAGAAGGACAGGGCATGATTGTGCGAGACTCCCAGATTTATGACTTCCTCCGCCCAGTTTGTGTTAGGATATTTCAAAGGGTCATCCTTATTTTCTCTCCAAAGCTTTATCCACTGATCATCGTACTGCTGCTTTGCTGTCGGATCAGTGTTCTTTACAGCCTCGTTATAGTAGGTCATGTAGTCCGCATAGTCGGAAACCGTCTCCAAGAGATTTGACGGCTCCTGAATCGACACATATCCGTTGTAATTGAGCGAGAAACGTCCGTCAGTTCCCTTCTTCGTCGTAATAAGAATAACACCATTTGCAGCACGCGAACCATAGATTGCAGCAGACGAGGCATCCTTCAGGACAGATACCGACTCTACATCCTGAGGATTGACATTGCTCATGTCACCCTCTATGCCATCGATTATTACTAATGGAGATGCTGTATTGAGAGTTCCGCGGCCACGGACGAGCAGAGATGCTCCGTCCGCGTTAGGGCGTCCTGTACTCTGATTTACATACAGACCAGCGCTGAGGCCGGAAAGGCCGGAAGACAGATTAGTTACAGGACGGCCGTTAAGGACTTCGTCCATATTGACAGCAGACACGGAACCTGTGAGGTTCACCTTTTTCTGGACTGCGTATCCTACGACTACTGTTTCTTCAATAAAATCGGCAGACTCTTCGAGGACGATGGTCTTGCCATTAAGAGAAGATGCCTCAAATTCCTTGGTCGAATAACCAAGGCTGGAGAGTTCTATAGTTGCCCCTTGTGAGACTTCAAAGACGAATCTTCCGTCTGAGTCGGTTACGGTACCGTTAGACAAGCCCTTCTCTATCACCACGACGCCGACAAGAGGGACATTGTCCACATCCACCACCGTTCCCGAAACACGGACTCCCGATTGCGCGTACAACTCACATCCTCCCGCCATGCAGCAGACCGCCACCACAAACAGGCTGAATGCCCGACGCATCTTGTTCAGTTTAGTTTGTTTCATAATAAAATATGGTTAGTCACAACAAATATATATATTAACCTCGCTCCCTTCCATGTTTCTCAACCAAGTATGGCAATTGTCAAATCAAACGTATCAACAATCAAACTATCATCATTCCCGGCACACTTTTTCGTACTATAATCCACACGATAAAATGACAACATCGCTCAACATATTGACACGACCACAATACATATCAAAAATTTCAGTAACTTTGTACTGATTTTAATTTATGCTACATGACTCCAGCCTCAAAAACCACAAAGAAATACCTTATAATAAACAATGAGGATTATGCTTGGGGACTTGCTATAAATTCTGTCGGACATCAGTCCATAGCAGAAAACGAAGTCTATCCACCGCAGATCCACCCGACAAGATATCTTTTCAATGCGCAGACAGGACGCACGCTAGACGAATATCAACTCTTGTACATAACCAGCGGAAAGGGTATGTTTTATTCCGAATCCGGCGGAAGACATCAGGTCAGGGAAGGCGACATGTTTCTGCTGTTTCCCGGGGAATGGCACACCTACAGACCCGAGCAGACAATAGGCTGGAATGAATACTGGATTGGTTTCAACGGCAGGATAATGGCGGACTGGGTAAAGGAGGGTTTCTTTTCCAAGGAGTCTCCTGTTTTCAATGTGGGACTGAACGAAGAACTGATATCCCTTTACAAACGTGCTATCATGATTGCAGATGCGCAGGAGGCCAACTACCAGCAGGCTCTGTCGGGAATAGTATGCAACCTTGTCAGCATGGCACTGTACCTGAGCCGCAACAAGGACTTCAACTCATCTAACATTTCCGCTCAGATAAACTCGGCGAAAATCGCCGTACACGAAAACATCAGCACCATCACTCCGGAGGAACTTGCAAGACTCGTCTGCATGAGCTACTCTAAATTCAGAAAGATATTCAAGGAATATACGGGCTTCGCTCCTTCCCAGTACATCCAGGAGGTGCGCATCAACATGGCAAAGGAAATGCTGACCAACACCTCCCGATCCATCAAGGAAATCGCATTCGACCTTGGCTACGAAAACAAAGACTACTTCTTCACCGTCTTCAAGAAAGTAGTCGGGACAACACCCGCAAACTACAGATCACACACTCAAGGAACAGGATAAACTGGAAGCGCCATTTGTCACAAGATCAGTTTTAAAACTTCCAGTGTCAACCGATTTTGCCGATTTCCACCGTTTTTCAATAAATCTTCCAGACCTAAGGCTTACGGAAACAACAAGACCACTCCTTGAAGCGAAACTTCTTGAAGCGGTCGAGAAGGCCGACAGGATACTGGGATAGCCATTATTTCAGCAGTTCTCGTCCGGAAACACCAAAGAGGATCTCCATCTGACGGATTGCCATTTCATTGAGTTTCAGAAGACGTTCCTGTTGCGATATACCGCTTTCAATCAGCACAGAGTTCATGCTCTCCATATTGGACAGGCAGATCAGTTGATTGATATCGGCATAATCGCGAATATTTCCTTCCTGATTAGGGTTGGCATCACGCCATTGTTTGGCGGTCATACCGAAAAGGGCGACATTGAGTAGGTCTGCCTCAGAGGCGAAGACGAGACGGGCCTGATCGGGAGAGAGTTTCTGAGGAATAAGATGTCGGCCTACAGCAGAAGTGTGTATGTGATAGTTGATTTTAGCAAGTTCACGCTTAGCGCTCCAGCCTCATTTCTAATTCCCTCGAATTCGGGGGAATTAAAATCAGGATTGTAAACTTCCTCCCATGTACCTAAAAACTCAATGGTGTTCTTGTTCCTCAACCACTTTTCGATAAGAGCAAGTCCGTTCTCAATCTTGCGAACCATGTCTGTAAGACTAATGTAGTCTTCATCCCTGAATCTGACTACCGACACCTCCGTGTCTTTTACTTGAATTTTTGCCATAAACATTACATTTAAAAGGTTAATGAAAATATTTATGGCTGCCGGTCGTTCCTTCTCCTCCTGTAAAGTTCCAAACTGTCAAGAGAAATTCCAAGGTTTTTCAGGAACGCATGTCGGATTTTTTCTTTTTCTTATGTTTTTTCTTTTTTTGATGTTTCATCCAGCAAAAACAACAGGTAAAACAACAAATACAATCCGAGAAGCGAACCTAGTTCGCTCAATTACGATAGTAGCATTATCAGAAATCAAAGTCCTTAAAATAATGGCTTGAATAACTTTGCAATATACATATTCAAACCATTGGAATGACTACTAAAAACTATTTTGCTGTCGACCTTGGCGCCACGAGCGGCAGGACTATTCTCGCGACATATGACGGTGTTCGCGTGGAAATGAAAGAGATCACACGTTTTGCCAACCCTATGATTCCTCTCGGAGGACATCTGTATTGGGATATCGCAGGATTATACAATGAAGTGCTCTGCGGACTTCGCAAGGTAGCTTCTGAAGGTGTCTCCATAGATTCGATAGGTATAGACACATGGGGCTGCGATTTCGCATTCTTCGGGGCTGACGGGCAGCTTCTCGGCATGCCGCATTGTTACAGGGACCAGCACACCGCCGGAGCACAGGAGAAGTTCTTTGAGAAGATGCCTGCTGCCGAGGTGTATGACCGCACTGGTATCCAGTTCATGAATTTCAACTCGCTTTTCCAGCTGGATGCCTTGAAACGTAACGGTTGCTCTGCTCTCGAAGCGGCTGACAAGATCCTGTTCATTCCAGATGCTCTCATATATATGCTTACCGGCAAGGCAATATGCGAATACACTGTCGCATCGACTTCACAAATGCTCAATCCTATGACAGGAGACCTTGATGAGGATATCCTTGCCGCTCTCGAACTTGACCGTGAGAAATTCGGCGAGATGACCCAGCCTGGAACCATCGTGGGCACTTTGACCGCTCAGGTGCAGGAAGCCACAGGACTTGGAGCAATTCCTGTAGTGGCGGTTGCAGGCCACGACACGGCCTCTGCGGTTGCAGCCGTGCCTGCCGAGGATAAGGAATATGCATATCTGAGTTGTGGTACATGGTCACTTATGGGCATTGAGTCAGCCGAGCCTATTATAAACAAGGATAGTTTTAGAGAGAATTTCACAAATGAAGGAGGTATTGAGGGAACTACACGCTTCCTGAAGAACATCTGTGGTCTGTGGCTCTTCGAGCAGAGCCGCAAGGAGTTCAAGGATGTTCCGGAATCTGTCGGTGAGCTTGTAGCGCTTTGTGAGAAGTCTTCATACGAAGGTCTCATCAATCCTGACGCTCCTTGCTTTGCCGCTCCAGCCTCAATGACGGCAGCCATCCGTGAGTATTGTATTTCGACCGGTCAGGCCGCTCCTGAAACCCCTGCCGACTATATCAGATGCATATTCCGCAGCCTTGCATTGAGGTATCGTCAGGTAGTGGAGATACTCCGGAGCATGTGCGGTTTCCCGATAAAGAAACTTCACGTCATCGGTGGTGGTTCACAAAACAAGTTCCTGATGCAGTATGCTGCAGATGCGCTTGATATGCCTGTTGTCTGCGGTCCTGTCGAGGGCACTGCTCTGGGCAATGTACTGATGCAGATGAAGGCTTCGGGAGCAGTTTCAAGCCTCGGACAGATGAAGGCGATTTCAGCAGCATCTGTTGATCTTGTAACCTATCTACCTGTCAATGCAGATCAATGGAACACAGAATACGAAATATTTAAATCTATAATACGATGAAAGAATCACTTATCCATCAGGCGTATGAGATCGCCAAAGAGCGTTACGCCGAACTCGGAATCGACACTGAAAAAGTGCTTGAGCAACTTCAGGACTTCCACCTCAGCATGCACTGCTGGCAGGCTGACGACGTGAAGGGATTTGAAGTGCAGGCAGGAGACCTCTCCGGAGGCATCCAGTCGACAGGCAACTATCCTGGAGCAGCACGTACCATCGACGAGCTTCGTGCAGACGTACTCAAAGCCAAGAGCCTCATCCCAGGTACCCACAGACTCAATCTTCACGAGATTTATGGAGATTTCCAGGGCAAGATAGTTGACCGCGATGAGGTGACTGTGGAGCATTTCCAGAGCTGGATCGACTGGGCTGCCGAGAACAACACAAAACTCGACTTCAACTCCACATCATTCTCGCATCCTAAGAGCGGCAACCTCTCGCTTTCAAACCCGGACGAGAGCATCCGCAAGTTCTGGGTAGAGCACACAAAGCGCTGCCGTGACATCGCAGATGCAATGGGTAAGGCACAGAACGACCCTTGTATCATGAACGTATGGGTGCATGACGGTTGCAAGGACGTGTCTGTTAACCACTATCTATATCGTGAAACTTTGAAGAAGTCACTCGACGAGATCTTCGCAGAGAAGAAGGACTGGATGAAGGACTGCATCGAAGGCAAGGTGTTCGGTATCGGACTCGAGAGCTTCACTGTAGGCTCACACGACTTCTACACAGCATATGCTGCAAAGAATAATATGATGCTCACCATCGACACAGGTCACTATCATCCAACAGAAGTTCCTGGCGACAAGGTGTCTGCAGTTCTTCAGTTCGTGCCAGAGCTCATGCTCCACGTAAGCCGTCCTATACGTTGGGACTCTGACCATGTAACCATCATGGATGACATGACTCAGGATCTGTTCTCTGAAATTGTACGCGCAGGTGCCCTCGACCGCGTTCACTATGGCCTCGACTTCTTCGACGGATCGATCAACCGTATCGGAGCATACGTGATTGGTTCACGTTCAGCACAGAAATGCATGTGCAAGGCTCTGCTCGAGCCACGTGCACTTATCAGCAAACTTGAGCTCGAAGGCGACACATTCCAGGTGCTCCAGCTCATCGAGGAAGGTAAGACAATGCCTTGGAATGCAGTTTACGACGAGTTCTGCGTACGCAACAATGTTCCTGTCGGCAATGAAGTAATCGCTGCAATCAAGGATTACGAGAAATCTGTACTAGCTAATCGCTAATTACAATGAATACACTTATAGGTCTTATAATCATCGCGATAGGTGCATTCTGCCAGTCGAGCAGTTATGTACCTATCAATAAGATAAAGTCCTGGAGCTGGGAAAGTTACTGGCTCGTACAGGGAGTATTTGCATGGCTTATATTCCCTGTGCTCGGAGCCTTGCTGGCTGTTCCTGCCGGACACGGACTATTTGAGCTTTATGCAGCTTCGCCCAAGGCTTCGCTTCTGACGATGTTCTTCGGAGTGCTCTGGGGCGTGGGCGGACTGACATTCGGTCTGTCGATGCGTTATCTGGGCGTGGCTCTGGGACAATCCATAGCTTTAGGTACGTGTGCAGGTCTTGGTACCATCATGGGACCTGTGCTTCTGAATGCATTCTTCCCTGAGCTTGATGCACTTTCGGCACTTACATCTTCCGTGATCATCGGGGTTGTCGTGACTCTGGCCGGCATCGCTATCATCGGTATCGCAGGCGGAATGAAGTCAGCTTCACTTTCAGAGGAAGAAAAGAAGGAGGCCGTAAAGGATTTCAACTTTCCTAAGGGTCTGGCCATCGCACTGCTGGCGGGATTCATGAGCGGATGCTTCAATGTAGGACTGGAATTCGGAAAGGACCTTAATTTCGGAGAACTTACAAATCCGATGTTCCGCACACTTCCTGCGACTCTGCTTGTGACCATTGGAGGATTCATTACGAACGCAGCATATTGTCTGTATCAGAACGGTCGCAACAAGACATTCTCCGACTATAAGCAAGGCAGTGTATGGGCAAACAACCTTATGTTCTGCGCCCTTGCAGGACTTCTTTGGTACAGCCAGTTCTTCGGGCTGTCTCTCGGACGCAGTTTCTTTGAGAGCGGCAGCGCTATGGATACCCTCGCATTCTGTATCCTGATGGCTCTGAACGTGACATTCTCGAATGTATGGGGCATCATCCTCAAGGAGTGGAAGGGCTGCTCACGTAAGACTATTGTTGTACTTATAGCAGGAATCGCTATGCTGATCCTCAGTTCATTCCTGCCGGAATTGTTGAAATAATATGAAATCAATATTAGATAACCGTCCTGCCCTCCATGCAGCTGTATGGCAGGTTGCTGAAACAGCCGGCTATCTCTGGGAGAAAGGCTGGGCCGAAAGAAACGGAGGCAACATAACTGTCAATGTCACAGAACATATAGATGATGAAATACGCAGCATGCCTGCAATCAGCGAAGTAAAGCAGATTGGCACCGTACTGCCGAAACTCAAAGGCTGCTGGTTCTACTGCAAGGGCACCCAGAAACGTATGCGCGACCTTGCACGTGACCCGATGGCAAACGGAAGCATAATCCGCATCACCGATGACTGTGCACACTACGAGATCGTGGCAGACCAACCTGTAGCTCCGACTTCAGAGCTCCCATCTCACCTCAGCGTCCATAACTATCTGCTTGCAAAGGGGTCTCCGTATCGTGCATCACTCCATACACACCCAATAGAACTTGTAGCCATGACCCACTGCCGCAAATTCATGGAAAAGGATGTAGCCACAAGACTGCTCTGGTCCATGATTCCTGAAACCAAGGCATTCTGTCCACGCGGCCTTGGAATGGTTCCGTATCTGATGCCAAGCGGAGTGGAACTTGCAGAGGCTACAATCAAAGCCATCGATGATGATTATGATGTAGTGATGTGGGAAAAGCACGGAGTGTTTGCCGTAGATACAGACATCATGTCTGCATTCGACCAGGTGGACGTGCTCAATAAGGCCGCTCTGATCTACATAGCCTCAAAGAATATGGGGTTCGAGCCTGAGGGTATGTCTGACGCTCAGATGAAGGAACTTACCGACACCTTCGGACTGCCGAAATAGCAGCGGTCCATATCACCGGACATCAACGCTTTACATAGAGTGTTAACTGATCTGTTATTTCGTTAATTATTCAAAAGTTCGGAACATTGAGTTAAATTTTGCTTTCACAATCGCCGTCACAGACTACTGTGGTGGCGATTTTAGATTTTATCCGTTTTCTTTTTGAGAACACGGATAAGCATGGAGATATGTCTCAATGGAGAGACCGGCATGTCGCAGAAATCGCGAGAAATGATCCTCAGCAGCCTACAATATACTTGCTGCCGGGCAGATATGACAGCAGTTTGATGGTTATCCAGCAGCAGACAAAGGTCAGAACTGCAATCACCGGTATCGCCAAAGCAACTGGGATCAAAGGTTCAGCCTGGTTGCCGTTAACAAAGAAGGATGCAATCGGGGCCAGAAAGAACATGTGCACAAGATACATTCCGAATGAGAGTTTCGATGTCTCTGTAACAAATCCCGGTGCCTCTTTCTGCCGGATACAAGTGAACATCATGAACAGTCCAAATGTCGCTACGAGCACATTAGGCGTACAGAACTCCCACGCCCATTCAAGCATCGGTGTTTCTACAGGCACACCTGGTTCACCCTTTAACCAGAAACTCCACGCCGTGAATGCAGCACCGACAAGAAAGCATACAGCGCCGACTCCCAGGCGTTTCTCGCGCGACCACTCTATATGGAATCTTATATAGTGGGCAAGTACCAGGTAGCCGAGATATCCGGAACAATACCAAAGTGCCGAAAAACCGTTCCAGAAGCACTCTCCCAATATTTCCGGAGATATATACCTATGAATCCAAGGAATGAATGTAGACAGAGCGAACAAGGCGAGGAAGAGTCTTTCATCCTTAGCGGAAGCCCTCTCCAGCCACGGCGACACAACAGGTATTATGATATATAGACTGATAAGCGGATACATGAACCACAGATGACCTCCCATCGAAGGAAAATTGAGCAGAATCATCTTGAAGTCAGCAAGAGACTGATCCAGACTCATTCCGCCCCATGCGAGGGGAAGAAAACTGTAAAGCAGCATGAAAGTGAAGAAGGGAGGAAGAATACGCGTGAATCTCTTCTTATAGAAGTCCCCCATAGTCTCTCCTTTCTTGAGTGGTACCAGCAGGAAGGCAGAAACAATCATGAAAAGGGGCACTGCCGTTCTGCCCAGACCGCCGTCATAAAACGCCACCCAGAAACGGTTCGCTTCATTTGCAAGCATTGACACATTTCCGGCTAGACCGGAAGTATCCGCCCCATAAAAGTTCTCACTAGCATGTACAAGCATGACCATAAAGCATGCAACCATTCGGATATAATCTACAAATACGATTCTGTCTTTCATAATATTTATCTTACTCTAAGTCTTCTTCCTATCTTCAGGACGGTATTGGGCGTGATACCGTTAAGTTTGCAGATGGCACTGACCGTAGTACCGTTATTGATAGCTATCCTTCCCAGGGTATCGCCTGATTTGACGATATGCCAGCGCATTGCAGCACGTTCCGCTTCTTCTCTCTTATCATCTTCTTCGTTCTTCCACTCATCCTCAAAATCCTGCTCATAGTTGCTGTAGATGTCGAAATATCTTTTCTTCAATATGAACAGACGATGCCTGAGCTCCCCTGTCTTGAAATTGACAAGCCACTGAGGGTCAAAGGCAAAACCATTGTAGCGGGTCTCAAAATGAAGATGCGGTCCTGTCGAACGTCCTGTAGAGCCGCCCAGTCCGATAACATCGCCGGCATTGACCCAATCACCTGCCTGCACCTTCCTCTCCGAAAGGTGGCTATAAAATGTCTCAATGCCGTTTTCATGTCTTATGACCACAAGATTTCCGAAAGCTCCGAAATATTTCGACATACGTACGCGACCGGTAAACGTGGCAAACACAGGGTCACCGGTCTTGAGCGGGATATCCACACCCTGATGGCGCCTGCCCCTTCGTGGGCCGAACTTTCCTCGAGGATGCACACTTCCCTTGAACGGGCAGTGATACTGGTCAAGCGAATCAACCAGCCAGATTGACCATGAGTACGGAAGCGAATCCAGAGCCATCTTATACGGATTCGTCAAATTCTCGTCCCAGAACTCTCCGAAAACATCTTTCTTGATTTCTAAAGTCGGCAACTTGTGATATTTCCAGGTATTGTCCGAATACAGCACGACCTTGACATGCTCATTTGCAGTATCAAGCGTATCAATAGCTCCGGACTGAGACAGATCAAGCGACCTGACCGGTTGCAGTGCCGGACGGGGTACCTGAATTTGCATACGCACCGTATCCAGACAAAGGTGAGACTGAGCAGAAAGTTCACCTGCAGGCAGAAGCGCCATGCAGGTGAACATCATAATGTATTTATACAGTTTATCTTGCATAATCAAGAATACCTCCCGATTATCTCCCTCACCTTCGCCACCTTCTCATCCAGAAGTTCCTTTGTGGTCGCCTCGCAGAGAAAGCGAAGATAAGGCTCTGTATTTGAAGGTCTTATATTGAACCACCAGTCAGGGAATTCGACACGATAGCCATCAAAGTCCATTGAAGCCGTTGCTTTTTCCTCGCTCATAAAATGGTCACGCACAGCATCCATGGCCTCCTGCTTGCGGTCAAGCTTGAAGTTGATCTCGCCGGAGTTCTGATATTTCTCGATGCGGCCTATCAGCGCGCTCAAAGTCAGGCCCTCGGCCTTCTTCTTCGCGATCACATTCAGGATAAGTATTGCAGCAAGCAGTCCGCTGTCCGAATAGAAGAAGTCACGGAAATAGTAGTGTCCGGCCAGTTCTCCGCCATACACTCCGTCAAGTTCACGAAGTTTCAGGGCAGCAAAGGCACGACCCACGCGCCATGTGTTCATGATTCCGCCCATAGGCGTAAGATACTCTCCGACAGCCTTTGACGAGCGGATATCCTGATGGATATATCCTTTCTCTCCCCTCTCTTCAAGGAAATAATGTCCCAAAACCGCTATCATAAGATCAGGAGAGATGAACCTGCTGTTCTCATCCACGAACATCACGCGGTCTGCATCACCATCAAAGATGACACCCACATCTGCCCCGGTCTCGGCAACCAGTTTCTTAAGATCCTCGACATTGGCCGGGACAAGCGGATTAGGCTCATGGTTAGGGAAAGAGCCATCCATTTCTTCATATATATATGCTGGCTCATCCCCGAAGATGTCGCGTACAAACAGCGAAGCCATGCCGTTGGATACGTCCATGGCAATCTTAAGACCCGACCAGTCACCCTTATATTTAAGAAGGAAGTCCAGATAGTCCTTCCTTATATCCTTTTCATATACCTTTCCGGGTACAGCAGCCACCGGCGTAGGTCTGCCGGACTCGATCCTTTCCTTGATCTGACCAAGACCAGTATCAAGACCCACCGGAAGCGCATTCTCACGCGAGACCTTAAGGCCGTTGTACTGGGCAGGATTATGCGATGCCGTAATCTGCACCGAAGCCTTGAATCCATAATTTGCCGTGCCCCAATAAACCATCGGAGTGGTACTGAGGCCGATATCATATACATCCGCGCCTGCATCAGTAATACCTTTCAACAGATACTCGTGTATTTCCGGAGAAGAGACTCGTGCGTCCCTGCCAACCAGTACCTTGTCGGCAGAAAGAAGTTCAGGAAGGAAATAGCCCACCTTGTAGGCGGTCTCCTTGTCGAAATCCACATTGTAGATTCCTCTGATGTCATAAGCGTGAAATGCTCCCATAACGTATTGTCTGTTTTTTAGATGGTCACGTCGCTCCTCACCATGACGTAGCAGCAACGTCGAGACATCTATCGTTTTGATTTGTATCGTGTCTGAACCGCTCCTTTTGAAATCGCCTGCAGCTTGCGGGTGATCATCTTGCGGCGGATCGGTGAGATGTTATCTACAAAAAGGTTGCCTTCCAGATGCGAAAGCTCGTGCTGCACCATACGACAGCCGAACTTGTCGAACTCTTCGATCACCTTCTCGAAGTTCTCGTTATAGTATTCCACCTTGATCTTAGATGGGCGTGTCACTTCTGCATATACTCCCGGCACACTGAGACAGCCTTCAGAGTATTCGCATGTATCCTCGCTCTCCTCGAGAACGACCGGATTGATCATCACGCGAAAGAAATCGTGCAGATAGTCATATGTATCCGACAGGTCGCGACCGTCCACGATGACAATGCGGAGGTTCACTCCCACCTGGGGTGCAGCCAATCCGCAGCCATCTGCCACCTTGAGGGTTTCCTTCATGTCTTCGAGAAGTTTCAGAATCGCTTCCTTGTCATTAAGGTCGGCGTCTTTGTTTTCATTGCGGAGGACGTCGGCTCCGTACAAATAAATCGGTAGTATCATAGTCTATCAGAGATTGCCACGGGCTGTCTCCCTCGCAATGACGCGCGTCATCCTGAGGAGCGAAGCGACGTGAGGATCTTTATTTTGTTCTGTCAAGGTATGACTGCAGGATAATGGCAGCACTGATCTTGTCCACTGACTCCTTCTTCATGCGGTCCTGTTTCTTCATGCCGCCGTCAATCATAGCCCTGTGGGCGAGGACGGATGTGAAGCGTTCATCCTCAAGGGTCACAGGGATATCCGGAAAGGCCTTTGCAAGTTGTTTAAGAAAGATATCTATATCCTTCGCAGCCTCGGAAGGCGCACCGTTCATATTGATGGGATAGCCCACCACAAAACGCACCACCATCTCATTTTCAGCGTATTTTTTAAGATATTCTATTATCTTTGCAGAATGTACCGTTTCAAGGGCAGATGCAAAGATGCCGAGCGGATCGCTTACTGCGACACCCACCCGCTTTCGTCCGTAATCTATGCCGATTATTCTGTCCATACGGTTGCAAAGTTAGTAAGAAAAATATTTTCGTAGAAAATTTTAATCAGTTTCTACAAATGAGCAAAAGCAACAGAGAGCATAAGACCAGCAACTTCCGATTGGCCATCATTGACAACCAGTCGCACAAGCAGCTGTTTACCGTATATTTCAGCAAGACCACTTTGTTCATAACAATCATCAGCACCTTGGTAACCCTCGGCGCGATTACTTATTCCATCATCGCATACACTCCGGTAAGGACCTTCATTCCAGGATATCCGGATGCACATTCAAAGAGAGCGGCCATCCAGAACGCCATCACGATAGACTCTCTTGAAACGGTAATCTACAAATGGGGTCTTTATTCAGAAAACCTCAAACGGGTGATGGAAGGGATGGATCCGGTAAGGATCGACAGCATTGTAAATGCAGGGATGCCAACTACCTCAAAGGCGGCAGACATGGCAGAGATACAGCGCCGCGACTCGCTGCTCAGGGAGACAGTAAAGGAAGAAGAGCAGTTCGGAATATCTGCAGAACGCCAGAAAAGGAAACTACCTATCGAGGGCATGCATTTCTTCTGTCCTCTCAAAGGCGTCATCTCACAAGCCTATAATCCTGTAAGCCACCCTTATATCGACATCACGGCGCCATCCGGTTCGGTTGTCAAGGCGGTCCTTGACGGAACTGTAATCTACTCGGGATGGAGCGAGGACTTCGGGCACACTATACAGCTTCAGCACGAGGAAGACATAGTATCGATATACAAGCACAACGAGAAGCTTCTCAAGAAGATCGGAGACAAAGTGACCGCCGGCTCCCCTATCGCACTTGTAGGAAACTCCGGCAGCCTGACAACCGGCACGCACCTTCACCTTGAACTGTGGCATCAGGGGAATGCAGTCGATCCTGCCAAATACATAAACTTCTGATGTGATGAAAAAAATAAGAATCGCAATATTGGGATCCACCGGATCCATCGGAAGACAGGCGCTCGATGTGATCCGGCAGCACAGGGATCTGTTTGAAGTCGAGCTTCTGACTGCAAACAACAGTTCGGAACTACTCATCCGGCAGGCCATCGAGTTCGATGCCAATTGCGCTGTAATATGCAACCCGGACAAGTACCGCGAGGTTGCGGATGCCCTGCAGCCACATTATATAAAGGTATTTGCCGGAATGAAATCCGTGTGTAACCTTGTACAAAGTGAGAACATCGACATCGTTCTCACATCGATGGTCGGTTTCAGCGGACTTCAGTCGACGATAGCTGCTGTACAGGCCGGAAAGACCATAGCGCTGGCCAACAAAGAGACTCTTGTCGCCGCAGGACACATAGTCATGAGTCTCGCTACGCAGCATCGCGCACGCATCCTGCCGGTCGACTCGGAACACTCCGCAATCTTCCAATGCCTTATGGGCTCGGCTGGTGCTGACATAGAAAAGATACATCTTACTGCATCAGGAGGCCCGTTCAGGACCTGGACTCGCGAAGAAATAGCCAAGGCTACAAGGCAGCAGGCACTCAACCATCCGAACTGGAGCATGGGCAGCAAGATCACCATCGACTCCGCCACCATGATGAACAAGGGACTCGAGATCGTTGAGGCAAGATGGCTGTTCGGAACGCCGGGAGAAAAGATTGATGTGGTCATCCACCCTGAATCAATAATACATTCCATGGTGGAATACGCCGACGGCTCGGTAATTGCCCAGATGGGTCATCCGGACATGAGGGAGGCCATACAGTTCGCTTTCACTTTCCCGCAAAGGCTTCCGCTTGACAACCGCAAGCTTAACTTTGCAGAACTGGGGTCCTTGACATTCGAGGCTCCTGACCAGGAAAGATTCCCTGCACTGGGACTTGCATACGAGGCACTTCGTATGGGTGGCAACATGCCGTGCGCCATGAACGCAGCCAACGAGGCGGCTGTGGCGGCCTTCCTTCAGGAAAGAATCGGATTCTACGACATCACAGATGTGGTACGCAGGACCATGGAAGACACTGAACTCATCGCCGGACCGGACATTGATGCCATATTCGCAACAAACTCCGAGGCATACACAAAAGCAAAGATATTAATTGATAAAATTTCTAGATAGATGATAGTACTTATGAAAACACTGCAAGTGATACTTGCACTTGGAATACTCGTTCTCATACATGAGTTCGGACACTTTTTCTTCGCGAAGATCTTCGGCATCAGGGTGGACAAGTTCTACCTGTTCTTTGATGCATGGGGTGTGAAACTGTTCAGCACAAAGAGCAGATGGTTCCTCAAGATATGTCCGAAGGCGGCAGAATGGGAAACCGAGTACGGTATCGGCTGGCTTCCTCTGGGAGGCTACTGCAAGATCAGCGGAATGATAGATGAGTCAATGGATACCGAGCAGATGAAAAGCGAGCCGCAACCATGGGAGTTCCGCACAAAACCGGCTTGGCAGAGACTGTTCGTCATGGCCGGAGGAGTGCTTTTCAACTTCATTCTCGCCATCATCGTATATATCTGCATACTTGGAACATGGGGAGAATCCTATATCAGCAATGAAGGCAAGCAGATTTACGTGAATGAACTCTCAAGCGAAATGGGTTTCCGCAACGGTGACCATATCATCAGTTTCGACGAATATGAGCCGGAGAACTTCGGCATGCTGCAGGCTGACCTTGCAAGAGAAATGGCACAGAAAGCTGTAGTTCTCAGAGGCAACGACACTGTGGACATATATATTGACCAGTCACGCATCGGAGAGGTACTTCAGACTCCGGGAATGTTCGACCTTGCGATGCCTTTTGTAATCGACAGCGTTCCGTCAACATCAGTCAACGCTCTTGCCGGTATTGAAAAAGGTGACAGAATCATCTCTGTCGCCGGTTATGCCACAGACTTTGTTCAGGATGCCTGGCCGATACTTGAGGCTAACGCCGGACTTACGGTAGAGACAACCGTGCTCAGAGGAGCAGACACCCTCGCGATGACCTTCCAGGTCGATACAACAGGAAGACTCGGCGTACTCCTTGCACAACCGGAAATATCGACAAAGGAATATGGATTCTGGAGCGCGATTCCGGCCGGATTCAAAAAGACGTTCACAACCATCGGAGGATACATCAAGGACTTGAAACTCGTGTTCACTCCAAGCACCGAGGCTTACAAATCAGTGGGCAGCTTCATCTCCATCGGACAGATTTTCCCTTCCACATGGGACTGGTTCCGCTTCATGAACATACTCGCCCTGCTGTCGATCATGCTCGGAGTGATGAACCTGCTTCCTATCCCTGCGCTTGACGGAGGCCACATCGTATTCACTCTTTACGAAATCATCACCCGCCGCAAGCCGAGCGACAAATTCCTTGAAGTGATGCAGGTTGTCGGCATGATTCTTATATTCGGCCTTATGATACTTGCATTCGGCAACGACATAATAAAACTTTTCCGATAGTACGTCATTGCAATCCAAGCATTTACGTCATTGCGAGCGAAACTTTCACGTCATCGTGAGCGAAGTATTTACGTCATTGCGAGCGAAACTTTCACGTCATTGCGAGGAGCGCCAGCGACGTGGCAATCTTAAAGCATCAGAATATGAAACGTTTATTTACATACTCACTCATCCTCCTTCTGGCCGTCTGCGCCATTTCATGCAACAGAAGCAAGACCAGAAAGGCACTTCTGCCGAACATCAGCGGAAAACCGGGGGAAATCATCGTAGTCATCAGCAAAGGAAACTGGGAAGGTTCCCTGGGCTCAGTCATCAGGGACAGCCTTGAAATAGAATTTCCGTTCCTTCCTCAGAGCGAGCCGATGTATGAACTGGTGAATGTAGCTCCGAGCGGTTTCACAAGCATGTTCCAGATCCATAGAAATATCATCGTGGCAAACGTCAGCGCAGATGTCACAGAGCCTGGGGTCATATTCAAGAACGATGTATGGGCGGCACCACAGTGCGTGATCAGACTTAACGCACCAACGGAAGAAATGGCGGTAGATCTGTTCAGGCAGAACAGCGAAAAGATAAAGGCAGTACTGGAGCAGGCTGAAAGGGCACGCGTGATCGCAAACACCAAAAGATACGAGCAGCGTGACCTTGCACCTATAGTTACAGCGATGGCAGGAGGCTCGCCTCATTTCCCATCAGGATACAGACTCAAGGGCAGAAGCGAGAACTTCATATGGATAACTTACGACCCACAGTTCTCCGAGCAGAGCATACTCATTTATAAGTATCCTGTGGTGGAAGGCGAAGACATGATGAGTCCCGAGGCTCTTCTTCAGGCACAGAGCAGGATGATGCAGGAGCATGTTCCCGGAATGCGCGATGATTCGTACATGATCATCAACCCGATCATCTCACCTTCTGTCGGATACAAGAAGTATGGTCCACACCAGTTCGCCGAGATCAGAGGACTATGGGAGGTCCATAACGACTACATGGGCGGTCCGTTCGTAAGCCACATATTCTACACTCCAGATGGAAAAAACATGATTCTTATGGAAGCATTCGTCTATGCTCCGAAGTACGAAAAGAAGAATTATCTCAAGCAGGTGGAGTCGGTGCTGTACTCATTTGAGTGGGCAGAAGAATAGCATCTTTGGACTTTTTGTTGAAAAAATTTTGCAGATTTAAAAAGTTTTCATACCTTTGCAGTCCATTTGTGAAAAATGGGGAATTTTGGTCGGTTCGTCTATCGGTTAGGACTCAAGATTTTCATTCTTGCAAGAGGGGTTCGATTCCCCTACCGACTACTGAAAAATATAAAAAAGAATAACAATGGCAAATCACGCTTCAGCAGACAAGCGCTATCGCCAGAGCGAAAGGCGCAGATTGCATAATAAGTATTATGCAAAGACAACAAGGAACGCCATCCGTGCGATCCGCAACACAACCGACAAGACAGCAGCCGAGACTAACGCACCAAAGGTTTACGCTATGATCGACAAGCTTGCTAAGATCGGTGTGATTCACAAGAACAAGGCTGCAAACCTCAAGAGCGGTATCGCAGTTTACATCAACAAGCTTTCATAATTCCCTTTTAGGGTTTTCTTATAGCTGGAAAGTGGTTATCCCAACGGATAGCCACTTTTTCTTTTGTTATTTAGGTGGCCACAAAAACGGCTCTAAGCGTGGCCGACTGCCGCAATTTCACTGACCTGGCCAGAAAAACTGCTCCTGATGTGGCCGAACATAGGTTTTTGAACCGGCTGGCCACGAAAGTGCTGTGTTTTTGTGGCCGATCCTGCCAAATTTTATGTAACTTTGTGGAAGAATCGAGATGTAGCGCAGTTGGTAGCGCACTACGTTCGGGACGTAGGGGTCGCGTGTTCGAGTCACGTCATCTCGACGCGTTGCGGCAGTTCCAGAAGGGGCTGTCGCATTTGCATGTACAACAGACCACTCAACGAGAGACGCTCCACACTGAATATATTAGAGTTTACGGTGAGTAGTCTGCACCACTGACAACAGACTACTCTTCACAAAGTGCCACAGAAAGCGTATCAGTTATGTTTCATTGTGTGGTCTGCTGATAATCACTGACTACAGCCCTTCATGCACGTCCTGACCCGATTCACGGATGGCCCAACTGTTTTTATGGTAAGTGATCCGCGTCCTAAGCCTATTTCACGGATGGACAGCGCGAACAATTTGGCACGGAAAGTGCCTTGCGCCATGCACTGATCAATGTTTATTAACAACCTGACCGTAAGACCTGGATGCCGGCAATGGCAGACTGGAGAATTAATTGGTTTAACTTAAACATTCATCAAGATGCTTTCAATTCAGAAATTAGGCTGCGTTCTGATAGCAGCACTGATGTGTTCTGCCGCTCTTGGACAGAACATTTCCGTCTCGGGAAACATTACCGACGCATCGACGGGTGAGCCGGTTCCATATGCCAGCGTACACCTGGAAGGAACGCTTGTCGGAGTCAGTTCAGACAACGAGGGACATTATTCCATTTCAGTCCCGCACGATGGGATGCTGGTATTTTCATCAATTGGTTACAGAACACAGGAAATCTCCGTTGCCTCAAGCGGAGTCATTGACGTCGAACTCCACCCGGACTCGGAATTCATTGACGAGACCATTGTCGTGGCATATGGAACTGCGACAAGGAGTTCTTTTACCGGATCCGCTTCCATGGTAAACGCGCAGGCAATCGAGGCCCGTGTAGCCACCGATGTAACAAGTGCTCTGGCCGGTACAGCACCGGGAGTCCAGGTCATAAGTTCCTCGGGAGACCCGGCAGCAAACGGCCCAACGATCAGGATAAGGGGAATAGGATCGATGAGTGCGAGCAATGCTCCGCTGTATATTGTGGATGGGATGCCTTACGACGGGTCGCTCTCGGATATAAATCCAAACGACGTGGAGTCAATGTCAGTACTGAAAGACGCAGCGGCAAGCGCAATCTATGGAGCACGCGGAGCAAACGGCGTCGTACTGATCACGACTAAGCGTGCCAGAGGACAGGATGCTGTCATCAGGTTTGACGCAAAATGGGGCTCGAACTCACGACTGATTCCTCAGTATGACGTAATTACAGATCCCGCACAGTATTACGAGACTCATTACCGGATGATGTACAACTCGCAGATTTATGCCGGCAAGTCGCAGCAGGAAGCCTACGCGTATGCTGACGCCACACTCTTCGACCACAATAACGGCGGTCTCGGCTACCAGGTATTTACAGTCCCGGAAGGTGAAAAGTTTATCGGAGAGGATTTCAGACTCAACCCGAAAGCCACCTTGGGATATACCGACGGGGAATATTATTACATTCCAGACGACTGGTACAAGGAGACATTCCACAATTCGTTCAGGCAGGAATACAATCTCTCCATAAGCGGAACCAAGGACAAGTTCAGTTACTACGGCAGTGTGGGCTACCTTGACGACGGGGGCATCGTGAACAATTCCGACTTCAAGAGATACACAGCCCGTGTCAATGCCGACTATCAGGCAAAGAAGTGGCTGAAGATGACATCAAACATCAGTTACTCGCATACAGACTCGCAGACAGCTTCATATACCGACGTCTTCGGTTCTTCTGCAAACGTATTCTATATCACCAACAACATGGGTCCGATATATCCGCTCTATGTACGTGGTGCAGATAAAAAGATAATGTATGAAAACGGAATGAAGGTATATGACGCCAACCAGACCAATTTCATACGCCCTAACATCGTGGGCAATGCGGTAAGGGACAACGAGGTCAACCGGAAACGGAACTACGCAGATATGGTTTCCGGAAAATTCGGATTGACAGCGACCCCTGTCAAGGGGCTCTCTCTGACGGGAAATGTAGGTCTGATGAACGAAAACAGCAGATACAATGCTCTGTACAGCCAGTTCGGCAGTTCATCTTCAACTGACGGCATGGCATATGTATCGCATGACCGCTACTTTGCAGTGAACACCCAGCTGCTGGCAGAGTACAAGACTGATTTCGGAGGCACTCTTCACAACCTCGAAGGGCTGGCCGGATATGAATTATACAAGCTGAAGATCCAGAGTCTGGAAGGCCAGAACGACAGACTTTACGACCCGTTCATCGGCGAACTGGGCAATGCTGACGGCACTAAGGGTAAGAAGACTTCGTCATACACAGTTGAATACGCGACTCAAGGATTTATCGCCCGGCTGCAATATAATTATGGAGAAAAATATTTCGTAAGTGCATCTTACCGCCGGGACGCATCCTCACGCTTTGCCGATGGTCACCGTTGGGGCAATTTCGGAAGCGTCGGAGCGGCATGGCTGATCAGCAGCGAGCCGTTCATGCAAGGTGCCGGATGGGTGGATATGCTCAAGTTGAAGGCAAGTTGGGGAGTGCAGGGAAATGACAACCTCTACCCTACCGCCTCCTATGCACGAAAGTATTATCCTTATGCCGACAATTACACCCACTCATATAACGAAGATACCGGAGAATACTCGCTTACACTTGCCTACAAGGGCAACGAAGACCTTACATGGGAGTCGTCCCAGTCATTCAACGCCGGTGTGGACTTTGAACTGATGGGAGGATATCTGAGCGGTAGTGTGGAATATTTCTCCCGCCGTACCACCGGCCTGCTTTACAGCAAGGATGTGCCGCTTTCATCTGGCAATCCGACCGGATTCTACCCTGTAAATGTCGGATCGATCCTCAATCGTGGCTTCGAGGCATCGCTTTACGGAAACATTTTCAGCACGCGCGATGTACAGTGGTCATGGAACCTCAACATGAGCCACTACCGCAACGAAATACTTTCACTTGATTCAAGCATTTCCGAAGAAGGCATCAAGGGCAGCAACTTTATATATAAGGTGGGCGGTTCGCTTTATGAAGCCTATATGTACAGATATGCGGGTGTAGATTTTGAAACAGGAAAGGCATTGTATTACTATCTTGCCGAGGACGGCTCAATGCAGAAGACCGATGTATTTGCAGATGCAGACCAGTTCGAATGCGGTTCGGTACTCCCGAAACTCTACGGAGGCTTCGGAACCTCACTCAAGGTGTACGGAGTCGACATCTCTGCACAGTTCTCGTTCCAGCTCGGCGGACGATACTATGACGGAACATACCAGTCACTTATGCATACTGATTCATCTGTCGGCTCTGCATGGCACAAGGATGTGCTGAAGTCATGGACTCCGGACCATCCTATATCCAGCATTCCTCGTCTGGACGGAGACATCAGCGTAGGACAAAGCGCAGTGGACAGGTTCCTTATCAGTTCTGACTATCTGAGCATCAATAATATCACTATAGGATACACCTTCCCGGCAAAGTGGATGGACAAGTTGAAGATCGCTGGTCTGAGGGTATATTTCGCCGCCGACAACCTAGCGGTTGCGTCTGCCCGAAAGGGTGTCGACCCGCGCTTTTCAATGGGACTTGGATCGTTCACATCCGGCTCGGGCCTGAACAGCGGCTCGTATTCGGCCATGAGGACCCTCACCGGCGGACTTACCTTGACATTTTAGCCACATCATCCAGCCCGTCCATGAAAACGGCACTTTTTGTGGACGGAGAGCAGAAAAACGACAGCCCGTCCATGAAAACGGCGCTTTCTGTGGACGGATAGCAGAAAAACGACAGCCCGTCCATGAAAACGGCACTTTCTGTGGACGGAAAGCAGAAAAACAACGGCCCGTCCATGAAAACGGCACTTTCTGTGGACGGAAACACAAAACGATAAAACGAACGACAATGAAGAATATATATATATTGATGTCGGCGGCAGTCATGCTGGCATCATGCGCAGGATTTGATGAAATGGCTCCACAAGGAGGTACACTCCTGGCATCGCAGGTAAAGGAAGCGAACGAATACGCACCATCACGAGGCAACGCATCCTTCAACGGAATGTACACGAAACTCGGGGCGCCGGTAAGCGTCATGGGAGGAGGCGCAGACGGCCGTCCTGATGATTTCGGATTCATAATGATAGCCTTTTCCGGAGATCTTGAAGCTGCGGACATCGTCACGGCCAACAGTGGCTACAACTGGTTTTCAAGTTGCGGCGCACTGACTTCACGCAACGGAGACTACGCCAACCCATACATCAGATATGCGGCTCCGTACAATGAGATCGCTGCGGCGAACGAGATAATTGCGACCTATTCCGCTGACAGTGACGATCCGGAGATCCTGTACAAACTCGCACAGGCGCGCTGCATCAGAGCATACGCATACCTCAACCTTGCACCATACTTCCAGTTCCGCTATGAAACATCTGCAGACCAGCCTTGTGTACCGCTTGTAACTGAGCAGACCACGAACTTCACGGAAAATCCGCGCGCATCTGTCGGACAAATCTATAAACTCATAATGAGCGACCTGGACTGGGCAATAGACAATCTTGAAGGCTTCATCCGCCCAGACAAGAGCCGCATAGACCAGCAGACCGCATACGGACTCCGCGCCCGCGCCAATCTTTACATGGGAAGATGGGAGGAGGCGGCAGCAGATGCAGCATTGGCTGCGGAAGGTTACACGCCTGCATCTGTTGACGAAGTCTCGAGGCCGTCATTCTACAATATCAACGAGCACAACTGGATATGGGGATATGATATGACAACAGATGTGGCAATGACCAACCCCTACGCCACCGCCAGCGCGTGGATCCGGTCTTTCTCAGGAGACGGTTACTCAGCCGGCACGCAGGTTTATTCATGCATCAACAACCTTCTGTACGACAAGATACCGGAAACAGACGTACGCAAGGGATGGTGGGTGAACGAAGCTCTCGAATCTCCGCTGCTGGAAACAGTTTCATGGAACGGCGTGAGCGGAGGGGCGGTTGCAACTCTTGAAATCGAGAATGTCAAGCTGCCGTTTCTTCCATACACCAATGTAAAATTCGGAATGAACATAGTCGGAGGCACCAACAACGATGAAGACTGGCCTTTCATGAGGGTAGAGGAGATGATTCTGATTCAGGCGGAAGGACTTATCAGATCAGGCAGACATCACGAAGGAAAGCGGATTCTGGAAGATTTCGTCAGGACATATCGCGACCCCGCATACTCGGCGGATGCCTCAGGCAGGTCACTTGAAGACGAGATTTGGTTCCAGCGACGCGTCGAACTCTGGGGCGAAGGATTCTCCAACCCAGACACCCGCCGACTCGGAAAACCTCTAGTCCGCTTCCATGATGCCGCCACCAGCAACTTCCCTGCTGCATTCCGATTCAATATGCCTGCTGATGACGGATGGTGGTTGATGAGATTCTCCACAGCAGAAACCAATACCAACCTGGCGATTGTAAACAACACCGCAGGCACAAGACCAGTCCAAGACCAGTATCCGGAGTTAAGGGACGGCGTTACGGACTGATGATTCAGAAGTCCTGTCGTACGACAGTCAAGGAGCCTAATCCAAATGTCCCTTGGCTACTGCGTCGGCATGTTCCTGGGCATTATTGATACGCTGCGGACCGCCGGCTTCTGCGCGGAGGAAAGCTGCCGATCGCTTGAGGGTGAAGTTCGAGCCAAGATACTTGGTACGGACTTCATCATCCTCTGCGAGCGCTTCCGGTGTTCCGCTCTGGAGGATGGAACCTTCATAAAGCAGATATGCGCGGTCGATGATTGCGAGGGTCTCACCTACATTATGGTCGGTGATGATCACGCCGATGTTCTTGTATTTGAGTTTCGCGATGATGTACTGGATATCCTCCACCGCGATAGGGTCTACACCCGCGAACGGCTCATCCAGAAGAATGAACTTGGGGTCAATGGCAAGTGCTCGCGCGATTTCGCATCTGCGACGCTCTCCACCGGAAAGCTGGATGCCCTTGCTCTTGCGGACCTTATGGAGGTTGAATTCGTCAAGCAGGTCTTCAAGGCGCTGCTTGCGTTCTTCCTTTGTAAACTGCTTTGACATCTCCATTACCGACATGATATTGTCCTCCACACTCATGTGACGGAAGACAGATGCTTCCTGCGCAAGATAGCCTACGCCCTTCTGAGAACGCTTGAACATAGGAAGTTTCGTGATCTCCTCGTCATCAAGGAAGATCTTGCCGTCATTCGGAACGATAAGTCCCGTAATCATATAGAAGCTAGTAGTCTTACCGGCACCGTTAGGTCCGAGGAAGCCGACGATCTCTCCCTGATTCACTTCCATTGAAACGCCCTTCACGACTGTTCTCGGGCCATATTTCTTAACTAAGTTTTCGCAACGCAGTTTCATATATCTACTTTATTTCAAGTCCTAAATCCTTTACAAGGCTGTTTACTTCTGGGTTAGTCTTCATCAGCTCTCCTGCCTTCTCGCTCGGCATGTACGGCACCTTCGTCACTGGTGCATCATCCGGTCTTACTGACACTCGGAGATATATTTTCGTAGTCTTGAGCATTGCCCTCAAGTTTCCTTCAAGGTCATACAGGAGCTTGGACTCCACCCAATCCTTCTGAGCCTGACTGACGACTTCAAAGACTACTGTCCTGGCGGCATCGTCGCCTGTGATTTCAAGCGTAGTGGTATTAAGCATGGTCGCAAGACGAGGCTTGTCCGAATACTTCTGAGCAAGACCAGGCCAGGCAGCACGGATTGCGTCTTCACTTGGTGCCGGTTCGTCCTTGACAACAACCGTCTCTGCAGGTTTGTCTTCGCTCATCATAGACTTTATCGACATTCCGGCAGCGGCACGGGCAGCTCGGGTCTTTCTTTCGCGTGGCTGTTCCGCCGGGGCAGGTTCAGCAGCTGCGGCAGGAGCCTCTTCTGGCGTAACAGCAATAGGGGCTGCCGGGGCAGGGCAAACAGAAACTGCCGGGGCAGGGGCTACAGGGACTATTGAGGCTGCTTCCGTAGCGACAGGCTGTTGAACAACCGGTGCCGGTGCTGGGGCAGACGCTGGAACCGGTGCCACTGGTGCAACCGGTGCTGGAGTCGCGTCCGTAGCGGCCGGCCGCCGCACGCCTGGTGGTGGGG
>JBGVQP010000046.1:0-68517 GCA_045127685.1 Candidatus Cryptobacteroides sp.
TTTTGCCGGAAAGCGCGGTACCATGCAGCCAACGCTCTCCAGGCCAATCAACTGTGCTTTCCCTCCGCAGTTCTGAGCAGAATAGAGAACAAAACTTTCTGATATACAATCAGATAATTTACTACAAAACTCTTGGATATAGAATCACTAAGCGGTTTCATTTAACATTAAACAGTGCAGAAAACCATTCAATTTTTATACACGAATTTATACACAAATTTGAAGAAATTACAACAAATAGCATTACGTAGCAGTATGCTTTAAATGATAGGAAGGCAATGGAATAGTATACGGTACTAACTTCCAATACACGTTCGTTCTAATACGCCCATCTCCACAAGAAAAGGTTCACAGTTGTCCTGTGAGCCTTTTTTCATGGAAGATTCTCTGGCTCAATTGAAATCGCTGTTGTTTTCTATCTCAAACAGGACGTTGCGGACACGAATGTGCCACAGGAGTCGTAGATTGAAGGTTGATGTTAGCGATGGCATGGCAGTGCAGGCCGTTGCGGACATGAATGTGGCACAGGAGGCTCAGAATGGAGATTGGCGTTCGCGATGGCATGGCGGTGCAGGCCGTTGCGTACAACGACCTGCAATATAAGGCGTAGAATAATGATTTATGTACGCAATGGCCATATTTTTCGCAAAAGACTTTGGGATAATTAAAACTTTTGCCACATTTGCGACACCGATGTTTTAAGGGCTTGAGCATCGGTCGCAGTTCTTGCAGGCCCGGGTCGAAAACTTAAAGAAGGGAAGATATGAGGGGATCGAAGGAGACCGGATATTTCCACATCTGTACAGACGGAAGCAAACTACCCTGGATGTTCAGGGATGATGAAGACTTTATTGCCGGAGTCAACCGCATCGGCATATGTAAATTCCTGCTCGGAATTGAAGTGATCTGTTTCATTGTGATGGATACACACATCCATATCGTTCTTTATGGAGATATTCTGCAATGCAAAGAGTTTATCAATCTTTACAAGCGACTTACTGGAATCTGGATCAAGCAGAAGTACGACATAAACGAACACCTCAAGGACATTCCCGTCGAGATAATACCCATCAGCGACGAAGAAGGACTGCTTAACACCATCGCATACATAGACAGAAATTCTATCGTCGGCGGATATAAATTTCTTGCCACTGAATATCCGTGGGGCACAGGGAAACTTATTTTCAGAGATCCGACCAGCACAGCAGGTGGCCAGACAAGAAAACTCTCGGAATTGAATCGACGTGAACAATGGTCTCTGCTGAAAAGTCGTGTTGACTTGCCGCAGGAATGGAAGATAGACACAAAAGGAATGCTGGATATTTCCTCTTTCATTGATGTTGCCAGACTGGAGTCCATCTTCCGATACACTTATTTTCTTGCTAAAAAGCTTGAAGGGGTTATCGAATCGCAATTCAAGAATACCAGAAGCGCTTATTTACCGGACAAGGAGATAAGAAAGGTCACTATAAACTTAAGTAGGGAGATGTTCGGCCATGAAGATGTGAAGTTCTTGGATGTAAAATCAAAGATATCGATTGCGAAAAAGTTAAGATATGACTATCTGTCAACACTGAAACAGATTTCGCGCATGGTATACCTGGACGAAGATGTTCTTAAAGGATTCGTCTGACGGCTCTGGTGCAACCGTTGCTGATTATCAATAAAACATAGCAGTGACTGCGAACAGGTCTATGGCATTACGGTTGAGGATAGGCAACAAGGCAATGCTGTGTCCGGGAACTATGTACAAGGTTCTAAGGTTACAGATTTCCTACAAGGCAGCGCGACTAGCAAAAATGCCGGCCAGTCGCTCAAAGCGGTCTGCGGGGAGCTAGCCGCAATGGCTCTCCTCGCCCGCTTTGTGCTGCGAAATGCCGCAACCTCAACTAGAGGATGTAAGGCAGCTTACAGAGATGTGCAGACATTATCGCGAGCGGATCTTTTTGTTTGTATCGCGGCGCTGAATCACCTGCGCAACATCACATCAACCCCAGGCCGTTGCGGACACGGATGTGCAGCTGAGGGCGTAGATTGAAGGTTGATGTTCGCGACGGCATGGAGGTGAAGGGAAGATGATATGGCAGTGTGGATCAGGGATGGAGTTTCGGGATAGGAATGCCCCGCGGAAGCCAAAATATGACATGGCTTCCGCGGGGCATTTCTACTTTTAATGTCCGAACCTTGATGTTCAGAGTCTAATGTTGACCTCAGACTACTTCTGGACAGGTTTTGCTGATTCTGCCTTCTGAGCGTCAACTCCGGCAATCTTGTTGAACTCCGCCTCGGTGATCATGCGGCAGTTGCCGTTGAATGTCGAGCCGAGTTCTACTGAAAGGCGTCTTACGTGAAGGTTTCCGTCCATAGAGCAGCCTTCCATAAGAGAAAGGGTGTCTTTGACATAGAGGTTTCCTTCCATCTTGCCCCAGAGGTCGATATTCTCGCAGATCACGTCGCCTTTTATGCTGGCGGTTTCGCCGATTACGACACGGCCCTTTGTCTGCACCTTACCTTCGAAGGTACCGTCAATACGGATGTCATAGGGCGACTGGATTTCGCCTTTGATAACTGTGCCGGCAGAAATTCTGCTGATTGAGTTTACATTCACAGTTGGTTCTGACTTTGCCATAATTTTATGTTTTTAAATTGTTTTGGATTCTCACGTCGCTTCGCTCCTCAGAATGACGTAATAGGCTTCGTTCCTCATCACGTTGCTGGTTCTTCAGAATGACGTAATAGGCTTCGTTCCTCATCACGTTGCTGGTTCTTCAGAATAACGTAATAGGCTTCATTCCTCATCACGTTGCTGGTTCTTCAGAATAACGTAATAGGCTTCGTTCCTCATCACGTCGCTGGTTCTTCAGAATGACGTAATAGGCTTCGTTCCTCATCACGTCGCTTCGCTCCTCAGAATGACGTAAAGTCTTTGCTCCTCAGATTTACAGAGCAGCAAAAGCTCTCTCCATTCCTGAGTATGACGTTACAGGCCTTTGCCGTGGCAGTTCTTGAACTTCTTGCCTGAGCCGCAAGGACATGGATCGTTACGTCCCACCTGCTTCTCCACATGTACAGGCATCTTGCTCTTCTGCTCTCCGCCATTGGTCACCAGGTCGGTACGGGATGTCTGCATCTGGTTCATGTCAGGTTTGCGCTGCTGCGGTGGAGCCTTGGCCTCGGAAGCATCACGAAGCGGAATATGTGCCCTGAGAAGGAACGAAAGCACCTCCTGGTTAAGCTCCTCGAGCATCTTGCTGAAGAGGTTGAAGCTCTCGAACTTATAGATCAGAAGTGGATCTTTCTGCTCGTATGTGGCATTCTGTACCGACTGCTTCAGGTCATCCATATCACGAAGATGTTCCTTCCACTTTTCGTCTATCTGCCACAGGGTGATGGACTTGCTGAGACTCCTCGCAAGTTCCTTTCCTTCACTCTCGTATGCCTTCTTGAGGTTGACCGACATGGTCATCATCTTACGGCCGTCAGAAACCGGAATAGCGATATTCTGGTAGATCGCACCCTGTTTTTCATACACATCCTTGATGATAGGAGCCGACTTCTGAACCATGGTATCCATACGGCGCTCATACGTCTCGACCATATGGTTGTAAAGCTTTTCTGAGATCTGTGCAGGCTTGGCATGATTGAAGAATTCTTCATCAAATCCGAGATCGATGGAAAGGTTCATCATGATCATTTCAGAGAATGACTCATAGTCATAATTCTCTGCCCTATCCGCAAGAATCTGAGCCATATCCTGCATCATGTTCATGACATCAATCTCTATCCTCTCTCCTGAAAGGGCATTGCGCCTCTTGGTGTATATCACCTCTCTTTGAGAGTTCATGACATCATCGTACTCAAGGAGTCTCTTACGGATACCGAAGTTGTTCTCCTCGACCTTCTTCTGCGCTCTTTCTATTGAACTGCTGAGCATTGGAGCCTCAAGGGCCTCATCATCACGCATACCCAGGCGGTCTACCACTCCGGCAATCTTTTCAGATCCGAACAGACGCATCAGCTTATCTTCGAGTGAGACATAGAATACTGATGAACCCGGGTCACCCTGACGTCCGGAACGTCCACGGAGCTGACGGTCCACTCGACGGCTGTCATGACGTTCTGTACCGATGATTGCAAGTCCACCTGCCGCCTTGACCTCTTCCGGAAGCTTGATGTCGGTACCACGACCGGCCATGTTGGTGGCGATGGTCACGGTTCCAGGCTCTCCGGCATGTCTTACGACTTCTGCCTCACGGGCATGCTGCTTGGCATTGAGGACCTGATGGTCGATGCCGCGGAGTCGGAGCATACGGCTGAGGAGTTCAGATGTCTCGACATCAGTTGTACCCACAAGCACAGGACGTCCCGCGGCGGTGAGTTCACCGATCTTCGCGATCACAGCCTCAAACTTCGCTTTCTTTGTCTTATATATAAGGTCATTGTTATCAAATCTTGCAATCGGCCTGTTTGTCGGAATAACGACCACATCAAGCTTGTAGATTGACCAGAACTCACCGGCTTCTGTCTCCGCCGTACCCGTCATACCTGCAAGCTTGTGGTACATACGGAAGTAGTTCTGGAGGGTGATCGTTGCAAATGTCTGTGTAGCCGCCTCAACCTTGACATTTTCCTTTGCCTCGACTGCCTGATGAAGTCCATCGCTCCAGCGACGTCCTTCCATTACACGGCCTGTCTGCTCATCGACAATCTTGATCTTGCCGTCAACAATGATATAATCAATCTCCTTATCGAACATCGTATAAGCCTTAAGGAGCTGATTTACAGTATGAACACGCTCCGACTTAAGTGCAAAGTCAGCAAGAAGCGCATCCTTCTTTTCCTGCTTCTGAGTCGCAGAAAGTTCCGACTTCTGTATCTCGGCAATAGATGCACCCACATCCGGAAGTACGAAGAAGTCAGAATCCTCAAGATTGCCGGTAATCAGGTCACGACCCTTGTCGGTCATGTCGACAGAGTGCTGCTTTTCGTTGATGACGAAGTAGAGTTCATCTGTAATGAAAGGCATCTCGCGCTCGTTGTCCTGGATGTAGTAGTTCTCGACTTTCTGGAGAAGCTGCTTCATGCCCGGCTCGCTGAGGAACTTGATGAGCGGCTTGTATTTAGGATATCCCTTGAATGCACGGAACAGGAGCACTCCACCATCCTTCTCATTACCTTCAGCGATGAGTTTCTTGGCCTCATTGAGAAGCTGGTTCACGAGAGTCTTCTGGTGGGAGTACAGACGCTCCACATACGGTTTGAAGTCCATGAACAACTGATCTTCACCCTTAGGAACAGGACCGGAAATGATCAGAGGGGTACGTGCGTCATCGATGAGCACGGAGTCAACCTCGTCGACGATAGCGAAGTGATGCTTGCGCTGAACAAGGTCTCCCATGGAAACCGCCATATTGTCGCGGAGGTAGTCGAAACCGAACTCGTTGTTGGTACCGAATGTGATATTGCATGCGTAAGCTTTCTTGCGGGCATCGCTGTTTGGCTGATGCTTGTCGATACAGTCAACGCTGAGTCCGTGGAACATGTAAAGAGGTCCCATCCACTCGGAGTCACGCTTTGAAAGGTAGTCGTTGACAGTCACCACATGCACACCTTTGCCTGCGAGGGCATTGAGGAATACTGGAAGAGTCGCAACAAGTGTCTTACCTTCACCTGTCGCCATCTCGGCAATCTTACCCTGATGGAGAACGATACCACCGATCAGCTGTACATCATAGTGGACCATATCCCATGTCATTTCGTTTCCGCCTGCCATCCAGTGATTCTGCCAGAGGGCATAGTCACCTTCTATGGTCACGAATTCCTTGGTGGTGCTGAGAGCCCGGTCAAAGTCAGTAGCCTTCACCTTGATCACAGGGTTTTCCTTGAAACGGCGTGCAGTTGACTTCATGATGGCGAAAGCCTCAGGAAGGATTTCATCAAGGACGGACTCGATGGTCTGGTCAACTTTCTTGACGAGTTTGTCAGCCTCTGTGGCAAGGGCTTCCTTCTGAGACAGCTTGATGGACTGACCCTCGGACTCCAGTTCTTCCTTGATCTGGGCGATACGCGCCTCGTCATCAGCTATGGCCGCCTGAATCTTTTCCTTGAGGGCCTGGCATCTTTCGCGAAGTTCATCATCCGAGAGGGGATCAATCACCTGATATGCCTGTAATACCTTCTCAAGGGTAGGCCTTAAGGCCTTCATGTCTCTATCGGCCTTTGAGCCGAATATTTTTCTGAAAATGTCTGCTAGTGACATATTGATTTAGATTTCTCCATTCGCTTCGCCCGGTCAAAATGACAACATCTCTATTCTCCTTCAGCGAAATCGAACGGTTGTTAATATTACACTTGTAGGTTGTCTGCACTATAACGCAAACAACCTACAAATATAATGATAATATGTGATAACGACAAATTTATATATAAGAAGAGATCCTTCGCTGACGCTCAGGAAGACGCATAAGAACACCGATATCTGGAGATGGCTTACAGAAGACTCGCACCATCGGGCTGGTACCCCGTATCCGGCGGGAGGACCTTCCCTTCCGCAACGGCACCCGCACCGGCAGCGACAGCAAGACGGTCACATCGCTCGTTTTCCGGATGTCCGGCATGACCTCTTATCCAATGAAACGCCACTCTATGTTTCTGATACACAGACAAGAACCTCATCCACAGGTCTGGATTCTTCACCCTTGCAAATCCCCTCCTCTGCCATTTTTCCAACCAGCCTTCATTAATGGCTTTGACAACATACGACGAGTCGCTATAAACATGTACTTCGGCGTTATCCCACCTGATTGCTTCCAGACCCTTGATCACAGCAAGCAGTTCCATGCGGTTGTTTGTCGTAAGGGCAAACCCCTCCGACATTTCCTTCTCCATTCCAGCACACCTCAAGATCACCCCATACCCTCCAGGACCGGGGTTTCCGCTTGACGCGCCGTCTGTATAAAGATAGATTGGTGGTCTATTATCCATTATTCGATGATTCTTCCACCTCTTGGCTTGATTTCGGTATCAGGAGCCTTGATGGTCATTCTACCCTCGATAATGCGGTCATAATCAGCACGCCTGTTGAAGATATCGATTGCCGTATAGATCGCAGCCTTCATCGAGCGCGGATCCGCCATATCGCGGCCTGCCATTTCATACGCAGTTCCATGGTCAGGAGATGTTCTGACCACAGGCAGACCAGCCGTATAGTTGACTCCGTCTTCAAACGCGATAGCCTTGAACGGAGCGAGTCCCTGATCATGATACATCGCCAGGACCGCATCGAACTTTTCATAATGTCCAAGACCGAAGAATCCGTCAGATGAATATGGGCCGAAGGCCATGATACCTTCCTCGTTTGCAGCCTTGATGGCAGGAAGGATGACCTCTTGCTCTTCATCACCCAGAAGACCGCCGTCACCGCAGTGAGGATTGAGTCCGAGTACTGCAATTTTAGGAGCATCCACACAGAAATCTCTTTGAAGGGCAGATTTCATAAGGCGGAGCTTATTCAGGATCTTGTCTACAGTGATCATTGCCGGCACATCTTTCAAGGCCACATGTCCCGTGAGTACTCCAACTTTGAGACGGTCGCTGACCATGATCATAGCCACCTGGTCAACCCCGAATTCCTTCTCAAGGTACTCTGTATGGCCGGTATGGGCAAAACCCTCGCCTGACATAGCCTTCTTGTTGATAGGTGCAGTGACAAGTACATCAATATGTCCGGCCTTGATATCCTCGACAGCACGAGACAATGAAATCATCGCCGATTTTGCAGACTCCGCCGTAGGCTGCCCAGGTTCCACAAAGACATTTTCCGGAAGACAGTTCACAATGTTCACTCTCTTATGATGTACATCCCTGGCTGAATTGATGACATTGGTATTGATGTTCTCCACTTCATGGATCTGCTTCTTGTAGAATCCGAAGATCTTTGACGAGCCGTAAATCACCGGAGTGCAGAGTTCAAGCATTCTCTCGTCTGCGAGCGCCTTGATGATGACTTCGTACCCGATTCCATTACCATCTCCCTGGGTAATGCCGACTATAACTTTTCTTGACATATTTTCAGTTTTATTAAAAATCTCACAAATATACACATTTCATTATATATACGCAACCCAGCTATCTATAAGGTCGTTCGCAAAGTCTGCCCATATTACGGATAACTCACAGCAAAACGGAAGCGCCATGACAGTCGAGTCGTAACTCATGGAGCGCAAAAGACTGACTGCCAGAAACTTACCATGTTTGCGGTGGGCATTTTACCCCACCGCAAAACAGCCATCAGATTGACCATCAAAAACTTACGCTCCACACCTATTTCAGGTCCAGTCACACAACACGCGAAAGCGGCTGATAATATGCGGAACTTCAGAAGGAATTTTATTATATTTGCCGAAGTATGGCACATGATGGATTAAATACTGACATCCAGTTCCTGCCGGGCGTAGGTCCCAAGAGAGCGGAACTGATAAGCAAGGAACTAGGTATCAGCACAGTAGGCGAACTGCTGAGGCTGTACCCGTTCCGTCATATAGACAAGAGTACATTCATCCGGATAGCAGATGCCCGCCCGGACATGGCCTACATCCAGATCAAGGCAAAGGTAATGCGCGTGGACTTGTACGGAAGCACATCGGCGGCAAACGCCATCCAGGAGCAGGACAACCTGAAATTCAACACTATACGCAGAATGAGCGTATGGGTTTCTGATGAAAGCGGCCAGATGGAGATGGTATTCTTCAAGGGCATCAAATGGATGCACGGAAAACTCAAGCCGGGAGAAGAATTCATATTCTTCGGAAAACCGCAGACCTTCAACGGACGCATCAACATTGTCCATCCGGAAGTTGACCCGACAGTCGGAAAGCCGATAGCAGGAACCATCATCACCCCAGGGTCTGCAAGCGGCACAATGACAGGAGTTTACACCAGCACGGAGAAACTCAAGAACGGCGGCATTACCGGTAAAGTGATGAACAAGATAATGGAAGCAGCCCTTACCAAATGTCTGGGAGATGTAAAGGAATCACTTCCCGAATACATCCTGAGACAATATGGGCTCACCCCGATACATTTCGCCTTGAGGAACATCCATTTCCCGAAAGACCTGAATGCATTGGAAAAGGCTCGGTATCGCCTTAAATTCGAGGAACTGTTCTACCTTCAGTTATCGCTTCTGAAACAGAAATACATCCGCAGCCGCGAAGATAACGGCATAGCCATGCCAAAGGTAGGAGAAGCCTTCAACAAATGTTATGAAGCACTCCCCTTCCCGCTCACTGGAGCCCAGAAGAGGGTTATCACAGAAATCCGCAACGACATGAAGAGCGGTCATCAGATGAACAGACTGCTGCAGGGAGACGTGGGAAGCGGAAAGACGATGGTGGCCGTCCTTACAGCACTGATTGCCATCGGAAACGGCTATCAGGCATGCATCATGGCGCCGACTGAAGTGCTGGCCCAGCAACACTACAAGAACATACAGAAGTTCCTTGCTCCGACCGGAGTAAAGGCTGCGCTGCTTACCGGAAGCAGCAGGGCGGCCGAAAGACGGGATGTACACGCCGGCCTTCAGGACGGAAGCATAGATATAATAGTAGGAACGCACGCGTTGATTGAAGACAATGTGATTTTCAGGAACCTCGGTCTGGCCATAATAGACGAGCAGCATCGTTTCGGCGTGGAACAGCGTTCGAAACTATGGAAGAAGTCTTCTGCCGGCGCGCCGCCACATGTGCTCGTGATGACGGCAACGCCGATTCCCCGCACTCTGGCCATGACCCTGTACGGCGATCTGGATGTGTCGGTCATAGACGAATTGCCGCCGGGAAGAAAGCCGGTGCAGACTATCCATGCTACAGAGAACAAGAGGGCGGCGATGTATAACTTCATGCGTGACCAGATTGCGCTCGGACGGCAGGTATTCGTGGTATATCCATTGATATTCGAGACAGAAAAACTTGACTATCAAAGTCTTGAAGAAGGTATAGAGAAGATTGAGAAGGCACTGCCCTTCCCTCCTTACAAGAAGGCTGTGGTGCATGGCAAGATGACCAACGACGAGAAGAATTTCAACATGGGAGCATTTGCGGCAGGCAGGGCCCACATACTCATAGCCACATCAGTGATAGAAGTCGGAGTCGATGTTCCGAACGCATCGGTCATGGTAATTGAGAATGCGGAACGCTTCGGTCTGAGCCAGCTGCATCAGTTGCGCGGAAGAGTGGGTCGTGGCAGCGAGAAGTCTTATTGCGTGCTGATGACTGGGCATAAGCTCAGCAAGGAGTCAAAGCACAGGATAGAGTTGATGTGCGCAACGGAAAACGGCTTCGAACTGGCGGAAGAAGACATGAAGATGCGCGGTCCGGGAGACCTTGAAGGGACTCAGCAGAGCGGTCTGCCGATCAGTCTCAACATAGCCTCACTGGCCAAGGACGGACTGATCCTCAATGCTGCGAGGGCAGCTGCAGAGGCTGTTCTTTCGGAGGATCCGACACTGACATCCGACCGCAACCAGATGCTCCGACATGAACTGCGTAAAGAGAAATATCAGGTAAAGGATTACAGTAAGATCAGTTAGAAATATGGTTACAGAATTATTGCAGAAGTACATCTGGCTTGTCCAGACTTTCATCCGTGCAGGAGACAACGGTCTCTCCCTTCAAGACATCCTTGACAAATGGGAAAACAGATGGGACAGCCCATACTCACGCCGCACGTTCAACAACCACCGTAATGATGTAGAGGATGTTTTCGGCATAAGAATCGAATGCAACCGCAGCACTAACCGCTATTTCATCGAATATTCAGACGATGTGACAGACGAGAATGCCGAATCCGCATGGCTCATAAACACCTTCTCCGTAAACAACCTGTTGCGCAGCGGCAAGGAAAGACTCTCAGGAAGAGTCACGGTCGAGAACGTTCCTTCCGGACACCGCCATCTGGCGACCATCATGGATGCGATGATTGACAATCTTGAACTGATCATAGAATACAAGAAATATTCAAGCACAGAGGGAGAACGCCTTACCATACATCCCTATGCCGTAAAGGAGAATGCCAAGAGATGGTACATCCTGGCCTATTGCGTGGAAAGAAAAGGGCTGCGCGTTTACGGTCTGGACCGCGTGCAAAGCCTTGAAATCACCTCCAAATCGTTCAAGATGCCGCTGAACTTTGATGTAGATGAGAAATTCGCCACGAGTTTCGGAGTCTATCTTGCAGAAGGCAAGGGTGAAAAGATAACATTCCGCACAAGCGCCAAGGAGGCAAGTTACCTGCGTGACCTACCGCTGCACCATACTCAATGTGAGGAAGGGAATGATGGCGAAAAAGTGACTTTCAGCATATTCGTATGCGCAAAGGACAAAACTGGAAAGTTCCACAATGACCTTATCATGGAATTCTGCAAGTTCGGCAGCAGACTTGAGGTCATTTCGCCGGCGGATATAAGAAACGCCGTGGCGGAAGAACTCGCCAAGGCGTCGGAACTCTACAGGTAGTAGCCCCATGCGGAATCGAACCGCAACCGTCAGAACCGGAATCTGAAATTCTATCCATTAAACTATAGGGCCCAAACAGGACCGCAAATATACACATAATTTTATGAAAACCGCATATATATTTCCCGGACAGGGTTCGCAGTTCCCGGGTATGGGGAAAAATCTCTACGAAAGCTGCCCGCTGGCCAGAGACCTGTTTGAAGAGGCAGACGAAATACTGGGATTCAGGATTACGGATATCATGTTCAATGGAACGCCTGATGAGCTGAAGCGCACTGATGTCACTCAGCCGGCCATATTCCTGCATTCGGTGATACTGACAAGATGCCTTCCTGACTTTGCTCCCGACATTGTCGCAGGACACTCATTGGGCGAATTTTCCGCTCTTGCTGCAGCGGGGGCCATCGGATTCGAGGACGGGCTCAGGCTTGTAGCTGCCAGGGCGCGTGCGATGCAGAAGGCTTGCGAAATTCAGAGCGGTGCCATGGCTGCCATCATGAGACTTGACGCAGGAAAGATCGAAGAAATCTGCGCCGGATGCGAAGGTATTGTCGTGGCTGCGAATTACAACAGTCAGTTCCAGACAGTGATTTCCGGCGAGTATGAAGCCGTGCAGCAGGCTTGCGAAAAAATGAAGGAAGCCGGAGCAAGAAGAGCCCTCATCCTGCCGGTCGGAGGCGCTTTCCACTCCCCTCTCATGGAGCCTGCCCGCGCCGAACTTGCGGCAGGCATTGAAAGTACCAGGTTTACCACGCCGATATGCCCTGTATATCAAAACGTTACAGCATGCCCATCATCGGATCCTGAAGTCATAAAGGGAAACCTTCTGATCCAGCTGACAGCTCCTGTCAAGTGGACTCAGACCGTACAGAGAATGATTGAAGACGGCGCATCTCGCTTCATTGAGGTGGGTCCGGGAAAAGTGCTCCAAGGACTTGTCGGGAACATAGCCGGGACTGAGATCAGCATCAGCGGCATCGAGTAGTTTTCTTGTCACGTAGAAGCTAAAGGTGCACATCTACAATTCCGGTCTGCTTTTCGTCAACACAACATAACGGCAGGCCGTTGCGAACGCAGATATGACACAGAAGCCTCAGAATGAAGATTGGCGTCCGCAATGGCATAGAACGAGAGGCCGTTGCGAACGCAGATATGGCACAGAAACCTCAGAATGAAGATTGGCGTCCGCAATGGCTTGTTGCGGCAGGCCGTTGCGATGCGACACCGGAAACGGTGTCAGCATATCTATGCACGGACATAGAAAGGCTGACAGTCTGAACAAACACAGACAGCCTGACAACAAACAGGCACAAATCATCGACAACCGTCAACCTAAATCCGGAAAAGTCAAGTAAAACATTCCCACTTTTTTATTTTTATTATGGTATTTACCGAGAATATTTTTAAATTTGTGCGATTGTGTGCACATTAAATGCAATAACAAATACTACATAATAAACTCTAACAGATTATGGCAAACGAAAAGAAATTCGTCACATGTGACGGTAACTGGGCAGCAGCGCATATCGCTTATCTTTTCAGCGAGCATGCAGCTATCTACCCTATCACACCATCATCAACAATGGCCGAGTATGTTGATGAGTGGGCTGCTCAGGGCAAAAAGAATCTCTTCGGCGAAGTGGTAAAGGTAACTGAAATGCAGAGTGAAGGCGGTGCTGCAGGTGCAGTACACGGTTCCCTCCAGGCTGGTGCCCTTACTACAACATTCACAGCATCACAGGGTCTTCTCCTGATGATTCCAAACATGTATAAGATTGCAGGTGAGCTGCTTCCTACAGTATTCCACGTTTCAGCACGTGCACTGGCATCTCACGCTCTCTCAATATTCGGTGACCACCAGGACGTGATGGCATGCCGCCAGACAGGATTCGCAATGCTTGCTTCCGCTTCAGTTCAGGAAGCTCTCGACATGGCAGCTGTAGCACATCTTTCAGCTCTTAAGTCAAGCGTTCCTTTCCTTCACTTCTTTGACGGATTCCGTACTTCTCATGAGATCCAGAAAATCGAGCTTATCGACGAGAACGCCCTCAAGGGTATGCTCAGCACCAAGTCTCTTGCGAAGTTCCGTGCAAAGGCTCTGTCACCAGACTCTCCTGTAACACGCGGTACTGCACAGAACGCTGACGTTTACTTCCAGGCTCGTGAGGCTTGCAACCAGTACTATGACGCAGTTCCGGACATCGTGGCACGCTATATGGGCGAGATCAGCGAGCTTACTGGCCGCGAGTACCGTCCGTTCGACTACTACGGAGCTGAAGACGCAGAGAACATCATCGTTGCCATGGGTTCTGCAACTGAGACCATCAAGGAGACTATCGACTACATGGCAGCTCAGGGCAAGAAGGTCGGCGTGATGATCGTTCGTCTCTACAGACCATTCTCTGCAAAATATTTCATGAAGGCCCTTCCTAAGAGCGTCAAGAGAATCGCTGTTCTTGACAGAACCAAGGAGCCAGGTTCACTCGGCGAGCCATTGTTCCTTGACATCAAGGCACTCTTCCAGGGCGTGGAAAACGCACCGCTCGTAGTCGGTGGCCGTTACGGTCTTTCATCAAAGGACACAACTCCTGCACAGATCGTTTCTGTATATGAGAACCTCGAGCTTGCAGAGCCGAAGGACGGCTTCACCATCGGTATCGTGGATGACCTCACATTCAAGTCGCTCCCACAGAAGGAAGAGTTCTCTATCGTTAAGCCAGGTACTACTGAGTGCAAGTTCTTCGGACTTGGTTCTGACGGTACTGTAGGTGCCAACAAGAACACCATCAAGATCATCGGTGAGCACACTCCTAAGTACTGCCAGGCATATTTCGACTACGATTCAAAGAAATCAGGCGGATACACATGTTCACACCTGCGTTTCGGCGACCTCCCTATCAAGGCTCCTTACCTTGTAGGTACTCCGGACTTCGTGGCATGTCACGTTCCTTCATACCTGAGCAAGTATGATGTGCTCAAGGGTATCAAGGAGAACGGTACACTCCTTCTGAACAGCCTCTGGGATGAGGAAGAGACTCTCAAGAGAATCCCTGACCATGTAAAGGCAGTAATCGGAAAGAAGAATATCACTCTTTATATCATCAACGCGACCAAGATCGCTTCTGAAATCGGACTCGGCGGACGTACAAATACTATCCTCCAGTCTGCATTCTTCAAGATCACAGGCATCATTCCTTACGAGGAGGCTGTCGGCTACATGAAGAAGGCTATCGTAAAGAGCTACGGCAAGAAGGGTGAGCACATCGTGAACATGAACTTCGCTGCAGTTGACCGTGGTGGCGAGTACACCAAGGTTGAGATTCCAGCTGACTGGAAAGACATTACAGCTAAATTCGAAAACCCTAACGCAGCACGTCTTGCTCCGGACTTCGTGAAGCATATCGCTGACATCGTGAACGCACAGGCCGGTGATACTCTCCCTGTAAGTGCATTCAAGGATCAGGCTGACGGAACAATCCCTGCAGGTACAACCGCTTACGAGAAGCGTGGTGTTGCCGTGAAGGTTCCAGAGTGGCAGGCTGACAACTGTATCCAGTGTAACAACTGTGCATTCGTCTGTCCTCACGCTGCAATCCGCCCATTCCTCCTTACTGACGAGGAAGCTGCAAAGGCACCGGAAGGAATGAAGATCCAGCAGGGCAAGGCAGTATTCAAGGATTACAAGTTCGCTCTCAGCATATCAGTTCTCGACTGTACAGGTTGCGGCAACTGTGCTGATGTCTGCCCTTCAAAGGAGAAGGCTCTCGTGATGAAGCCGCTCGGAACTCAGGAGGCAGAGCAGGCAAACTTCGACTACCTCAACGCACATGTAGGATATAAGGAGAACGTACAGAACAAGTTCGGAAACCTCAAGAACGCTCAGTTCGCACAGCCGCTCTTCGAGTTCTCGGGAGCATGTGCAGGTTGCGGTGAGACTCCATACATCAAGACCATCACCCAGCTCTTCGGTGACCATATGATGGTTGCTAACGCTACAGGATGTTCATCTATCTATGGTGCATCATTCCCTGCAGCTCCTTACTGCAAGAACTCAGAGGGTCACGGACCGGCTTGGGCAAACTCACTCTTCGAGGACTTCTGCGAGTTTGGTCTCGGTATGAAGCTCGGTTCAGACAGAGCACGCCAGACAGTTGCCCGTCTGATGGAGGAAGGTCTTGCATGCTCATGCTGCACAGACGAGATGAAGGCACTCTTCACTCAGTGGCTTGAGAACAAGAACGACGCAAAGGCTACACGCGAGGTTGCTGACAAGCTCATCCCGCTTTGCGAGGCATGCGGCTGCGACATCTGCAAGCAGCTCGTCGAGTACAAGACATTCATCCCTGCACGCAGCCAGTGGATCATCGGCGGTGACGGTGCTTCATACGACATCGGATACGGCGGACTTGACCACGTGCTTGCAACAGGTGAGAATGTGAACATCCTCGTTCTTGATACTGAGGTTTACTCAAATACCGGCGGACAGTCATCTAAGGCTACTCCTGCAGGTGCTATCGCGAAGTTCGCTGCTTCGGGTAAGAGAGTACGTAAGAAGGACCTCGGAATGATGGCAATGAGCTACGGTTATGTATATGTTGCACAGGTTGCAATGGGTGCATCTCCAGCACAGTTCTTCAACGCTATCAAGGAGGCTGAGGCTTACGACGGACCATCCCTGATCATCGCTTACGCTCCATGTATCAACCACGGACTTAAGGCAGGTATGGGTCTGAGCCAGAAGGAAGAGAAACTCGCTGTAGAGTGCGGTTACTGGCATCTTTACAGATTCAACCCAGAGCTCGAGGGAACAGAGAAGAACCCATTCTCTCTCGACAGCAAGGAACCAGACTGGAGCAAGTTCCAGGATTTCCTCAAGGGAGAGGTTCGTTTTGCATCACTCTACAAGATGTTCCCAGACTGCGCTGAAGAGCTCCTCCAGAAGACTGAGGAGTTTGCGAAGATCCGTCTTGAAACATACAAGAGATTGGCAAACAAATAATTAACGATAAAGACCTGCGCCACCTGACGCAGGTCTTTCAATAAAAAACACAATGAAAAAGACATTGACACTTATGAGCATTCTCATGCTTGCAGCTACAGCGACATTTGCTCAACCAAAGACCAGCCTCCGCCCGGATGAGACGGTACTTCTGTATGCAGACTCATTCGATGGAAATCTTGATCCGGTATTCGGAAAGACCATCAAGTACGCAGGATTTGAAATGAAGGAGGATAACGGTCTCACAGGTGAGGAAGATGTTCCTGAAAACGGAAACATTGGAAACATCAATAAACTCGCCCGTATAGACCTCTACTTTCCAAAAAAGGCAAACGGTCAGATGATTGTTGTATGTCCCGGCGGCGGATACGCGATCGTTTCATCATACAACGAAGGAGTATATGTTGCCGACTGGATGCTTGAGCAGGGAATAACCGTGTGTATTGTAAAGTACAGACTTCCTAACGGCCACTGCAAAGTTCCGCATTCAGACGTAGAAAACGCATTCAGATACTGCCGTGCACATGCAGACGAGTGGGGCGTAAAACAGATAGGTGTAATGGGATTCTCGGCAGGCGGTCACCTTGCCGGCACCACATCCACAAAGTGGACAGAGGAGCAGACAAGACCTGATTTCTCTGTGCTCATCTACCCTGTCATCACAATGGAGAAAGGATTTACACATCAGGGAACAAGGGAGAAGCTCATCACCAAGAAGGCTGAGTGGAAGGAGCACATGGCTGAAGTATATTCACTTGAGACCCAGGTTACAAGATTTACTCCTCCGACCTTCCTTGCACTTTGCTCTGATGATTTCGTAGTTCCTGCTGAGAACAGCCTGAGATACTACAACCAGCTGATCAACCTTGACGTTCCTGCAGAAATGCATATCTGGCCTAAGGCCGGACATGGATGGGGATTCTCATCCGAGAAGTTCGTCGGCAAGGGCAAGGACAGATTTGCTTACGCAAGAGAAGAGTTCTACGGCTCACTCAAGCGTTGGCTGGAGAGTTTGAGATAGCACTACAGATACCTGTTCAAGGTATGGAGCAGGTATCTGTAATGATTTTCGGCTTCTGGAGTATGCGCCTTTCTGCAGGCCTTCTCCAGAAGTTTTTTTGTATCCATGAGTTTGCCATACCAGATATGGGTCTTATCCGGCCTGCTCACTTCACGTTTTACTGTCGGCTCCCGGAAATAATAATTTCCTCTTACTCCCGCCCATGAGAGCAGATTATCTATGTACAGATAACGCTGGTATTTCTGAAGATCAGTAGGAGTGCATCCGCGTTCCGCACCCTTCCAGATATGTGCTCCGACATCGGAGAGTGCCTGCTCCTGAGTGTATGGATCTGCAGAGCGGATCTCGCTCAACCACATCGCATCGAGCTGAATGAAGATAAAGTTTGTGAAATAAACCTGGCAGAATTCCCCGGTATCTCCTCTCAGCGGAGAGTCTTCCTTTAGCTGCTCGCTGTCAAGGAACGACAGATCATCTATACGTTCCAGGGCCCACAGCAGATGCCTTCTCTGGACATCCTTTGGAACAGAAGCATAGGTATTATGAAGGTCGCCCTCCTCCTTCGGGCTCACATAAATGCCTCCTACATTGACAAACACCTGCTTCATATACTCGTATGCCTGAAGGACTACTGCCTCCTGAAGGCCTTCCCTGAAGTTATAGTCCGGATCTTCTTCTGAAATCCATTCGTTCAACCTGCGTATGACTGCACCCAGACCTGCCAGGCCTTTTTCCACTGATGCTGCAGAATCGTCTCCCAGGTCAAATGACATTGAACGTGGATCGTAGAAATCGGTCAGTTTCTGCCGTTTGCCGAAGTATGCATGACACTCATCAGCAGTTCCTCCATAAAGGCGGGATAAGGCATAAAGATCATATTCACCCGGGCTATCCTGCATCATCATGACTCCATCCTCGACATTATCTGAAGAATAGGCGATAAAATTGAACGGCAGTTCATCCATTACAGACGAGCTGATGCCGTATTTCGAAGTGAATGATGCCCGTGAGAGTGAATCCACAGGATATGCATGGGAACCAGCCATATTGTCGGAGAGTCCAAGACAATGCCCCACATGCCTGACAAGCATCGATTTCAAGGCTCTGGCAAAAAGAACGGAATCAACAGTCATGGTCCTGCTGTCCTTAGATCCTGCAGAAGTCTGCAGAAGCAGATTCTTCTTGATCAGCTCGGACACGCCATGATTGACGACTATTCCAGCTCCTAGTATTTCTCCTGTTGAAGGGTCGCACCACCTGTTGTCAGTTATCTTCTCTGCAGGAGAAAGATTATACATTATGAAATTGGACCTTATGTCAGATGGGGCAACATCCTCTGCTCCGCTGTACATTCTTGCCTGCAGGGCGGAACCAAATCCAATCTTTTGAAATGCATTATTCCATTCATTGACAGATGCTAAAATGCCTGTTTTCCATGTATCCGGGAAAGCGTCATCTACATAGAATATGACCGGCTTTGTCACAACTCCGTCCTCACCCACATCAAGTCTCCATCTGGTCGCATATTTTACCGAAGATGACTTAGGCTTGCCATGGTCATAGTCTTCCAATGAAACTGAATATGTCCCGACCTTTACATCATATTTCACCGGAGTCATCGGCACTTCAGGAAGCAGGACGAAGTTTCGTCTGACGACAGAAGTCAGGACAGCCTGGTCATCTGATGCGAAGATACCAAGGAAAGCAGCCTTCATCTTGTAAGAATTGCTTACTGAAACCGAGAAGCAGTCCTCTCCTGCTGTAAAACCATGAAGCAAGGTTGTCTTCGGTATATATGACCCGGTTCTTTTCACAAAACCTTCCGCCGCATTGAATGCCTTGGGATCGATCGGATCCATTGATTTGTCATGACTGAGGAAGTATGATGTGGCATCAATCAGCACCGAAGAGCTGTCCGAAGAAAACTCCTTGATCTCAAACATCCTTTCTACGGTGTTTATGTTACTGGCCGACAGATTGTTATCCTGCGCAGAAGCATTATATGAGCCATTCAATCTGTACAGGATCAACGAGCCGCAGGACTCCCGGAAGCTGACTATATATGGTTCGACAGGCTGATAACCTATGTTGGATTCCAGCATGTCACTGCACTGCTCGACCACGGTACCGGTGAGAAATCTACGCCCCATCAATGCGCGCGGAACATCCAGATATATCTTGCTCTCGACCTCATGTAGTCCCACGAGTCCCCTGGTCGAGGTAACCTTCTTTCCTTCAAAGGCTTTGTATTCTGCAGAGTGCATCGAAAGCGCAAGCGACAAGGCGATGCATATCATTATCATTTTCTTCATCTTCCCTCACTTTACATTGCTTTCTCCAACATGTGCAGCATCAGACTGTAGTGCAGTGCCGTTTCCTTGTCCCTGCATCCTTTCTGTCGCTTCTGAAGAAGTTCCTTCGCTTTAAGGACATATCCATAATACAGGTCCTCGTATTGCTTCGGTGCATAATAGGCAAGGTTCGGTTCACCTGCAGCTGAAACTTCTCCTGCGGATGAAGCCCCGTACCAGGCAAGCTTATCTTCGGATATCATGTCCGAGAGTGATGCGGCAGACTGGCTGCCGAGCGTTATGCCGACAGCTGCACCAATATGCCTGAGAAATGCTTTCTGGGTCTTCATCTGCTCCTTGGAAAGGCTCTCCCTGCGAAGAGTCGGACCCCATACATATTCATAAACATCTTCAAGACATGCAGCCACCGTATAAGGTTCATCCTTTGCCTTGGAAGAGGACAGATCGAGTTTTGCAGGACTGCCCAGCACCATCTTCATCACGTAATTCCTCACTATATCGGAAGGATTGCCCATAAGAGGCATATCAGTCATGAGGTCATCATTATCAAGCCAGTCCAGATCATCGAGTTGTTTCATCAGGAAAGCAAGGGCATCCTTCTGCCTGCCGGACGGAACACTGCAGTAGAAAGGAACATCGTCACCTGCCTGCTTCTCATACAGATATATGCCTCCGATATTGGCATATACATGCCCCAGATAGGTCATATACTGAATCATCACCCATTCATACAGATCCTTACGGTAGGTCATGTCCTTGTCATCCTTCCCTACCCATGCTTCAAGATTGGAGAGGACATACTTCAAATTCTTAACACCATATTCGGACGCCCTCACAGCATCATCTCCAAGGTCCTCCGACTGAGAACGCGGGTCGAGAATTTCAGCCTGCTGCTTTCCATAGCGGAGGATCGGATCGGACGACGCCTTGTGTAGCCACTCAGATGTGACATCATATTCCTTCCACATATCATCTGCCTCGACGACTGGTGCATAGTTCCATTTCACCATGAACCTGTCATACTCTCCGAACCTTGGTGGCGTCAGTTTCACGCCTCTGTCCCTGTCACCCGGCTGCGCCACATAATTGAAACGGGCGTAATCCATGATGCTCATGGTTGTACCATATATGGATGTGTAGGACGGACTGCGGAGCGAATCGACCGGACATACAGCAGATGCGCCCATATTATGCATGAAGCCCAGACAATGTCCCACCTCGTGGGATATGACGTACCTGAGGGCATCGCCGAGTATCTCTTCCGGGATATTCATCGTACGCACTCTCTCGTCAGCCGGAGCTGTCTGTACCAGAAGCCATTTATTGAGCAGGGATATAACATCGTGGTAAACATACACCGAAGCGTTGATGATCTCACCGCTTCTTTCATCCACCCATGACGGTCCCATAGCGTTTGCAATCTGCACGGGAGCATATCTCACACACGAATACTTGATGTTGTCAGGATCGAATTCGGGATCGTCTGACGGAAAGTCCTTTGCTATTACTGCATTCTTGAAACCTATCTCCTCAAACACCTCGCTCCACTGTGACACACCCTCCTTTATATAAGGTATCCATTGTTTCGGGAAGGCATTGTCTATATAAAAGACCACCGGCTTGATCGGTTCCACCAGTTCTCCGCGGAGGAATGCCGCTGTATCGGCAGGCTCAAGACGCCATCTATGGGCATACTGAATGTATTTGGTGCTCTGTGATTCAGGTTCAAAGAGCAATTTATAGGTCGGAAATACTGAAACACGGGAATCTAAAAGGCGCGGTCTGGCCGGCTTGCGGGGAAGCAGCACGATGGAACGGGTCATTTCCGCAGTGAAGGGAATATCCTTGATGGACTTCTTTCCGCCTGTGAGCGTATATGTGTAGCTTAGGATACTCTTCACCGCCACATTATCCTCGAACGCCTTGATTCCGCTTATATATGATTTGTCGCTGTTGTATGTCTCCGATCTCTTCATTCCGTTGCTCACATTGGCGCTGTAGGGATCGAACGGCGAAAAACGCTCGTTATCTCCGATGAAGAGTTCCGTCGCATCGACCACCACTGCGGTGCTGTCGTTTGTGTATGCCTTGATCTCGAATGTACTGTATATCGGCTTGATCATGGACGACATGACCTTCTCCCTGTTGGATCCCTTTATTACATAAGAATCCGAATATGTCTCCATCAGGAGTCTGTTTGAGGAGAGTCTGAAACTGAATGCCAACGGGTCTTTCGGCTTCGATCCTACTATCGCATTGGTATTGTCGCTTATCTTTGACACTGTCGAGCCCAGAAGAAAATCCCTGCCGTCCAGTGCAAGCGGAAACTCCAGATAGAGTTTATCCTTGAACTTATGCAGAGTGAACAGTCCGGTCGCCGACTCGTGTTCCTTCTCCATAAGCTTGTCATACTCGCTCTTTACTGCCGCAGTATCCTCTTTATCCTTGACCTCATCCTGCTTTGCCTGACAAACCATGCCCGTGGCAAGAACAGCGAGGGTCAGAAGGGTGAATTTTCTATTAAAAATGCTCATTTGTAATACCAGATTAAATATTTTTCCAAATATATAACGAAATATTTGGATTGCTTATACTTTTGTCATAATTTTACTTTTTTGGATCTGACTTTACCTATGAGAAAATTCATCATACTATTCATAACGGCACTTATACCGCTTCACACCCTTGCCCAGTCCGCCCATATTTCCGGAACCATCGAAGACGAACACGGAGTTCCTCTGGCCGGGGTCAATGTCATGATCAAGGGTACGAAGAAAGGTACAATGTCGGATGTGGACGGAAACTTCTCCGTAAGCACTTCCACGTTCCCTTCCACACTCACCTTCTCATTCCTGGGTATGGAAACCCTCGATATTCCTGTTCAAAAAGCAACAGATGCGATGAAGGTCATCATGAAGGAAGGTGGACTTTCAATAGAACAGACCGTAATCACAGGATACACACAGACATCGATCAAGAAGATAACCGGCTCCGTAGGAGTCCTCACTTCCAAGAATCTGGAAGACCAGGCCAAGAGTTCGATTGACGCGATGCTGCAGGGTCAGCTTGCAGGTGTGGCCGTGACCGCGACAACCGGTCAGCCTGGAAGAAACCAGGAGATCAGAATCCGCGGACAAAGCACCTTGACGGGAGATGCGTCGCCTCTTTGGGTTGTCGATGGCGTGCCTCTTCAGGGCGAACTCCCTCAGGTTTATGACAGTCAGCTCAAGACAGGTGGTCTGGAAGACCTTTTCATCAATGGTGTCGGCGACATCAATCCGAACGACATAGAGAACATATCCATCCTTAAAGACGCGTCAGCTGCAGCCATTTACGGCTCCAGAGCGGCTAACGGAGTCATTGTCATAACGACAAAACGCGGACGCGAAGGCCCGATGAGAGTGAATTACTCCGGCAATGTTTCTGTAGTTATGGCTCCCCAGAGGGACGGCAATCTGATGAATTCCGCGCAGAAGATAGCATGGGAGCAGGAACTCTGGGATGAATTTTCAGTCCCGGGACTGATAGCAGGAAAGGACTATCCGAAGGTCGGAATCGTGGGTATGGTACGCTCCGGATACGGTAGATTTGCCGATATGGCAGGTAACACGGCTGCGCAAGACGCATATCTGGCAGAACTCTCAAAGAATACCACAGACTGGTTCGGTCTTATATTCCGCAACTCAGTCTCAACCAATCATCATGTAAATATCAGCGGCGGCGGACAGAAATATAATTATTATGTGGCGCTGGGATACAACCATGACGCCGGACTGCTGATCAAGGACTCATACGACAGGTACAATGTCAAGTCAAACTTCACCATGACCCCTAATAAAGTGGTGAAAATCGACTTCGGACTTGATTTTTCCTCACAGGGAAGCAAGTCTCCTAACCTCTCGTCTGTGGATCCGTTCCATTACGCATACTATGCAAACCCTTATGAGGCGCCTTACAATGCCGACGGATCATACAGAGCGGACGAGACCTGGTACAATCTCGGACTTATAAACGGCTCCAGCGTCATTCCCGTATATGACAAGGGCTACAACATAATGAGGGAACTTGACCAGACATCCAACCAGACCAACAATTATGCGACGACAGCCCGTGCCGGCATAGACATAAGGATATGCAAACCGCTGAAGTTCGTTGGCCTTGCTTCGTATTCTTTTGCCAACAACAGAAGCGAAAAGATCAACCTGAAGGACACCTATGCCGCCTGGGAGAATCAGCTCGAGTATGACAAGATGTACACGAAAAGCTGTTATGGCTCTATTATCCAGAACTCATACAGCAAGAATGCCTACATGCTCAGAGGCCACTTCGAATTCAACCAGAGTTTCTCTGCAGCACATCAGCTGCAGGTCATCGCAGGTGCAGAAATCCGTGCTGAGGACTCCAAGACGCTATACTCGAAAAGGCTCAACTACGACGCCAACACCAACACCACCTCAATGCCTCAGCCTCCTACAGGTTCATCCCAACTGGAGTCATGGCTCAGAGAGGTCGAACAGCTCAGCGGAGAATGGTATTCAAAGAGCCGGTACGCATCATTCTATGCTTCTGCAGACTACTTCATCTTGAACAGATATGTAATCAACGGATCGTTCAGAATGGACGGCAGTTCATATTTCGGAAGTGCAAAGCAGTTCAATCCGACCTGGTCTGCCGGAGCAGCATGGCATATTGCAGAAGAGCCGTTCATGGAGTGGAGTAGAAGCGTACTGGACCGACTGACACTCAGGGCTGCAACAGGTTATGCGGGAAATATCAACAACGGAGTGAGTCCGCAGCTGGTGATGAGCTACTGGGAACAGCAGTACCGCAGGCACGATGGGCAGACACTGCCGATGGCGACTTTCTCTGGAGCTCCTAATCCTAACCTGACATGGGAAAAGGCGCAGGACTATAAGCTGTCCTTGGATTTCGGCTTCTTCGGTGACAGACTTTCCGGAATTGTTGAGGGCTATATGAGACATAGTACAGATGTGGTGGTATCGTCGAAGATTCCAAGCTCGACAGGCTATACTTATCAGAAGTTCAACTCTGCCGACATCCTGAACAAAGGTATCGAATTCACCCTCAACGGAAGGATCCTTGACAAGAATGATTTCCGGCTGAACGCGTCATTCAACCTGTCATACAATATAAATAAGGTATTGAAATACGACAGCCCTGACAAACTCACGGCTTCGACACGATATTGGGAAGGTTATCCTACTGACGCACTGTTCATCGGTCTTGTGGACGGACTCAACTACGAAGGACTGTATCAGTACAAACTCAGACCGGATGCCGTAATTCAGGGCGTACAGGATTACCAGGTTGCAGACAATTACAGATTCTACCTTGGTACGACAACGCCGCCATTCACCGGTGGATTCAACCTGAGTTTCTCGTGGAAGTCACTGACACTAAGCTGCTTCGGTGCATTCTCATGGGGATCGAAGACATTCGAGCAGATGACTCCTCCGGGTTCATGGAGCACGGTATATAAACTGGGAGCTAAGGCAGAGGTTCCGCAGACATATTTCAGCGACCTCTACTCTAACCACTTCAATGTCACACGTGACAGGACGGACAGATGGACTCCGACAAACAGGGACGCGAAATACCCGAGGATATATGATGCATTCGGCACAAGCGAGCAGTTTTCTCAAAGGAATCCTACCGACAGCAACATCATCAAGGGCGCTTATGTAAAAGACAATTCATACCTCAGGATCAAGAACATAATCCTCTCGTATGCATTCCCTAAAAAGATCACAGACAAGATGAAGATGACCAGCCTGAAGATGAACCTGACGCTGAACAACTTCTTCACCATAACCGATTACGACGGCCTTGACCCTGAAACTCCGGGAGCTGTATATCCTGTCAGCAGATCGGTGATGTTCGGTCTGAATGTGGGTTTTTAAATTTGCTGAATCATGAATTTGAAACGATACATATACATACTGCCCATGCTGATGCTGCTTGGATGTCAGAACTTTCTGAACGTCAAGCCGCAGGGCAAGATTCTGCCAAAAACTGAAGATGAGTACGCAGCTGTGCTGAACTACAGGCTGAACAATCTTGAGTCCGGCACATACGACCAGATACTGAACAACGGTGAACTGATAGCCAAATACGAAGCCTATGCGGATGACCTGAATGCCAATATAAACATCGGGAACCTGCCTATCTATGCCGGAACAGATTTCAATAAGAATTATGGCATATACAAGGACCTGTATGCAATCATAAAGGACTGCAACATCATCATCGAGGCCATGACGAAGTTCACCAGCGAACATTCAAAGCAACTGATGGCCGCTGCAAAAGGCATCAAGGGTGCATGCTACTACAACCTGATGAGGAATTACTGCAAGGCCTATGACCCTGCGACAGCCGAAAACGAACTCGGCCTGGTCATTATGGACAAGTTCGACCTTGCACAAACTCCAGCCAGATCAGACCTTAAATTCACTGCTGATTTCATCATCTCGACTTTAAGATCCGCTGTTTCTTACGGCATCGAAGACGACAAATACGTCTTTACTGCCGATGTCTGCAAGGCTTTCCTTGCAAAAGCCCTTTTCTGGACAGAAGACTGGGAAGATGCCCTGGACATCTGCGAGGAACTGGCTGCAAAATACCCGCTTGCCACCATAGAGGAGTATCCGTCTGCCATAAATTCGGAATACGGGAAAAGCAAAGGCATGATCATCCGCAGCAGAATAAACAACAACAATTCATCCTCTGCAAGCATAAGGGGTCAGGCTGTATCTGACATGAGGAGCCGTCCGGTCAATTACGAACTGATAAGATTATATGACCCGAAAGACATCCGATTGACAACGTTCTTTACCTCACAGCGAAAGAACCAGAAAGAACCTTTCGGACGTATCAGATCATCGGAAATACACCTTATGATGGCGGAATGCCATGCACATATGGAAAATATCGGGACGGCACTGAACATATTGAACACCCTCAGATCAAACAGGGTTAAAGACTATACTCCATACACCTTATCTACACTTCCGGAGGTTGACGAAGATGCGATGATAAAGGTTGATGCACTTGGAAAGCCTCTCACAAAGCTCACACAAGCCATTCTCAATGAAAGACGAATGGAAATGTGCATGGAAGGAGACAGATGGTTCGAGCTCAAGAGGAACGGCGGACCTGAATTTACTATCATCACAGACCAGATAGGTATATGGCAGAAATATACGATGAAAAATTATATGTACACATTCCCTATCAACAAGGACGATGTGGACTTGAAGGACTATTTGAAACAAAATGAAGGATATGAAGAATATTTATAAGATACTTTTGACGATCATAGGCTTGTTGCCATTATGCTCATGCGGGGATCAGTACGACCCGCAGCCTCCGAAGACTGACGCATCCTTGCAATATGCACTTCCTTATCCGGACAAGCCAAGTCAGGAAGAGATTGACGCTCTGTTGAAAGTCAGAGAAGAACACGAAAATTCAATAAAACAATAATTATTAACCTTTAAAATCAAAATTATGAAACGAATTTTATCAATCTTGGCATGTGCCGCACTGGTAGTGTGCTCTTGCCAGAAAGACCCGAAGCCTGCGCTTTCATTTGAAACAGGCAACTATGTAATGGGAGCAGACGAGGCTCTGACCGTAAAGGTTGTGACAACTCAGGCACCAGCCTCAGACCTCACAGTAGAGTTCACTGCGACCGGCTCGGCTGTCAAAGGCACTGACTATGAGTTCTCTTCTGAATCTTTCACTATCAAGGCAGGAGAAACAACAGGCGAGATTACTGTCACTCCGCTCAACAACCTCGGAACAAACCTTACAATCAACCTTGCACTCACACTTCCTGTAGGATATGAGGCTGGTAAATTCACTTCAACACTTGTCGCCCTTGGAACAAAGGAGAAGGCATCATACAGCTTTGCAAAGAAGGACTCCAAACTTGTTGATGAGGTTGAGGTCGTTCTCAATCTTATCGGTGAGACATCTACCACCAACTTTGTAGCCGGCGGCGAGATTTCCCTTCCATTCGTAATCGAGTCAACTGCTGTTGCAGGTACTGACTATGAGGTCAAGAACGGAGCAACTGCATTTGTATTTGCAAAGGGCCAGAAGAGCGCAAGCATCACTCTCAAGTCGCTTGTGGCTGATCCGGAGGGCATAAAGGAAATTGTTGTCAAACTTGACGAGACAGCCATTGCTGCAGCCTACGGAGAAAGATTCAGCAAGGGTGTTATCGCTTCAACCAAGGTTATCATCACCAAGGGACTTATCTTCTCTGACCTTGAAGGAAAGTGGGCTTATGCAAGCGCTCCTATCCTTGATGATCCGGAAGCAGACTGCTTCACATTTGGAACTATGCTTGATGAGGCTGGCGACGGTGGCTTCAATGAAGAATTGACAGGCATTATCATACCTGGTTTCCCTGCAGGAACAACTTCAGATATCATCGAATTCAAGACTGTTAACGGCCAGCCTTCACTTGTTCCATCAGGAAACGGAACTGTTCTCAACTTCTTCAAGGAGTGTGAAGTTTCTGATTTCTCAGCCGGTAAGTATAACTGGTATTTCTACAGCGATAAGGACAACCCAATGGGTAAGGAATACGACATCACCAACCTTAAACTCTCTAAAGTAAATGCAGCATACAGTTCGACTGTCAACACAGAGAAGGAAGGAGCAGTAATGGTAAGCCTCAGTGAAGACGGTAAAACGCTGCATGTATTCATCTCTGACTACACACCTACCGACTTCTTTGCAAACTCATACGCGTTTTATGACTCTATGGAAATGTGGGCAGACATGGCATTCTACTTCGACCTCTACTTCACTTTCACAAGAGTTACTGAATAAGCATCTTGGATAGCACGCTCCACAATCTGGTGGAAGCGAAAGCCGATGAGGGATGGTAAGCAAGTCTTACCGTCCCTTTTTCTTTTGATGCCAGCGGAGCGATCCTTACGGTCAGGTCTGCATCTTCCTGCATGAACGAATGCCGGAAGGTAACTTCGGGATGGACCTTCAGAAAGGTGCCAAGGAGATTGGAAACAAGATGATTATAGATTTCATCAGATGCTGCCACATTTACGGTCCTGTCAGGAAACCGTAGGAACATCTGCTGCATGTCATCGTACTTTGAGAGGATGTCTGTGGCATATTCATGGAACAATGCACCCGCATCGGTCACGACCGTCTCCCCCTTGAGCCTCTGGAACAATTTCTGTCCCAAGGTCTTCTCGAGTTCTGATATATGCTGACTCACCGCCGGCTGAGAGATTGACAGCTGAGCGGCAGCCTTTGTGAAGCTCCTTGTACGGGCCACCGTAACGAATACCTTGAGTCTGAAATCTTCCAACATGATATTTCCGGTTGAATTTTGCGACAAAGATACAAAACACTTCGCTATTTTTGCGTATATTTGCAGGTTACAATGTTTACGAAAAACAAAACTATTTATATGAAAAGAGTAATATTCTTATTTGCAGCCCTGCTCGCCGTGACACTTGCATCCGGCCAGCAGCCGCAGGCACTGCCGAACGACCCTGAAGTAAGGGTAGGCAAACTGGAAAACGGACTGACTTATTACATCCGCCACAACGACAAGCCGGCTCAGAGAGCAGAGTTCTACCTTGCGACTGATGTGGGAGCGTTCCAGGAGGAAGATGACCAGGACGGTCTCGCCCACTTCCTGGAGCATATGTGTTTCAACGGAACAAAGAACTTCCCTGACAAAAAACTCCTCGATTGGCTCCAGAGCATCGGAGCCGAGTTTGGTAGAAACATCAATGCTTCTACCGGTTTCGAGCAGACCCAGTATATGCTCAACAACATTCCTATCACAAGAGAGAGCGTCATCGACTCATGTCTGCTCGTTCTGCATGACTACTCGCACTATGTAAACTGCGACCAGGAAGAGATTGACTCGGAAAGGGGCGTAATCCTCGAGGAAAGACGCACAAGAAGAAACGCAGGATGGAGAATCTTCGAGAAGTCTCTACCTTATTATTATGGAGACACTCCATACTCAAGACGCACGCTCATCGGTGGCGAGGAGCAGCTCAAGACCTTCAAGAGGGAGAGTCTGGTCAACTTCTACCGCAAATGGTACAACCCTGACATGCAGGCAGTAATCGTTGTGGGCGACTTTGATGTTGACATGATGGAGAATAAGATCAGAAGCACATTCGGCAGCATTCCTGCTCCAGAGGTCCCTACACAGAAGGTCGAGTATAAGCTTCCCGGAAATGTGGAGCCGCTCGTAGGCATTCTTACAGACCCGGAGGCTGAAAACTCAAGCGTAGAGGTGATCTGGAAGACAGAACCGCTTCCGAAGGAGCTCAACAATACCGACGCTGCGTATGTACAGAACATCATCAAGGCGTATGTACGTCTTATCATGTCAGAAAGATTCTCAGACATCGCTTCAAAGCCGGGCGCGCCATTCCTGGGTGCAAGCTTCGGTGCAGGCGGACTCTGTAATACATCTGACGCTGTTTTCGGAACTGTGAACTTCAAGGATGGAGATGCTATCCCGGCATTCACTGCATTCATGCTTGAACTTGAGAAGATGAAAAGATTCGGATTCACCGATGGTGAGGTCAAGCGTGCTACGGAAAACCTTCTCAGTTCATACGACAAGGCAGTAGAGGCGGCTTCGACACGTAAGAATGCAGACCTCGTCCCTGCTCTTCTGAAGAACTTCTACGACAACAAGCCTTATATGGCTCCGGAGACTGAAGCAATGATCGGAAAGCAGATCTGTTCCATGATGAATGCACAGGTTCTATCTCAGATTGCTTCGCAGTTCATTCCAGAGCAGAACCTTCTTATTCTATACACCGGACCGGAAAAGGAAGGCCTTGTAAATCCTACCGAAGCCCAGCTCCTGGCTGTACTTGAAACTGCAAAGAATGCTGACATTCAGGCAAATGTAGAGGACATGGTTGCAGAATCGCTTATCAGCGAAGAACTTGCAGGCTCACCTGTTGTCAAGGAAAAAGCAGGCATCCACGGCTCGACCGTATGGACATTGGCTAACGGCCTCAAGGTAATAGCTCTTCCTACCGAGTACAAAAAGGATCAGGTTATCTTCTCACTCAAGATGGACGGCGGTAGAAACAACATTCCGCTTGCGGACCTTGCGTCATTTGAAGATAATATATGGGGACTTTACCTGAGCAATACAGGCGTATCAAAGTTCTCAAGCACACAGCTTCCGAAGATGCTTGCCGGAAAGAGAGTTGCGGCAAAGCCTTATATCAGAGGATATGAGCACGGAATCAACGGACAGAGCGCTCCTAAGGACCTTGAGACCGCATTCCAGCTTGCATATCTCTATTTCACCGACCCTCGTTTTGACAAGGATGAGTTCCAGGTGGGCATCGAGCAGATCAAGGCTGTGTTCCCTAACATAAAGAACACTCCTGACTATCTTTACGGAGTTGAAATGGAGAATGTAATGTACGGCAACAACCCGAGAGTAATGTCGCTTTCTGACGAACTGCTTGAAAAAGTTGATATCGCTGTCATTGAGAAGAACTACAGAAAGCTCTTCAACGGTGTGGATGGAGCGACCCTCATTGTGACCGGAAACGTCAATCTTGAAACTCTCAAGCCGCTTGTGGAGAAGTATTTCGGATCTATCGGAAAAGGCAAGGCCTTGAAGATAAACAAGAAGGATATCATCCAGCTTGCAAAGGGCAATGTAGACAAGACAATCGAACTTGTGATGGAGACTCCTAAGTCAAGCGTACTTCAGTTCTATAGCGCATACATGCCTGTAACGACAAAGACAGATGTAACTCTTGAGGTTGCAAGCTATATACTTGATATGATCTACACCAAGAGCATCAGAGAGAAGGAAGGCGGCACATACGGAGTTGGCGTGGCTACTGCCGGACACAGGAGTCCGCAGAAGAGAACAATCATTCAGGTACAGTTCGACACAAATCCTGAAATGGTTGAAAAGCTTTGCGACATTGCAAAGAAGGAACTCCGTAATTTTGCTGAAAACGGTCCTACTGACGCTGAACTTGCTATGGCGGTCGAGAATCTCAGGAAGAACATCCCTGAATCACGTATCAGCAACGCTTACTGGCTGAATATCCTGAGTGATTGGAACGAATACGGCATCGATTACGACAAGGAATATGAGGAAGCAGTAAACAGTGTCACAGCAAAGGACGTGAAGACACTCCTTAGCAAGATGCTCAAGCAGAATAATTTCATTGAATTTAATTCAACTCCGAAAGGGTTGAATTAAATTCAATCCGAATCAAAATAAAACGGCTGACAATCTGTTGACTGTCAGCCGTTTTATTTTGGTGTAAGAAATTACTCTTCTACGATAGCACCCATCGGGCAAGCGCTTGCGCATGTTCCGCAACTTGTGCACTTGTCAGCGTCGATAGTGTAGATGTCACCCTCTGAAATTGCTCCTACCGGGCACTCTGGCAGACATGTACCACATGCTGCGCAGTCTTCTGTAATTTTGTAAGCCATATCTATTAAAATTAAAGGTTAGTGCATATTACACGCATCATCCTGATGCATAATCCGTGCAAATTTAACTATTAATTTTAATAATCAAAGCAAAGGTTAGAACGATTTATGCTATCTTTGCGATGCTATGAGACTTTTAAAAAGCATATTCCTGACTCTGGCCGCATCAATCATATCTGCGAGCGGCCTTCTCGCACAGGAAAACATCGGAAACTCGCTTGAAATGGACAAGATGGTACATAACTTCGGAGACATTGTCCATAAGAGCGGTCCGGTATCCTGTACATTCACCCTCAAGAACAAAGGCACCAGGCCGGCTGTCATATATAATGTCGTAAGTTCATGCGGCTGTACAGACGTCAAATGGACCCGTGAACCCATCCGTCCCGGTGGCAGCGGCACGATTTCCGTCACATATTCGAACGACGAGGGAGCATACCCGTTCGACAAGACCCTCACTACCTATATATCGGATATTTCCAAACCTGTCCTCCTGAAGGTCCGTGGTGTTTCCGTAGAAAAGGCGAAACCGCTGAGTGAACTATATCCTGTATCATACGGCCCGCTTGCGCTGAGGGAGTCGCTCATCAAGTGCGGAAATCTTGAGCAGGGCGGCAGCAAAAGCGAGGCTGTCATGGTTGCGAACACATCGGACAAGCCTATAAAGATAACATTCCGTGATGTTCATGAAAACCTGTCGATAAGCGTAAGTCCCAACCCGATTCCTGCCCGGTCAACAGCAGAGATGAAATTTACGGTCAAGGCAGACCGGTCCATCTGGGGCAAACATACCTATAAGGCGACTCCCCTGGTTGACGGACAGGCCTTTGTCAATCCTGACGGAAAGAACGACATCGGGATATGGGCGTTCACGAAAGAGAATTTCTCAAATCTGACCCAAGAACAGAAGGCTCAGGGCCCAAGACCGACCTTCAAGGAGAGCACATATTCGTTCGGCAAGATAAAGAGAGGGGAAACGGTGCATGCATCATATACGTTCAAAAACGACGGAAAGGAATGCTTCTGCGTTTACAAGGTCAACGCTGATGCCAGAAAATGGTCACATAGTTCCATTCCAGTAGCAAAACCGGGAGAAGAAGTCACATTCAGAGTACATCTTGACACTGAAGGGCTTCCGCCTGGAGAACACCTTACAATAGTGACCCTGACAACAAACTCACCACTCAGACCGATAGTGAACCTTTTCATAGCCGGATATATAGAATAGATGTCTCGGCTTCGCTCGGCATGACAGAAGAAGCAAGCGATATTCCGAGCGACGGAAGGGAGACGAAGAATCTTTTTTAATATGCATTTACTGATTGACATATTACGGAATTCAATACTGATTACCGGGCTGGTCGTTGTCATGATGATGATGATCGAGTCTCTGAATATCGAATCAAAAGGAATGATATTCAAGGGGCTGCAAAAAACAAAGATCGGACAGGTCGTGATTGCGGCTCTGCTTGGATCGATCCCCGGATGCATGGGCGGATTCGCTACTGTTTCTTTGTATACCCACAGGATGTTCAGTTTCGGAGCACTCGTAGCCATGATGATAGCATCATCCGGTGACGAGGCCTTTGTAATGCTGGCCATGATTCCGAAGCAGGCACTTGTGCTCTTCGCCGTCCTTTTCGTGGTGGCCATCGTGGTAGGCATCCTCGTGGACATGCTCGTAAAGCGACACGACTTCGGGATGAAGACAGAATGCAATGAAGGATATATTGTCCATCAAGAACAGGAGAACGCTCCACACGGGAGCCAGGAGACTTCGCAAAGGCATTTCGGATGGAAACGCATCAGCATGCTGGTGGGACTGACTCTTTTCATTGCAGCGCTTGCCGGAGGACAGCTCGGACATGACCACAGCGCACATTCTCACTCCCACGACACAGAAACGCACTCTCATTGCTGCGAGCATGAACACGCAGTTTACAATCACGGACATACTCACCACAACTACGAACATGCTGAACGTCATTGCGAGGACGGCATCATTGAACGTCATTGCGAGGACAGCATCATTGAATGTCATTGCGAGGACGGCATCATTGAACGTCATTGCGAGGACGGCATCATTGAACGTCATTGCGAGGAGCGAAGCGACGTGGCAATCTCCACCATCAACCTTCTGGACGAACAGTGGATGAACATCCTGTTTGCCGGCCTGAGCGTCCTTGTACTGCTGGTCCTGATTTTCGCGTCGGATCATTTCGTTGAAGAACACCTCTGGCATCACATAGTCAGGAAGCATCTTCCTGTCATATTCGCATGGACGTTCGGTGTCCTCCTTGTACTCGGGATAGCTCTGCAGTACGTTGACATAGATCATTGGATCAGCAGCAACACAGCCCTGATGATACTTCTGGCAACGCTGATAGGCATAATCCCGGAGTCAGGTCCACATCTGATATTCGTCACACTGTTTGCCACAGGCATTGTTCCGTTCCCGGTTCTGCTCGCCAGCAGCATATCCCAGGACGGACATGCAAGCATACCTCTGCTGGCAGAAAGCAGAAAAAGTTTCCTGTGGGCGAAAATAATAAACTGCGCAGTCGCATTGATTGCAGGCTATGCAGCGATGCTTATAGTCTGATCATGCAATAGTCATCGCAGGCAAAATCTGTTTCACTGCCCGAGATCTTCCACAACAAAATCAACCTGTGCTCCGTCGGATGCCCTGTAATGGGGTGCATAAAGCGACTCTACTTCCGGAGATGGAGACTTGAATATTCCCTTCTGCATGACGATGAGTTCTTCCGTAAATGTGATATATTCCTCAGGCAGAATCTCCACCCAGTAAAGAGTCCTGTCATCCTTGACCTCACGGTACGACCATGGAGACCATCGGTATCCCGAGAGCTGCTCTACAGGTCTGAGACAGGCATGACGTGGCAGAGACAGGCGGACGAAACTTCGGTTTTCTGCGCTCCACACCTTATATTCCGCATAAATCCTGTCACCTACATTCAAGGACTCGCCTTCCAGGAGTTCCTTTCTTGACGCCTTTCCAGTTACCTTGTCTACAGTCTCTTTGAAATATTTCGCAGATATAGACATGTCGTTACCATATTTTCTGATCTGCATGAAGGGCTTTTGATATACCTTCTTCAGCACTATGACGCTGGAGTTCATAACGGCATCCGATGCATCATAGACAGAGGCCGCCGCCTCCGCAAACCCTGCTTGCGGATTCCACTCTTGATTTTCCTTCTGCAGCATAAGCCACAGACGTACACCGTCTGCCATCTCATCCTCCCCAAGGTCTCGATAAAGGTTGCATATCATGGAATGGGCATAAGCTTCGGTTTCAATCAGCCCTCTGAACGGCATCACGGCATTAGGATAATAGATAGCTCCGGACTGATGCCTGACTCCATATTCCTTCAGTGAGGCAATCTCCTGTTCCATAAGCTTCGTCGCCCTTGTGTCATTTCCGGCTAATTGGTTCAGAATGCGTATAAGCATCACTTTGCCCAAAACATCACCCTGCATGCTTCCTTTGTAGAGGTAGTCCTTGAACTTGGAGAGGGCCTCACCGTATGCCTCCTTTCCGAGGAATGCCGTTATGGCGTCTTCGTCAAGCTTTACATCCGGATATTTCACACGTACATACAGATACTGGCCTATAGAGATGTCTCTCAATCTGCTTTCTTCGCTATAGTACTTGAACGACTGCATATCAAGGAATGCCACAGCTCCGGAAATCTTAGCCTCAAGTTCACTTGCAGCATTTTCCCCGGCAACATCCAATGTCCTGACAAGAAGTCCACGCTCGCGTAATCCTGCAAGTCTGTCAAGGATGAGAGCTGTAATGAACTGAGAAGATCTTCCTCCTTCGAGCCATGCTACTCCTCCGTCATTCTTGAATAATCCGAGCAGTTTGCTGTATGCAACTGCAGACGCTTCAAGATAGTCCTCCACCTGAGAACCATCCGACAGCCCAGATGCTATCAAATTGATACACAACGCCTCAGACTGAGAGACAGCATCCTTAGAGTCCGGATAATACGGTTCTGGCAATGCCTCCGCAAACAGTTCCATAAGTTTCTTTTCCTCATAAACCGCACCATCTTCCGATGTATTCACAAAACGTGAACGAAGATCTGCTATAAGAGATTCCTTGGATGCGTTACCCATGAGAAGATCCGAGTGGGCTTCTGTTAGAGACTGCGATGCCTGATGTACCGGAACTGCGACAAACTGTCCGTCCTGATAGCCGTCTGAGATAAAGGACACCTTAAGACCGAGAGTACGGCACTGAGGCACATCTATCGTAAACTCCGCAGAAGCGTTGGCTCCAGCCTTGACTTTCAGAGACTTCTCCGCAGTCATTATCGGAGTTGACTCACGGTAGTTCTCAGAATCATAAACTTCGACATGCCACTTTCCGCTGACATCCTCAGAAGATATATTGGACACATCCGTCTTAAGCACATAGGTATCTCCTTCATAAAGATACTGCGGCTGTGCCACTGACACCTTCACAGGAAGAGTCACTACAAACTCCTTCCTAAGGACAGAGTTGTACATCGCCTTGTCGTGCGAGAACAAAGATATAACGAAGGTCGAAAGTTTATCTGAGGTCGTGAAGTTCAGGCTGAAATTTCCGTTCATATCCGGACGAAGGAATGGCTGAAAAGTCAGCGTCTTGGCAAAGCCCTCACGTATCTTCACATCGTTTTCCGCCTTACTGGCGTCACCAGTCAACTGAAATGGGATTGCCTCGTTGACCGATGTGCCGAAGGCAACAACAATTTCCTCTTCAAGACCATCTGCAAAAGGCTTCATCGAAGCAGATTTTTGCATCCCATATCCTCTTACCATCATAGGCTCCATAGACAACGATCCACCGAGACCATTCTGCCCAGTTTTCCAATTATAGCTGAGATAGTATGAGGTTACATGCTGCCGGCTTATCTGCCGCCAATGGTTATTGCGTATCTTATCCGTGGTGACATCATACACCGACGCCAGGACTTCTGTCCCTGGATTACCCTTGAGACTATATGAGTAGTGCTTACCAGGCAGGGTTCTATCTATGAAACGTGTAAAGGTCATGGCTGCCTGGGGAGGCTCCACTACAGGACGGTCACATTTGATGGTAAAGGACTGACTGGTGGAGTCGAAGAACCGGAACAGACCGACTTTGACAAAATCACCGTACTCCTCTAGAAACTCATAGTTAAGACGTACAAGTCCTTTTTCGAAATATACAACCTCAGAAATGACTCTCTTTCCTGTACGATCAAAGATCTCAACCACATGCCATGCAGGCACATTTCCAGACCCGAGGGTTATCGAGATATTCCCTTCATTCTCAACACAGAACAGATTGTCAACCAGTGGATCTGCAATATCTTCAGAGCCTATCTTAAGCAGATACATATCATCCAGTTTTCCGGAATACCTGCCTTCCGAGGTCTTCATCTTCGTGTGCAACGAGAAACGGTAGAGTCCAGATGGTAAAGACGAAAAGTCCAATTTCAGATCGTCTGAGGAATGTACATTCCCACTTTTAACCACCTTGCCGTCTCTATATAATTCATATTCAAGCGACAGGTCTTTCACTTCGTTCCACTGAAAAGCCTCACACCTTATAACGGCAGAGTTTCCCGAAAAGATATTTCTTTCGGTTTTCTGTCCGACAAGGAACTTTCCTTCTTTTTTATTTACAAGTCTCGCCCGCAGATTAAGTGATTCTGAAACCATTCTTGTTGTCAAGAAGGATTGGGTTTCTCCCGTTGCATCAGTCACTCGGACCTCAATCTTATAGTGTTCATTCTGGTCTGCATTTGAAACAAAACTCAATTCAAAAGTGCCGTCTGGCCTCAAGGTCAGCATTTCACCCAAAACGACACGATCTTCCAACATCGATTTTACAATAACTCTTGCAGAAGCAGAAGATAGAGGATGTCCGGCATATGATTTCAGGCATCCCCTGACTACAACCGTATCGCCAGGACAGTAATAGTCATACGACTGATCAAACTCCAGATTGAATGTCGGCAGCACAAACGAATCCAGTATCACGGATGTACCGCCAAGAGCATTATCTCCCTGACGCACGGATATACGGTAGTTTCCGTTCCTCAGTCCTTCGCCTAGGACAAATTCTCCTGCAAGCGAACCAAATTCATTAAGGACGTGTTTAGTTTCACTTATCAGTTTAGTACCATGACAAAGAGTCACAAGCACCTGAGTTCCCTTAGGAAGTACTGCTGTCTTTGAAGCATCCCTATGTCTATCAAATATTACCGCCTTATATTTTACAACATTTCCCGGATTGAAAGCTCCCCTGTCAGTCATGACGACAGCTGTCCTTGCGTAATCTTTAGTATCTTTACTGCTGCCTGATCTGAAATATCTTGACCAGCTTCTGCGTACCAGTCCGTCTTCTCCGACAGCCATACAATCAAGCGAATTATAGTCATTCAGTCTTTCCGTCACATCCACAGGAAGATAGGTAAATCCGTCAAGAAAGATGGAGTGTTTTAAGGTATCTTCTTTATTGGTCAACACCAGATCTACCTTCTGCAGAGGTTTTCCCGTAATATAATCAGCCGCATATACGGCAAGTCCGCGAGCATCTTTCCTATATGCCAGAGAGATGGTGTATTTAGGATAACTGTATTTACAGATTACTGAATCCTTGGCATCAAGGCATTCTACCAGATACTCCCCATCATGTAATTTGGGCAGTTCATGAACCAGGGTATCAGGTTTGTAGAAACTGTCTTCTTTGTTTTTAAGCAACGTCTGACAGATGACCTTTTTATCCTTGGAGAGTCGCAAGGTTACGGACGGAATATTGCGCAAAGCAATGGATGCCACACCTTTATCAATAGCTATCACAGCTTTGCTCTCTTCAAGAGTATTCAAAAGTGTTTTGAATCCTTTGAATTCCTTTGCAATAAGTCCGTCCACTCCTTCAGTATATGATGGTCGTGTATTCTCACATGATAGCAGTCTGTCTTTCAGCGCAAGGTAGTCCGCAGAAGATGCACCGTCAGTCTCCATATTTTCGAGTTCATGGTCCATTATGGCGGCATCAGCCAACATAGACACTGCCCTGTTGCTGTATCGTGCAGACAGACTCTTCATCTGTTCCAGGTTCTCTTTTTCTGACAATGTACACGCACGATAATAATCCACAAAAAACTCCTGCGGATAACCTCCCTTGACGCACTCGGCTAGCAATTCCCCAACAATATCATTGCTCTGCATCAAAGCCGATGATATGAGTATCTTCCACAAAGCATATTCATAGTCATTCTTCAGCGTAGGCAAAAGCACCTCATCATACAAAGGAAAGACATTCACTTCTTTATATATAACTGAATGACAGCCTTGTAGAAGTTTTTCCTTATTTTCCAGAATCATCTTCAGATTCGCCTCCGTATCTCTCCACCGAAGATTTGACTCATAGAGGAACATAAGAAACGGCTCACCATAAGCGACAAGTTCCTGGCGGCAGGCATCTTCAAGTTTTTCCCTCTGCTTCCAGTCACGTCTGGTTCCGACTCCGGCATATTTGACACAGGCATCATAATAATCCCAGTCAATACGATCTGTCAATGCATTTGCCTTGATTTCCGACAGAATCTTCATCTGACGCTGTGGCACATCTGCATCCAGGGCGTCATAATACGCTTCCCACTGTCCGACCAGTATATGTCCATGCTTGTCGGTCCGGGACACATTATGTCCCAGCGCAAAGGTTGCCACCAAAAGCAGAATAAACAGAAGAACTGTCCGTTTCATAATATCTTACAATTACCTTTTAAGCACATCATATTGACATCTTTGTCATGTCGAGCTTGTAGAGACATCTACCACTCCTGCGCAACAGCCTCCGATACCACATAAGTGCTTCCTCCTATATATATAAGAGGACGCCCTGACAAACCTGAAGCAATATCCTTCGCTTTTGCAACGGCATCACACACTTGCGGCACGACATGGACCTTTGTCATATCGCCACCTGCTGAGAGAAATTTTTCAAAGATCTTATCAGCCCCAAGTGCACGCTTGCTTTGAGCCTGGGTGAAAATATATGTTGCGTTTTTCGGCATCAGATGAAGGACTGCATCTACATCCTTATCTGCAACCGATCCATATACAATTATAAGGTCCGTGCATTTGCCTTCAGAGAGCATCGTCTCCAATTGGGCGAAATTATGACGCAGACCATGCTCGTTGTGTCCTATGTCACAGATTGTAAGAGGATTTTCGGAAAGTTTCTCCCAACGGCCGCGGAATCCAGTCCTTTGTGATGTGTTGATCAGAGCATCAACAATGGACCTGGTGCAGTTTTCATATGAAATTGCTCCAGGTACCCCAGAATTTGATGGTACCTGGTGCAGTTTTGCTGTGAAAGTGCTCCAGGTGCTTCCTAATACCGCGAGCGCAGCGAGCACCGTACGCAGGTTATTCTTCTGGTATGCGCCCTGCAGGTCCATCCTGGCAAGTATGCTCTCATGCTCTTCCCACATAGGAGGCTGGATCTGGTCAGCGAAAGTCAGGAGTGACATAATCTCCGGACGACTCCCCATGAAACAAGGCTCCTGAAGATTGGTATACAACACTTTACGCTCAAATACCGGAGCGGTTTCCGGATGTGACTCCCCTACGACCACCGGAACACGCGGCTTGATGATGCCGGCCTTTTCAAAGGCGATTTCAGGAAGTGTTTCGCCAAGCATGTCGCAATGGTCCAGTCCTATGTTTGTTATGATACTTAGTACCGGAGTGACTATGTTCGTACTGTCAAGACGCCCTCCGAGACCTGTTTCCAGCACCACCACATCGACTTTTTCGTCTGCAAACCACTGGAGGGCCATGATCGTAGTGATTTCAAAGAATGAAAGATCCAGATGGTCGAAGGTATCGCGCCACTGCTCCATGAACTGCCACACCCACTCTTTGGATACCAGGCGGTTGGCATATGTCTGTTCTTTGCTCGAGGAGAGTCCCATACCGTCACCACACGTCATTGCGTGGGCATCGCCCATGGCAATCTCCACCACCCGGATCCGCTCACGAAAATCGACAATATGCGGAGATGTGTAGAGTCCGACCTTCAGCCCGCACGCCGACAGGGCAGATGCAAGCATGTTGGACACGGACCCCTTGCCGTTTGTTCCTGCCACATGGATGATCTTGTAGTTCCTGTGTGGATAGCCCATGAGCTGGTCAATGAACTCCATATTTGCAATACCAGGCTTGTATGCAGTTGCTCCTGCTTTCTGAAACGAAGGAAACCTCAGAAAGAGTTTCTCTATCATTTCGGTATATTTTTCTTCTGAAAATTCCATTTACTTACATCTATTCGCTTGTTGAATGCACAAATTTATTTATTTTTACCGATTATATCCTCAATGTCTCAAGATATAATCTGCAAAACAGACTATGACAGAAAAAGAGTCAGCTTTATACTCCCATTACATCATTGACGGCACACGGCTGGACATGACTCCGGCAGAGCTTCTTGACGAGTGTATGGAGGACGAGGGATTCAACCCCGGCAACTGCTTCGGTGACATTATAGATGAGTCCACTGAACCACCATTGTCAGCATTCTCTTACGACACCGACAAGGAGCAGGAATATCTCTCCGGAACTGTCGCTGCGGCTCATGCAGAGAGGCCTTTCCGTCTTCTATACCCGGAACATTTCACCCGTCTGCAGATAGCAAAGGCTCTGCTCGGAAGACTTTGGAGCGAGGGACACTTCAAACTCGGCAACCTCAGGATGTGGGCACAGTGGGACTGGGACCCTACCCCAGTGGGCAATATGTCCGCATTCTACAGAAGCGTAGAGTCGGCAAGCGAATACATCTACGGATTGGGAGTAAAACTGGAAGACTATCTGTTCATAGAGGGTGACGAAGGATGCAATGCGAAATTCTACGCATGGCTTGCGGAAAAATATGACAGATCCTTCGCTGACGCTCAGGATGACAAGAGAGATGATCAGGATGGCGACTGTGAATGTGAACAAAGTGAAACTTCTGCAGACCAGGTCACATTATTCAAGTCATCACCGTTCGAGAGCCGCCATCCGTGGATCAGCGAGGAGCGCAAATGTCCTTCAGCCATAACTGCCGATCCTGGTTCGTGGATTATCTACATCCCGTTCGACACATGCGGATACAGGCTGGGAGCATCGCTCCTGACTGAGGTTGCAGGACATAACGGAGGCAAGGCTCCTGACATATCGGACCCGGACTATTTCATTGATTGTTACGAAGTTGTAAGAGAACTGGTTGAAGACGGATTTGTGATTGCAGGTTGCACTGTGGCTGACGGAGGACTTATTACGGCAGCCAGGAGCATGTGCGCGGAAACAGGCATGGACATAGATGTCAAGGGCATCATGTCATCCTATCAGGAAGAACGGCACAGAGTGCTTTTCGGAGAGGTTCCGGGGGTTCTGGTACAGGTAAGTGATGAGAATTATGACTATGTCGATTCACAGCTGCTGCTTCAGGACATCGCTTATTACCCGATCGGACATCCGACATCAGATGGGGCAGGTCTGACAATTTCTGAAGATGGGAAAAGCGGAGTCGCTGACATTCTGGCATCACTGCTGGGACATGCCACCGAGGGAGAAGACTGATACGAAGATTTTCATGCTGCGATAAGCCTGATTTTTAACGGTTTTTTAACAAAAAATCACTAAATTCGCGGCGGATTTTTGCTGAAAATATTATTCATTACTAATCAAATACTTACAAACTTTATGGAATCTAACAAGAAAAGAGTCTATTGCTTCGGTGGTAAAACTGCTGAGGGTAATGGAACCATGCGTGAGCTTCTCGGTGGTAAGGGTGCAAACCTCGCTGAGATGTGTACACTCAACATCCCTGTTCCTGCAGGATTCACTATCACAACTGAGTGCTGTACTGAGTACTATGAGCTCGGTGGCGGTTACAACGACGCACTCAAGGCTGAGGTAGCTGAGGCTCTCAAGAAGACTGAGGCTATCATGGGTATGACTTTCGGTGACAAGGAGAATCCACTCCTGGTTTCTTGCCGTTCAGGTGCCCGCAGCTCAATGCCTGGTATGATGGATACTATCCTCAACATCGGTCTCTGCTCTGAGACTATCCCGGGTATGATCGCAAAGACAAACAACCCACGTTTCGTATATGACGCATACCGTCGTCTGATCATGATGTACTCTGACGTCGTGATGGAGAAGGCAGAAGGTATCGAGCCTGCAGATGGCCAGGGTATCCGCCAGCAGCTTGACAGAATGATGGAAGAAGTAAAGGTAGCCAAGGGTTACGCTTCAGATACTGAAATCACTGCTGAGGAGCTCAAGGACCTCTGCGAGCGTTTCAAGGTTCGCGTCAAGGAAGTTCTCGGAACAGAGTTCCCAGATTCAGCTGAGGCTCAGCTTTGGGGATCAATCGGTGGCGTATTCAAGTCTTGGAACGGAAAGCGCGCTATCGCATATCGTCGTATCGAGGGTATTCCAGATGAGTGGGGTACAGCTGTAAACGTACAGTCAATGGTATTCGGTAACATGGGTGACAACTCTGCAACTGGTGTTGCATTCTCACGTAACCCTGCCAACGGTGACAACAAGTTCTATGGTGAGTGGCTTATCAACGCTCAGGGTGAGGACGTTGTGGCTGGTATCCGTACTCCAAACCCACTTAACGAGGCTACAAAGAACCCACACAACCAGAACCTCGCTTCTCTCGAGACTTCAATGCCTGAGGTTTACGCAGAGCTCGACGGTATCCGTCTCCACCTTGAGAACCACTTCCGCGACATGCAGGATATCGAGTTCACTATCCAGGACGGTAAGCTTTGGATGCTCCAGTGCCGCGTAGGTAAGAGAACAGGTCTTGCAGCCCTCAACATGGCAATGGATATGCTTGAGGAGGGAATGATCGATGAGAAGACAGCTGTAACACGCGTTGCACCTGCTCAGCTCGACGAGATTCTTCACCCAATCCTTGACCCTGCATCTGAGAAGAAGGCTACAGTAGTTGCTAACGGTCTTCCTGCTTCTCCAGGTGGTGCTGTAGGTGTTATCGCTTTCACTTCTGAGGCTGCTATGGAGGCTGCAGAGAAGGGCATCGCTACTATCCTCGTTCGTGAAGAGACTTCACCAGAGGACGTTGAGGGTATGCGTGCATGTGCAGGTATCCTTACTCAGCGCGGTGGTATGACTTCACACGCTGCTCTCGTAGCACGTGGATGGGGTAAGTGCTGTATCGTAGGTTGCGAGGCTATGCACATCGACCTTGAGAACAAGGTCATCAAGTTCAAGGGCTCTGACAAGGAGTACCACGAGGGTGACGTTCTCTCTATCAACGGTGCAAAGGGTGCTGTTTACGATGTAGCTATCGAGACTATGGACGCTTCAGACAACCCACGTTTCCAGCAGTTCATGGCAATCGTTGACAAGTTCCGCACTATGGGCGTACGCACAAATGCTGATACTCCAGAGGATGCAGCACGTGCAATCAGCTTCGGTGCTGAGGGTATCGGTCTGTTCCGTATCGAGCACATGTTCTACGGACAGAACGCTGAGACTCCACTTTCTAAGCTCCGCAAGATGATCCTTGCCAAGAACGACTGCGAGCGTAAGGCTGCACTTGCAGAGCTCGAGCCATTCATCAAGGCTGCTGTCAAGGGCACAATGAAGGTTATGGACGCTAAGCCTGTTACTTTCCGTCTCCTCGACCCACCTCTCCATGAGTTCGTTCCACAGACTGACCTCAAGAAGAACGAGCTTGCTGAGGAGCTCAACATCACTGTTGGCGAGATCGAGAAGCGTGGTGAGTCACTCCACGAGGTTAACCCTATGATGGGTCACCGTGGTGTTCGTCTCCACATCACATATCCAATGATTTCAGAGACTCAGTTCCGCGCAATCTTCACTGCAGCTGCTGAGCTTAAGAAGGAAGGCTTCACTCCTAAGCCGGAGATCATGGTTCCTGTAACTATCTCTGAGCGCGAGCTTCGCTTCCAGAAGGCTATCTGCGAGAAGATCAAGGCTGAGGTTGAGGCTCAGTTCGGCTTCGAGATCGAGTACATGTTCGGTACAATGATCGAGATCCCACGTGCTGCCCTCACTGCTGACCGTATGGCCAAGACCGCTGAGTTCTTCTCATTCGGTACCAACGACCTTACTCAGATGACATTCGGATTCTCACGTGACGACGTAGGAACTTTCATGGGTGACTACCTCGGCAACAAGATCCTCGATGCTGACCCATTCAAGACTCTCGATACCAAGTCTGTAGGTAAGCTCGTTGACTACGCTGTCAAGGAAGGTCGTGGCACACGCGAGAACCTCAAGTGCGGTATCTGCGGTGAGCACGGTGGTGATCCAGCATCAGTAGAGTTCTGCTTCAAGACAGGTCTCAACTATGTGTCATGCTCTCCATTCCGCGTTCCGATCGCACGCCTCGCTGCTGCTCAGGCTGCAATCAAGGCTAGCAAGTAAGCATAACGCTTCATAAATACGGACTCCGCCGCCAGGACATCCCTGACGGCGGAGTTTTTATCATTTAGAGGTTCCGGCCACAAAAACAGCCTGAAATGTGGCCAAGTCTGTAAAAAACATCGGGTTGGCCACAAAAAAGGCCCTAAACGTGGCCAAGTTAGTAAAAAACGAAGTTCCGGCCACAAAAACAGCCTGAAATGTGGCCAAGTCAGTAAAAAACGAAGTTCCGTCCACGAAAAGGCGGGTTTCTGTGGATGGGACGGCATTATACGGCGTTCCGTCCACGAAAACGGGGGTTTTCATGGACGGAACTTAATTTTATAAGGAATTAGAGAGTGTAGTACTTGCAATCCTTTCCGCAGCGTGTCTCAACTACTGTGTTGAGTTTGCCCTCGCGTGCGAGCCATCCGAGTGCAGCGTAGAAATCTGCGCTTGCAAGGCCTGACTCCTTCTTGAGTTTAGCCTCTGTCATCTTACCGTTTGTGTTGAGGGCATTCCAGAGAATACCTGCGTTGTTTCCAATGTTTGCTGTTTCCATAGTTTGAAAATAATTTATTACACTATAACTAATACCGTGCAAAGATAATCAATCGCAGGAATATAACTTATTATGTAACAAAAAGTTAACCAAAAAGCCTTTATAAATGCTGCCTAAACGGGCCCGATAGCATTTCACAGGGATATGGCGGGAAGGAGGACATGGCTCCAATTTCACGGAATTTGTTTATATTTGCATAGTTAACGAAAAACATATGAAAGGAACATACATATTTCTGGCAGACGGCTTTGAGATTTCGGAAGCGCTGACCACCGTGAACATGCTCCGCAGAGGTGGAGTCAACGTCAAGACCGTATCGATCTACGATGACAGGATTGTGACCAGTTCAAACCGCATCCCGGTCATTGCTGATATGGCCTTCGGAGAATTCAAGGCGTCGACATCTTTCGGACCATGCCTGAAGACTGATGTAATGATTTTCCCGGGCGGCATGCCAGGCTCGTCAAACCTTGCGGCATTCGGCAAGCTTATGGATATCATGCAGCAGCACTACGCTGAAGGAGGTACTCTGGCGGCAATCTGCGCAGCTCCAAGCGTTGTCCTTGGTCTGCTTCCAGACCTTGAGGGAAAGAGGATGACCTGCTATGACGGATTTGAAGATGCACTTACTGCAAAGGGTGTCGAATATGTCAAGGAGGGTGTCGTGGTTGACGGCAACATGATTACCGGACGCGGACCGGGCTGGGCAGTGGAATTCGGACTCGCGATCCTGAAACATGTCAAGGGTGAGGAGATCGCAGACAAGGTGAAAGCAGGACTGATGCTCTAACAGGAAAAATAACAGAATAGCCGCCATACTCGCAAAAAGGTATGGCGGCTATATTTTATATCAACACTGATGGAGTCAAGCAAATTCTGCCTTGGCTATGATATCATATAAATTCTGACATCCGTCCTCAAGAAGATCGAGCACAAGACTGAACCCTTCCGCGCCCATATAATATGGATCCGGGATATATGACATCTTGCGGGCCTTCAGGAACTCCGACATCCTGCGGATCTTGTGCGTAGCCTCTACAGATGGCGCAAGGTGCATAAGGTCCTCATAGTTCTGATCATCCATCGCAATGATCAGGTCAAAATCCAGAAAGTCAAGTCCGGATACTGGACGCGCCTTATGGGTCAGGGCAAAGCCACGGTAAAGCGCTGCAGTGCGCATCCTACGGTCCGGCAGTTCTCCCCTATGACCACTATATGTTCCGGCAGAATCCACCTCTATCTTGTCCTGCATACCGTTCTCCCTGACAATATGCTCAAATATGCCTTGGGCTGCAGGAGACCTGCATATATTCCCAAGGCACACGAAAAGGACTTTGTATTTATTGTTTACAGTCTCCATTATTTTGAAAGCGCTCTCCAACGCATAAGAGCTTCAAGGAAGTAGTAGTCTGCATAAGTAAGAGGAACATCCACTTCTGAATTTCCTGGCTTGTTTCCTGTGCTATGATCAAGAAGGAATCCATATTTCTGACCCTCCGGCACAAGATACTTGTCGCTTGCAAGCTCGCGGAGAATCTTTTCTGCGAAAGAAAGGAAATATGCGGACTTCTGTTCATCTACAAAGTGACTGAGTTCGATAAGAGCGCAAGCCACAAGAGCTGCTGCAGATGCATCGCGTACATCGTTCGGGATTTCAGGCGAATCATAGTCCCAGTATGGGATACCATCCTCCGGTATACGTGGAAGAAGGTATTCAGCCTGCTTCAATGCATGATCAAGGAATTCCTGCTCTCCAGTCATACGGTACATCATAGGGAAAGCATACAGACCCCATGCCTGACCGCGTGCCCATGCAGAATCCTCCGCATATCCCTGTCCTGAGTACACCTTGATAACCTCACCGGTCTCGGGGTTGTAGTCAAGGATATGCTTGATGCTGTAATCCTCACGATAGTGGTTCTTCATTGTTGTACGCGCATGAGTAAGGGCTACATCCTTCAGATACTCTTCACCGCCGAGTTGAACCGCCTTGAGCAGAAGTTCAAGGTTCATCATATTGTCGATGATGACAGGGAAGGTGTATTTCTTGTTATTCCACGAACGCGTACATCCCACCTCAGGATCAAAACGTGTTGCAAGCGACTTTGCACCATCAAGAATTACAGGAACACACTCCTGGTCACCTGTGATGCGAAGGCAGTTACCATAGCTGCACATAAGCTGGAATCCGATGTCATGGTCGTCAGTACGGAATCTCAAAGGTTCAAGTCCTGCCTGATACTTAAGCGCCAGATCCTTGTATGTCTGATCGCCGGTATATTCATATACAAACCAAAGGCAGCCAGGATAGAATCCCGAGCACCACCATTTGTAACCACTGGTCCAGAATGAACCGTCAGGATTGATCGAGCGTGGATAAATCGCTTCGCCAGGATTAGATACAGCGGCTGAATCAAGATTTACATCCATAGCAGCAAACTGAACGGCTGCTCTTTCGAATACGCGGGCTGTAAGCTCCTCCATTGTCTCCTGCTTTGCACAAGAGATGCTGAACATCGCTGCAACGGCAGCAAAAAAGAAAAGTTTCTTCATTATAATAGAGAATTAAAATTGTTGTTTCCTTTTACCCTGGGACAGGTCGGATACAAATATATGCAAAAATAAATGTCAGTTGAAAAATAATTGCTAATTTTACACGAATTGACATAAACTAACACTAACTGATATGGATATCATTTCAAAACTTGACAGCCTTGTGAAGGGTAAGCCTTTCATCAACGAAGACTTCATGCTCACGAACGACTATGCGAGAGAGTTGTATCACGAGAGCGCGGAAAACCTCCCGATCATCGACTACCACTGCCATCTTGTACCCAAGATGATTGCCGATAACTATCAGTTCAAGGACATCACAGAGGTATGGCTGGGCGGCGACCACTACAAATGGAGAGCCCTGCGCGGCAACGGTGTTGCAGAAGAGTTCATCACAGGACAGGCAGACAGTTATGCCAAGTTCGAGAAATGGGCGGAGACTGTGCCATATACAATGCGCAATCCGCTTTATCATTGGACTCACCTTGAGCTCGCAAGAGTGTTCGACATATATGATGTCCTCAAGCCATCTACCGCAAAGGCTATTTATGACGAGTGCACCACCAAGCTTCAGACAGAGGCATACAGAGGTCAGGAACTCATGAAGAAGTTCAACGTTGAAGTCGTATGTACTACTGACGACCCGGCCGACACTCTCGAATATCACAAGCAGATAAAGGACAACCCGTTCGGCGTCAAGGTCCTCCCGACATGGAGGCCGGACAAGGCTCTGGCAGTGGAAAACCCGGCACAATACATCGCGTATATAAAGTCGCTCGCCAGCGCAGCATCAATGGAGATCAACAACTATCAGGACCTCCTTGACGCACTCAAAAAGCGTCAGGACTTCTTTGAAGAAATGGGCTGCCGTATCTCTGACCACGGTCTTGACACATTCTATGCAGAAGATTTTGAAATGGACGAGATCGAAAAGATCTTCAAGAACACTCTCAAAGGCAAGACTCCTTCACAAGAAGAAATCAACAAGTTCAGAAGTGCCCTGCTTCTGGACCTTGCACGCATGGACCACGCAAAGGGGTGGGCACAGCAGTTCCATATAGGAGTCATCCGCAACAACAACACCCGCATGTTCAATCTCATCGGAGCGGATACCGGATTTGATGCCATCCTGGATGTCCAGTGTGCAGCTGCCGGCCACAAGTTCTTCAACAGGCTCGCAATGGAGGACAAACTGGCGAAGACGATCCTCTACAACTTGAACCCGAAGGACAACGAAGTGCTGGCCACCATGGCTTACACCTTCAACGACGGCACATGCCCAGGCAAGATGCAGCTCGGCTCGGGATGGTGGTTCCTCGATCAGGAAGACGGCATGAAGAAACAGATGAACGCGCTTTCAGCACTCGGACTTCTCAGCCGCTTCGTAGGAATGCTCACCGACTCACGCAGTTTCATCTCTTACCCAAGGCATGAATATTTCCGCAGAATCCTCTGCAACCTCATCGGAGAGGACCTCAAGAACGGTAAACTTCCAGTCAGCGAAATGGAGTTCATCCACAAGATGGTAAGCGACATTTCATACAACAACGCGAAAAACTATTTTAACTTTTAAACTGATATGAATTCTACTAGCAAAAAACTGATGACCAACTGGCGCTGGTGGATGGTAGTCATGCTTTTCATAGCAACTACCGTCAACTACATGGACCGCCAGGTTCTCTCCCTGACATGGAAAGACTTTATCGCACCTGAGTTCCACTGGACCGACAACGACTACGGAACAATCACTGCATTCTTCTCCATCATCTACGCTATCTGCCAGCTCTTCGCTGGTAAATTCGTAGACTGGATGGGCACCAAGAAAGGATACCTCTGGGCCATCGGAATCTGGTCTGTCGGTGCCTGCGTTCATGCTCTCTGCGGCTGGGCGACAATGCACATCGAAGGTTACGAGTCAGTAGCGGCCATGACTGCCGTCGAGGTAGGCTCCACTGCGGCCCTTGCGATATCCACAATAAGCGTATGGATGTTCATGGCAGCCAGAGCTATCCTCGCACTTGGTGAGGCTGGAAACTTCCCGGCAGCCATCAAGACAGCTGCAGAATACTTCCCTAAGAAGGACCGCGCTTTCGCGACATCCATCTTCAACTCCGGAGCATCTGTCGGCGCCCTCGCAGCTCCTGCTACTATTCCTCTTCTTGCCCAGTTCTTCAAGGACAAGGGTATCGGCGGAGGTTGGGAAATGGCCTTTGTCATCATCGGTGCCCTCGGATTCATCTGGATGGCGTTCTGGGTGTTCATGTACGACAAGCCTGAGAAATCAAAGAGAGTAAATGCTGCTGAGCTTGCATATATCCAGCAGGATGACGCGGCTGAGCCACAGGAGGAAAAGAAATCAGAAGAGGCATCTATTCCTCTATGGAAATGTTTCACATACCGTCAGACATGGTCATATATTGCAGGACGTTTCTTTACAGACGGCGTATGGTGGTTCTATCTGTTCTGGGCTCCGGCTTATTTCTCTGACCAGTTCGGCTACAAGTCGTCATCAGGTATGGGAATGGCACTTATCTTCACATTGTACGCAATAGTGACTGTAATATCAATCGGAGGTGGCTATCTGCCTAAACTCTTTGTCGAAAAGAAAGGCATGAACCCATATCAGGGCCGTATGCTTGCCATGCTCATCTTCGCATTCTTCCCGCTTGCAGCACTTTTTGCACAGCCACTCGGAACATTTTCTGCATGGTGGCCGGCAATCCTTATCGGTCTGGCCGGAGCAGGACACCAGGCGTGGAGTGCCAACATGTACTCGACAATCGGTGACATGTTCCCTAAATCAACTGTTGCTACAATCACCGGTATCGGTGGACTTGCTGCCGGAACAAGCTCATTCCTTATCAACAAGGGTGCAGGTATGCTGTTCACCTACTCTGAAAATGCAGGAGCAGCTTATTCTCTCTTCGGTTTCGAAGGAAAGGAAGCAGGATATATGACAGTATTCTGCATCTGCGCAGTAGCTTACCTGTTTGCATGGGTGATCATGAAGATCCTCGTACCTAAATACAAGAAGATCGAAGCATAGTCATAAGCTTCTGGCTATAAATAAAAACCGTGGAAGATACCAGCGTTGACGGCCTGTTCTTCCACGGTTTCTTTTATCAACTTCTCTTACTTTACAATGATCCTCTTTATACGGCGGGGAACGGATGTCAGTATCTCGTAAGGAATCGTGCCCAGAATCGCCGCGAGTTCTGAAATAGTCGGGTTTTCTCCGAAGATTGTCACTGTATCTCCTACCTTTGCGTCGACTCCTGTTATATCAAGCATGCTCATATCCATGCAGATGTTTCCTATTGTCGGCACCTTGCGACCATTAAGCAGGAACGATGCCTTGCCGCAACTCAGATGACGGTCTATGCCGTCTGCGTAACCGACAGGAATTGTCGCTATCACGGTACCCTCCGGTGCAATCTTTCCGTGACGGCCGTATCCGATGGTTCCGTCAGACTGCTTGAGAGACTTTATCTGCAGAACCTTGCATTTGAAAGATGCTGCCGGTGACAGCTTCACGCCAGGCAGCGCGCTGACGCCATATATGCCAATGCCCAGACGGACCATGTCAAACTGATATTCAGGGAATCTCTCTATACCGGCGGAATTAAGGATATGATACATCGGCCTGTATCCTAATGCTTCTGCCAATCTGTCAGCATTCTTCTTGAAAAGAGATACCTGACCATGTGTAAAATCATCGTTACACGGATCGTCAGATGCTGCAAGATGAGAATATACAGACTTGACTTTAACCCTGTCACACGATGTCAGAAACTCGAGCAGTTCCGGAATTTCGTCTGTCATGAACCCAAGACGATGCATTCCTGTATCAATCTTGATATGAACGGGAAAATCCTTGACATCCCTCTTCTGAAGAACCTTGCAGAGGGCTTTCAATGTACAGATATTAGGCACACCCGGCTCAAGACCATAGTTGATCATCTCTTCGAATGAGTCTGTGCCCGTAGTAAGAACCATGATCGGCGACTTTATGCCTCCCTGACGCAGCTCTATACCCTCGACAGGATATGCCACGGCAAGGTAATCTGCCCCGGCATCCTCCATCAAAGAAGCAAACTCCACCGCCCCATGTCCATAGGCATTTGCCTTGACAAGGACCAGCAGTTTTGTCGTATCTGCGAGTCTTGACCTGAAATATCTATAATTTTCAAGACATGCCGGCAGATTGATCTCCAATCGCGAAAACTCTTCTTCTCTATACATGACTCAATGTTAAACCCCGCAAATTTAGAAAATTTATATGACATTTGGCAGTCAGGTGCGTTTTTTGCTTATATTTGTCCAGATGTGCCGCAAGGTAATTCGGTGCATGATAAAGACAAATTGACATAAACTGACTAATTTTAATTACATGAACATCTGGTTTATACTTATCGCAGTCATGATTCTCAGCTTCATCGTACAGTCGATGCTGCAGAGCCGCTTCGCCAAGTATTCACAGGAGCCGACCTCAAACGGCATGACAGGAGCTGATGTAGCAAGGAAAATGCTTTCGGATCACGGTATCCGTGATGTACAGGTAGTTCCGACAAACGGCCGGCTTACAGACCATTACAACCCGGCGACAAAAACAATTGCTCTAAGCGAGGAAGTGTATGGAAGCCGCAGTGTCGCTGCAGCTGCTGTTGCGGCTCACGAATGCGGTCATGCAGTTCAGCATGCATACGCATACGGACCGTTGCAGATGCGTTCAGCCTTGGTTCCGGTAGTAAGTTTCGCTTCCAATATCGTGCAGTGGGTGCTTCTTGCCGGAGTCATATTCATCAAGACCTTCCCTATGCTGATCTGGGTAGGCATAGCGCTCTTCGCATGCACCACACTTTTCAGTTTCATAACACTCCCTGTCGAAATCAATGCAAGCAGAAGAGCGGTTTCATGGCTCAGCAGCGCAGGCATTACCGATGAAAAGACACGACCTATGGCCATAGATGCGCTTAAATGGGCAGCATATACTTACGTCATTGCAGCAGTCGGTTCGCTCGCGACCCTACTATATTATATAGGCATCGCCAGAAACAGATAAGAGTAAAAAAAATCTTGCAAAAGTGTTGCAGATATTGTTTTTATAACTATCTTTGCATTGGAGTTAATTTTGAATGTTTCCAAATTAACCGAAGTTAAGAAAGAATACAAACTATTAAAGATTACAATTATGGCAAAGAAATTCAAATGTCTCGTATGCGGATATATACATGAAGGTGAAACAGCTCCCGAGGAGTGCCCACTCTGCTTCGTAGGACCGGAAGACTTCAAGGAAATTGAGAATGACGAGGAATAGTACTCTGATATAGAATGAAAAGGGTGACTAAAAAGTCTTGATATGTCTCTGAGAATTGAATATTTCAAGACATAGTCGGGGTTGACCTCACCGAAAAACAAGAAAAAGGGGCTTGACTAATACTTTTTAGTCAGCCCCTTTTTTCATTTATACCTAGACCGGGATGATGATAGTGATTACGGAGGACTCCGTTCGCTTTGCTCACTCCTGCCCCTCCCACAATCTACTTCGTCCCGCTATCGCGGAACTCGTATCTTGCGGGCCCCTTACCGGCGGGCTAAAGCCCTTCTGTTCGTGCACGAAAGTCCACCGGACTTTCTCTAAAGGCACTCACGACCCTGCCCGTGTCCAGGGGTGGACACGACTCCGCAACCACTACCATTCTCCCTCTTGAAAATACAACATGAGAATAGGGCGGATTGCAGATTAAAGGCCCCTGACATTACGCCTGATTTTTGCGAAGACCAGGAACAACGACTACTATGTATCCTTCTAATTATCAGCCTGTTAAATAATCAACACTGTCGCCACTCCCTATTTAAAACGATAGAGTAGCAACCGCATTAGTATTGTATGTAACTGGCTGTTAATGATTTAGCAAATCAGGACTGCCGCTGGTATGCGCAAATTTTGGACAAATCAAGTATGACAACAACTTCAAAAGGTATTAGTCCCCCCTCAATCTATATCATAATCAAGACTGTCCCAGAGTTCATCCATCTGGCGTCTGTCCTTTTTAGTCGGTCTTCCCGCTCCCCTGTCGCGTTTAAGGAAGAATGTTTCCACAGGAGCATGCAGTTTGTCCAGTTCTTCCTGAGGTGTGAGGTTTTCCGCATACTGAGGTACCAGTTTGGGTCCTTGCCTCTTATCCACCAACGCCAGGACCTTATATGTATAAGTTACCGGTCCCTTGCGCACAACGATCACATCTCCGACTTTAACCGCCTTTGATGGTTTCACATCTGCGCCGTTCAGACGCACCTTTCCACCATTGCAGGCTGTTGTTGCCTCACTTCTGGTCTTATAGGCGCGGATGGACCACAGATACTTATCGAGTCTTACTTCTTCCATCGTCTGCTAACTGAAGTATTTCAACGGACTGGCACCTGCTGACGCTGATGGTAAGTCATCATCGTCGTCATCGAACGCTCCATCCTCCAGACCCTCATAGTCCTCATTCTCAAGAAAGGCCTCTGTATTCGGGTCTATATAATCGTCAAGTTCATCTTCAGGACGGGTGACAACTTCAAGAAGCAGGGTCGAACGGTCGCGGGGAACAAGATAGAAGTCTGACATTTCTGCAGGGATGAGGATAGTCTCACCCTCGGAGAATTCATAATTCTCCATATACGACTCGCCGTTTTGCTTTGTTGCAGGAACCTGGATTGATGCAGAGCCTTCAATACATACATACACGATATAGCTCTCAAACTGCTCTGTGTATATATGAAGAGGATCTGTCAGTCTGACTTTCGACACATTGAACTGAGGTGTCTCCAGCAGACTGCTGGCAGGACCGTGTTCATGAGCGGCTTCATCCCCCCAGAGAGGTCCCTTCCTGTAGAGCGACGGATCAAATGCAGTATAATCAATGACATCTATTCCCTCTTCAAGGTGTATCGGGCGTGCCGTTTCAGGATTATGCTCACGTCCCCAATCATAGAGACGGAATGCCAGATCTGAAGATTCCTGAATCTCAGCCACGAGAACTCCACCATCAGCCGCATGTACCGTTCCAGGCTTGACATAGATGACATCTCCCTTCTTCGGATAAATCACGTTGAGTATCTCATCAACTGTTCCGTTCATGCACCTGTCATAGAATTCCTGAGCGGTAACATCTCTGGAGAAACCGCAATAAATCTTTGCCTGAGGGCGCGCTTCCATTACATACCAGAGTTCCGCCTTTCCGAGAGCATCATACCTTTCAGCAGCAATTTCATCATCAGGATGGACCTGAACCGAAAGTTTGTTCTGGATATCTAGAAACTTTATAAGTACCGGAAACTGTCTGCCGTAATAATTGTAAACCTTCTCACCCACTACCCTTTCAAGATAGGTCTCCATCACCTCGCTGATGGTATTGCCTGCCAACCAGCCTTCCGCCACGACAGAATCCTGCAAGCCCATATCTGCAAGTTCCCAACTCTCGCCTACCAGCACATCACCTCCAAGAATGGTTTCGTTGCCATCCTCATCACACTCTACAAATCTCTTTCTCATACCGTCTACCAACAGGTTGCCGCCCCATGGCTTCTTCGCCGCAAGAGGAAGGAATTTCAAAGGGTATAGTTTCTTCTCCATATACATATTATAAGTAACTTGCAAATATAGCAAAGGCTTTTGACTTTTCCGAAAAGATATGCCGTTATATGCGCTGTTTGCAATTCAGATTAACAAATTTCATTCTACATATCCGTCATTGGTCCGGATATTGACACTATACCGGCGGCCATGACACAGGGTTATGGCAAAACAATTAAATAAGGAGATTATAAATATGGTACCAAGTAAAAAACTGAACGGGCAGAACTGGCTGCCTGATTTCTTCACAGATTTCTTTGATGGAAACATCATGCACCGCATCGGCGGAGGCCCTGCAATGAATGTGATGGAAGACGACAACTGCTATAAAGTCGAATTGGCCACACCGGGTATGTGCAAGAAAGATGTAAACATCCATGTAACCAAAGACAACAAGATCGTCATTGAGATGGAAAAGAAGTGCGACGACAAGGAGTGCTGCCCTGATGAGAAAAAGGACGAGAAGAAAGACGACAAGGAATGCAAAGGAAAGGAATGCAAGAACAAGAGATATCTCAGAAGGGAGTTCTCATACGCGAAATTCCATCAGACTCTGGCACTTCCTGAAAATGCAGACAAGAACGGCATTGAGGCCACTGTAAAGCATGGAGTACTTCAGATCATCATCCCTAAGCTCTCTAGCGCACAGATCGAAGCTGAGAACAAAGTAATCGAAGTCAAATAACAAAAAAGCCTTGGAAATTTCCAAGGCTTTCTTGTGGGAGCAGAGGGAGTCGAACCCCCGACCCTCTGCTTGTAAGGCAGATGCTCTAAACCAACTGAGCTATGCTCCCTTTTTGTTTGTTTTGCCCGATTGCTGCGTCAAACTTCGCATCGTCAGTGTGTCATTACCGAAAGGTAACTCCCTCCTTCCTCGCTCGTTTTCCTTGCACTCGAACAAATCAAATCAAAAATTTATCCGGATGCAACCTTGCAAAACTCACACAATCTTTAAAAGAACTTGTTCTTTTTTGCGGTGCGGACGGGACTCGAACCCGCGACCCCCGGCGTGACAGGCCGATATTCTAACCAGCTGAACTACCGCACCAATTTGTTCAGTCTTATGCGTTTTTCTCGAACGCGGATGCAAAGGTACGCATTTTTTTGAAACCTGCAAACTTTTTCACACTTTTTTTCAAAATATTTTAAAATTTCCGCAAAAAAACAGTGAATTGAACTGGGGTCTAGCCCTCTATTCCATATTCTGACAAAGTTCATTAGCCATCTCGAACAGAAAACCCTACTTCGTAACCCCGAAATGCAGATTGATGTTCGCGATGGCATACTGCAACAGGCCGTTGCGTACACAAATGTGCTCCACAGACCCCAAAATGCAGATTGATGTTCGAGGTGGCATACTGCGACAGGCCGTTGCGTACACAAACATGCCCTACAGACCCCGAAATGCAGATTTATGTTCGCGATGGCATACTGCGACAGGCCGTTGCGTACACAAACATGCCCTACAGACCCCGAAATGCAGATTGATGTTCGCGATGGCATACAGCAACAGGCCGTTGCGTACACAAATATGCTCTACAGACCCCAAAATGCAGATTGATGTTCGCGATGGTTTCAATTGCGAATGTATAGACAACAAGAAGTCCCGAAAGTAATCAAACGAAACTTTCGGGACTTCATATTCGTCGAGAGAGGACTACTGCTCGTCTACTCCCTGATCATCTGCACCCTGAGGACCGGCCTGGCCACCCTGGAACGGATCCTGAGCACCTGGCTGACCACCTGCCTGTGCAGCCTTCGCCATATCCTCTGACGCCGCATGCCATGCTGCTTCAAGCTCTGCATTGTATTTATCGATGTCAGCTACATTCTGAGACTTGACAGCCTCCTGAAGCTTATTCTTTGCTTCCTCGATAGCGGCCTTCTTCTCAGCCGGAATCTTGTCACCGTACTCCTTGAGGTTCTTCTCTGTCTGGAAGCACATTCCGTCCGCATTGTTGATCTTGTCAATGCGCTCCTTCTCAGCCTTGTCTGCAGCCTCATTAGCCTTAGCCTCATCCCTCATCCTCTGGATTTCAGCATCAGAAAGACCTGACGACGCCTCGATGCGGATGTTCTGCTCCTTGCCGGTAGCCTTATCCTTTGCAGACACATTGAGGATACCGTTTGCATCGATATCGAATGTCACCTCAATCTGAGGTACACCTCTTGGTGCAGGTGCGATACCGTCAAGGATGAAGTTTCCGATAAGTTTGTTATCCTTGGCCATCGGACGCTCACCCTGGAGCACATGTACATCGACTGCCGGCTGGTTGTCTGCAGCCGTAGAGAACACCTGAGACTTCTTTGTAGGGATTGTCGTGTTAGCCTCGATGAGTTTTGTCATCACACCACCGAGTGTCTCGATACCGAGAGAAAGCGGTGTAACGTCAAGAAGAAGCACGTCCTTCACATCTCCTGCAAGTACACCACCCTGGATAGCGGCACCCATAGCCACAACCTCGTCAGGGTTCACGCTCTTGTTAGGAGCCTTTCCGAAGAACTTCTCGACAACTGCCTGGATAGCTGGGATACGTGTCGATCCACCCACAAGGAGGACCTCGCCGATTTCAGATGCGCTGATACCTGCATCCTGAAGTGCCTTGCGGCATGGCTCGATTGTCCTCTGGATGAGGCTGTCTGCGAGCATCTCGAACTTTGCACGGGTAAGAGTCTTCACAAGGTGCTTAGGCATACCGTCAACAGGCATGATGTAAGGAAGGTTGATCTCTGTAGAGGTCTGGCTCGAGAGCTCGATCTTCGCCTTCTCTGCAGCTTCCTTAAGTCTCTGAAGAGCCATAGGATCCTTCTTGAGGTCGATACCGCCGTTCTCCGCAGCGAACTCTGCTGCAAGCCAGTCAATGATCACCTGGTCGAAGTCGTCACCTCCGAGGTGAGTGTCACCATTTGTAGAAAGCACTTCGAATACGCCGTCTCCAAGATCCATGATAGAAATATCGAATGTACCGCCACCAAGGTCATACACCGCAATCTTCATATCCTTATTCTGCTTGTCGAGACCGTAAGCAAGGGCAGCAGCAGTAGGCTCGTTGATGATACGCTTAACATCAAGACCAGCAATCTGACCTGCCTCCTTGGTTGCCTGACGCTGTGAGTCAGAGAAATATGCAGGAACTGTGATGACCGCCTCTGTAACCTCCTGTCCGAGATATTCCTCTGCAGTCTTCTTCATCTTCTGAAGAATCATTGCAGAAATTTCCTGTGGTGAATAAAGACGTCCGTCGATGTCAACTCGTGGAGTATCATTCTCTCCCTTTACAACCTTATATGGAACGCGAGCGATGTCTGCGCTTACCTGGCTGTACTTCTCACCCATGAATCTCTTGATGGAGAAGATGGTCTTGTGAGGGTTTGTGATAGCCTGACGCTTTGCAGGATTACCGATTTTTCTTTCGCCTCCGTCTGTGAATGCCACAACAGAAGGGGTTGTTCTCTGTCCCTCGTTATTGATGATTACTGTAGGTTCATTACCTTCCATCACTGCCACGCATGAGTTGGTGGTTCCGAGGTCAATTCCAATGATCTTTCCCATAATTTTATGTTTTTATAATTAGCTTAATCCTTATTCAAGATTGCCACGTCGCTCTGCTTCTCGCAATGACGTGCAGATCTCTTATGACGCAGACATAATAACGAAAGGTGTGCCAATGGCATTTCACCCAAAATATATGTCAAAATGTCAGTTTTCTCATGACAATGCACATATTTTTATGACAAACTTGCTATTTTTGCATCTGGCATTTCGGATCAGGAGATTCCCACGCTTCGCTCGGAATGACGGAACACCAAGATGCTCAGAATGACAAGCTGTTCGCCAGCTCGGAATGACGGAACACCAAGGTGCTCAGAATGGCAAGCTGTTCGCCAGCTCGGAATGACGGAACACCAAGGTGCTCAGAATGACAAGCTGTTCGCCAGCTCGGAATGACGGAACACCAAGGTGCTCAGAATGGCAAGCTGTTCACCAGCTCGGAACGACGGAACACCAAGTTGCTCAGAATGACAAGCTGTTCGCCAGCACGGAATGCCGGGAAATCAGAATTATATGATATATAGACATCTTTCAGCAGAAGAATACGCAGACCTTGCATCCAGGATACTGTTTGAAGACAATCATCTCCTGGTAGTGAACAAGAAAGTCGGTGAGATTGTCCAGGGAGACAAGACTTCCGACGAGCCCATAACAGAGACATACAAGGCGTTCATCGCCCAGCGCGACGCCAAGCCGGGACAGGTTTTCATGGGACTTCCCCACCGCCTGGACAGACCGGTAAGCGGAATCGTTGTCCTGGCGAAGACCTCAAAGGCCCTGGAGCGCCTGAATGCAATGTTCCGTGACGGAAATGTAACCAAGGTTTATTGGGCATTGGTCTGTCATGAACCGGCACATAAGGAGAAGCTTCTGGAAGGCATGCTCTGGCGCAACGAAAAGCAGAACAAATCATACATCTGCCGTCAGGGAGCGCTCCGCAAAGATGCCAAACTGGCAAAGCTCATATATAAATATATAGGTAAGACCGAGAGATATTTCCTGCTTGAAGTAGAGTTGCTTACCGGCCGCCACCATCAGATAAGATGCCAGCTTTCCGACATGGGCTGTCCTATAAAGGGTGACCTTAAATATGGTGCGCCTCGTTCCAACCCTGACGGAGGCATTTCCCTCCACGCCAGAAGAATAACATTCACACATCCTGTAAAGAAGGAACCTCTCACCATCGAGGCTCCCGTTCCATCCTCCTGGCCGGCACTCAGATGACCCTCCTCTCCCCAAAAAAAGGGACTCTCGTTAGAGAAGTCCGGTAAGTCCCTTCCCCAAGGGAAGGGATTTAGGGATGGGGTAACGTGGAAGGGCGGTTACCCGCTCCAAAAAAAGGGACTCTCGTTAGAGAAGTCCCTTTTTTGTGAGCGGGTGACGGGGATCGAACCCGCGGCCCTCGGCTTGGGAAGCCAATGCTCTACCACTGAGCCACACCCGCATATGCACTGCAAATTTAAGCATTTTTTAGAGATTGCATCTTGTCTTTTTTACAAAAATGCCTACTTTTGTAGGATAGACCAAAGAAATTTAATTCTAACACCGATATGAACGATACCAAAGTCATGAATCGTGCCGCAGACAACATCCGTATCCTTGCGGCATCAATGGTTGAAAAAGCTAAATCAGGACATCCCGGAGGAGCTATGGGAGGAGCAGACTTCATCAATGTGCTCTATTCTGAATTCCTTAGATACGATCCTGAAAATCCGGGATGGGAAGGTCGCGACCGCTTCTTCCTTGATCCGGGGCATATGTCACCGATGCTTTATGCACAGCTTGCTCTCATCGACAGATTCACAATTGACGAACTCAAGGAGTTCCGCCAGTGGGGCTCACCTACTCCAGGACATCCGGAACGCAACGTGATGCGTGGTATCGAAAACACATCAGGTCCTCTCGGACAGGGACATGTATTCGCAGTCGGAGCAGCAATGGCCGCGAAGTTCCTCTACGAGCGCACAGGCAATCCTACTTTCGCAAAAGAGACTATCTATGCATATATTTCCGACGGTGGTATCCAGGAGGAAATCTCACAGGGAGCAGGACGCGTGGCAGGTACTCTCGGACTTGACAACCTCGTGATGTTCTTCGACTCGAACGACATTCAGCTCTCGACCGAGTGCAAGGATGTCATCGCAGAGGACACTGCAATGAAATACAGGTCATGGGGATGGCATGTGATGACTATTGACGGAAATGACTGCGAGCAGATCCGCAAGGCACTCAATGAGGCAAAGGCAATCAATGACCGCCCTACACTCATTATAGGTAAGTGTATCATGGGCAAAGGTGCCAGAACCGCAGACAATCAGAACTACGAGAGAACCTTCAAGACTCACGGAGCGCCTCTCGGCGGTGACGCATACAAGAACACAATACTTAACCTCGGCGGAAGCCTTGAAGATCCGTTCGTGATCTGGGACGAAGTGAAGGACATCTATACCAAGAGAAAGGAAGAGCTCAAGGCTATCGTTGCAGAGCGTCATGCAGAAGAGTCGGCATGGGCTGCTGCAAATCCTGAAAAGGCTGCCCAGATGGCAGAGTGGTTCAGCGGCAATGCTCCGAAACTTGACTGGAGCGGCATCGTCCAGAAGCCAGGAGCACCAACCCGTAACGCCTCTGCAACAGTTCTGGGAATGCTTGCAGAGCAGGTACCTAACATGGTGGTTTCATCTGCCGACCTCTCGAACTCTGACAAGACTGACGGATTCCTTAACAAGACACACGCTTTCAAGAAAGGCGATTTCAGCGGAGCATTCTTCCAGGCCGGAGTATCAGAACTCACGATGGCATGTGTATGTATGGGTATGATGCTCCACGGCGGAGTCATCACCGCATGCGGTACATTCTTCGTATTCTCTGACTACATGAAGCCAGCAATCCGTATGGCAGCGCTCATGCAGATCCCTATCAAGTTCGTATGGTCGCATGACGCTTTCCGCGTCGGTGAAGACGGTCCTACACATGAGCCGGTAGAGCAGGAGTCACAGATCCGCCTTATGGAGAAGATGAAGAACCACAGCGGAAAGAACTCAGTTCTCGTTCTCCGCCCAGCAGATGCCGAAGAGACGACCGTATGCTGGCAGATGGCAATGGAAAACATGGACACTCCTACTGCGCTTATTTTCTCCCGTCAGAATGTGGATATGCTGCCGGCAGGAAACAACTACGAGCAGGCACGCAAGGGCGCATACATAGTGGCTGGCTCGGATGAGAATCCGGATGTAATTCTCGTAGCATCAGGTTCTGAAGTATCAACCCTCGAGGCAGGTGCGGAACTTCTCCGCGCAGAAGGCGTCAAGGTTCGTGTTGTAAGTTGTCCGTCCGAGGGCCTCTTCCGCAATCAGAGCGAAGACTATCAGGAAAGCGTACTTCCGAAGGGTGCAAAGATCTTCGGTCTTACAGCCGGTCTTCCTGTAAACCTTCAGGGACTTGTAGGATGCAACGGAAAGGTATTCGGTCTTGAAAGTTTCGGTTTCTCTGCGCCTTACAAGGTACTTGACGAAAAACTCGGATTCACCGCACAGAACGTATACAATCAGGTAAAGGCAATGCTTTAGAGTTTTTTCACTTCAGCGACTTTGCTCAGTCGAAATGACATGGAGTCTTCGGAGTGACAGCATATTTTAATCAAAAGTCTGGACCCACATCGGATCCAGACTTTTTGTATGCGGCACAGATATTGAGTTTCGGCGTCTGGATTAATTAAAATTCAGTATTATGAAACGTCATTTTGAAAATCTGGCTGCAAAGGCATCACGTGCCATCAGGCACTGGTGGCTCATGCTTGTTGCCGGCATCCTCTGCATCGCAGCAGGAATCTGTATCTTCGTATTTCCTGTCGAGAGTTATGTCACCTTGAGCATCATGTTCGGAGTCCTCATGCTTCTTGTAGGAGCGGGACAACTTGTCATTGCATCAACAAGCGGAAACTATCTGATGATGAAGGGATACTTTATTGTAGGTGGTATTCTGGACCTGATTCTGGGTATTTTCCTATGCGTATATCCTGGAGTGACACTTGTCGTGCTTCCATTCATGATGGGTCTGTGGCTTATGTATCACAGTTTCATGCTCATCTCATTCGGAGGTGACATGGACACATTCAAAATCTCCGGCAGCGGCTCTATGGTCATCCTCGGAATCCTTATCCTCGTGCTCTCGATATTCGTACTTCTGAATCCGTTCAGCGCAGGTGTGGTGACAGTACTTGTAGTCGCAGGTGTAGGACTGATCCTACTGGGAATCACTTTCTGCATGGTAGCATCAAAACTCAAGGAGCTCAAGAAGGAGTTCGAGATAGATTAAGGTAATCTGGCCGCAAGCAAAAGTTCGCCGAGTTCCTTTATATCGCGGACAATCAGGTCTGGCGGATAGGACTCCGGAGCAGGATTGTTCCGGGCGTCTTCCGCCACTTTTTCTGCGGTCTGAAGAGTCGTCTCACCTGAGAGCACCAGTACTCCGAATGCTCCTGCATTGTGAGCCATTGCGGTATCCGTATAGATGCGGTCACCTACCATCGCGATCTCCTCAGGTTCAAGACCATGTCTGTCAAGAATACCCTTGAGCATATTAGGATCCGGTTTGCCGAGAGTTATATCCGGCTGACGTCCTGTCGCATGTTCTATACATTTGCATATCGAACCGCAATCAACAAGAACGGCTTCCTGATCAGTAGGACATACTCGGTCAGGGTTGGTCGCGATATAAGGCACTCCCTGCGATGCCCACCATGCCGCGCGGCAAAGGCGTGAATATTCAAGAGTCATGTCAAAAGCCACCACAAGCACATCCGGTCTGTCTGCCGGACTGTCCGCGCATGATTCGAAACCAGCCTTCTCAAACTGTGAAATCATACTTGGTGTACCGAGCAGAAAGAGTCTGCGAGCGTCAGGATAATGTGCTTTTATATAATCGATTGCTGCAAGAGATGTGGTATACATATTCTCCTCGTCTGCCTCTATTCCTAGACCTTCCAGTTTCTTGAGGTAGTCAGCCACCGACTTGGACGGATTGTTGGTAAGGAATGAATATCCGATTCCTTCCCGGGACATTCCCGCAAGAAAATCCTTGGTAAACGGGAAAAGCGTGCTGCCAAGGTAGATTGTGCCGTCCATATCAAGGGCAACATGCTTTATCCTGGAAAGTTTCGCCTTGAGTTCAGGCGAGATTACAGAATTATGGTTTGATTTCATGACTGACTATTTAACTTCTCTGATTACTCTGTTCAATTTTTCATATCCGTCTGCCGGAGCATTCCACATAAGTCCGATGGCAACCGCACCGGCTATACCGAAGGCAATAGCAACCGGGAACACCGAATTCCATCCTCCTGTCTCGGCCATTGCACCGAACATCACGCCGGAAACTACCGATGAAGCATATCCGAAGATACCGATGATTCCATTACCTGTTCCTGCCGCATATTTGGTAGCCTGCTGTGAAGCACACACGCCATAGAGGGCCTGAGGTCCGTAAATGAAGAATGCCGACATTACAAGGCAGATGAATGAGACTGCTACAGACTCGCATTTCCAGAAAAGGAAGAACGAAAGCGTAGCAAAGACAATGCAGAAGAAGCAGGTCCTGTGTGCCTTGCTCTTGAACAGTTTATCAGACAGCCATCCCGCGAGCAGCATTCCGAGCGTACCTCCGATAATTTCTGTAGTGGCAAGAAGTCCTCCTGCCTGGGCTATATCCATTCCTTTTTCTTCGGTAAGGAACGATGCACCCCAGTCCAGTATGGTAAGTCGGATGACATATATACAGAAATTTGAGACTGCGATAATCCAGATAAAAGGATTGGCAAAGACCATCCTGCCGATAATCTTCTTGTATTTGGTCTTGTCGATGTTTTCAAGAGGATCCGGCTCATCTGACTTCCGTTCATGCTGTCCGCCAAGTTTCTCCACCGGTGGAAGACCAACTTCCGTAGGATCATCCTTGAGACCGAACCAAAGTACAGGGACTCCGATCAAAGCAAGCAAAGCAGGAACAGCAAAACAAAGATACCACGCACTGTAACCGTAATGGTCAAGCATGAAGCCGCACAAAGCAACGACAACACCAGCTCCTACTGTATGAGAGATATTCCATATCGACTGTTTGGTAGCCAATTCATTTGGCTTCACCCAATGGGCAAGAAGGCTTACACAAGGCGGGACTCCCATTCCCTGAAGATATCCGTTGAGTACCCAGAGAGAACCGATAAGATACACCAGACCAAGCGTAGCCTTTCCTTCAGCATCCAGAAGGTTCAACATACCGTTGAGCTTAGGGCTGAAGCAAATGAACAGATTGACAGCACAAGTAAGCAGCAGACCAAGTGCCATTATCTTCCTCTTGCTGAAGCGGTCAACAAGCATACCGTTGACGAACCTCGAAAATCCGTAGATGATGCTGTGCAGGGTAAGGAAGATACCAAGTTGTGTCTTAGTGATACCAAGTTCCGCTTCCATTGCCGGAATTGCCATTCCCAGGTTCTTCCTGACGAAATAGAAGAGAGCGTATCCGACAAAAAGCACGATTATCGTGCGCCACTCCCAATAACGATACTTTTTTATAGTGTTGTCCATTATCTGAATATTTTCACGATATAAATCCCGCGAAGATACGAATATAATCTATTAAATTAAAGAAAGCTCAGGATTTCCGGCAATTTCCTATAATCATCCACCTGAACATAGTCCATTCCCTTGATACGGACATGAGAGTCACCGCCACCATCACCGAAGTCATCACCTACAAAGAGAATCTCTTCCAAGGTATATCCATGTTCTGCAGCATATTTCATAATGGAATCGTACTTATTGTATTGCTTTGGAGCGAAATCAAATGAAGATGAGCCTCCGATATAGACCACATGATCCGGAAACAGAGAACAGACCTCATCATAAAGGATACGACGCTTGCTTCTGTCCGGATCAAAGACCACCTTATCCTCTATCTTCGCTCCGCTGCCGAGAAGGCAGAAGGTGACCATGCCGGAAGCATGGAATTCAAGATGAGCACCAGCATACTCAGTATATCCGTACTTCTGACGAAGATACTGGCATGTCCTGTTGAAATAATCCTTGTCAGGGAAAGCCGTATCCTCACGAATGATCTTGAACTCGCCATCTATAATTGCACTTTCCTGCATGCCGTAGTTTGCTATTATATCTACAGGGAACTGTTCCATCTGATTATAGATGCGAGGAGCATTACCGGCTCCGACCATAATGACCTTGTACTTTTCAGTCAGTTCCTGCAACAACTTCTTATTTTCGTCAGGCATATGACTCTTATGCTGAGTAAGTGTTCCGTCAAGATCGAAACAAAGGAGCCTTTTTACATTTTTAAGGTCTTCAGTACTTATAATCTTCATCTCCGTATTATGTAAAAATCAATTCTCATAAAATCTATTCGGCAGCAATCCAATTTCCTACCGTCTCATATATCTTTGAGGCCATGAAGTCCATTCCGGCAGCATCAGGATGTGAACCTCCGCATTTGCTCAAAGGTGGGCCAGAAGTCTGCCACCCGCTGATTGCAGGGAAGTCAACTACGCGACAATGCGACTTGTAATGATCCGCGATGGCATGAATCGACTGCTGGATGGCATGATGATCCGCACTTCCTGCATGATCGCCGATGATACAGACTATCTTGACCGACGGATACTGAAGTTGCATCATTCTTATGAGTTTTACATAAGCCGAAACGAAAGTGCTGTTATCCAGAGCCTTTGCCTGCTCAAGCGTAGTGCAGGCATCAGCGGCCTGATATACAGGTGCCATGGCAGCGTCTGAAGGTCTGTCTTTACTCAGCATTGACTGAGTACCTAGAAGATATTCATTTCGAGGAGTCTGCCAGCAGTCATTCGTACCCCCATGTATAAAGATCACATCCGGCCTTCCCAAACCTGAGCATTCAATATAACGAGCACAAAAGTCCCTGCCATAGTAATACAGGTCTTTGTCATCGATTGAATTTCGAACTACCGTAGTACCAGCGTAAGAAAGATTCATATCCATGCGTGCAGACGGAAGGTAGTGATAGATGAGTCTGTGCCACCAGGTCTTATCTACTGAAGTAACGTCATATCCCGGATCTGTCTTAGGATAATGGCATCCGTAACCATTTGGTACCCAGCCGGCAAATGTGGATATGGAGTCCCCAATGATGGATATACGCAGCATCTTACCTTGTTTCTTATCAGGGTCATCAGGTATACCATTTATTATAGGAGTACCATCCGAGCCAGACAGCCAGGCATTTGCTCCGGGTAGAGTGTAAAAGGTAAAATCGATTTCCCCCAGATAGGATTTGAAAAAGGGACCACAGAACGTGGTTTTCAAAGGTAAGCAAGTCTTGTTAATATTACAAGTTTTTAAGCATTTTTTGAGTTTCTCTTACACGGTATGACTGCCC
>JBGVQP010000047.1:0-24407 GCA_045127685.1 Candidatus Cryptobacteroides sp.
AAATAACGGAGAAGATCCTTCGGAAAAACAAAATCCAATACTGATTTATACAATGAGAGTGACATGATATATACCTTTAAGCAAAAGCAAAGGTATAAACTTAATCACAAATCATAACACAGGGTTTTGCACATGATCCTATCTTTGCGCCCTTTTTCGGCCTTTAAATCGATTTTGTTTTTCGGTTTTGGACCTTCGTGTTCTAAATTAGTTGACATATGAAGTGTAAGTTCTGCAAGGGAAAGTGTGTTAAAAATGGGTTCCAGAAAGATGGAGCTCAAAGATATAAATGTAAGAAATGTGGTAAGACTCTACAGGGGGATTATAAGTATAAAGCATATGATGCTGATATAGATAATCAGATTGTGCTGCTTACAAAAGAGGGAGTCAGCATCAGGGGATTGGGACGTTGTCTGGGAGTATCAGTATCAACGGTTCTTGTTAGAATCAAGAGAATAGCAGATGGCATCAAGACACCACAAATCAAACCTCATAGAGAGTATGAGGTGGATGAAATGTGGACATTCCTGGGAAATAAGCACAAGCCGTTATGGATCGGTTACGCTCTTGACAGAAAGTCTAAGGAAGTCGTAGCCTTTAATGTAGGTGGCAGGTCCATTGAAATGTTATCCACGATTTTCAAGACTGTCAACAATTCTTCGCCGTCAAAAGTCTATACGGATTATCTGGTACATTACCTGTCGTTGGTTCCATGTGAAGTCCATGTCCGAGGAAAACGGGGAACAACTCATATAGAACGCCACAACCTGAACCTCCGAACACACCTGAAGCGGCTCAACCGCAAGACAATCTGTTTCACACGCAGTGCAGTCATCCTATATGCAATCCTGAAGATTTATTTCTGGGGATAAATAAGGGGAAGATTGATTTTGTCCCGTTTTTTGCGTAATAAACGGGACATTTTACTATCTTTGTTCTCTGAATATGATGATGTTATGAATATTACTAAAGAAATTCGCAAAAGAATCTCAAACTTTGCAGATGATTATGTTTTTACAGCATCTGACTTTGACTTCGGGACAGATAATCAAGCTGCTGTAGTCAAAGCCTTGAATCGTATGGCAAAGTCTGGAGAAATCTCTAAACTATCTAAAGGTAAATTCTATAAGCCTAGAAAGACACAGTTTGGTGAACTTAGGCCATCTGCATATCAGATAGCAAAAGATTATATTGAAAAAGACGGAAAACTAATAGGCTATATAACAGGATATTCTGCCTATAATGCCCTTGGACTTACAACCCAAATATCATCTTATATTCAGATAGGAACAAATCAATATCGCAGATCTGTCAAGAGAGAGAAGTATACAATATCCTTTATCAAACAACTGAATCCTATCACAAAGAAAAATGTGGAGATTTTGAGGATATTGGATGCTATAAGATTTATACGCGAAATACCTGCAACAACACCAGATGAAGCATGTCTAAGACTCAAGGAGATAATTAGAAATCTCGATGATGAACAAAGAGAAGTGCTGATAAGATGCCTTTTGAAATATACAAACTATGTCAGGGCATTATGTGGGGCAATGCTGGAAGATATAGGTTGCGATAGCAATCTTCTCGTTACTATAAAGAACTCCCTTAATGGAGTGACAGAATATAAGTTGCCTATTTCAGAATCTGTTTTACCAACCAAGCAAAACTGGAAAATCTATGAACCTTCACGAAAATAAGAAACTCTTTACAGATGCTGTTCTCGCAGCATCAGAATATCTGGATATTCGTCCGGTCTATATTGAGAAGGATTATTGGATAACCCGCTCTCTCAAACTGATGACGCAGAACTCTAATGCAGACAAAGCAATTTTCAAAGGAGGTACATCTTTATCTAAAGCTCATAAGATTGGAAATCGCTTTTCTGAAGATATAGATATCGCCATATCTGATGCTGATGTATTTACAGGCAGCCAGCTGAAGATGCTGATTAAAAGGATAGCTAAGGAAATGACGACCGGACTAGAGGAAGTTGTGGTGCCAGGAGTTACCAGCAAAGGATCGCGCTACTACAAAGCAATGTATTCATATCCGAACGTCTTAGGCAAAGCAATCAAGGAGACAGTAAATATCGGACAGTTGCTAGTGGAGATAAACTCCTTCGCTAATCCTTATCCGTATGTGTCAAAAAGCATAGAATGTTTCATCGCCCAATTCTTCCATCAGACAGGTAATGAGGCACTGATAAAAGAATACGGACTAGAGTCATTCACACTGAATGTCCTTGACAAAAAGCAGACATTGACCGAGAAACTAGTTTCTCTAATCCGTTTCTCGTTATCAGAGAATTATATCTATGATGTGGCAGCGAAAATTCGTCATTTCTACGATCTGCATTACCTGCTACAAGATGAGGAATGTAAGGATTACATATATTCTGAACAGTTCAAATCGGATTTCATGATATTACTGGATCATGATAGAGCAACTTTTGATAATCCTGAAGGATGGAATACAATGGACATAGAACAATCTCCATTGCTCTCTGACTTCTCCTCTCTATGGGCAAACTTGAAATCTACCTATATGAAAGAATTGCCAGCAATCGCATTCTCTGATATTCCAGATGCAGAAGAAGTGGCAATGAGTTTTGAGGAGATTGCGAAACAGTTGATATAAAAAGGATAGTAATTGACCTAAGGCTATGAATGCAGATGATTTGTCGCTTTCAGATATTCGTTGGGGTGTAAAACCAATACATCTTCCTGATTCTGAGGAGTATTTGTATGACCTTGAAAACATATCTATGGCCACTGTCGGAGTTGTGGATTCTTTGGAATCTAACAGATTCTTCGATGAAGCATGTCAGATGATTGCAAATTCTATACAGATGTTTCAACAAGGTTACTTTGATGCAGCTTTTTATTCCTTGAGGCAATCGATTGAAACCTCCATAGGAACGTTGTATTTGACTTCCAATCCAGATAAAATGCAGGCATGGAATAAACTTGAACCAGGATTTGAGTCGGGAAAGATGGCTAAGTACCTACGAGCCAACGAGCCCGTGTTTATGGAAATGGCAAGTAAGATGCAACCTTTCTTTGATAAAGTGCGTGAGGTTCAGCAAGATTCTAATAAGTATGTTCATAAACAAGGATATAAGACTTTTTATGTGACTAAGCGTATTACTTATTCGGACGATAGATTAAAGAAAGTATATAATAGAATTCAGGATGATTTTGTGCAAATTTTGAAAGTTGCAATTGGGGCAGTGGCGGTTTATCGTCTGGCAATAGATCCGTTGCCAGTATTATTAATGGACGAAGATATTCGTCTAAGGACCGGGGATTTGCTGACTGAACCATATTCTCAAGATTTTGTTGATAAATACATTGGTCAAGATACCATAGATTCTTATAAGCGAACTGATTTGTATTTAAGTCATAAAGAATTCTTTCTCCAAAATGAGAAGCAAAATGATGCGATCTATATGCTGATACATTATCAAATAGTTGATAGAAAGCATAAGGAGCTTATTATGGAACAAATCCATCTTCTTTCTCTACATGATCGTATAGCATTCTTTTATGCAGTAATGTCCCCTAATATTTCAAGAGTCTTCATAGAAGGTGTTTTTTCATACACAACTGATACAAAACCCAAGAATACCAGTATGACTATTGGTGAAAGCTATTATGCAGGGATATTCGAAAATCAACCAGACTACAATGTGCAGTTTGAGGGTGGATCCTTTATATCAAGGTTTAAGGTGGGGGATGAATTCTCCTATGTTGAATCGAATGAACCACTAAGTGAGCCTGAGATTTCCGGGCTATGCATTGTTTCTGAAATGTTTTACGAAGTGGCTCAGAAATATGCGGCAGACTTAGATGAATTTTTAAAGAAATTCCAATCTTGAAATGCAATTATGATGCAAGATATAATGTCCGCGTTTTACCATTTTATGGACATTATTCTTTGCAAATAGAAAAATTCGAATTAATGCCTGCGATAACACAAGATAGGTATGAGCCGTAATGGTGTGCTATATATTTTGCTGAACTTAATTTGAGTATGGAATATTATATTAATTTTGTATCTGTGGGATAATAAATAAAAAAGGGGAAAGATGAAACACCTTAAAAACAATTACGATTTCTCAGTTCCACTGCGATGCATCGTATGCGGTAGTGATGACTGTTTTGAGTTTAATGATGATAAGTCATTTGTTAAATGTACCAAATGCGGTAAAGAATATCCAGGAGGTTATGATGAACTTGTCTCATGTAATGAGGCATTTATAGAGGAAGCAAAAGAGGAGGTTCTTGACAACATAAAAGAAGATCTTCAGAAGGAGGTGCACCTGATGTTCAAGGATGCTTTCAAGGGAAGTAAGTTTATAAAGATTAAGTAGCAATGAATTGGGAGTTGATAATATCGTGTTTAGCATGGGGAGTAAGTGTCTTTACTTACTTTAAGCATGACAAGAAGATAAAAGCACAAGAACAGATAATCAATGATTATCAAATAAAAAAGATAAAGAAAGAGGACGAAGATAGAAAGAAAGCGTCAATCAGAGGAAATATTGTAAATTATAGAGGTAAATCAATACTTAAGATATACAATGAATGTTTATGATTTATAACACAATATCCATTATCACAACCCATCCCAGCCGCTTACGGTAACAACGAATTGTCCACCTGCATCTGCACTCTAAAACTGCCAGGCATTGCGTACACCGATATTGTTTCGCGTCACGGTACCAATGTCATATTCAATGCTGGTATGCCTTTTGATTTCGTGCAGATTTGTTAAATTTGTATGATATGATAGAGAATATGACATTGACTTCCCGAGTGGATGGTCTGGGGATCAGCGTACTCGCGGTAAGACCGGAGTCTGAACCGAGGGCAGTGATTCAGCTTTCCCATGGTGTTTGTGGGTGCAAGGAGAGATTTATGCCTTTCATGGAGTATATGGCAGGCAAAGGAGTCGCATGTGTGGCTGGAGATCATAGAGGACACGGAAACAGTGTGAGAAATGTCAGTGACCTTGGGTATATGTATGAGGGCGGTTATATGGCTATGGTGGATGACATGAGGCAGATAACGGAGTGGATTCACAGCACCTTTCCAGGCGCTCCCGTATATCTTCTCGGTCACAGCATGGGCTCGATGGCGGCGCGTGTATATACTAAATATGATGACTCATCTATTGATGGACTCATACTTACCGGGAGTCCGAGCAGGGAACCTTTGCTCTGGTTTGCGAAGGCCCTCTCCGGCATGCTCTGTGCACTTGGTCTGTCACGCATGAGGATGGCTTTCAGTCAGAGCCTGACATCCTTCAAGTATAACCTCAGATATCTCTCGGAAGGCCCTCAGGCATGGACTTGTTCTGATTCGCGTTCAAGGGACGCCTTCCGTTCGAATCCACGTTGCAATTTCAAGATTACAGCAAATATGTCATATAATATCCTGTCGATGATGTCAGAGACATATGATGAGGGGCACTGGGCCATATCAAAGCCATCCATGCCGGTAGTCTTTATTTCCGGTTCAGATGATCCCCTGATGATCAGTGAAGCCAGATTTCACAGATCGGCCCAGAATATATGCGACAGAGGCTACACGAATGTAACCTCTGTTATATATCCGGCGATGCGCCACGAAGTCTTGAATGAAATAGGTAAAGAGGAAGTCTGGGACGATATCCTCTATTTCATGAATCTGAACTAGCAGTCCTGGTCCATGGCCTTGGCCAGCCCTCCCTCGCTGGTTTCCTTATAGAGTGACGGCAGGTCATGTCCGGTCTGCTTCATTACCTTTACAGCCTGGTCGAAGGATACACGGTGACGTCCGTCTGTATAGAGGGCGTAGATGCCAGCGTCCATCGCACGTGCGGCTGCGTATGCATTTCTCTCTATACAAGGTATCTGCACAAGTCCTCCGACAGGGTCACAGGTAAGGCCGAGGTGGTGTTCCAGGCCCATTTCAGCCGCATATTCAATCTGAGAAGGACTACCTCCCATAAGTTGTGCAACAGCGGCAGCTGCCATTGCGCATGCTACTCCAACTTCACCCTGACATCCTACTTCCGCTCCTGAAACGGATGCGTTGTGCTTGACGACGGCTCCGATAAGTCCGCATGTGGCAAGGGCGCGGAGGATTCTGGTGTCACTGAACTGATATCTTGTCTGCATGTGGTAGAGCACGCTTGGGAGTACTCCGCAAGAGCCGCATGTAGGTGCTGTGACTATTGTGCCTCCGGCTGCATTCTCTTCGCTGACTGCAAGTGCATATGCGAATACAAGGCCTCTGGTCTTGAATGTGTCGCCTTGTCCGAATGCCCTTACATGGTAGCTGAGCGCCTTTCTGCGAAGGTTAAGAGGACCAGGAAGAACGCCTTCCTGCTCGATTCCGCGCTCGACAGCCTCCTTCATCACCTTCCACACAAGTTCAAGATGCTCCCAGATACCGGAATGCTTCCCTTCCATTTCCTCCACATATTCCCAATATGATTTTCCGGACTGGTTGCACCAGTTCATGATATCGGTCAACGTAGTCTTGTCATACACGCTTGCCTCATCCTCGCTTTCGATAGGACATTCCATGCATATGATATCTCCACCTCCGATGCTGTAATACGTCCATTTGTCGTACATGTCACCGTCATAATTGATGGATGCTATCTTCATTCCATTTGGATGGACCTGCAGGTTTTCCTTCGGTTTCCATTCTATGGTGACCTCGCCGTTTCTTTTCGTATGCGCTGCAAGTATCTCCTTGTCAGTTGCCTTCCAGCTGCTGTACGCCTCCTCTATGGCAACATCTGTAAGGTGTCCCTTGCCGGTGGCTGCAAGTGAACCATATAGGGTTACATGCAGCTGGAAACTGTCCGGATGGTTTTCCATGTAGTGGCGGACGGCCTTGAACGGACCCATGGTGTGGCTGCTGGATGGTCCTTTACCTATCTTGTATATGTCTTTGATCGATTTCATCGTGTTGGATTTGGGGTGCAAATATAAATCATTTAAGGCATACTCCTTGCCTTTTTTGCTGAAAAACAATGCAGAAATGAGATGTATGTTCATAATGTTCCTGTTGGCCATGACGACCATAGTTCCGGCTCAGGACCGCTTTGCCATGACAGAAAAAGATACTGTCCGTGGTCTGACCTTGATGCCTCCGGTTGATTCGATGCCAGAGCGCATTCCGGATTTTCTTCCGGATGATATCTTCATTCCGCGTATCAGACTGGTGGGAATCGTTCCCTGGCATTCCGCGCCTGTGCAGAGGCCTGTCTTTGAAATAATTCCGAAATTCGGATTTGACGGTAGTATCGGCTTTGGCGAATACTCCATAAGCCATCCGGAAAAGTTCTTCTCGACATTGGAAGGTTATAATTCCATAAACATACCGCAGATGTATCTCTCCCAGCAGATGATGATCGGCAATACGTTCCGCCTGGCCAGGGGCTTCTATATGCTGTCAGGCATCCTGTACGGAGCACAGCTTGGGGTCATGGGCAACAACTGGGGGATAGGTAACCGGGAAGGCTTCATCTGGCATCCTTCTGCGATCGTTACCCTGACTTTGTGGAATCAGTATTACCAGTCTCTGACGGTATATTCACCTATTGTGTATCCGGGCAAGTCCGGAACTGCTGTAAAAATGCCTGCAACTCCGGAAGTGTTTTCCTTCGGGTTGCAGGCAACATTTGTAGTAGGGGAGTTCATAATCGAGATCGGGACGTCCATTACGCCGCATGCGCCCGACCCGAAGGAGTCCCCCTACAAGTAGTCTTCGAAATACATGCTGATCTTGTCGTGCAGATGTACGCGGTCTTTACCTATGACATTATGCTCCGCGCAAGGATATGGGAAATAATCCACCTGGACATTCTTCTTGATGCATTCGCGTACGAAACTGAGGCTGTGCTCCCATACGACAACAGGGTCAATTGCACCCTGACAGATAAGCAGTTTGCCTTTAAGGTCGGCAGCCTTGTTTATGAGGCTTGTCTTTTCATATCCTTCCGCATTGACATCGGGATGATCCATGTATCTTTCTCCGTACATGATCTCGTACCATTTCCAATCGATTACCGGTCCTCCTGCAACCGCGACTTTGAATATGTCCGGATAGTTTGTGATCAGTGAAATGGTCATGAATCCTCCGTAACTCCATCCGTGCACGCCTATGCGGTCGCAATTCACATAAGGCAGGCTCATAAGCATCTTCACGCCCTCCATCTGGTCAGCCATTTCTGCCTGGCCGCACTGGCGGTGGATCGCCTGCTCGAACTCAAGACCACGGTTCTGCGTACCCCTGTTGTCCTGTACATAAACAAGGTAACCTCTCTGGGCCATATACATCTCCCAACGGCGCAACTGACCCATGAATGTGTTCCTGACCATCTGCGAGTGAGGACCTCCGTATACATATACGATTACCGGATATTTCTTTGACGGGTCAAAGTCCTTCGGTTTTATGAGTCTGTACCAGTTGTCATATTTTCCATCGGCGCTCTTGACCGTACCGAGAGAAATTTCTGTATATGCATAATCAAGGGTAGGGTCTTCAGCGGTAAGAAGATTCCTGATGAGCGTTCCGTCAGCCTTGCACAGGTCTATTATATTAGGAACTGTGAGCGAACTGTAAGTGTCGGTATATCTTGTGCAGGCCTTGTTCATGGCTATGTTGTGCCAGCCCTCAGTCTTGGTCAGTCTTTCCGGTCTGCCGAATACAGCCTTGGCAACTCCTTTTTTCAGACCCTTGATTTCAATCCTGAAAAGATGATTTTCAACTGGAGAGACCTCGGCTGAAGTATAATATACATATCTGCCGTCGTTTCCGATATATTCGACATCTGCGTCAGTGCAAGTGAGGCGTCTGACTGTGCCGGCAGTGTCGCAGAGGTACAGGTTACGGAAACCGTCACGGTTCGCAGTGCGGTAGATAAACAGCTGACCGCTGTTGTCTGAACCACCATTATCTTTGTCCTGCAGCCAATAGATAGGGTCAAGAGGCTCGACATATCTGTCATTCTCTTCCGAAAGTATTGTCTTTATGAATGAACCGTCTTCTGCATCATACATGTTCAGCCTCATGTGTTTCTGGCTGCGGTCAAGCACGCTGATGAAAATTCTCTTTCCGTCCCCGGACCATGTTATGTTGGTAAGGTATCTGTCCTGCCCGAAATCATCAGCTTTCACATATATGGTCATACCGGAAGCAATGTCATATATTCCGAGGCTTATCCTTTCCGAGTCCATTCCGGCCATCGGATATTTGATTTCCTTTAGGGAACCTGTCCTTGTCGTAATGTCAAGGAGGGGAAAGGAGGTGACCTGTGACTCGTCCTTGCGGTAGAATGCCACTTTGCTGTTGTCCGGTGACATGAATATGCCTCCGTTTATACCGAACTCGTGACGGCTTACAGCCTGACCGTATGAGATGTTCTTGTCATCGCTTGACGCAATTGCGGTGGATGTGCTGTCCTTGTCCAGCAGGTACAGGCTTCTGTCCCTGGTATATGCGAGCGGTCTGGGGCTGTCCGGACGGTATTGTGTGCTTTCCTCTGTATTTATATTGTATCTGATCCACTTGCCGTCCCTGAACATGGCAATATGTTCATTGTCCGCCCATCTGCAACGGAGGTCAGTCGGTGCCAGTTCGCGGGAGAGAATTGTCTCCTCCATTGTCAGGATTTTGCCTCCGGGTGAATTTGCCGGTCTGGTACTTATTGTATTGTTCTGCGCCTGCATGGTTGTTGCTATACACATTGCACACATAAGAGCTGGTATCGTTTTCATGTAATTTGATTTATCGTCAGATATTGAGAACAAATGTAGTGATTTGCTTTTGTGAAAACAAATCGATATTTTTACATGATTTTTTAATTTAAAATAATGGAAAGAACACTTGTAATACTTAAACCTTGCTGCCTTCAGCGTGGCCTCATAGGAGAAGTCATATCACGTTTCGAAAAACGCGGTCTTAAACTTGTGGCAATGAAGATGGCCCAGCTTGATGAAGAAATACTGAAAGTGCACTATGCACATCTTCTTGATAAACCGTTCTTCCCGTGGCTCAGGGACGGAATGATGGCTGCTCCGGTTGTACTTTGTTGTTGGGAAGGCTACAACGCTGTCCAGGTCGTGCGCGATATGGCAGGTGCAACAAGATCAAGCAAAGCTGTTCCGGGTACAATCCGAGGCGATTACAGTATGAGCTCCCAGGAGAATATAGTCCATACATCAGACTCCCTTGAAAATGCAGAAATCGAACTCAAACGCTTCTTTGTGGAGTCCGATTTCTTTGATTATGTTTCTCCGCTTGATCCGTTCAAGTATGCTCCCGATGAGATATAATTAACTTGTTGTCTTATAATTTATCTGTAAGTTCCTTCATCTTCTTGCGTGGACTGGCCTTGCAGTATAGAACATCATAAACCATATCAGCGATCGGCATATGTATGTTATGCCTTTCGTTGATTTTCTTTATACACGCAGAAGCATAGTATCCTTCTGCAACCATGGTCATTTCATTGAGTGCGCTTTTGACCGTGCATCCGTGTCCGATGAGCTGCCCGAGGCGACGGTTACGGCTGAACGTAGAGTATGATGTCACCAGAAGGTCTCCAAGATATGCCGAATCCGTAGTGTCTCTCTCAAACGGATAACTCTCATTGATGAATCTTGTAAGCTCCTTGGTGCATGCTGCCGTGAGTACTGCTCTGAAATTGTCTCCGTATCCGAGTCCATAAGCGAGCCCTGCTGCCAGAGCGTATATGTTTTTCAGAATACCTGCGTATTCAATACCATAAATGTCTTCGGAATAAGCGATCTTCACATTTGAAGAACTGAACATCTGACCTATAAGTATGGCATTCTCATGCTCTTTGCATGCGACGGTAAGGTATGAAAGTTTACCTCTTGATACTTCTTCGGCATGTGAAGGTCCTGAAATGACTCCGAGCTGACTGTATGGCACACCCATTATGTTGTGAAAATACTCAGTGGTGGTTGTGTAATCATCTGGAATGATGCCTTTTGTAGCGGATAGGATGAACTTGTCAGCAAGCGAGACAGTCTTCTCGCCTATGATGTTCTTAAGGAATGCCGACGGAGTCGCCACAAGCAGAATGTCGCAGTTTTCAATAACCTCATCAAGAGACTGTGTAGCATGGATCAGGGACATGTCAAACTCGATCTCATTCAGATATTTGGCATTCCTGCCCTCGGTTTCCAGACTTTCAAGTATCTCTTCGTTGCGGATATGCCACCAGATTTCTGTCTTGTTCTTCTGGAGTGTGTGCACAAGTGCTGTAGCCCAACTGCCATATCCGATGACTCCGCATCTATGATTATCTATGATTTGTGACATATTGTATCAGATTTCTGTTTATGATACAAAGATATTGTTTTAAACTGAATAAAAAAAGCCGTCGGTCAATGTATTCATTACCGACGGCTTTCTGTATGACCTGAACGGACTATGCCATAGCTGCTGCTACGAATGCGAGGATGGCGTAAAGCTCAGGAAGCGCACCATAGATAAGAGTCTTTGTGAACACATCGTGTCCCTGTGATATACCAACGATACCGTTAGCACAAACCTGACCCTGGCGGATTGCTGAGATAAGGAATGTAAGACCGGCTGCAAGACCGAGAGCGAAGAGAACGATGCCGTCAGCTGCAAAATCCTTACTTTTCCAGATGAAGAATGCCACGAAACCGTAAAGTCCCTGTGATGCAGGCATCGCAGAAAGGACCATGTAGTTAGTAGCTCCGTCCTGATTCTTCTTCAATGCACCTTCTGCTGCATTACCTGCGATAGTAGTACCGAGGGCACTGCCGATGAATGAAAGGCCGAGCATAAGTGCAAGGCCGAGATAACCGAGTAACTCAATTGCGTTCATAATGTTTAGTTTTTATTAGTTATTGTAAATTATTCCTTGTTTTTGGTAAGTGGATTGTATGCTGTGCCTTTTCCTTCGTATCCGGCATTCTTGAAGTACTCCATGAATGTCAGACGCATAGGGTGGACAAAAGCACCAAGTCCGGAGAGCATGATATTCATGATATGTCCTACGACCAGAATCAGGATAAATGGTATCCAGCTGACTAAGCCTTCACCCTTGACCGAAAGTGCAAGATTGTTGAATGCCTGTCCAAGCATTCCTCCTGCAAGTCCGAGTGCGAACAGACGAAGGTAGCTGAGCACGTCACCTAAGATACCGGTAGCCATATTGTATGTGTCCCAAAGACCTGCTCCGATATTGATGAGAGGATTTCTTCCCGGCGTGTTGAATATGTATATGCCGAGTGCTGAAATGCCTCCTACCGCAATCACGGCCCACTTCATTGCCTCAGGAGAGATGATCTTGCCGATTCCCATAAGGGCAAGTATCACACCGCCGACGATAAGCAGAAGCCACCCCCATGTCGCTATGTTTTCCTTGATGCCAAAGCGTTTTGTGTAGCAGATAGCCTTGACTGTCATCGCAATACAGATGTGGAATATACCGATACCCATTGCCAGGATCATCTGAATGTTCAATACACCCATTCCGGGAATATCAATATCTCCGACAATCATGCAGTTTTTCATCCACCCAGGAACCCATGTCGCATCATACAGACTGATGCCGAAGAATGTACCCAATATGATACCGACGAAGAACGTACCGACACCCAGCAATGCAATGATGTTGCCGAGTCCCTTGAACATGTCTATCTTCAGCCATCCCTTGTTCAGCATGATACCTGCCAGCAGGAGCGCAAGTCCATAGCCGGCATCACCCATACACATTGCGAAGAACAGAAGATAGAATGGAGCAACTATAGGAGTCGGGTCAAACTCGGAGTATACCGGCATACCATACATTTCGGTGAAAACCTCAAACTGTCTGCTGAACCAGTTGTTCTTGAGCTTGATTGGAGGGTTATCCTCCTGTTCCGCATCTTCCTTGATATAGAGAAGGCCCATTTTGTCGAATGCCTCAGCCAGTTCCATGTCGTTTTCTACAGGAGCGAAACCTGTGAATACAGTAACCAGGTTTTCGGCAGCTCCCAGTCCGGCGTCTTGGGCAAGATGCCGGTCAAATGCCGCCAGTTGTCTGCTACGTGCCTCCTTGATGGCTGGAATATAATCCTTGGCGTTGAGAAGTCCTGCCTTGCACTCTATGATCTTCGCCTTGAAATCAGCGATTTCTGATACCGATTCTGCGGCGGTACCACTTGGTGCAGCAGTCTCCTGTACCGGAAAACTGTATTCCTCACCTTTTGGAGCGACAGTCACGAACCATACTTTCTTACCATTGTTCTCTACTACCTGAAGAGGGTAGAGACTGCTCCACTTCTCGTTGAACTTGCCAGCATCTATACAATAGTAACGTATGTCATAACCCAGGTCTTTGAGCCCTTCAAGTGCTGCTCTGTCATACTCTCCCCATGGAAGCCTTGCCTTCAGCTGTTTCTCTGCTGATGCAAGAGCGCTGCAAAGCTCGCTTAGTCTTGTCCTGCAGTTTTCCGTGAAGTCTACCGGATCTTCAGTGATATCGACGGTAGTCTTAGCGATTGCGGCCGCATCAGGGTCCTTCGTATAGTCTATGCCTTCCAGGAACTCGATGACCTTCTGGGTCCTGGTTGCCTGCTCAAGCATATCGGCAGAATCTTCGTCGACAGGTTTTACAGAACGGCTGATGTCTACGACACCCAGTTCCTGAAGCTGCTCCAGGAAACCTTCCTTCTCTCCCGATAACAGGACGAAGGAGTATTTGGTCATTTTAATTATCATTGTTCTGTTCCTCCTCTTCGATTTCGTGTCTGCTCTTGACGATCTTGGAAGCAGCCTTGGATAGGTTCTCCTCGTCTTCCATATACCGCTTGATCTTTCTGATAGCCTCCTGATATCCAGGTATCTGTACCTTCTCGTAAAGATTTACCTTCTGAGTTGTCTTCTTCCTCTGGAAATCAAGAATACGCGCTTTCTCCTTATACACTTCCGACTCTATTCCAAGCCTTGACAATTCCTTAAGGATTGTAACTCCGTCTGCATACCATGCAGGCTTTGCAAAGGCATTGAAATCATTTATCTGATAGTGTATCTCTTTCAGATCAGGAGTCTTTACTCCGGCCACTTTCACTGTCACCAGATCTACATCCGTGATGGCGATGAGGCCAGGCTCAAACTCGTTCCAAAGAGCTGCGAGATAGTCGTATCTTTTCAGTGCGGCATCAAGATCGTCAATAAGTTTGTCTGCATACTCCTTGGCCTTGCGGACTTCAAGACGAAGCGCCGACTCCTTGTTCTTAAGGGTAGGGAGGGCGTTCTTGCGCATCTTGAGCTGCTTGTTCAAGTTGTTGAGAGACGTCTTGTTATATTGAAACTTAATAGCCATAATTTTTGCTTCTTTTTGCCGCTAGCTTCGTCAGACTTTCCATCGTCAGTCGGTCATTACCGAAAGGTAACTCCCTCTTTCCTCGGTCGTCTTCCTCGCTATCAACAAAAATAATCTAAAAATGTAATTTTGTTATTTTGGCCAGTACTGGTCAATGAATTCCTGCTTGATACCTGTCTCGGCTTTTGTGAAGTATGTTCCGAAGAGCTCCCATGCCGTGTCGAGCATCTCGTCGATCTTGATGTTGACATCAATTGCAAGGATTCTTGTAGCATAAGCCTTTGCATATTCAAGACAGCGGAGGTCATAGTCACTGAGGTCGAAACCGTTTTCCAGCTTGGTCTTTGCGTTCTGGGCGTCAGCATACAGACGTACAGATGCATTCATCACCTGGCTGTGGTCCTTACGTGTCTGCTTGCCCTGTACGAGCTGCTTCAGACGTGAAAGCGAACGGAACGGGTCGATGATGACCTTTCCTGAATCTGCGTCTGCGCGGAGGAAGAGCTGACCCTCTGTGATATATCCGGTGTTGTCCGGAATAGCGTGCGTGATATCTCCGTCATTGAGTGTAGTCACGGCGATGATGGTGATCGAGCCTCCGTCAGGAAGCTGTACGGCCTTCTCGTAGATCTTTGCAAGGTCTGAATAAAGTGAACCAGGCATAGAGTCCTTTGAAGGAATCTGGTCCATACGGTTGGATACGATCGAGAGCGCATCGGCGTAGAGTGTCATATCTGTGAGGAGAACAAGGACCTTCTCGTTCTTCTCCACTGCGAAATACTCTGCAGCTGTGAGGGCCATATCCGGAATAAGGAGACGCTCAACAGGCGGCTGCTCTGTGGTGTTTACGAATGAAATGATCTTGTCGAGAGCACCTGCTGCCTCAAATTCATGTTTGAAGTAAAGGTAGTCGTCGTTGGTAAGTCCCATACCGCCGAGGATGATCTTGTCAACATCTGCGCGGAGGGCTACCTGAGCCATTACATTATTATATGGCTGGTCAGGGTCAGCGAAGAAAGGGATCTTCTGACCCGATACGAGCGTATTGTTGAGGTCGATACCTGCGATACCGGTAGGGATGATCTGAGAAGGCTGCTTTCTTTTGTATGGGTTTACGGATGGACCACCGATCTGTACCTCGGTCCCCTCTACTTCTGGACCGCCGTCGAGTGGTTTTCCGTAAGCGTCAAAGAAACGTCCTGCAAGCTGGTCACTTACCTTCAATGTAGGAGGGACTCCAAGGAATGTAACTTCGGCATTTGTAGGGATACCTTCGGTGCCGGAGAATACCTGAAGTGTGACCAGGTCGCCCTTTGTCTTCACGACCTGAGCGAGTCTGCCATCTACGACAGCAAGCTCATCGTTGGAAATGCCCTGTGCACGGAGTGCTACGGTTGCCTTTGTGATGGCTTCCAACTGTGTGTATATTTTCTGAAATGCTTTAGTTGCCATTGTTCAGGAATGTGTTAAGTTGCTGTCTGTAATTTTCAAATTTCTCGCTCTTGAACTCAGAGTAGTTCATCTGACGGAGCAGGTTGATGAGCTCCTTGAAGAAATTGCGGCACTCTTCATAGTCCTCGAATGTGAATTCCTTCTCGCAGATGTCGAGAACAAGCTCGAGCATGTAGCTCTGGCGCTCGATAGGGCAGAGGGCGTCGATAGCGTCGAATGCGTCCTGCTGGAGGATCACGAAGTCAACGAGCTCAGACTTCCAGAACAGTTCATGGTAGCTCATAGGAACGCCGTCGTCGCCGAGGATGTTGATCTGGTCGCTGGCATCCTTACCCTTGCGGATGATGTTCTTGGTCTTCTCTACCATCTCAACCCAGCCCGGTCTGATCTTTTCAGAAAGGTGTTCGCGGATTTCAGGATACTCGAGATATTTTGAATAAGAGTCGATAGGGTTGACAGCCGGATAACGCTTCTGGTCTGCACGGTTCTGCTCGAGGGCATAGAAACAGCGGGCAGCCTTCTTTGTTGACTCGGTCACAGGCTCCTTGAGGTTACCTCCGGCAGGAGATACCGTACCGATGAATGTAACTGAACCTGTCTGTCCGTTGTTGAGCACAACCATACCTGCACGTGCGTAGAAAGCCGAGATGATGGCTGAAAGGTCAACCGGGAATGCGTCAGCACCCGGAAGCTCCTCCATACGGTTTGACATCTCGCGCAGAGCCTGAGCCCAACGAGAAGTCGAGTCGGCAAGCAGGAGAACCTTCAGACCCATGGCACGGTAGTACTCGCAGATGGTCATAGCAGTGTAGACAGAAGCCTCACGTGCTGCTACCGGCATGTTCGAGGTGTTACAGATGATGGTTGTACGCTCCATGAGGTGGCGTCCTGTATGTGGGTCTATGAGCTCAGGGAACTCTGTGAAGATTTCAACAACCTCGTTTGCGCGCTCACCGCAGGCAGCCATCACGATGACTTCTGCATCTCCCTGTTTTGCAATGGCGTGCTGAAGAACTGTCTTACCGCAACCGAACGGACCAGGAATGAAGCCTGTACCGCCTTCTGCGATAGGGTTCAGAGTGTCGATAGCGCGCACTCCGGTCTCCATGATGCGTGATGGCCTTGGTTTTTCCTTATATCCCTTGATGGAAACCTTTACCGGCCATTTCTGGTACATATTGACTTCGATATCCTCTCCGGAAGCATCTGTAAGCACTGCGATGGTCTGGTCGATGTTGTACTGACCAGCCTCTGCCACTGACTTTACAGTATATTCGCCAGCAAACGAGAATGGTACCATGATCTTGTGAGGGAGCCATCCTTCCTTGACTTCGCCGAGCCAGTCAGCTGCTACTACCTTGTCTCCCGGTTTTGCGATTGGAGTGAAATCCCAAAGCTTCTCATGATTGAGAGGGTCTGTGTATTCTCCTCTTTTGAGGAACACGCCGGTCATTGTTGTAAGGTCGTTCTGCAGACCGTCGTAGCTGCTTGAAAGAAGACCTGGGCCGAGTGTCGCCTCAAGCATCTTCTGCTCGAACTCTACTTCGTTGCCGTTCTTAAGTCCACGGGTGCTCTCGAAAACCTGCACGGCAGCGTTCTTGCCATTGACCTTGATTACCTCAGCCATGAGCTTGGTGTCCCCTACGGTGATGTAGCAGAGCTCATTCTGAGAAACAGGGCCATTGACCTCCACAGTCACGAGGTTTGAAACGATACCCGTTACCTTTCCTGTTGTTTTCATATTTGTTCTGTTATTAATTATCCTTTGTATTCAACGCCTTTGAATGTGCCTCGCACTTCGTCAACCAGGCGCTTGAACATCTCGCGTCCGGTCTGCTCGTCAAGCTTGAACCAGCGTGCCACTATGTTGAGCTTTGCTATGAATCCAAGGATGACGTCAATGTCAAAATAATTGAAAAGTGTGAGATTGTCGATCTTTGCCCACATCAGATCGTCCAGTCCTCTTTCGCGAGAAAGAATGTCGCCGGCTCCTAGCACATTGTCAAGGGCTGCGGCCTCTTCAAACTCCTCGGATATGAACTCCAGCACTTGTTCCGGTGTGCCTTCCGGGAAAGAGAGTACATCTTTGTCAGCAGGTCTGCCCAGGGCTTTGTTGAGGTATTTCACCTTGGCATTGCGCACATTGAGATCAAATCTGAAATACTCTCTGATGAACCTGTCCTTATGGGTAAGCGCCTTAAGGTAGAACTCGGTGTTGAGATTTTCGTCAAGGTAACCGCTCATCAGGAACTCGATCAGTTTCCTGTCCTTTTCAGTACAGGCTGAAGTGATTTCCTCAATGTAGTCGTGGGGAACCTTTTCACCGAATTTCCATCCGGTTGTGATGTCCGGCAGACTTGCAATTATATATTCATAATTATTCATATTCGCCCTCATTATCCATTATCCGAAGAGGATCTTCTTGGTTGCAGGTCTGAGGTATTCAGAAATGAGGGCGTTGAATGTCTCGTCTGTGAAGCTGATGAAATATCCGCCATCCTTTGGACCGATGGTGAATCCACCCGAAATCTTCTTTGAGAACGAAGCCTCTACGCCACCTTCAAGAGCCTTTGCGAGTTCTTTGCTGACAAAGCCTTCAAGGTCCTTTTTGAGGGATTCCGGAAGTACGACTTCGAGGTCAACAGCTTCTGCGGTGTTGAAACCTTTGGCTACAGCGAGGATAACTTCCTTTACGAACTCTGCAGATGTCAGTGCGCTCTTTACGTCTGACTCGGTCAGTTTCGCTACAACAAGGTTCTCGATGTCTTTCTTTGTTGCGGCAATGCTCTGGCTGGCTGCCATTTTCAGGTCACCCTGAACTTTTGTCTTGAGGTCATCAGCTTGCTTGTTCGCAGCAGCCAGGATAGATGCAGCCTCAGCCTTGGCCTTGGCAACGATCTCGTCAGCCTGAACTTTTGCCTTGGCGAGAATTTCCTCACCTTCCTGTTTTCCTTTTGACAGACCTTCGTTGTAGAGTTTGTCTGTCAGTTCTTGCAATTTGTTCTGCATATCAGTGTGTTATATGTTTTTGGTTATAATTTTATTTCCAATCCGGCAAATTTACTATAAAATTGTCAACAAATCAACCGAATCTTTGTGATTTTTTGGATTATCAGCGATAGGGAGTAGTTTTACTGCACCTTTGTGGCAGTATGGCTGGAATAATATGTAAAATGGTTAAAAAAAAGGTTAAAAATGTTAAAAGTTTGAGGGAATAATATTACCTTTGTGCGTTCTTTTCCCGCCATTTTGGCTGTGCGGGGGGGGGGTAAAGTATTCTAAATCAAATTATTACAGTGGCAATACGATTGAGGTGTATATTTGCAAGCTTGTTGCTTGTAGCGCTTTCTGCATCTGTCCAAGCACAGGTTGTGGAGGATACGCTGCGTATATACTTCCATGTCTCGCAAGCTGATTATGATAAGAATTACAAGGATAATGATGCCCGTGTCAAGGACTTTTTTGCAAGATTCAATGCACTCAGATCCATATCAGGAGTCAAGTTTGTAAGGATAGAAACAATCGGTTCGGCTTCTCCGGAAGGCCCTTTCAAACTTAATGATGCGCTTTCAAAGGAAAGGCGCGATGTCCTTCACAGACTGATTGTCGAGCATACAGATTTTGCTGACTCGATTATCTCATCCGTCAATATCCCGCAGAACTGGAAGGCTCTTTCCAAATGTGTCAGGATGGACAGCACTCTTGCAAACAAAGAGCGTATACTTGACATAATCGAGAACTATCAGGGAGATAAGATTCAGAAATTGCGTTCTCTAGATAACGGACATGTGTATGAGTATATCGCCAAAAATATTTTCCCGTATATCCGTTCATCGAGAATTTGCTACTGTATTGACTTATCTTCATTTGTCCAATCTCCGCAGATAGTCATAGATGAGTCATATGAGCTGCCGGATGAAGACCTTTTCAAGGATCTGCAGGTTGACTCTACATTAAATATAACTATCGCTCAGCCTACCGCCGAATCAGTATACAAGATCGAGGTCAAGACAAATGCTGTCGGTCTGGGATTTGGAATGGCGAACGTGGCCGCTGAGTTCGATATCATCCCACATCTTTCTGTAAATATTCCATTCTATTATTCCGGAGGTTTCGATTACTTCAAACCTACGATAAAGTTCAGAGGCATAGTCCTTCAGCCAGAGTTAAGGTATTATCCATGGCTCAAGAATGAACAGAATGACGGATTCTTTGCAGGTGCTCATTTTGGTCTCGGTTGGTATAACTATGCACTCAACGGTGATTATCGTATCCAGGACTACAATGGACGTCGTCCTGCTTTCGGTGGCGGACTTTCAGTAGGATACAAGACAAGATTCAAGAAGAACCCTTCATGGGGAGTCGAGTTTGCCTTGGGTGCCGGCGTATATAACGCGAAGTATGATATCTTCTATAATGTGGAAAATGGACCTTATTATAAAAGTGGTATAAGGAAGACCTGGTTTGGAATCGACAACGCAGCCGTATCATTCTTCTACGATATCGACATAAAGAAAAAAGGAGGTAAACGATGAAAAGAAGTTTTAACCTCCTGCTTTTGCCCTTTATGGTCCTGCTTGTTTCTTGTGTCCATCAGTTTCCGGAGGAGGATTTCTCACGTATTCCATTTTCGCTTAATCTGCACTTTGATACAGATATGCCTATCTATACGGAGATTATCCACACAAAGTCTGTTCAGGAGATGGCCGATGTTAGACAGATGCACGATGTAAGATACGTAGTCAATGCATATAAGGTAGGTTCGACAAGAGACATCTCGCGCGTTCCAAATGAATCCTTCGTCTTCACAAAGCCTTACATCGGAAACTTAGACAACACTGTTGAAATAAATCTACCGGAGGGTGAATACGAATTTAAGATCTGGGCTGACTATGTTGACACAGGCAGTCAGGATGACAAATACTATGATACTTCTGATTTTTCTGAAATCATCCTATCGGACAGAAATAACCACCCGGGAAGCAACGACTACCGTGAGGCATTTAGAGGATATGCTAACGGAACTATCTTGAATCCAGAACGTTACCCATCGAGCCTGCATGACAAAATAGATCATGAGGCTGAGGTAACTATGCAGAGGCCAATGGGTAAGTTCATCTTCATATCTACAGACGTAGACGCCTTCCTGACCAAGGTAATGAAGGCAATGTTGGAGCAGACCAAGGGTGATAATGCTACAATCGACATCAATACAAAGGCCGGACGTGATCAACTTCTGCAAAGTATAGAGTTCCATAAATATAAGGTACGCTTCAGATACAACATCTTCATGCCATGTTCGTTCAATATCTTCACCGACAAGCCAGCCGACTCTTGGACAGGAATGTCATTCTACAGCGACATGGAGCTGATATCAGAAACTGAAATAGCCATGGGATTTGACTATGCGTTCGTCAATGGATCAACCACGACTCTCAGTGTATCATTGGAAGTATATAATGAAGAGAATGAACAGATATCGTCAACTAATCCGATAAATGTTCCGATTGTCAGAAACAAGTTGACAGTGGTCAAGGGCGCGTTCCTGACAACAAAGGCAACAGGAGGAGTCTCGATCAACCCAGGATGGGACGGCGATGACTATAACATTGAAATTTATTAAAGAACAATATAACAACTAAACCATTTCAAGTATGAAAAAGATTTTCTTATTCGGTTTGATGGCTGCAGGTATGTTTGCAACATCATGCGTGAAGGATCTTCACGACAACCAGGGTGGCGAGGCAGTTGTGTCTTTCAACGTTGCTACTCCTGAGATCGCAACAAAGGCTTTCAGCGATGGTACTACTGCAACTGTCCTTCAGTATGCGGTTTACGACGAAGAAGGCGTAGAGCTTGAGGCTCTCACTAAAACTGACGCTACCATCAAAGGCAGCGCTAAGGTAGAGCTCCAGCTCACTACTGGTAACACCTACTCTGTTATCTTCTGGGCTGCAGCACCTGACGCTCCTTACACAGTTGACTTCGCAAAGAAGACTATGACTGTAGATTACACAAACGCTCTCAGCAATGCAGAGAACCGTGATGCTTTCTACAAGTTCCACACATTCAAAGTAACTGGTGCTCAAACAGAGACTATCGAACTCAAGCGTCCTTTTGCTCAGCTCAACATCGGTACAGCAGATTTTGCAGCTTCTACAAGCGCTGGTTACACTCCAGCGAACTCTGCTGTAACTGTAAAGAGCATCTACAACACTCTTAACCTTTGGAATGGTGAAGTTTCAGGGGAAGCAGAGGTTACTTATGACTATGCTGCCATCCCATCAGGTGAAACATTCCCTGTCACAGGTTATGAGTACCTCGCAATGAACTACATCCTCGTAGCTGCTGATAAGGCTCTCGTTGATATCGAGTTCGGTTACACAGAGACTGACGCAGATGCAGCTAAGACTCGCACAGTAGGTTCAGTTCCAGTTCAGCGTAACTACAGAACAAACATCTACGGTAATATCCTCACCAGCACTGTTGATATCAAAGTCGATATGGAGCCAGAATATGAGACTCCGGATAACTTTGTTCAGGTAATGGAAGGTCTTGTGAAGAACGGAGAAACATATGAAGCAACTACTGCTGCTGGTCTTAGAAAAGCATGTGAAATAGCTGAGCAGGGAGCTTTGATTAAACTTGCCGCAGATGTTGAAGATACTGATGGTATCCTTATTACAGATAAGAAGATTACAATTGATCTCAACGGGAAGACATTTACTGTTTCAGATGGTGCAAACACAAACAATCGCAACTTCAAGATTAACGGAGCATCAGAAGTGACTATCCAGAACGGTATAATGGTAGCAGCCGGCGAATATAGCAAAGGCGCATATGGTACTGTCCGTACTGAAGGTACTGCTAAAGTAACTTTGAAGAAGGTAGAGTTGTATAATTACCGAGGTAATGGCCTTAACGTAAAGGCACTTTCAGGAACAACTGTAAATATCGAGGATTCAAAGATTTACTCTAAGTATGGTGGTGGTGTAGAGTCTGCTGGTGGATCTATCGTTCTGTCAGGAGTGATAATAAAACAGACAGGAATGTACACTGCACCATATAACTCAATGGCAATTTCAGTAAACGGTGGTGGTACCGTTACTGTTGAGAGCGGTACATATTCTACAGAGTGCCTGACAGCAGAAGAGGCGAATAATCAGGGAACATCTCATGGCCCTTGGGTAGCAGGCGTATTGAACTCAGGTGGAAAGCTTATTATCAATGGCGGTACTTTCAGCAACGATAATTATGGTGATAATACCCTTGCTACTGCAGCACGCGGAGCTATTCTTGCTGATACAGGTGCAAACGTACAGATAAATGGCGGTACATTCAATGCATTGAAGAAGGTTATCGATATTCAGAACAACCTTGGAATCGCTTCAAAAAATCCAACTGTTACTATTGCTGGCGGAACCTTCAGCTCAAATCCTTGTACTTGGGATGGACTCATAAACGTTATTGAGAATCATAGTGTCGTAGAAACCAACGGAGTTTGGACCTTGATTGTGGGCGTTCCTACTGCAACGGTTGGTAATACTACATATTATAACATTGACGACGCTATCGCAAATTGGACAAATAACACTACCCTGACTCTGATCAAGGATGTTACTCTTAATGATGTTGTAAAGATCAAGTCTACAGAGTCACACATACTTGATCTCGGAACATATACGATGACTGCAGCAAGTGGAAAGCATGCGATTGAGGTAACTTGCGAAGGTCGCAGCAACGCAAGTTATGCATTGACTGTAAATGCAGATGCTACAAATCCTGGTGGTATTACTGCAAAGGGCAAGGCATGTATTTATTACAAGAAGAGTGGTTCAACAAAGGACCGTCCTATAATCAGAATCTATAATGGTGTTTTTAATGGTTCACATTCTATAAATTCTATATCAAACGGCAATACAATCTGTCCTCAAATCTGGATCTATGGTGGAACATTCAATGCTAATGTGAATCTGACCAAGAATCTGCTAAGAGTATTTGGAGGTACTTTCCATGGTTGGATTAACTGTACTGGTGATAGTTCTGCTTACCGTGAGATTAGCGGTGGTAGATTCAAGAACTGGCAGTTCATGACAGCTGATGCCGATACTAAGTTCTGGGTAGGAACATCTAAAGCAAACTATAATGTTGGTTGCTACGTTGACGATGAGGACTACTTAGTTGTAGGTGGTGCTCCAATCACCGAGTTTGATGACAGGTTTGAGGCAAAGGTAAAGTGTAGCGTATGGAGTTCGTATTTGAAATATAGCAGTGCAGCTGACGGGTTGTATTATACAAAAATAAAGAACTCTGGTACGGATGAACAACACCCAAAAGAGGAAGATATCATTGAGCGTAATCCACGCAAGAAATAAGAATAACGCAAAAATCAACACCTAACAATAATATTTAACTATGTATTATGAAAAAAATCTTTTTTTTAATGATGGCTGCAGTTGCAATGCTTGCAACATCATGCGTTAAGGATCTTCAGGGCAATCAGGGCGGAGAGGCAGTTGTGTCTTTCAGCATTGCTACTCCAGAGATCGCAACAAAGGCTTTCAGCGATGGTACTACTGCGA
>JBGVQP010000048.1:0-112320 GCA_045127685.1 Candidatus Cryptobacteroides sp.
AAAAAAGTGTTAAAAAAGATGAAAATAACGCTTGAAAAATTTGGATAAGTGCTTGATTTTCAGTAACTTAGAGTTACCACACTTTAGGTTACAAGACATGAAAATCAAGCCCCTTATCCAGCTCAGAGAGATGATTTCGAAAGCCCTCTCCGGCCAGGCAAATTTAAGCAAATCTTTTCAATCTTTCTTCATCGAGACCATGGAACTTATACTCACACATACAGGACGACTCAACTTCACCCAGATGGCGAGGTGCGGTCGTTCGTGCGAAAGCAGGTTCCGTCAGAACTTCAGGAAGTCTTTCGACTGGCTGTCGTTCAACCGGTCGTTCCTGGAATCGACAAAGGGACATCGCATTGCAATAGCCATCGATCCTTGCTATATCTCCAAGTCCGGCAAGAAGACTCCAGGCATCGACTGGTTCTGGTCCGGTTGTGCAGCTGCTATGAAGAAGGGTCTCGAGATACTTGGCATATCCATCGTTGACGCCGATGCCAAGGACTCGGTCTTCCTCAAGGCAGAACAGACCTTCACAGACAAGAAGCGAGGACGAAAACCTGACTGCACCAAGGGGATGAAAGATCCCGACTCCCTCACCGGATGGTATCTGAGGATGCTCAACCGCAACTGCAAACAGTTGCTGTCTATATGCAAGCTCATAGTTGCAGACGCATACTTCTCGAAAGAGAGCTTTGTGTCAGGAGTGAAGTCTCTGGGCTTCAATCTCATAAGTCGCTTCCGTGATGATGTCAACCTCAAGTACCTGTACTCAGGTCCAAAGACTGGCAAACGTGGCCGTCCTCAGAAGTTTGCAGGTAAGGTTGATGTCAACAATCTTGACATGAACGTCTTCTCGGAGGACTATACTGCCGAAGGCAAACTCGTATACAAGATGTACACGGCTGTCGTATGGGCTGTGAGCCTTGGATGTGAAGTTCGAGTCGTCTTGGTTGACTACGAGGATGCAGAAAAGAAGCGTCAGACCCGAAAGGTCTTCTTCTCAACCGACACCGCAATGTCAGCCCGCGACATCTTCGACATCTACCGGACACGTTTCCAGCTGGAGTTCGTCTTCCGCGATGCCAAGCAGTTCACCGGGCTCACACACTGTCAGGCGAGAAACAAAGAAGCTCTGTCGTTTGCCTTCAACGCCTCGCTCACTTCCGTCAACCTCGCCAGGGCATTTGCCCGTCAGCAAGGGATGGCCCTCTCGGTCGGTTCAACCAAAACACTGCTGCACAACGCTGCAATGGTGGATCGATTTATTGCAATGTCCGGAAAATCTCCGAACATGCGATTAAATAACACTGATTTCAAAGAACTTTTATTCTACGGCGTTCGCGCCGCGGTGTAACTTTTATAAAATTAACGAACTATTGCTATAATAGAAATTCATTTCTTAAAATGATAAGATAGTTTTGCACCGCTCTCGCTCATTGAAATGACCAGAGATTTCATCGTCAGTTCATCTACATTGAATTCAAGAGACACATTTCCGGAATCTTCAGTTTTAAGGATAAGCTTACCGTCAGAATACTCCCATGTGGCTGTATCGAAGTCACCATTCTTGAAAGTAGCGACGACAGTTCCGTCGGATGTAAATGTCAGTGTCTTGAACATATCCTCATCACCATTCTCCATGGTTATGGTTTCAGAAACCGTCTTTCCATCAACTGTCATAGATACGACCATCTTCTCGGTCTTCCATGTTCCAAGAAGTTTCATCTCTCCCATTGCATCCTTGTTGCAGGAAGTCAGACCTGAAGAAAATACCAGTACAGCAAATGAGGCCAAAAATAAATTGAATACTTTTTTCATAATATAACTTATATAATTAATGATTAACAACTTTTATATTACAATGACGGAGCAAAATCCTGCTCATATTTGACTGTTTTGTCATAAGAGCCTACAAACTCGATCTTATAGCTCTCCGCACCTTCTTCAAACATATAGATATAGGCGTCAAGTCTGGTCGATTCAAGAGTAACTCAAGTCACTGCGACAATCCCAGGCAGCTATCGCCACAAATTAAAGTGTTCTTTTCATCATAAAATTCAGTTTGTTGGTTTAAGATCGAAATCAAATTTCACATCACCATATTTAACTGTCACACCATAATTGCCAAACTCTTCGGACATAATCTGATGAGTACGGTAAAGATCATATGAATCAGGCCTAGGGAAATAGTTTCCTACTCCCGAACCATCAGGATATGTAACCTCGGCCCATAGTGACTCGCCATATGTAAGAAAATTGAGTTCTGAATCATATATAGCAAGATATATCGCCCCCGGCTTAAATGACACAGCTGGTGTTTGAAGTGATTTATTATCAAAAAAGTCAGGCTTCCATCCCCTGGAAACAATCACATTATATGCTGTTTCTCCATTCTTTAGAGTGGCCTTTACCCTTATTGGCGCATCAGAAATGTCTCCGGAATTCTTCTTCACGAACAGAGGAAGAGTCAATTCGCCAGCCGGAGTGCACTCCAGTTTGCCATTCTCGATTTTCAAATAATCAGGAAAAGTCAGTTCATATGACTCCACATCAGACGGATGACTAAGCTGCACCTTTCCGCCAGCCCAAGTCCAGCCAGTAGTTGCAATCAGATCCGAAGACGTCACAGTAATCGTCTTCTGTGCGGAGAATCCATTCTGGGTCTCTATGGTAACTGTAGCCGTTCCCGGCTTTATGGCTATGATCTCACCGGTAATCTCATCCATTGTGATTACACAATCCGGATCCAATGGGCCTACATACGGAGAATAGCTCCACATTACTTCCATCTCACACTGACACGCGTCAGATGGAGTAATGGTATACGAGAGAGTCTGAGTCTCGCCAACTTTCATCGCCAATGGTTCACTTAATGAGATACCCTCAGCCGGAACAAGTTGAGCGATTGCTATAGTTGATTCTGCCGTGAATCCTCCGTCTTCTGTAGTTACAGTAAGAATTGTTGACTCTTCTAATGTATCCCACACATAAAATGTATTCTCTTTACCTTCGACAGGTTCAAGAATAGTGTCATCATAAGTCCATGTAACATTCTTGTTTGTCGCATTGGCCGGTAGAATCTCGACGGTAAATACTTGCTCCATGTGAGGTTTCAAAGTAACAGTCTCGGGAGTAATCTTTACACCAGTCACAGCTACCGGGACATTTTCCTGAGGTGTCTTATCCTTCCTGCATGACACTGCAAAGACGAGGACTGACATCATCATAAGTGATAAAATTTTCTTCATATTCAAAATTTTTCCTATTTCTTAAATATACCGAAATGGTTAGACGATTCCGACTCATCCTGCTTTCCATGGCCCTGCAAGGAAGTTGTTTCCTCACTCAGTTCCTTTTCCAGAATCGCAGCAAGTCGACTGTCGATGATCTGCTGAACCGTCTCTTTACTCATCCTTGGTTTGGTTTCTGTATCCATATCTTAAATTATTTCGGCATCTGAGCGCCATAACCTTAAATTATATCAAACAAGTCGAAAGCTTTCATATATGGATAATGCTTGCCATACATGCTTACGCGAATAGTCTCTATACCCTTTTGTTCTATAAAGCCCCGGTCAAGGATACCAAGATATTCGCTTTCTGGAGCAATTTGTTCAGCAGGGCAGAAGACTCGGTCTGAGCAGTCAGAAAACCGGCAATAACTGCCAGACCTGCGAATATGTTTCGAGTCTTCATAATACTTTATTAATTAAAGGTAATAAGTCAGTGAGATACGGCATCCTATGTTTTGAGTACCGTAAAGAAGCGCACTGCTGCCTGGGCTGACCATTCCCCTTACCTGCTCAACCTTTCCGGTCTTGGTGCTGAAGCCCTCAAACGTAGTATATGTCTTAGGCTGGAAAGTGACCATTATCGGAGTGAAGTTAAGAGCTGCACTGAGAGAGATGTTTTCAGCAAGGAAGAACTCAAGACCTGCATCTGCACTGACTCCGAGTCCATGTACATAACCGATGTTGCTGCGCTTTACAGGACGACCATAAGCGATTCCCCACCCCTTGTCAACATAATTGTTGAGATTGCCACCACTTTGAGTCATAGGCATTGAAGAAGGTACATGGTTCAGGTCAGTCATTGCATTTCCATACTTGAAATACATGTGGCCGCCAGCAATTGTGTACATGATGTCCACGCCATAGACAAATCTGATGGCCTTTGTACCCTTGCTCCACTCCCAACCTGCAAGCAAAGAGACGCTGTTGAGAGTAGAAGTGGCGCGGTCAACTACAAGATTCTGTGAGTCAGGATTCAATGCCTTTGCAAGGTCATCCTGAACATATTCGCGATAGTTCACTACGCTTCCATTAATACCCATAGAAGCCCTGAATGCTGACTTTGAGGAAAGATAATACTTGAATCTGATGGAAGCCATCGGGTCTTTTGACATAACGAACATCTGTTTTGGCTGTCCTGCCCATCCTTCCAGGAAATCACCAGCGAACTCACCGTTCTTAGGCTGTATAGCGATAGTACTTCCGATGCTGGCCGGGTTGAATGTAACTCCTATTGCCCATTTGCCTTTCTGTGGATAGAAATATGTCTTCTTCTCCTGAGCCTGCATGGTGATGACACCAAAGCAGAGAACGGCAAGAGTAAATATAATTTTCTTCATGGTTGTTTCTTTTTAAAGATTATTGCTTGATACCAGGTTCGCTATCAAATGATACCGGAGCCATATCCAGTGTAAAGCATACTGCACTTCCGCATGCTACGTCTTTAAGCGCTGACTCGCCAAAGAAATGAGCATCTGAGTTCGTCTTCTTTCCATCCTCATCAATAGCATCAGACGAGCCTACCATCGAAGACTGAATCTTTACCTTCAGCGACTTGCCTGGAGGGCATCCTAACTTCACTTCAAAGAATGCATCCCTGTCAACAGCAACTGTCTTGACGGCAAAAGTCACATTACCTTTTTCATCTGGAATTCCATAATATACATTTACCAAAGTGCCTGGATTGACAAGTTCAGGATCCTCCCCTGCTTCTACATATCTCACAAAGCCGGAAACTGTAATCTTCTGAGCAAGTGTTTCTCCGCTGAGTTCAGTCTGATTCTTTGTACATGCAGAGAAACCTGCAATCAGGGCGACAAGGCCCACAAGTGTGAAAATCTTTTTCATGATGTGTTAATTTTATGGGTTATTATTGAACTATCAGTGTGAATGACGCAGGATCTGCGTAATGTTCAGGGTCAACAGATATGACGTATGTACCCTTTGGGGTCGTAGGACTGATTGTCAAAGTGCAGCCATCTACCAAATTGGTTGTGCCGGAATTTATGCAATCAACTGTTCGAGTCAAAGAAGATTCATTTGAGTCGAATTGACCCATATTGGCAAATATTGTATATTCGTCAGGATAGTATGTCGGCCGCTTGATTGTAATGGTTTCACCATTGTTCACATGCTGCGGCACTACATCCTTCAAGGTAAAAGACTTGATTCCGGAAGTCAAACTTACAGTAACCTTATTACCGTACCCCATATCAACTGTAATCGGAGCGGCGCTGTGAGCACCCCTGATACTCATAGTGACATAGCAGCAACTTGAAATAGTCTCAGTATCAGAGAGTTGAACTACATTAGCCGGGAAAGTCACCTTTGGTTGATAAAATTGTCCGTTTACAATAGGGTACATTCCGACATAATCGGACTTTCCGTCCTGGTTAATTATCAATCCGGCAGGATCGGCTATGGCAAAAGATGCGCCTCCAAATACACGAGTAAGACTTGTTATTTCATAAGAATCTGTAAAATACGGAGAAGTATTGTACGCCACCCACATTGCAGAGGACTTTCTGACAGAACCGATCGTAATATAACCCTTTACACCATCACATTCCGCTTCTATCAGCACGCCGCCATGACCAATGGCAGTCACCACACCGTTCTGATCTACCGTTGCTCTCGTAGTATCATGACTTTTCCATGAGACCTTATTGTTCTGGGCTGCTGCAGGGGTTATCTCGGCGATAAGCTGAACCGTCTTTGGCTGACTGAAAGAGCCGTCCGGACTGATACAGCACTCTGCTCCATTTCCGTTCACTCGTTTCACTTTTATCACCGATGCAACCGGTGGTGTAATGGTAAGTTCTGCACTGCCCACAGCCTCTTTTCCGGCTGCTGTTGCCGTAATAGTAACTTTACCTGGACTATCTCCAGCTGTGATTATCATGGCCTTTTCATCAAAGGTCGCAAGCGACGACGGAGAAAGTCTCCACTCCACATCTTTGATGGATGCATTAGACGGCAAGACGCTCAAAGATACGCTTGTGCTCGAACCTACTCCGATTGAAGATTTGCCCAAGGTCACAGTAACTGAAGTTACCGGAATATATTCATTGATGGTCACAGTACATTCACGGGTGATATCAAGGCCATTTCCCACAAGTTTTGTAGATCCTGGCTTTACGCCAGTTACATAGAGGTTATCTCCATCGACCTCGCAAGTTGCAATTGACTCATCGACAATTTTCCACCCGATATTTGACAACGATGCTTCCTCAGGTTGGATATCCGTCACATCGACCTTTACAGGAGCGCCAACGTATCCGGACACAGAAGTCGGAAGTTTAAAGGATGTCACATCCATTGAGACCACCTGCACATTGATAATAGCTGTAGCTTTGCCACATGTGGCCGTAATCTGAGCCTTGCCTGGTTCCCCTGCTGTAATCTTGCCGTTTCTGACGGACGCAATGCTTTTCTTTGATGTCGTCCATTCAATGACAGCCGTCTCCTGAAGCTCGTATGGCTCCACAATGTATTTTACCTTGAATGACTCTCCCTCTGTCAAGGTCAGTTTATTTGAAGAGACATTTGTAAAAAGAATTGAATGGACTTCGTTTGTTTCCTTTTCACAAGAAATCAATCCTAGCGACAAGCTGAACATCACAGCCAGATAAATTACAGAAGATAATTTAAACCTGTTCATAATAGTGGTATCAGTTAGCATTATTTACTACAAATTTAACCTTTGGTATACCTCTGCGTTATTGACTGAGCGACATAAATTATGACTATAGCGACAAAAACAAGAAAACAGGCACACGAATGCACCTGTTTCCACTAATAGAACTCAATAATATCGATTATCTGAAATCTTCTATAATGTACTTATTCTCATATGCCCCATAAGTCACACTGATGTACCTGTCTCCGGTCTTATCTGTAATCAATGTACTGTTTTGGATCTGACTCATATCAAGCACATCTGCACACACATCAACCCCATTGTTACCATAAGGTACGAGACAATTATGATTCCAAGTAAAACCGACGTCAGGTCCATCCCAGCCTTCTATCGACTGGCCTTTCACATCGTATGGTCCGAAAGAGATATCATAACCTGAGACTATATCGTTAATATCAAGCTCTGCCCAATTCGCTCGGTTATCAAAGAACTTGACACTCCACGCCTTGGAAGTAACTTCACAAGTTGCAGTCTGACCATCTGCTGTTTCTGCAGTAACAACAATGACTGCATCAGTGATTGAAGACACTGAACTTACCAGCCTTGTCTTATACATCGCCAAAGTCAGGAGACCATCTTCTGAGATTGAAGTCGCAAGGCTGCCATTCTGGTATGGAGCACCGTCAACCGGATGTCCCTTGACTTCAAAAGACCAGGTCACATCCTCGCGATTTGCATTGATCTGCACAGAACCACCAGCCCAATCGCTTTCTTTCTCAGGAGTGATTTTAAACTCTTCTGACACTGGCGGATCGAATGGATGGGATGGTTCAAGGGCATTCTTAAGGTTATACCTCTTTGTTGCGCGATTTAAAACTAAAATATCTTCAGGCGAATGTTCTGCCTTAATCATATCCTTGCTTATAAATGTTATTCTTAAAGCATCACCTGACATCGAGACTTCTCCTGTTGAAGAAGAATAAGTATATTGCTGTTCAAGAGTCTTTATAATATCCCCCGTCGAATACTTACTATTATCCTCACATATTACTACAGCATAATAAATAACGCCCGGCTTTGTATAGCCCACATCAAAAAGAAGCTGATGCTTTGGATAGTTACCAATAGGTTCCAATTCATCTGTTATCCACTGATAACCCTCAAACTGATAAGAAGTACTCTCATCCTTCTTGCATCCTGCCAACGCTAATGTGGCGAGAATGACTGCATAAAATAACTTTTTCATGATATAATGATTTTAAAGTATTCCATTTTTCTGACAGCGGATCATACGCAGATTGTATTTTTCGGAAGCATCACCAGTGTCCATGCCGGATTGTGAGAGGCTGAAACTACCCAGAACAGGCCTTCCTTGTTCCTGTGTAGAACTGACAAGACGTCCACAGATATCAGCCATAACTCCGTCAGAATCTAAATATGATTCAAGCGGAAATTCCAGTTCAAGATACCCGGACTTCCAATAATCCGGCTTGATTATATCCTCAATTGTGGTGGTCACATCCGACTTTTTCAGCCACTTAGCCTTGAGATTCAGCACATATTCAGTATGAGTATCATACTCATTGACCTTAATCTGGTACATATAGGCTGCATACTGTGAGGTTCCCTTGAAACGGAGAGCGAAATTCGGAATGAAGTCTGGATTACCATCCTCATAGTCCGATGCATAATAGAACTCCGACTCACCGCGTATAACCTCTCCGGATGAATCTACAGAGTAGTCGTCCTTATTGTCAAGGAAGGCAGATTCAATAAACTTAATGCCTTCAGAGGCAGGACTCCAGGCATGGTTAAGCGGGAGCCACATATTGTACTGTCCCAGGAATGCTGGATCGTCGCATTTAGGGAAAATCATCTGAAGTTCGCCGGATGTAGGTACGCGGCTGTATTTTCCATTTTCAAGTATCGGATTCTCAAATAAACCGGCATCCTTCAAATCACCATAACTAAAGAACGCATTGTCACCACTATGATAGTTCTCAGGCAGAAAACGTGACAGAATCCACAAATCGCCATCCTCAAAGTTATCAAATGGGTCGTGCTTTGTACATGCAGAAAGAGCAAAGACAATTGAAATTGCAAACAATAGTTTCTTCATAATCATTTCCTCCTTTCATTATAGTTATTCTTACCGATCAGGTACTGAAGGGTTATACCGACTTTCGGAACAAAAGCAGCCTTTTCTGTCTTCTTCCATAGTCTGAGATGGTCTACCGCGTCATATCTATACACATTTCCGAAGATAGCACCCGCACCGACCTCGAAATCGATGTTCAGTCGCTTTCTAATTGGAAGGGTGTAGCCATAGGTCAACATCGGTCCAAACTTCCATGGATCGGCATCAACAAGGATACCTGTAACGTCAAAAGTCAGCATTTGGGCGGATGCCCCTACATGATGTCCTGCAGCAAACGGACGCTGATCCTTATTGATATAGTATTTAAGACCGAATTCTGCACCGTTAACGCGATACCAATGCGAGTAGTTATTTCTGATCCATGGGTTGTGCATATAGTTGACATCCAGAACAAGCCCTTTCCAAAGCCCTAACTCAACGCCGAGATTACCGATAGTCATGGCGTCATAAAGAAGATTCGTCTTGGCCACCATATTGAAGGACCATGCCGGTGGCGCAGATGCCACTGTCTCAGGGGCCGGTTCTGGCTCTGGAACTGGTTCAGGAGCAGGTTCCGGCACTGGCTCTGGCGCTGGCTCCGGCTTCGCTACAGGCTTCTTAATCTCCTTCCTGATGTTCCACACTATCATAACCATCGTTCCACGAAGGTTTGGGAAATATTCACGGTAAATTTCCTTCCACACCCGTCCTTGGTCAAGGGTCATCAAAGCCAACTGCCGAACTTCCACCTCTTTTCCATTTCTGATCTCAACCTCAGGACCGGATATGATTGCCATCACCGTATCACGATACGGAAGATCGGATGACTCCATGATATTGTACAGACCCTGCCAGTCAACACCACGTGATTCAACCTCCACCTCTGACAGCTCGAGCAACTGTTCTTTAAGAAGATAGTCCAGTACTGCCTTCGCTCTGTCATCAGACAGACGCCTGTTAAGGTCAATCCTTCCCTCCGGAGATGCTCCAGAAACAATCAGAACACTCTTTACTTTGCTGCCAGGGATATCTTTCATCTTATGAAAGTCTTGGGTAAACAGTTTAAGACTCTCTCCATTACCACGGAAGCCAGGATCAAGTTTCGACTTGCTCTGCGGGAAATAAACGTGCAGGCTATCAGATGTGACCCATATTTCAGAAAGAGTCTGTGCCGATATAATATACGGCACTGCTGTAAACAACAAAATTGATAAAATCTTTCTCAGCATAGGTTCTAGAACTTATAGGTTGAATTCAATCATGCAAGTGGCATAAAGTTCTGCCATAATATAGAATAAGGTAGCGTCATTAAATGTTTTCTGAATCTATAGTAAGGGTTATTGAGAATGTAGGATCGAAATCAGTCATGGTTATCACATGTGTTCCGACTTTGGGATTATTCCAATTAATAGTACCGTAATCAAACGGATCTGTGCTGCTAATATTGCTCTTCCATGAATAAGCGTCTGCAAGTACTGACACCCCTTCTTCATAGGAAGTTCCCACATTACAGTAAACCCGAATTGCTTCAAAAGTGCCGAGTCCTTCTCTCGGATCAGCATCTTTATGTAAAATGCTCAACGAGCCTCCTTTCTGGACGGTACCGTAATGTTTACCGGTGTCAATCCCAATAAATGTAAGACTCTGCACCTTCATGGTTACAGGAAGATTGACGGATTTTCCGTTGTCAAGAGAGAAAGTAACAGAACCGGAACATGGCGAATCAGCTCTTATGACAGCACTATTACCCTCAAAATGCGCAGTAAGACTGCCGTTCGTACTCAAATTCACTCTATAGAGGAGATATAATCCAAAATCAAATGCATTCCGATCTGATGCAAATGCAGGGTCAAAATAGTCTACAATATATATATTTTCAGGAGTAGAGATCGAGGAAACCGGAGTCTTTCCATAGTAATTGACCAAAGTGATTCCAAAGGACGATTTCTTTACAGAGCGTACGGTATATGTCGCCTTGACGCCATCCACTTCCGCCGTAACAACTGCGGTACCATGTCCCATACCTGTTACCATACCATCGGCATCAACTTTTACAATATTCGCGCTGGATGATGTCCAGACTGCTTTTGACAAATCTACACCTTCATAATTGGCAGAGAGCACAAGTCGCGCTGATGTAGGAAAGTCCCCTACACTTGTGTCTGGAGAAAGGAAGTTATAACTATTCCCGTCACCAAAACCTTCACCTTTGATTGTAAGTGTAAGAGGTGGTGCGACAATTTCAAACTCTGCCGAGCCTGTAACACCGTCTGCCGTAGCATAGACTGTCACCTTTCCAGCTGCATTTCCGGCGGTTATGGTGTTTCCGCTAAGGGTCACCAGATGCTTTGGAGAACAGCGCAGAGCAACATCCTTAATTGAAGCGTTCGATGGTGTGACCTGAGTGGAGACAGTAAGAGTCTCACCGAATGTCACCTCGCTCTTGGATAGAGACACGGTCACGTTCTGTACAGGAATGCGTTCCTTGACGATTATTTCACATCTATCTATAATCTTACCATCAATATAGCCTACAAGATCCGCCATTCCTTCCTTGGTTCCGGTCACATAAAGTTCACCGTCGATCAGTTCACAATCTGCATCTCCGTCATCGTAGGTTTCTATTTCCCATTCAATAGTAGTGAGCGAACCATCAGCCGGCTTTATATTAGTAAATTCAACCTTGACCGACGCACCCAGATAGACCTGGATTTCGCTTGGAAAGTCCAGACTCTCTATCTGTACGGCCTCGACCGTTACCAACACTGATTCGGTTACCTTGCCAATGATAGCAGTAATCATAGCCTCTCCCGGACCTTCTGCAGTAATCTTGCCCTTACGGACTCTGGCTATCTTCTTGTCGGAAGATTCCCAGACTATCTCTGCTGTCTCCTGCAATTCCACAGGAAGGACCGTATATTTTATCTCAAATTCCTCACCGACAGTCATAGTCTTCTTTCCAGACTTGATATTGGTAAAAATAATTTCACTAACTCCTGCCTGCTCATCCTCACAAGAAGTCAGAAGAATTCCCGGAAGAAGAAAAGCCGCAAGGAGGAATATACCTATATATATACTACGAGTCATAATTATCTGCATATTTCAATTTCCAGCTCATAGGTCAATGCACCATAAGTGTAGGTGATAGTTCCTGTCTGATTTGTGTTTGGAGTGTCAAACCCGATTTTTGTCACATTCGTACCGAAAGCATCCATAAAGTCAGGCACCCCATAACTGATGCCCCCGAATGTATCAACAGTACCGTCGTAAGCGATTTCATCCATAGTGCTTACAGCGCCCAGCCAGCATTCTGCACCTCTGGTCCAACCCTGGCTCAGATCATCCTCAGTATATTCACCATTATATTTAGTATATACTACAGGTCGCCATGCATCAGATGTGATTGTGTAGTGCGCTTCATTACCTTCAGAGTCGGTTGCTGTCACAAGAATATCGCAATCTGCAATATTTCCTTCAGCGTCTTTGAAAAGTCCGAGTGTGACAGACATATCTTCCAGACTGCATGAAGTCGTGCACCTGTTATCCTCAGTAAGCCCAGTTGTTGAAACAGCGAAATCAAGATCCACCACCTCTCTGTTTGCAGCAAAAGCAATAGTACCTCCGGCCCAATCTGCGTCCTTTAAAGGAGTAAGTTTAAACTCTTCCGGTAGGAAAAAATCTTCAGGATCCTTCATATCAGACAGCGAATACTGCTTGTCGACTCTTGAAAACACTAGTTCAACTCCCTCCTCTGTCAGTTTGATCATATTTTTTGAAAGAAAAGTCACCTTTACAGAGGTCCCGTCTGATGTAAGTTGTCCTTTAGATACATCATAAGTATATGCTCCTCCTGAAATCTTGACAATGTCACCTTCTGTAAAGACAGCATTGGATTCTGTCATCAGAATCGCAATAGTGAGTTTACCGGCACCAGACTTTGCACCAATGTCCATCAATGTCCTGTTTGCAGGGAAATCACCGTCCGCACTCATCTCTTCGGTAATCCACTGACCTTCCAATACATTTACCGAGGCAACTTCCTTGTCACATGAAACTATCGCCATTGCGACCACCATAATAGCAAATAACAACTTTTTCATAACAATCTTGATTATATGGGTTAATTGACTACTGTATACCACAAATATAGCCCGACAGAAGCCTGTCGGGCTATGAATTAAATGACGTCTTTTATAATCTTAGTGACTTTGTCATCTATTTCGGAACGCTGTCGGAGTCTTTCCTGTCGCCTTACGGAATACTGCACTGAAATATGCGACATCGTCGATTCCAACCCTGGATGCTATATCACCTATCGGATAATCCGTCTTGACCAGGAGTTGCTTTGCCATCGAAATACGGATCTGAAGAATATACTCAGTGGTTGTATATCCGGTTATGGCTTTGATTTTTCTATTAAGCTGAGTCTTGCCTACAAAGAAGTCAGCAGCGAGTTCCTCGTAGTCAATCTTGCCTCTGACGATATGGTCATGGATAACCTGAGAAAGTTTCTCGACAAAAGCCTTGTCCGGAGCTGACATCTCATGTTTCTCTACTGCGTCCTGCCTATCAGTCACCTCACCATATACATTGCGGAGCATTGCACGCTGCTGAAGAAGTTTGGACACTCGTACGGAGAGTTCATCAGGATGGAACGGTTTTTCCACATATGCGTCTGCACCAGCTTCAAGACCTTTTATCCTATCTTCTACATGAGCCTTGGCCGTTACCATTATGATAGGGATATGGCACAGAAGTTCGCTTTCTCGCACCCTGCGACACAATTCATATCCGTCCATAACAGGCATCATCACATCTGTGATTATCAGGTCAGGTACGATTTCCTGGGCTTTTTTCAATCCCTCCTGGCCATCTGCGGCAAAATAGAAACCATACTCTGGATTGAGTTGGCGCATCTGCCAGCGTGCCACATCAGGGGTATCCTCCACGATAAGGATACGAGGAGCATCTGCATTTAAATTCTCCTGATCTTCTGGGATATAATTATTGATCATATCAACAAGGTCGAACGAATAGTCCTCTATATGGATTCGTTCTGACTGATGATGAGTATTGGTTATCGGTATGGTGACAATGAATACTGTTCCTTCAGAAGGATAACTGTGTACTTCTACATTTCCTCCCATCGCTTCTGTGGCCAATTTTACAAGAGAGAGCCCGACACCGCTTCCGATATTTGCTGTATCGTCATGTGCCTGATAGAACGGCTTGAAGATCACTTCCTTCTGTTCCTGAGTCATTCCGACTCCGGTATCACATACATATAACTGCATCGCAGATCCACCTTTTATATCAACCACCTTTGCAGACACAAGAATATCAGATCCTGGATATGAGAATTTTATAGCGTTGGAGAGCAGATTCTGGACTATACGGATAAGATAAGACGGTACGAAATCCATTTCAAGACGCTCCAAATCGAAGCCATATACTATCCTTAGGTCCTTTCTCTCTGCATACTTGAGATGGCTCTCGCATATCATGGTAATGAATCCGATCACATCTCCCCTTCTCCATGATGGTGCCGAGGCATTTCGAGACGATATTTTAGCAATGTCAAGTATCTGATTTACAAGATCCAGCAGACCTTTTCCATGACGTATTATGTCAACCGAATCTCTTTGCAGAGTCTTGTCAGCCTTGTTCTTTGAATGGATATCCTGAGCTGCGGATATGATGACAGTAAGTGGCGTACGGAACTCATGAGTAATATTGGTGAAGAAATTCATCCGTGTACGTTCGACCTCCTTGAGCATTTTCTGATTCTTCGATCGAAGGTATATATTGAATATAAGGAATACAATTGCAATGACAGCAAAGGCCAATGCGACGATGATTGTTCCCAATATAATGTTCCTGCCATGTTTTTCCGCAGCGTAATTCTGCTGAAGAAGAGAAATTTCCGCCTGTTTTCTCTCCCTTTCATACCTGACACGGACATTCTGCATATGGGTAAGATTCTTCTCGTTTGCATATTGATTGCTATACTCGCTGCTCCTCTTAAATGCATCCAATGCCTTCTTATAGTTACCGGCTGCTGACTCTATCCTGTATTCCTGCATGTAGACATCAGCAAGGTGACCGACAGAGTTAATCTGCTGAGCGGCAGTCTTGGCTTCGGAGAGATATAACTTTGCAAGGGAAGAATTTCCTTTGGCAGCATATACTCTTGACAGACAAAGGCATGACTCCAGCCAATGCCAACGGTCCTTATTGTCTTTCATGGCATCATAGGCCAGTCTGTATTCGAGTACCGCCTTGTCAAGATTTCCCTCGTTCTCATAAAGACGGCCGAAATGGGTATGGCACAAAGATATTCCCAGGTCTGATTTTGCGAGTTCATTGCAGGAGAGCGACTGCGCATAATAGGCGCGCGCTGAATCAATCTGTCCCCTTTCTTCAAGAATAGCTCCGATGTTTGCGTAGTTGATCGCTTGACCAAGGTAACTGCCCAAGGCAGTTTCACCTTTGAGAGCATCGCGGAATACCCTTTCTGCTTCTTCCGGATTACCAAGGCTCAACTGTACATTTCCGATGCCGTTGAGGGAAACGACTCTGTTCTTCAGGGCTGTCTTGCTTATCTGGTCGCTGTAGGCAGCACTGACAGCAAGGGCCTGATAATGAAAATCAGATGCCTCATCAAGGATACTCATGCGACGATAGTCAGTACCTATATTATTATATGCTTGGATTATCTGTATAGTATCGGCAATTTCGCATGCTACAGCAAGGCCCTTCTTATGCACATCTATCGCCTCCGAAAACATGCTTGCATTACGGTATGAGCGTCCGAGTTCACGGCATGCTACAACTACACCATATTTATTGCCGTCCTTCTCGAATCTGTCAAGAACGACTGTCAGTGAATCCACGCTTCTGTCAAGGTAAACAATTGAATCGGCTTGTTTCATAGCCCGATCGTCATATATATAATCAGATTTCGGACATGAACATGAAACAAGTAATACAAGTAACGATAATGCGAATAGTCTTTTCATAATCGGCAAAATTAATAAACTTTCTAAACTTTGCCTTCCAAATTCATACATCATGAAAAAAATCATCATTTCTACAATCCTGATGGCAACATACCTTGTGGTGAATGCTCAAAGCGAACGAAAAGACCTGCGCCAATGACGCAGGTCTATTTGTGTTTACTCTTCAAGCCAACTTCCAAGCTCTGTATATATCTTGTCGGCTATGAATGCCATTCCGGCTTCGTTAGGATGAAGATTTCTTGCACCATCCATACATTTGCCGATAGGGCGCCAATCAGGGTTGGTCGTAATGCCGTCAAATCCATTTATTGAAAGCAAGTCTACAGTTCGGCAATTGTTTGGATAATGTTCTGCGATCGCTTCGATGGTTTCTTTCATTCCGACGCTGAAATGCTCTCCGATAATGAGAACAATCTTTACCTTCGGATACTGAAGCGTCATCATCTTCACAAGCTTGATATAGGCTTCAAAGAAAGTCAGGTCACTGAGTGCCTCAGCCTTATCCATCGTTGTTGCAGCATCAGTTGTTGCAAACACTGTATTTAAATCAGACTTCGATGGAGCGGAGGTCGCCTCCTGACAAGTCGTTGTACCATAGAGAAGTTTATTTGCAGTATAGTCATTTGTACCTCCCCAAAGAAGGATGATATCAGGATTACCCATTCCTTTACGCTGAATATAGCGGTTAGGGAAATTCTTTTCATTACCGTTATATGTCACCAAAGATCCTGAGAATGCTATATTTACATCAAGGATTGCGTCCTTCATATAATCATACGCCAGACGATACCAGTACATGTCACGCACGCAGAATGTACGGCAAGTCGTTGTCGGATAATACGCATCATATCCTTCTGGATTATATCCATCGAAGGAAGAGATAGAGTCGCCTATAACGCTGATCCTTTTTGTTTTTGATATACGCTGACCTTCATTCGAGGCAATCCCCTCTGGCGTTGGATAAGCAGTTCCGGAAACTGTCCAGATAGTATTTACCCATGGTTTCAGGTCACCATCCTTCCCTGTTGTCCAATTCAGGCGTGAAAGCACATTGCCATCAGTGAAAGATGACGTTGCACTTCCAAGGCCATTCTTACTCTGAGTTGCCTTTATAGTACTGTTTTCATTATAATAGCAGTGAGGAAGGGTGCTGAGGGCACAATCACCTACGATGCTACCAAGTTTAGAAGTAGTCTTAGAAGAAGTGATTATATTTCCAATCATGACATCAGACCAGCACCAAGATATTGCACCAGAGCCAAGAAAGGCACCAACAATACCTCCTATAGAAGTGATTTCATCAACAGTTGCAGTATTTTTGAACTTAGTCATCATACAGACATTGTTCATTATACTTGTCGCTACATTGCTGGTAGCTGTTACCACACCTACTATACCTCCCATGTTAGCAGCTCCCAGCTGATGAAGTGTTGTTGTAATTGTACCATGAGCATAGGCGTTATTGATAATCCTCATCGCACCACCTTGAGAATTGACAGTACCGGCAATTCCTCCGACATTCATTTTTCCTGTCACATCTGCATACACCGTACAATTATCAATAGTAATATCATTGGCAGACGTGCTTGAATACACATTTCCAGCCACTCCGCCTACACTTCCACCATCTCCAGAAACAGTAGCAGGCTTGAGAACCCGGCATGAAGCGATGCGTCCTCCACGAATATAACCAGCAATTCCTCCCACTTCCCCGGCAGTCTTTGACAATACGATTCCGTTAATCTTACAATTCTCTATCGTACATCCTACGCCACCGACATATCCAACAATTCCTCCAACACGGGCGAGATCACCATATATATAAGCACGATCCACCTCACAACCCAAGACATCTCCCTTAATTATGGTACCGACTATACCTCCGGCACAAGAGCCAACAGCACGGACATGACCGGAGAGGATACAATCCTTCACTGTTCCATTATTGACATAACCGACAACACCACCCAGATGAGAATTGTTATAGCTTGACTCTGCAATTGAACCATCTGCAGAAACGCTGCTGCTGACAACGCAATTTGACACAACTCCACCACCATCAAGATAGCCTGCTATACCTCCTGTATAGGCAGCACTTGCTCCAGTATGCATATTTCCTGACAAAACACAGTTATCCACGAGTCCACCATCCATATGGCCTATAAAACCACCGTTGTGATAACCTGTAATTGTATCAGGATTGTCTCTATAATACTTATAACGGATGTTCAGATTCTTGATTGTAGCATTCTGAGTATAGGCAAACAAACCGCAGGCATAATTGGTACCATCGACTGAATAATTCTTAACACTCAGATACTCAAGCAGGTGTCCGCCACCATCATACACACCGGTGAAAGCCTTCGAAGGCTCACGAAAGGCAGAAACCCAGAACTTATTTTCAACGGAAATATCACAGATCTGCTTAAAGTGTTTGTTTGAATAGTTTGCACTATATTGGTCATTATTAGAGAATGAGAAGAGTGATGAGACATCGTCAGAGGTGGCAATGATGTATGGATCCTCTGCACTTCCGGAACCACCGCTGAACCTATAGGCATTATCACCAAAGGTAACTGCTTCCAAAGGATGAACGCTTCCCGAAGCCATAGTCACTCCATTTGTAAATGCCTGCTTGACCATATTACCACCATCCGATGTACTTACAACAACTGTAAATCCCTTAGGATACTCTCCTGAAGGAATTGCGATGAATGCAGTGCATGTACCATCCGCATTATATGGTATATTCACTGTACTGTCATCTTCCGGCCTTCCCATCACGACGCAGTTCATTCCCTCCTCTACATACTCCAACTTATTATTTTCGTAATCTATTGAAAAACGTCCGCAAAGGAACTTGCCGTCATTTGATATCACCTTTATCTGCTTGACGGTCTCTGCATCTGCTTTACTTATCGTTATCCTTAAATATGCGCATACATTATGCAGGGCAGGTGCAAGAGATGAGCTCTTTCCGACCTGAATAGCAGTTGCAGGGTCAAATCCCCATTCGGTAAACTTCTGGCTCTTCGGAAGGATAACGCCATCCGAAAACATGGCTGTTACAGGATACACGATCTTATATGGAGCAGAGACTTGAGTCACTTTGAAAGTTGCAACGGATTTGCCCGCCTGATCATCTGTCAGCGCAGATGAGCCTCTGCCGTTCACTGATATACAGTCCCCCTCGGACCATAAGACCGGATAGAAATCACCGGTTTTCTGTCCGAGACTTGTCTTTGTGGGAACGTCAAGACTGACCTCAAAAGTGACCTCACTTCCAGACGGAACATCTGACTTTTCCTGAATCTGCGGTTTTGAGCACGAACATGCGGAAAGAAGCAGCAAGTATAATATTCTTTTCATCGATTATAAGATTATTCATCCCAAGGCATTTCCGGTTCTTCATACAGACCGCTTGTCTGCAGAATCGCATCACATAGTGTAATATGAATTACTTCAAGGCATGGAGAGACATATCCCTTCACGCTATCAGACTCGTCAAACAGGATGTCATGTACCATAAATCAATAGTCATTCGATGGATCTTTAATGAATATTCCCGGCAAGATACTGGTCGTAAGCGGCCATATCTATCAGACCATGACCGGAGAGACAGAACAATATTGTTTTCTGCTCTCCGCTTTCTTTACAGTTAAGAGCCTCCCTCACAGTCGCAGCAATTGCGTGACATGATTCCGGTGCCGGAATGATGCCCTCTGACTTGGCAAACAGGCATCCTGCTTCGAAACACTCCTTCTGCTCAAGGTCTACAGCTTCTACATAACCATCCTTGATAAGCTGGGAAACTATTGTTCCTGCACCATGATAACGGAGCCCTCCGGCATGGATATTTGACGGCTGGAAATCATGTCCGAGCGTGTACATAGGAAGGAGCGGAGTATATCCAGCCTCATCTCCGAAGTCATACTCGAACTTTCCCTGAGTAAGCTTTGGACATGACGCCGGCTCAGCTGCCACGAATCTTGTATTGCGCTCACCGCTGAAGTTGTGCCTCATGAAAGGAAAGGTAATGCCACCGAAGTTGGATCCGCCGCCGAAACATCCGATGACAACATCAGGATACTCCCCTGTCATCTCCATCTGCTTTTCAGCTTCAAGGCCTATTACTGTCTGATGTAGAGTGACATGATTCATCACAGAGCCGAGAGTATATTTGCACCCCGGGGTCATACGCGCAAGTTCTACTGCCTCAGATATGGCTGTTCCAAGCGAACCCTGATGATTAGGCATCTTTGTCAGGATATCCTTGCCGGCACGTGTTGACATGGATGGAGACGGTGTCACAAGAGCCCCGAACACCTGCATGATGCTCTTCCTGTATGGTTTCTGCTCGTAACTTATCTTTACCTGATACACGGCGGCCTCGAGACCGAAAATATTGGCAGCATAAGAAAGAGCCGCTCCCCACTGTCCGGCGCCCGTCTCGGTAGTTACATTTGTCACACCCTCCTTTTTGCAGTAATATGCCTGTGCGAGGGCGGAATTAAGTTTATGCGAGCCTATCGGACTGACGCTCTCATTCTTGAAATATATATGTGCAGGGGTCCCCAGGGCTTCTTCCAGACCATAGGCACGAACGAGCGGAGTACATCTGTAATTCGCATACCTCTGACGGACTTCTTCCGGTATCTCTATCCACCTGTCTGTCTGATTGAGTTCCTGACGTGAACATTCTTCACAAAAAAGTTGCGAAAGGTCTGCAACCGTAACCGGCTCCTTCGTCTTCGGATCAAGCATAGGCATAGGCTTCGCAGGCATATCTGCCTGGATATTATACCAATGCTGCGGAATCATATCCTCGGACAACATGAATTTCTTCTGTCTCATAATCTATTCGTATAGTTCACACAAATGTACTAAATTTGCAGCGATAAAAGACAATACAATGATAAAAAACAGCCTCATCGGACATCTGGCATGTCTGATAGCCTACTCGATATTCGGATTCAACATAATCGTCTGCAAGGACCTTACAAGCGGAGGGCTGATTCCTCCTCTGGCGATCTTCTGCCTACGCGCCATCGGGGCAGGTTCGCTTTTCTGGCTCATTTCATTGTTCATGCCAAAGGAGAAAATCGAATCAAAAGACTACATCAGGATATTCGCGGCATCAATGCTGGGATTCTTCACCTGCCAGATTACATTCCTCGTAGGTATTCCTCACATTACACCTATGGACTGCTCCATACTGACAGCAATGTCGCCCATATATACCATGATAGTGGCTGCTATTGTTCTTAAAGAGCCCATCACATTCAAAAAGGCTGGAGGCGTCGCATTGAGTTTCATCGGAATAATCTACCTGATAATCAGCAAGACGGGTAACACAACAGGCGCTGCAGAAACGTCCCTGTTCGGAATTTTCATGATAATTCTCAACAGCCTGAGTTTCTCGATGTATCTTGGAATTTTCAAGCCTCTGATCGGCAAATACTCTGTCGTGACATTCATGAAGTGGATATTCCTGTTCGCCTTTGCCGTTTCTGTGCCTTTCACCGCGAAGGAAATAGTAACACTTGAATGGTCATCGATACCTTCCGTTCAACTGGCCGAACTTGCTTATCTGATAGTCTGCGCCACATTCATCACATACTTTCTTATCCCACTCGGTCAAAAACGTATCAGACCGACCCTTGTAAGTATGTACAGTTATGTCCAGCCGATCATAGCCATAGTCATCAGCATATGTATCGGAATGGACACTCTTACATGGCAGAAAGTCTTTGCAGCCGCAATGGTCTTCGGCGGAGTGATAATAGTAAGCAGAAGCCGAAGCAGGACAAAATAAAACCGGCCCGCATCTGCGGACCGGTCGTATAGACTAGAACTTGAAACTATCTTTAAGAGCTGTCGTCTTGTTGAAGACAAAATGATCAGGAGTGCTGTCGGGATCCTTGAAGAAGTATCCCACGCGCTCAAACTGAACAGCTATGCCTGAGTTATCTTCAAGAAGTGCCGGTTCTGCATAACCCTTTCCAAGAACGAGAGATTCAGGGTTCAGATAGCTCTTATAGTCTTCTCCCTCTGGAATCTGTCCCATCTGAGCCTCTGTAAAGAGCTTGTCATACAGCCTGAGTTCAATTTCCTTCGCATGCTCCGTTGACACCCAGTGGATAGTTCCCTTGACTGAACGCCATTCGCCTGCTCCCGGCTTTGATGTAGGGTCGTATGTACATTTGAGCTCCACGATGTTGCCCTCAGCGTCCTTGACCACCTCCTGACATTTGACGATGTATGTATATTTGAGGCGGACCTCACCGTCCGGCTTGAGACGGAAATACTTCTTAGGCGGCTCTTCCATGAAGTCGTTTCTTTCAATGTAGACCTCTCCTGTAAACGGAACCTTGCGTGATGGTCCTTCCGGATCTGCAGGATTAAGAGGAGCATCGAACCACTCTACCTTGCCTGGTTCCCAGTTGGTGATTGTAAGTTTGACAGGGTCCTGAACCACCATATAACGGTTTGAACGCTCATTGAGGTCCTGACGTACGCACCACTCCATGAGCTGAAGGTCAATAAGCTGCTCACGCTTTGCGACTCCCACCTTCTCTGCGAACATACGGATGGATTCCGGAGTATAACCACGACGACGGATACCGCAGATAGTCGGCATACGAGGATCATCCCAGCCGCTCACGAAATTATTCCTGACAAGCTCGAGGAGCTTTCTCTTTGACATCACAGTATATGTGAGGTTGAGTCTTGCGAATTCATGCTGATGTGACGGGAAGATGCCGAGTTTCTCGATGAACCAGTCATAGAGAGGACGATGTACATCGAACTCGAGGGTACAGATAGAGTGTGTAATATTCTCGATACTGTCTGACTGGCCGTGGGCATAGTCATACATCGGGTAGATGCACCACTTGCTTCCGGTACGATGGTGATCGGCATGGATGATACGATACATAAGAGGGTCACGGAAAAGCATGTTAGGGTGCGCCATATCTATCTTTGCACGGAGCACCTTCTCTCCTTCCGCATACTTTCCATCACGCATGCCACGGAAAAGCTCAAGATTTTCCTCAACGCTGCGGTTACGATACGGACTCTCGGTACCAGGTACCTGAACTGTACCACGACCTGCACGGATTTCCTCCTGAGTCTGGTCATCTACATAAGCAAGACCTTTCTTGATGAGTTCTTCCGCCCAATCATAAAGCTGGTCAAAGTAGTCCGAAGCATAACGCTCGTTCTCCCACTCGAAGCCAAGCCACTTGATATCTTCCTTGATAGAGTCTACATATTCTGTATCTTCCTTTACAGGGTTGGTATCGTCGAAGCGGAGATTTGTCTTTCCGCCATATTTCTTTGCCAGTCCGAAGTTGATGCAGATACTCTTTGCATGACCGATGTGGAGATATCCGTTCGGTTCAGGCGGGAATCGTGTCATGATGCTGTCACACTTGCCGCTTGCGAGGTCTGCCTCGATGATTTCTTCCAAAAAGTTGAGATTTCTTGTCTCAGTAACTTCCTTGTTTACCTCTTCCATATCTTTGGTAATAATGAATTTGCAAATAATCCCGCGAATATACGGATTTTTCAGTATTTTTGTGCTCTCAAACAAGAATTTTAGCATTATGATAAAGTCAATGACAGGCTACGGCAAGGCTGAGGCCCTGCTGGAAACAGGAAAGATAACAGTCGAAGTCCGTTCACTTAACGGAAAGACTGCAGACATCAGCATCAAGACTTCGATGCTGCCCAAAGACAAGGAAATGGCTGTGCGCCAGAAAATTGCTGCAGAACTGACAAGGGGCAATATTGATTTTTTCATCACTTGGGAGCCTAATGCTGCCGACAATGCCAAGAAGATCAATATGGATCTTGCAATGGAGTACTACCAACAGATGGAGCATCTCTGTAACAAGATTTATATGGGACAGTGCTGCCTGAGCAACCCCACTGAACTGATTGCCACGATTCTCCGCATGCCTGAAGTCATGGACTCAAAGAAGCAGGATGTCATCACAGAAGACAACTGGCCTGTCGTGGAAAAATGCATTGACGAGGCTCTTGCAAATATCAATGCCTTCCGGGCGCAGGAGGGAGTCGTACTTTACAATGACATCACATCAAAGGTACAGAACATCCTTGAATACTCAGCACAGGTTGAGACTTTCGAGAAAGAGAGGGTTGAAGCCATCCGTGAAAAAATTTTATCCCGCTTCGCCGAACTGAAAGCAGAGCCCGACCAGAGCCGACTGGAGCAGGAGATGATCTTCTATCTGGAGAAACTGGACATCAACGAGGAACGTGTACGCCTTCGCCAGCACTGCAAATACTTCCTTGACACAGTGGAGAACGAGCCTAATCCCGGCAAGAAGCTCGGTTTCATCGCACAGGAAATGGGACGCGAGATCAACACCACCGGTTCAAAGGCCAACCATACGGAAATCCAGAAAATCGTTGTCAAGATGAAGGATGAACTGGAAAAGATCAAGGAACAGAGTCTGAATATATTATAAAATTAAAGCCTGTCACTCGGACAGGCTTTAGTTTTATTCAGTCACTTTTGTGAAACGCGATGCGAATGAGAACATGTCTGGATCATAACCAGGATACCACCACATTTCACCGAACGGAGGCTGATCGTAATCTTTGATCAGGATGATAAGGTTGCCGTCCGCATCGTTGGTGATTGCGATAGCACCGGCTCCGACAGCCGCAGTGTCACCGTCGAAGTTTCTATATACTGAAGACAGAGAGAAATATGTATATGCAAGATCTTCCACACCTTCAGACTCTGCAACAAACATCTGGTTTTCAAGAGTAGTATATGGACCTGTTATTGTACCATATGAACACATATTATCTTCAATCGGAGCACAGTAATCAATCTGGCATTCCTTGAAATATTTAGCCCAATCACCTTCAGCTGATGGAGTCAGAGTATATACGCCGTCCTCTTCTGAAATAGTGAAATAGAAGCCTTCGTTATGTGTAGGAAGAAGTTCCGGATCATCCTCCATATCCATGAACCACAGTTCAAGTTCCTCAAGATCCAGGGTTTCAGCAAACGCCCATTTACCTACAAGCTTAGAAAGCTTCATGGCACCCATGACATTGAGAGTAATGCTCGCATTTGTTCCTTCGTTGAAACGCGCGCCTGCTTTTTCCTTATCAACTGCAAGGACAAACTCTACAGGGTCGCCTTCTACTTCACCTGCATTTACAACGAGAGTAGCCACATTTTCACCTTTCTTCACTACAAGAGCGTCATCTGCAAGAAAGAGAGCATTTCCAGCCTCTGCAGACAATGTATAAGGAATCTCCATATCAGCTGAAGCAACCCAGTCAGCACCACTTTCTACTCCAGAAAGTTCAAGTTTCACTACATATCTGTCAACTACATTTGCCTGAGCTACGGTAAAAGAATACTGGAGAAGTTCCTTTGCATCAACTGCCACAGTTGCAGAAGGATTCTTTCCGAACTCATATCCGGTCGGAAGGGTCATTGAAAGGACAATGCTCTTGCCAGTTTCGAAATTATTGGAAGGAGTAATGGTTACAGTCCCCTTCACCTGTCCAGCCGGGATTACCACGCTCTTGGCTGATACGGTATAATCATCATCAAGGACCGCGTCACCAGTAAACGACAATGCCACTTCAAGGTCTGATGCAGGAGCAACATCTGTCACAACATCTACTGTCAGAGGTGCATCTGCAAGAAGCACATACTGAGCTTTTCCGAAACTGAGTGAGGGTTTCTGTTCCGGATTACACGACACGGCTGTCATAACCATAGCAACCGCTGCCAAAATTGTTAAAATTCTTTTCATATACATTTATTTTAATGGGTTATTTCTTTATTGATGCTTCGTACTCAGCCTTTGCCGCCTGTACAAGTTCCTGTTCAGACTGGGTCGGCTTGACTCCCTTAGGAAGGACATAATTGGTGGTTATGTCATCTGTTTTCGGCGGAAGTTCGTTGTAGGAGCAACCGCACAGCAGAACAGATGTAAGAAGCAATAAAAATATTTTATTCATATCCTTCATTCTGTTTAAGATCTGGATTTATATCTACATCTCCTTTGAAGATAGGAGCCGTGTACATATACTTTTTTGTGGTATACTTAAGTCCGTTATTGATGATCCACCATTCAGGAGAGCCGTTTCTCTTGAGTTCGAACCACCTGTCACCTTCAAGGAACATCTCCCTACGTCTTTCATCAAAAATTGCCTGCATCAATGGCGTCAGAGATTCTCCTTCGGCATTTTCAAGAATCCTGTCTCCCTGACGGACCTGCGGCAATGTTTCCATCGTAAGATCTACAGCACCGGTAATCCTATGACGTCGCAGTTCATTAAGCCACTTGAGCGCCAGTTCGTCCTCATCCTTATGACAATATGCCTCGGCAAGCATCAGGACCACTTCCGAAAGTCTTACACGACACTCCGGCGTCTTTGCACCCATACGCTTGTCATCTATGCATACTTTGTATCTGATATCATTCTCCTTATCATACAAGGCAACCAATGAGGCAGATGCCGGCCGGCTTCTGACATAACCTTTCACATATGTAAAATACCAGTCAAGTTCACTTGAATTGTTGATATGAGACCTCACGATAACTTCTCCCTTCCTGTCATATGGGGCCTGGATCATATCCTCATAACCTGATATATCGGTAAGTACGATACCGCTATTGGCAATTATATCATTGCACAGGCTTATTGTTTTTGTCCAGTCTTCTGCCCAGAACGCCAGTTTAGCCTGATAAGTCTTGACGATATATTCGGTAAAGAAAAACTTAGCGTCCGACATCTTCTTGGCCAGAGACTTTCCGAACAGGCCATCTGCATAACGGACGGTCTGTGCCAGCGATGAGCGTGTGGTCATGTCCTTTATATCAAAGGTCTCGACGAGAGGCATTCCCAACTGATTCTGAGCGTTTTCAGAATCCCAGGCTTCACAGAAATCCCTGATCAGATTGTAATAGCATATTCCCTTCATCGCATATGCGGCTGCCAGAACATCATCAGCCAATCTTGTATTCCTGCCTTCAAGGTTCTCTATTACAATATTGCAATCCCTGACTATTTCAAAAATCTTCTTATAATCACTCTGACGACTGTTTATGACATCGCCCGCATATGCTGTGATGCTGCCTGTCATGATATTGGCATCAAGATCATCCGCACAACCCTCGCGTCGTGCTATCACATCCATATTACCGATCACGAACTCATCATATCCACCTTCAACATCGCATATCCTGTTATGCATGATTGTAGAAAACTCCTCATCGGTTTGAGGCAGCACCTTGCCCTGGGGCTTTACATTAAGGTAATTCTTGCATGAGACAAGACACATGCAAACCACAGCCGTTATGTATATGGTCTTTCTCATCATAATCCTAAATTGATTCCGAATGAAACTGTTCGTGTGGTCGGATAGGTTGCTCCGGGAACTTCCGGGTCCATTCCGTCGTAGTTTGTGAATGTCAGCGGATTGCCCAGGGTCAGGTTGAAACTGAAATTTGAGAATTTCATCTTCCTGAGCCATTTGTCAGGCAGATTGCAACTGAGTACCACCGTCTTTATCCTCATGTATGATACATCTTTCAGATAAATCGCATCTATGATATTCCAATCCATAGGATTCGTCATATCGAAGTTGTATTTCTGACCGAAATGGTCATATATCCTCGGATATTTCGTTCCGGTGGTTCTATCCTCGGTCCATCTGTCTGTTCTGTCCTTCATCACATTGAGATGGTTGGAATACAAGTCGCTATACTGTGACTGTACGGTTTCTTTTGACAGTCCGGAATGTTGTGCATTCATATACGATGCCGGCGATTCGATCTTGTCATAGACCTTATGTCCGAATGCATACACGCCGGAAATGCTCAACCTCAATATCTTGTACGAGAACGTCAGGTTGAATCCTCCAGTATAAGGTGCTATCGTACTGCCGAGGAAAAATCTGTAATTATCCGCCTTGTTAAGGTCCTTCGAACTTATAATTGCGGCATCAGGCCTCAACTCATATGAATAAAGACCGGTTTCTTCATCTATTCCTTGGTAACGTCCGGTCAAAAGGGCGCCTACAGGATACCCTTCCACATATCTGTCTTTGGCCGTTACATTCTTGGTTGATGGGGTGTACTTCAAAACCCTGTTGTAATTGTACGCAAAGTTGACTGATGCAGACAATTTCAAATCCTTTGTCTTTACGATATCGCCGCTTACAGTCGCCTCAACTCCGCTGTTCATGATGTCTGCAGAGTTGAAATACACATATGTAAAACCTGTCGTAGAACTTATCTGCGAGGTAGTCACCACATCTGTACTGAGACGATAATATGCTTCCGTATTGACATTAAGTCTGTCCTTAAAGAGTCCGAAATCAAGTCCGAGCTTCATATCCTGGGTCTTTTCCCAACCAAGCTGGGGATTCGGTGCCGAAGGTATAGTACCGAGCATATAGGCCTTGCCATCATAATAACGGTACATCTGCTGGGTGTATTGAAGAACCAGGTGATGAGGGGCGCTTGTATTCACATCTCCTGTAAATCCATATGCGGCTCGCAATGTTCCATGAGAAAGCACAGGATTATCTTTCAGCCATTTCTCTTGTGCAAAATGCCATGCCGCACCGGCGCTCCATGTAGGATTGAACTGTCGGTCGCTTCCGAAATTGGAACTTCCGTCTGTTCTGAACGATGCGTTGAAAACATATCTGTCGTCAAGATAATAATCGGCAGATGCGTAGAAGGAGGCATATCGGCTTTCTGAAAAATATTCTCCGTTGAGTCTCTCTACTTCCTTTACCCATTCATCCTGAGGACCGGAGATCTGCGGAAGGGATGTTGTACCGGTCAGAGGATTGTAGTTGTAACGTTTAGTGAATATTGTATTTGAGTCAGAGCCTCTCAGCTCAGCACCTGCGAGAATGTTCAAGGTGTGTATATCCTTATACGTATCATTGTATGAGAAATGACCGCGTGCCACATAACTGTAACGATTCGTCCTGTTCTGCGAAATGGAACCATAAAGATTGTTCTGCTTCTTGTCATCATTTCCAAGACGGTCACGGAATGCAGTATAAGTATCCTTGTCTACTATCTTGTCCGTAGTATTGTTGGAAGACGAATAGGATGCAAGGCCGACAAACTTAAGAGGTTCTATGATCTTTATATCTACTGTACCTCTTACTGTATTGGTCCAATTGACAGTGTTGGTAGTGTTGGAGTGAAGTTCGCGAAGAATGCTGAATCCACTATCCGGCATGACTTCCTCTACGCCTCTTCCATTGTAATATCCGAGAGAGAAATATGTATTGTCAGCAGCATATGTACCGTCAGGATTGTATGCTCTTTCATAAGGATTGGCGAAATATGCATATTTGAATGCATCCACATAACTGTCCGGAGTAAGTGACGACTGTCTCGACATATCGTAACCGATCTCTATCCTCAGACGCTCCACCGGAGTCATAGTGACCTTTGAATTGAGGCTATATCGCTTGTAGTTGTTGCGGATGAGCATTCCGTTATCATCATTGAATCCCATCGCCACATAATATGTACTCTTGTTGGAGCCACCGCTGAGGGACAGATGATGGTTGTGGGAGAACGCATTACGGAAAAGATGGCCGTACCAGTCTGTATTTACCCTGGAAAGTTCCTCTATAACCGCATCCTGAGCGGCTACGTTGCCTTTTATAGATTGATATGGACCGACTCCAGCTCTGATCTGACCGACGATTCCTACAATCGGATATACTACAGTTTTGTCTGTAAGCGAATTCTTGTACCCTTCTGCCGAGAACTCATCCCACAGTTCCTGTTCCCATGCCAGTTTTTCGGCAGAATCCATCAGCTGAAGGTTCTTCTGTGGCTTGAATGACCAGGTGAAGTTGTTAGAATAACTGACCTTCATCCTTCCGGCCTGACCCTTCTTAGTCGTTACAACTATAACACCGTTTGCTGCTCTTGAGCCGTAGATAGCCGCCGCGGCAGCATCCTTGAGGATTGTGATGCTTTCGATGTCGTTGGGATTGATGTTACCGATACCTGTAACGAAAATATTGTCAAAACCGCCTGTAGCAAGTTCCTCCTTAGACATGGAATGAGACTCATTCTGCATGGGAACTCCGTCAACCACCCATAGCGGATCGCTGCTTCCGGACAGATTGTTTGTTCCTCGGATTCTGATCTTTGACTGGACTCCCGGCTGGCCTGATACCGCCGAAACCGACACACCGGCAACCTGACCCTGCATCAAAGAACTTACGGATGAAAGCGGGGATGCCTCGAGCTTGTCTGATGAAACTATTCCTACGGAGCCAGTGATACGTTTTACAGAAGTCTGGGCATATCCTGTCACTACCACCTGGTCCAGGAAGTTCTGCTCATAAGGCAATGTAATTTCTATGCCTCCTGATTGTTTTTCAGGTATCTGATATTCTACACTTTCCATTCCCAGTGAAGAAAATATCAGTGTGCGTGCATGGGATGGTACTTCTATAGTAAATTTTCCATCTAAATCAGCTGAAACGCCCTTGCCCTTGATTTCTTTTATGAGCACACCGGCACCTGGGACAGGATTACCGTCCTGATCAAGCACAATACCACTGACCTGTCTCGACTGAGCATATGTGGAGACGGTCAGAAACAGACACAATAATAGCGTTATGAGATTTATTAGCCTTTTCATAGTGGGGAGTTTGGCTATTGAGCCACCTATGGGATTCGAACCCACGACCTTCGCGTTACGAATGCGATGCTCTACCGACTAAGCTAAAGTGGCAACGAAACTCCTTGCATGCTGTGATTTGCATCAAGGGACTGCAAATATAGATAAATTTCAATAAATTTGCGCCATAAATCAAAGAAGATGATGACAAGGTCAGATGTAATAATCATTGGCGGTGGCGCAGCAGGTCTTATGGCGGCTGCAGGGGCAGCAGGTCAGGGATGTAGTGTAACGGTTCTGGAGAAGATGGCGCGACCGGGCCGCAAGATCATGATTACCGGCAAGGGACGATGCAATTTCACCAACCTGAAGGCGTGGAATGAGTTCAGCGCACACATACATCCGAAACCTAATTTCCTGAAACCGTCGTTCTACAATCTGTCCTCAGAGAAAATGATTGATTACCTGACAGATGCGGGAATGGAAAGCGTCGTTGAAAGGGGCGACAGAGCTTTCCCGGCCTCTCATCTGGCATCTGACGTTGTGGATGCACTTGTAAGGGCTGTTGAAAATGCGGGAGCTGACATATTATGCAGCAAGGAAGTAACCCGGATTTCTCGACTGGCGCCGATTGCTCAAAATGACGAAAACAGTTCTGCCAACGAGTCATCTTTCACTATAAAATGTTCAGACTCAAGCATATTCGAATGTAAAAAAGTCATCATATGCACAGGAGGTCTCTCATACCCCAAGACCGGATCGACAGGTGACGGGTACATGTGGGCAGCCAATTTCGGACATTCCGTGAGGCCGCTGTTTCCGTCGCTTACCGCCATAGTACCTCTTGGTTATAAAGCCAATGTGGCGTTGACTCCATTGCCCCCCGCCCCTGCTGTTCGCTGCAAAGGTCCACAGGACCATTTGCTTAGTTGCTCACGACCCCTAGCCGGGGGTGGCACGTCAATTCCGTCAATCGCCACATTGGCTGAAAAGAAAGGGCATATTGACAGAAGTACTCCGCTGTCGGAAACAGGTAAGCTTCTGTGTGGCAATCAGTTAAAGAACATCCAGCTGACTATTGTCATTGACGGCAACGAGGCGCAAAGCGAATTCGGAGACCTGGACTTTACAGATGGAGGCATCGAGGGACCTGTCGGATTCAAGGTAAGCCGAAAATGCGTGAATGCATTGGTAAACGGCAGCAAAGTGACTGCTGTGATCGACCTTAAGCCTGCCGTAGACATTGAAGACCTTACCGTCCGTATCAGCACCCTATGGAATGAAATCCTGAAAGACAAACGCAGCTCAAACAAGCAATACAAGGAAAGATACCGCATCCTGCTGACCAAAGTCCTTCCGATGTCATTGATTCAGGGATTCATGAGACTGAACCCTAACACCGATCACAAGACACTTGCGAAGGCTCTGAAAAACTGGAAATTCGAGATCGAAGGCTATGTCGGATATGAAAGATGTGTCATTACTGCCGGAGGTGTATCCTGCGAGGAAATAACACCAAAAACCCTGGAATCAAAACTGACCCCAGGGCTCTATTTTGCCGGCGAAGTGCTTGACCTTGACGCAGATACCGGCGGATACAATCTCCAGACCGCATTCTCGACAGGCTATCTCGCAGGCCTCAGTGCAGCTAAGTCGCTTAAATAACTCCCGATCCCAGCATCTCGTCGCCATCATACCAGACAGCGAACTGGCCCGGGGTAATACCTCTCTGCGGCGTATCAAAAATCATATAGAGTCCGTTGGAGCGCATTATGAGAGTCGCGTCCTGCAGCGGCTGACGGTAGCGGATACGGACCTTGTAACGGCGGATTTCACCTTCTGACATCGACAGATCCGGTCTGATCCAATGAACCTCATCGGGTGCCACACGAAGACAACTGCGCGAAAGTCCTTTGTGCGTATGCCCCTCTCCTACATATATTATATTGTTCGGGATGTCTGTTTCAATGACGAATATGGAGTCCTTATGTCCTCCTATATTGAGTCCCTTGCGCTGACCTATCGTATAGAATTGAGCGCCGTCATGCTTTCCTACAATCTTTCCGTATGGATTTTCCTTATACCTTGTCTTCTTTACATGCTTTCTGCCGCTGCGGTAGGTTTCTGTCTCGAACTTTATGTCATATCTGACCGGTTCGGACAAACGAAGAAGCTGCTCATCAGAAAGATCGGAAATCTTTTCAGCGGAGAACGGACATCCCGAAGATTCGACGCACATGGCCTTATCTTCCGACACATAATCCGTTATCATCTTCACGCTATGCGAGGAGTCTGACATGATCGATGCCAGTGTCTGCTGCATAAAGACATACTGCTCATTTTCAGAATAATAAGCATCATATACCTCAACTACGTATCCCTCGCACGGCTTCAGTTTCTGCTGCAGGAAGGTAGGCAGATTCACTTTGCCGACGAAACATATTCCCTGTGAATCCTTCTTGTCTGCCGACGGAAGATCTGCTTCTGCCGCAATGCGGCGCACTTCCGGCTTTATGATATCTCCGATAGGGAACATTGCCTGGGAGAGCTGCTCCTGGGTCAGCTGACACAGAAAGTAACTCTGATCCTTGTTAGGATCGGTACCGGCAAGGATGCGATGGATTTCCTGTCCTTTTTCGTCGAGAACGGTCTCTTTGCGGCAATAATGTCCGGTAGCGACATAATCAGCCCCAAGTTTCTTTGCACATTTCAGGAAAGCGTCAAACTTTATCTCACGGTTGCAGAGCACATCCGGATTAGGCGTACGTCCCTTTTCATATTCATCGAACATGTAATCTACCACCCGCTGGCGATATTCCGCGCTGAGATCCACGAAATAGAACGGAATACCGATCTTGCGTGCTACAAGTTCCGCCACGAAACGGTCCTCTTCCCACTCACAGTCGCCGTGCAGTGTAGTGGAAGCGTCGTGCCAGTTCTGCATGAAAAGGGCGAACACATCATACCCCTGCTGCTTGAGCAGAAGTGCGGCGACGCTTGAATCAACTCCTCCCGAAAGGCCGATACAGACCTTTATCTTGCCGTTTTCCGTCATTTTTTACTTTTTCTAAATAAAATGCATTATATTTGTAAAGTGTGCAAAGATAACTTAATTGAGCATTATGACAAACAGAGAGATTAAAATCGCTTATCAGGAATTTGATTCGCTTAATGAATTAAGCCATGAAGACCTTCTCCTTGCCAAGGCTGCAATTGATGCAACTTCAAGATCATATGCCCCATACTCCAACTTCAATGTCGGCGCCGCAATAATGTATGAAGACGGAGAGATCATACAAGGTTCAAATCAGGAAAATGCGGCATATCCTTCTGGTCTTTGCGCTGAAAGAACAGCGCTTTTCTACGCAGGTTCACGTCGCCCGGACACCCCGATCATCTCACTCGCGATTGCCGCTGCACAGAACGGAAAACTTTGCAGCATTCCTGCAACTCCATGCGGAGCGTGCAGACAAGTGATGGCACAGTATCAGACCAAAAGCGGAAAGCCGATGAGTGTTCTGCTTGTAGGCGGAGAAAAAATCTGGAAATTCGCATCTGTGGACGACTTGCTGCCGCTTGTGTTCGACAGTATATAGATTGCCACGCTTCGCTCGCAATGACGTGTAAATATTCGCTCGCAATGAGGTTAAATCGCAATGACGGTTGAGTCGCAATGACGTGTGAGTCGCAATGAGGTACAAATAAAAAAGGGAAAGCGATTTACATCGCACCGCTACGACCTCCTACCCTTGCTGCGATCAAGCCCTGGGGGAATTCGGAGGGAGCTGGTCGTGTAAGACTTTCCCGATGCAAAGATAGGCAAACTTTTAATTTCTGCAAAATTTCCTACCTATATCTTCGAGGCGCAGTTGATACCGTCAAGGGCAGAAGACACTATTCCTCCTGCAGAGTACTCAGCAAAGGTCTCTACGTATATCGTTCAGGACGATAGGATTGTATGTTCCGCTTATTTGTCCATATGTTCATCAAACCATCCTAGGTGATAATATATGATATATGGCCAGTATTTCCAGTTATGCCCTCCTGGAGAAAGCATGAAGATGTATTTCAGGCCGAGGGCATCACATTTTTGAGCAAAGGCAGTCGAACAGTCGACAAATGAATCACCGTCCTCGCTGCCGCATGTAATGACAAGCAATTTTCCTTCATGATCATTTCCGGCCTTGAAAGCCTCCAGACGGTTGATTGCAGAATACTCAGGAATTTCCTCAATCGATGACTTGCCGACGATTTCCCATACCGGGAATCTCTCTTTTGTGGCTCCAAGATCCAACACACCGCTCATTGAGCCCGCACCAGCAAAACGTTCGGGATGGTCTAGGAAGATATTCATAGCACCGTGTCCACCCATTGAAAGTCCTGTAATGAAGGTTTTATCAGGTTTCAAGCCATATCTGTTGTCAAGTTCCGGCCATATTTCAGTCCAGAATGCCGTACGCCACTGCATCTTCTGAGCATCAGCGTTGTCGAAGTACCAGCTGTCATAGAAGCCGTCAGGGTTTATGATTCTCCAACCTGTATCATCAGCCAGTTTCTGCATGTCTGTTTCACGTCCCCATTTACTCCAGTTGTCGCTCCATCCATGAAGCAGGAACACAGTTTTCATATCCTTCTGATTCTTCATTCCCGCTGGTGAATAAACAGCTATAGTGTCATCGCAGTGCAATTTGTCAGGAGAGTTTACAATGACTATATCTGGGCCACCTGACACACATGCGCATAGCATGAAGGAAGATATAAAGATAACTAATGTGTTTTTCATATTGATTATGTTTATTTCAAGTGTTCATCCATCATTCGGGTTCTGACATCTCCAACCATCGCCTCCCATTCCTTGTAATAAGGATTCTCAACCCTGCGATGTGAACGGCGTGGATATGTCAGTATAGTCTTGCCCGCCGAGTTTGTCGCGTTATTAAAGGCTGCATAGACACATTCAGCCGGGCAAGTTGTGTCGATCAGTCCACATTCAATGACAAGTTCAGCCTTTGTGTGCTTTAGCAGCAAGGCAACATCATAATACGGGAGTATGGACCATGACAGATCCTTTGCTTCCGGATTATTTATGTTCTTTGAATAGAACGAAGGCCACCCGCCTCTCAGACCGTTTGCGACGCCTCCAAGGTCACAAATTGCAGGTACATTCATAACTGCCATTGAAATTCTTGAATCAAGGGCAGCTATTGCGCCTGCCTGACCTGCACCCTGGCTCTCACCATATACAAGTGCCCTCTTGCCATCCCACTCTTTCAGATCTGTCAGATAATCCATTGCACGCACCAGACGCAGATACATGAGTCTGAAGTAAAATTCCTCATGTGATACCAGCGGCTTCTGTGCGTAATTCTTCAATGTAGTCTTGTCGAGATCGTCATAATATTCCTGCGGTTGGCCGTTCAGCATTCCATGTGCATTGATATCGAAAGCTATCACTCCCCGTCCTTTCTTAGCCCAATTAACAGCAGTCTTTATGGAAGATTGGCAGTGTGGCTTATAGACTCCGGCAGCATGAGGGAGAAGTGCAATAGGAAGCGAACCTTCGGCTGCATTACGCGGCATAGCCATATAACCTCTGACAGGATTTCCCTCCGGCATGCTGAGTTCAAGATCATAACATATATACTCAGTCTTATCAGGATGATCGACCTCTACTGCCTTAACCTGCATTTCAATTGACCTTAATGCATCAATCTGAGATTTCCAGAAAGTCATCAGGTCCTCAGGCTCCGCAAACCCTGGCATGTAATCTTCAGGAGACACAACAAAACCAATAGTCTTGAATGACTTACGGTCTTCTGGATTACCTACCGATACATTTATGGCGGAAGCCTTGTCAAAACTGCCGCTATAAATCAATGTCTTTTCATTTACAGAAAGTTCCAGATCGTTTGCAGAAGTCACCCTCTTGCCGCTGCATGTGACTCTCATACACAAAGATGTGTAGCAATCTTCAGTAAGAGAGGCATAAACTTCCACCTTATCTCCCTTTCCATACACTCCTGTCTTAGAGTTCAGCTCAAGGTGTACGGGGGTCTGTGCCGCAAGTGTAACAGCTGCAAGTACAGTCAGAAGAGTTGAGAATATTCTTTTCATCTTTATTACCTTTTTGCAAATATACTTAAACTTACTCTTCCCAGTCGTCAGAGCGGAACGGTGACACTGGAATACCATAATTGTTAAACATTGTCGCTACCGACCAATTTCTCATGCCATATCGCACAGCAACTGGGGCTGGCACTTGTGGGGATTTAACCTCTACAACTTTATAGTCTGAGTGATACACTCTACCCACGGCCGGATAGAACACCCTGTCTTCTCCTGCAAGCTCCAACCCTTCGATATCCTTGAGAATAGGAGAAATTCCGAATCTATCAGTCTGAAAGGTCACATAAGCCTTTCCGTCCTTGAATTCGAATGACACAGGAAGAGGCGTGTCAAAGGTAATAAAATTAAAGCCATAATTCTTAGTCAATGCAAGAAATGCGAGACGGTCTCCTACCGGTTTCTTCTTTGACGGGTGTATACATACTTCATCACCTATATCATGTGTGGCTGCCATACCGCTGTGGGGAATTTCAGATAGTGTCTGTGCCTGAGCCCACATGAAGAATCCTGCTTCACGATCGTCGGGATTCTTATACATATGCGGTGCTATCTGTGTAAAATAGAACGGCATCTCAGCATTGTTCCATGCATCTCTGAGCATACGGACGAATGAAGGTTGCAGACGCTTATACTGCTCATATCTCTTTGTGTTGGAACAACCCTGATACCATATGAAGCCCTTAGCTGTAAACGGAATTACCGAATGAAGCATTCCATTGTAAAGAAGACCGGGTGTATATCGAGGAGTCTTTGGCAAGACTCCAGTCTCATATGGTTCCATGTTGAACTCGCCAGGGAACTCTCTTTCGATAGTCTCCTTATCCATCCACGCCTCTATCGCCGAGCCTCCCAATGAGACATTGATGATACCCACGGGAATATGCATGCATTCATAAAGTTGTCTTGCAAAGAAATAGGATACGGCACTTGTTGATGACACGCCATATGGGTCATGCAGCATCCATTTTCCCGTACAATCCCACTGAGGTTCCAAAGCAGGTTGCTTCCTTGGACGGAATGATCTTATCGGAATCTCTGGATTTGCCTGCATTATATATTCCGCAGAGCCTTCCACCGGCTGCCCGCCGAAACCACGCATGGTCATATCCATATTTGATTGTCCCATGCATATCCAGACCTCACCAATCATCACATTGCGCAAAGTGAGTTTCTTGCCGTCGGTAATTGAAATTTCATAAGGACCGCCAGCTTCAGGAGTCTTTACCTGAGCTTTCCAATCGCCGTTTTCATCAGAGAAAACATCAACCTTTGCCTTTGACCAAGTGGTCGAAATTGTAATCTGAGTATTCGGCTCTGCCTTTCCCCAAATGGCCGCATGAGAATTCTGCTGGAGAACCATATTATCTCCAAATACTGAAGGAAGCTTGATTTCAGCATTTAAGGCAACTGAGCATGTCAGTGCAATCAACAATAAAAGTTTACGCATATTATCTTACTCTACCTGTATAACTATCTACTCCGGAACCACTCAATGACTCTGCAAAAAACTTCTCTGCCGCTTTGTTCATCGGTTTTTTCCATGGATGTGGGCCGCCCGCACTCTGTATGACCCAAAGTCTCAATTGTTTCTTATGCCAGTTTACCTGACAATTTGTACCCCAGGCTCCACCATGTCCGAACCACGAATTCTCATTATCCTTAACCGGTGCAGATAGCCCCAAAGAATAGCCTTCCATATGATCTGGTCGTGTAGACTCCGCCAAAATGGATTTTACTGTATCTTCCTTCAATATACGCACCCCATTGTCTCCTACACCAAGATTCATCAGCATCTTATAGAATTTTAACTGGTCGCTTGCAGTAGTCCATAAACCTGCTCCTGCAGATGGAAAGACACGCGGGCCGTTATGGGGCGCAGGCATCCATGCCATCTCCTCTCTCCACTCTGCTGGCTGATTCTCCACAAAGTTATAAAGTTCTATCTTTTCTTTCAACTGCTTGTCGCTCGGCCAGAAAGTAGTTGACTTCATTCCTAAGGGATCAAGAACCTCTTTTTTCAGGTATTCGTCCCAACTCATTCCAGTTACTTCTTCAACTATGGCCGCTCCAATGTCAATACCGGTATTCGAATACTGAACCTTTGTACCTGGCTCAAACATCAGTGGCATTGCTGCTGCTACAACTGCAACCTGACGGATTGGTGCTCCACCATTCCATCCTCCACCCTTGATCTGGTTGCGCTTGACAATATTTTCAAATGGGAAACCGCCGGTATGGTTCATAACCATTCTGACAGTAAGGATGTTTTTAGCCCTGCGTAGAGTCCTTACCCCGTTGACATCGCCTTCAAGCACCCAAAGTACCTTGAATTCCGGAAGATACTTATACACAGGATCATCTAATGAAATCTTTCCTTGTTCAACAAGTTTCGCAATTGTCACACCACAGAATCCTTTTGTTTGAGAACACTGCATGAAGACATTATCAAGGGCTATCGGTCGTTTTGCTTCGACATCGGCATATCCTATGCAACATGTTTCCTGTACACCATCCTTATAGAATATGCTGATTGCTCCTGAGAGTTCACCGCTTTCAACAAACGGTCTCAAAGCATCTTCTGCATAACGAGTCTTTGATTCAACAACTTTTTTCTGTGCAGACACATTCAAACTGAACGCAGCAAGCAAAACCAGAACAATAATTCTTTTCATTATAAATTAATTTATCGGTGTGAGAGTAACATGAAGTTCATGGGACTGGCCAGAGGTAAGAGATGCTGTAAATCCTACTCTGCTGTATCCAGTATTTGGAAGATTTCCCTCTCCTCCTTCTGCTGGAAGAATGAACACCTCAGCATTTGCAGGAGATAACACTTCCAGAGACATTGTCCTGCCACCTGAAGTCAGGATGATTTTTCCATTGCCATCCATCACTGCTTCTGCCGGTGTTATCATATTCCATGTCACCACAGTACCTTTCGATGGAATTATATCATCAATAACATTCAGGACACTGCCATCAAGATATACGGTTCTCTCGGCCTTACTGACCTTGTCTGAGCATGAAGATGTCAAGTCAACTGTTGCACCGATTCTATCTTCAGCGAAATGTTCTGTCATAGCGGCCTTAGCCGTGACTATGTGGTTTGCTCCATCAAAATTGATTGTATTATGACCTGTCACTCCTAAGCGGAATATCTTCCAACGGCCGCCTGTCTGACCGTTAGACCAATAATTTGAAAGCGTATATGAATCACTTCCAAGATCGTCAGCCCAGACTACTCCTCCTCTTTCATAATAGAACGAACCGCTGTCCATGTGAGCATGGCTTCCTTTAGGATAGCCACCTTTGATGCCAAGATAAACATCGTCCTGACTGTCATAACCGCTGCGGTAAACAAACAGAGGCTGCTCTCCCCCGCTGTACCATACATTTTCAGCCGGTCTGTTTATGTCGCTGAGGTCAAGTCCTACGGCATTAAGCAGAAGGCATACATTGAAACGCCACAACATATCCTCCTGGCTGAAATCTGCTTTCTGAATCATCTTCTTGTCAAGATAGAGCCAGTCCGGACGGTTGAAATGTCTTGCAAGCCAGAAGGATGCACTGGACACATCTGCATCCATAGCCACATCATTGTACGCAAAGCATCCTCCTGTCGGAGTGGTCATCATCATCTGGTATGCACCAGTCTTGTCAAAACCTGGCACTGTTGCCGGTAGTTCGCTTTCGTAACCTACGGCCGTTTTCAGGACTTCAAAGAGCATTGTCTGGTAGCAGGTTCCATAATGCCAGTATGAGTATCCTTCCGAGTAACCTCCGTCCGGTCCAAAAGCCTGCACTGCCTTAAGGTTATCTTCAATGGACTTTGCTATATAAACTTCATATTTTTCCGGATTTGTTTCAAATACTGCAAGTGCAGATGCTGTCATACATGCGCTGCAGACAGAGTTCCAGTTACCGGTACTTGACCTGTATTTGCTGCCGTAAGATGTTTCGGACAGGTCGAGACCCTTGGCAAGCATTTCCTGTACGATGGTCTGCTTGGATGATTCAGGAAGATAATCATAAAGCCAGTCATATCCGATTGCAAAAGCGAGGGTCATTTCTGATGTTGTCAGGAAATGGTCAGGACGCCAATCATTATAATGGCCTGTCACAGCAAGAAGCTCTTGCTCAGCTCTTGCTGCATATTTCTCCTCGCCTGTCATACGATACATGTATGCAAGGTAAAATACTCGTCCGAGAGTCTCTCTAGGATAATTCACATTGGAGAGTTCCGGTCTAAGGTATGGATCCTGCTTCAGAAGTTTGTTGCTGTATTCCTCTATTTCGTTATGGATCACATTCAAGAAACTTCCGGATGCAGATGCAAGCATCTGCTTTATTTTCGCTTCATGGCCTGCCGGGAAAAGAAGTCGTGGATGCGGGCGGAGATTTTCAGCAAAAGAAGAATCGGTCTCTCCGGCAACAAAAGGTACAGGTGGGAATCTGTACAGGTCGCCTGCAATAAATCTCTTGCCCTCAGACTCAATCTTCATTTCCGAGCGGTCTGTAAGGTGAGTCTCAAAGCTCACTTTACATGCCTTGTCGTATTCCGGAACTGAAATATAGAACTGAACCGGTGTGGAAGAAAGAGACACTCCTTCATAGCTTCCAACCGCATATTCCTCATATTCAGTTTCAGTGGAATAGACCTTGACTTTGACAGAAGACACGACCTGATCGGGTGTTCCGGTGTACTGCAGGCAGATTATTGCGGTCTCGTTTGCAAGAGTTATCCCATCTTCCGGTATACCGGCGTCGCCGTGCCACGAAAGAGCTGCAGCCTTCGGATCGTATGTACCTGCCGAATAGTTCTGAAAAGCAGGTACTTTATATTCAAGTTCAGATGCATCTACCGGATAGATGACATCCACCGGCCCCTCAATATCCACTTCACCGCTGATATGACGGAACAGTCCATCTGTGGAACCACCCTTACCATGAAGTTCAAAAACTGCATTCTTTTGTGCAGCATTCTCTTTGCGGCTTATTACAGCAATGCGGTCTCCGGTGTTCCAGACCTGAGTCATCCTGCCACCAGTTTCCTGTCCTATGGACATTTTAGTATTTATATCAGCTGGCATGCTGACCTTTATCATGATATCTTCATGCCCGGATACATTGTCAAGTTCCTTGACCGAGCATCCGGACAGAAGCATCATCAAAAGTGCGAATATTGAGAGTTTTCTCATTATGGTTATTTCTAAAGTGAAAGATATCTCTGTGCTGCTTCAAGATAATAGTAGTCAGCATATACAAGCGGCACATCAACCTCTGAATTGAGAGGCTTATGGCTTACAGAGTGCTTGAGAAGGAAGTTTCCGTTGCCCTCTTCTGCCATATACTCCGAAGAAGAAAGAGAAAGAAGGATATCCTCGGCATACTCAACATAAGCCTTTGCCTTGTCGGCATCTTTTGTCAGAGTCGAAAGTTCAAGGAGAGCAGATGCCGTTACTGCAGCTGCAGAAGCGTCACGAGGTACATCTGGAATTGCTGTGTCATGATAGTCCCAGTAAGGAATCTTGTCCTCTGTCTGAACAGCATTCATGATATAATTGGCGATATGCTCTGCATGTGCAAGGTATTTCTCATCACCTGTCTCACGATAGCACATTGTATATCCATATACTGTCCATGCCTGGCCACGAGCCCATGATGACTCATGCGCAAATCCCTGGAAGGTACCTTTACTCTCGATGGTTCCGTCGTTGTTGTAACTTACCACATGGTAAGATGATCCATCCGGACGGAAGTGATTCTCAAGCGTAGTGTCAGCATGCTTAACTGCAACATCATAATACTTCCTGTCACCTGTCATCTTGCTTGCAAAGAAGAGCATTTCAAGGTTCATGAGGTTGTCTACAATTACTGGGTAGTTCCACTCGCCGAAGTCCCAAGAGCGGATCTGACCGATCTGAGGATTGAAACGAGTACAGAGACTGTTTGCTGCATCAATAATGACCTGCAGAACCTCAGGCTCCTGGAAATTGGCCCACTGACGGCCATAGCTGCAGTAAATCATGAATCCAAGGTCGTGATGACCGGTGAAGTCCTTGATTTCGTATAGCTGAGAAGTGTATTTGCGGGCAGCTGTTTCGAGTTCCTTATCACCAGTAAGTTCATATGCAAGCCAAAGGTCACCTGCAAAGAATCCGCTTGTCCAGTCATATGCATCAACAGCAACCAAAGTGTCAGCCTGATAGGTACGAGGAAAACGGTTCATACCCTCGCAAGCTGCAGCGTTAGCCTTGAATCCTTCCGCTGCAATGGCAATACCCTTCTGGAGGCCTTCAACCACCTGCTCCTGGCGAGATGGTTTACATCCTGCTGCTACAGTGAGCAGCAGGATTGACATTATAATAAAATTAAGTCTTCTCATCTATGATATTAATACTGTGATTCAACTACATTAAGAGGCTCTACTGATGGGGTTGCAGTATCAGCAAGGACTATCTCTGGGAATGTTTTTCCTGAAGTTCTTGCTGCCCATGATTTAAGAGATGGATAAGTGTCCTTATTGGCATCCACCCATGCATTCAGTTGTTTCAAACATGTACCATCGGTCAGAGGTGCCTCCAAATACGCAGTAGTATTAGCATCATCATATCCAGCCCACGACTCATTTGTGATAATATTTCTTTTCTGTCCTATTGCCATGCGATAATAATTCAACTCGTTTGCCGATTGCGCAGCTTCAGTAAAATCCGTATCGAATTTGGCTCTATAATTCCTGTTATAAAAACAATTATCAATAGTAGCAGCCGGATATCCCATAACTATACCGATACAACCTGCATATAATTTACTCTTCGATGGATCCGTTTCGTTAATTGTAGGAGTAAACACATAACTTGCCAATCCACTAAGTACTAAGCCATTAGCTAACAAGGTTGTCTTAGTACTACCATCTGTACCGAGAATCAATCCAAGACAAGGAATATTTTGGTTACTCATTGACTTTACAGTATTGCCATCACTCAGGACATTGATAATCTTAGCATCATTTGATGTGCAGACTCCGACAATACCACCGCATGATACAGTCTTTACTGAACATACATTGTTCATTGAGACAATGTTAATGAGGGTTCCGCCTCCCATTCCACCAACAACACCTCCGACAACATTTGCAGTTTCAACACTTATATTATTATTGCGTGAAAGGACTCCATCAAGCTTACCATTGCCGAGATGTCCTACTACTCCTGCTGCGTTTGCACAGGTCGCCTTGATTGTTGAATTGGTAACAGAGCAATTTTTGATGATTACATCTGCGTTATTGCAACGACCGACAAGACCAGCGGCATAAGAACCTCCCTTGTCACCGCTATGAGGTCCTGAGGTAATTGTCGAGTTAGAAACGTGACAATTATCAATTGTAAATGCTGCAGACGAATTTCCTGCTGTAATGACTGCAGCTGAAGATGCCGCACCAGTTGCATTACCTCCGGTCACTGTAATATTGTCAAACTTAAGATTCTTGACAGTTCCGTTCAGAAGGTAGAAAAATGCCTGATGAGAAGCTGTTCCGTTACCGATATTTGCATTCTTCAACGTGTAATTTCCTCCATCTATCACACCCTTGAAATTGTTGATTGGAGTCACAGGATCATTTTCAAAATCAATATCAGCTGCAACCATATAATATGCACTTGCATAGTTTGTTGCATCTGTGTTGACTTTTTTCACCATATTGTTCCAATGATATGCTCCCTTGATGACATATGGATCAGCCTCCGTACCTGTTCCTGAAGCAAAGAGTCTATATGGCACATCATTCTTGACCTTAGTGATCTGACCTCTCGCGATATTGATTGTGCTTGGAGAGTTGACCTCCATTGTAGTCCCGTCAACCATTGTTGCAGTGAAAGTAAATCCTCCCTCATACTTGCCTTCTGGAAGAGCGAAATACAGTTTGACTGGTTCATCAGCTTTCATGACATAAGCTATATCAGCAAGAAGAATTGAACGGTTACCTCCATCAACATAAGTAAGCGAATAGTCTTCCCAATTGATTTCAAAATTTCCGTTAATCATCTTATCCCCGTTCACAGCAAGTGATGCTCTTACGAGCTTCTGGCCGTCATACTGAGGAAGAAGATCGATCTCCCAAAGTCCTGTAAGGTGCTTCAGAGCAATCTCCTTACTGTTGCTGACACCGGCCATATACATTGAACTTTTAGGGAAACTGTTTACCGTAGCAACCTGACGGTTGGAAATGAAGATTGAAGAGCGAGATGCATTAGTAGCCCTTGACGGGAAGATGGCTGTATACTCTTCACCTTCAGCCTCTGTGCCTGTTGCAACGAACAAGTCGTTTGCCTTGTTATAAGAATAGACTGCTGGAGTCTCTGCATTGTCTGCATAGATGTCAATCGCATCTTCATCCTCAAAAACGACCTTTACACCGTCAAGAACGGCTTTTGTCATATCCTCAGTATGCACGCGGAAACCATCGAGTTCAGCACCATTTCCGCCAAGCTTCTCCTGCTGGCAAGAAGAAAATGCCACACATGCAAGAGCTGCTGAAATAAATATATTCTTTTTCATTTTCTGATTCAGTTTGATTGTTAAACATTGCTCTTGTCTAGAAGCCTTCATATTCTTCCTCCACAATTTTAAAGTCTTCCGTACTCATGCAGAGTACCTGCTGAACGTCGAGATCCAATTCGACGATTTCAGGATGCAAATAATCTTTGATCATGATCGTATGTTTTAGTTGTTTATAATTTCGGGTATCCGTTTTCATCTGTTGTCCATGTCTGTAGTGACGGGTAGGTTGTCTTGTTTGCTTCCACCCAATCATTTAACTGATTGAGAGCTGTACCATCGGTAAGCTTTCCGGATGTGTACATTGTGCATGTTATATCACTGATTTTATCCGCGCCAGCCCATGACGCATTTGTGATGACATTTCTTTTCGCTCCCACAGCATATCTATAGGAAGTCTTCGCAGCGCTGTCATCCTTAGCGGCACTTGTAAACTGCACATCAAATTTGTCTTGGTAGGTCTGATTGTAAATACAGTTATCCCAAGTAATATTAGGATATCCGGCTATGATGCCGACACATCCTCCGTAAGGTTTATCTGCAGCTGGGTTAAATACATATTCAACTGAGCCGCTTTTCACAAAGCAGTTAGCCAGCAAGGCACTATAAACTGTCCCATTCCCGCCGACAACACCTCCAAGATACAGAGTGAAACTATGAGCGGTTGTTTTCATCGTATTCCCGGAACTGTAGATATTGATCATCTTGACATCATTGGAATTACAGTTTCCGACAACACCACCTGCACCACCTGATGAAGGATTATTGGCTATGCAGATATTGTTCTGTGAAGATATATTGATGATAGTCGCCGTGCCTGTCAACATTCCCACTACGCCTCCTGAAACTCCTTTGTTTTCAGTCTTTATGGTGTTTCCGGTTGAACGGGCATCATCGAGTGTTCCTGCACCGAGAAGAGCAACGACTCCACCAGCGTTCTCATTGGAAGCAGTAATTGTCGAATTGGATATAGAACAATTCCTGATGACAACAGAAGAATTGTTGCATCGGCCGACAAAACCTCCTGCATATGAACCGCCTGCAGTTCCTTGTTCCGGACCGGAAATTACAGAGGAATTAGTTATATGACAGTTTTCAATAGTAAATGCGACTGTTGACTGGCCGGCAGTAAGGACAGCAGCAGAGGATGCGGCACTGTTTGCATTGCCGCCAGTTACGGTTATATTATCGAACTTCAGATTCTTGACTGTTCCGTTAAGAAGGTAGAAAAATGCCTGGTGAGAAGCAGTTCCGTCGCCAATCTTCGCATTCTTCAGAGTATAGCCGTTTCCGTCGAGTGTGCCCTTGAATGACATCTGAGCAGACTGGCCTGCAGGTTTGACAAACGTATTCTCAAAATCGATGTCAGCTACAACTTCAATGTATTTATCCTGATATCCAGCCTTGCCTTCATTATTTGTCACAAGGTCAGAAAAGTCATTCCAGTCAGATGCCGTATAAATCTTATATGGCTCTGATTCAGTTCCCTTGCCGTAATCATTCAATGTAATTGTTGCTTCTGCTGTTTCGCTCGAATCGTATATTCCAGGATTAACTGCAGTAACTTTAACTTTGAATGATCCGGATTTTCCGGTAAAATCCAATGATGTAGCTTCGCATTCCTGCTTTATATCGTCTACATAAACTTCATATCCGCTAGCGCCCTCGACAGCGCCCCAGCTTATTGTCGCTGCTGCCGGATTTCTGAAGGATGGCTGATCAACAACCAGAGCCGGAGTAGCAAGACGATCGAAAATTGACACGACAACCTCGGCAGACCAAGCAGAAATTGTATTCAGTTTGCTGTCATTCGGCAAAGCACGAACTGTTATGGTATACCTTTCTGCAAGATACCCGCTCAGATCGATGGTAGTTTCTTCAGTCAATACAAGAGATCCGTTAATGTTGTATTCATATTTGGATGCCCCTTCAACTGCTTCCCAGGTCACGGTCTTTCCTGATGCGACAGGTTGCGGAGAATCCAAGGCGACAGCCATGTCATATTCAAGTTCTTCACTCCAGTCAGAATCAAGCCATGTAACGCCGTCTCCTATGGCCTTTACCTTGATGACAAGATGTCCCCCTTCTGCGACATCTGACAAGGCCAGCTGATTGGATATGACTTCTTCACAATCCTTGCCATTGATATTCGGAAGATAAGTCTTCGCTCCCTTGACAATAGACCATGTAAGTACATTGTCAGAGGAAACCTTCAAGGAGTAAGGTGCCTGAAGTTTGTTGTCATTCTCTTCCTTTTGAGCACAACCTGCAATCAGGAGTGCAGCAAAGAGGATTAAACAGGTTTTGATAACAGTTTTCATATTACTCTAATGTTGTTAGCTTCACTTTTATATCGCATGTTTCACCAGCAGGAAGATCGAAAATAAAACCTACACGGGATACACCATAGTTAGGCATGTCATAAACGTTTTCACTATTAGCACTTTCAGCCATAGGCGTCACTTTCTGACCGCTGACTACTTCAAGTCTCATCTTGCGTCCTTTCTTTGTGAGTATGATGGAGTTATCTGATTCTATCCTCGGATTTGCCCTTGTGATGAGGTTCCATTTAAGGATATGGTCAGTACCATTCTCTACTGTCAGTACATCATTGATTTCCAGTAACGTATTTTCAGGATCAAGTGTAAATGTTCTTGTTGCAGAAGTTACGAATGGAGACAAGGTAGGACCCATATCTACTTTGCATCCCTTCACGCCTTTATCAGATATGACCTCAAAAATCTCAGCCTTACCGTTTACATTATGGTTGGAATCATCGATTATCAGTGTCGAATGAGATTGGTTGGACATCCTGTAGCAGTCCCACCGCTGACTGTTCTGTTTGAAATCCCAGATAGAGATATTATGCTTGTAGAAAGAACCGTAGCTCTGCATTCCAAGGTCTGTAACCCACTGAACGCCATTCTGTTCGAATATGAATGAACCGTTATCCATATGAGCATGATTGTTTGTCGGCACTCCGCCTTTGATTCCAAGATAGGTATCCATAGGGCTGTCCCAGCCGGAGCGGTAGATATATAGTGGGGTCTTTCCTGCAGCATGATAGACAGTCCTTGAAGGCTTCGCGTCCTTGGTCAGATCCAGCTGGGATGCATATATCAATGCACATGGCAGGAATCGATCAACCTCCTTGTTCGTATAAGTCTTGGTTCTCTCCTTCTCGAGCATTCCGCATGCCGACCAGCATAAAGAGTTGTCCTTGCATTCTCTTGCAAACCAGAACACCATTGGCATCATAAGCTGCTCCGTCGCTGAGTCATAAAAGCCGTATGACTTACCCGCTGGTGTCTCCATCATCTGGATGAACTCCGCACTTTTCAGAAAACCAGGAGACTTCTCTATTCCGAGTTCCTGTCCTAGCGCTGTCCTGACATATTCTATCATCAGAATCTGATATGTAGTTCCGTAGTTCCAGTAACCATAACCTTCTGGATAGGCTCCGTCCGGTGCATAGACAGCCATTGCCTTAGGATTGCTTTCCACTGACTTGGCTATGTATTTCTGCGCCTCCTCAGGAATGAGTTCATATACAGCCAGGGAAGTTCCGATCATGGCACTGTTGCATACCTGATTCCAGTTATAGTCGACATTGTACCATTTCTGACCTTCTGCAGTTCGCAGACCCTTGTTTATAAGGGCATCAGTGACAATATCCTTTGTCTCCTGGGAAAGATAGTCGTACATCCAGTCATAGCCGATGGCCAATGCAGTCATGACCTCAGCCGTATCAAGCCAATGTCCCGGATCCCAGTCATACCATCCACATGCATTGAGCATCTCTTCCTCAGCTCTTTTTGCATATCTGACATCTCCGGTGATACGGTATGCGTATGCGAGGTAAAGGACACGCTTTTCAACCTCTCGTGATTGTGCGAGAATATGTCCTTTTGCCGGTCTCACAACACATGGCTGATCAAAGAGGCTCTCAGCAAAGGAGAATATAAGTTCATTAGCATTGCAAAGATGGGCATTTGTGCCATCCTCAAGGAGTTTTGCTATTTTCTTCTCCTGACCGGCAGTCATGAGCAGACGAGGATGAGGCGTGATCTTGTTGTACGAAAGTGGCTTTGCCGAAGCAGAAGATACCACTGACAACGAAAGTAATGTAATGATGAGTATTCTTTTCATAATCTCTATCTGATATTCATTTCAATAATCGGATGTGTCTTCTTTGAGCAATACATATTCATTATCTCAAAGGCAACAGATTCAGTTCCAGCCTTTTGCTTGATCATCAAGGTGCAGAACGGGCCAAGATAATCGGGGTTTCCGCCTTTGACTGCAACGAGATATGGGATTGAGGAATTGTTGGTAAGTCCGAGCACCACTTTACCTTTATTATCCTCTTCTCGTATTACTTTTAGAGTCATAGATGAGGTAAACAGGTCCTTGAGCAGTTGTTCCTCGCCGCAAAGAGTATTGTTAGCATAAGCAATTGTTCTGCGCCCGATCAGTGCTTCGCGAAGTGATTCTTCTGTATTTTCATTTGCAAGAACCAGCGTCATCGGGCGATGTGTACCTGCAATATAGAATTCAGCAGCAGTGGAACTGTGAATGTCACTGGCTGCCATCATACAGATGCCTCTCTCAAGTGCGCGATCGATTATTCCAGGATAAAATTCGCTGTGATTCATCACTTCGACACCGTCAATGAGTCCCTCATCGTATGCAATTTTGTCAGTTTCAGTATAATCTATATTTGATTTACGCCAGCCTGGGTGGTTGTGTATGATAAGAGCGCCCTGCTTCTTAGCTTTACGCATCGACACTATCGGGTCCGGGTCATATATTTTGTTGTTATTTGAAGTAAACAGAGCGTTATAATGGCCAACAGTTGTCCCGTTTCGTGAGATTTCCGTTCCTCTGATGACCGTAATACCGTAGTTTGGAGACTCCTTCAGTGCCCTTCTCTTGTATGTGAAGTTAAGGTCACCAAGAATACCATCCTCATCTGGGGGTGTTTCAGAGATCTTATTATTCTTAGCCTTCATTTCTTCTCCTTCTGGGAAATAAGGTTTCAAATAGGCGAAAAAGGTTCCTTCATTTGGCCTGAACTCCAGATGGTCTGTGATTGCTATAGCATCAAGTCCGTCACACCATGCTTCCTTAACTCTGAAATCCGGCATAGCCTGACCATCAGAAAACATGGTATGCGTATGCAGGTCCACCTTATAAACATTGTAGCCATTCACCATCGGTATCACAATCTCCCGACGTATTCTTTCCGGTCTATGAACATGGACAAGCATTTCCTCATTGCCAGAATCAGGGACATAATATTGCGCCTGGGCTGCATACTCTGCGGAAAATGCTAGAAGAATTGTTATGATGATACTTTTTTTCATATGCTGTAAACTTATTTTATAGAAGGAAATCCGTCAGCACCGCGCACCCATTCAGAGGCACCAAAGGAAGTCAGTCTGTATACTCCCGAATTGAGACGGTTCATGATGGAGTCAGACGACATTGATTCCAAGGCTGATTTCTTGGCAGGGAAAGCACAATCATAGTTTGTACCGCCTGAACCTGGACGGCCAAAACCGTAATAACGGCCGGATAATGTCTTGTTATACTGAGTTATCAGATCCTCGCTATAGAAGCAGTCTGCGCACCTATATGAATCCATCAACCAGCCTCCGATGACACCGACATAGCCTACAGATGCAGAGGAAACATTTACCTCGCCAGACAAAACGAGGCAGTTTGAAATGTTACCTGCGAAATCATTCTCTGCATTGGCGAATACCAATCCAGCGTATGGTTCTTTCGCTTTCTTTACATTAAGTATGCAGTTCCTGGACAAACAGTTGATCAGATTGCCGTCCTTTTTGAGTTGACCTGCAATACCACCAATCAGACGCCGTTCTTCTACAGTAATATTGTTGGAATCTGATGTGCAATTGACTACTACACCTGAGGACAATTCTCCTACAACTCCAGAAGCATAAAATTCTTTCGATGTAATCTTGTTAGAAGATGAAAGACAATGATCAATTACGGCAAGAGGGCTACAGACCATAGCTGTAATTCCAGCTGCAAAACGCACTCCGGTATATACCTCATTATTTTGAGCTATGCAATTACGAACTGTACCTGATGTAACGCGGGCTACAAGAGCTGAAGCATGGGTGTTTCCGACTGCGACCTTGTTGTTCATCGCAATGCATCTATCAACAAGAGCCTCAGGGGAATTCAGTACAGCGGCTATGGTTCCTGCCAATGTTCCCACTGATCCTTCACCTGAGATATCCACGCTGCAGCCTGTTACCATGCAGTTATAGAACTGCCCGGTTGCCTCTCCTCCACAAATGACAGCACAACGCCCGTCTGACGGCTTTGTTATAGTAGACTTTACTGTAATGTTGACAGCCTTGAGATTCTTCATTATACCATGAAATGACACAAAGAGACCAAGACCGCCCTTACCCTCAAGAACTGCATTTTTCAGTGTTCGTCCCTTTCCATCAAATACTCCCCTGAATCCAGTTGCATAGTTCTTACCGACAGGTGTCACTTTTTCTCCTCCAAAATCAATATTCGCAGCAAGTGCAACAACCTCACCTTCAAAGCCTTTATTTACAAAGTGATTGTTGGTAACTGCCTGTGCAAACAGATTCCAGTCATTCTTATCATAGATCATGTATGGCCTCCTGAGAGTTCCCTCACCATAGTCTCTTACATTTATAATAGCTGTTGCAGGAAGACTCTGTTCAATCCCATTTGAGGACTTTGCTGTGACCTCAATAGTATGCTGTCCGAATTTTCCGGCCAGATAGAGCGTATTACCAATGACATTGATTTCCTCTCCGTCAAGTCTTACTGAATAGCTGTCAGCACCTTCAACCGCAGACCAGGAAACCTTTGCATCTGACATTCGTACAAATGTCGGTTCCTTGATGGTAAGCTGTGGTGAAGCAAGTCTCTGCTGGGCCGAAGCAGGGAGGAATGCTGCAAGCATCAGAATTATTGAATATGCATATCTCATAATCATTGTATTGGAGTGAGTGTTACACGCAGTTCATATTCTTTTCCATTTTCGAGCTGTGCGGTAAAGCCCACACGCATATAGTCAGGGTTAGGCGCTTCACCCTCCCCTCCTTCTGCCGGAAGGATATAAATCAAGGCGTTATCAGGTGAAATAACCTCAAGGAGCATCTGCCGACTGCCTGATGATAGAATGACTTTCCTATCTCCATCTGCCTTCGCTTGTGACTTCGTTATCATATTCCACCTTACCTGCATATCTGCTGATGGTATCACATTGTCAACGACATTCAGAATGTCATCTTCAAGCCTAATTGTACGCACAGCCTTGCTTACCTTGTTCGAACAGGTGGGAGTAAGGTCTACAGTTGCACCAGGAGCTTTTTCTGTAAAGTATTCTGTAATAGGAGTCTTGCCGGTCACTACATGTTCGGCATCATCAAAGGATATGGTGCTGTGAGCGGCAAGACCAGGGCGGAATATATCCCATCTTCCTGCATTCTGTCCATAATTGTCATACCCTGGGAGATTGTATGAGTCACTTCCCGGGTCACCGGACCATATGACTCCATCACGCTCATAATAAAAAGCTCCACTATCCATGTGCGAGTGTCCCTGCTTCGGATATCCACCTTTGACCCCAAGATATGTGTCATTTACGCTGTCAAATCCGCTTCGCCATACATAAAGTGGCTGATTACCGTCGCTATACCACCAGTTCTGCGCTGGCTTTGTTATCTTGGATATATCCAGCCCTACAGAGTACAGAAGAATGCAAGGATTGAATCTCCATAGTTTATCTTCCTGTTCAAAATCGTCTGCCATGATCATCTGTCGATCGACATAGAGCCACTCCGGATGGTTGAAATGCCTTGCAAGCCAGAATGAAGCTGCTGACACATTCGCACCTGTAGCGACGTCGGCATAAGAGTAACACCTGCCTGTAGGAGTAGTCATCATCATTGCATAAGCACCTGTACTGTCAAAGCCTGTAGCATTGTCAGGTAGATTGCTTTCGTAACCTATGGCAGTCTTAAGTACTTCAAAAAGCATGGTCTGATATACAGTTCCATAATGCCAATAAGAGTAACCTTCAGGATAGCCACCGTGCGGTCCGAACGTCTCGACTGCCTTACGGTTGTTTTCTATGGCCTCTGTTATCATGGCTGCACTCTTCTCAGGCTGGTGCTCATATACTGCTAATGCAGAAGCGATCATACAAGCATTGCAGACAGAGTTCCAGTTTCCTACACTATGTCTGTAACTTGCTGTCGCAGATTCGTTCAACCCCTTGGCAATCATAGTCTCTACAATAATCTTCTTCGACTCTTCAGAAAGAAAATCATAGAGCCAATCGTATCCTATGGCAAATGCGAGCGTCATTTCAGAGGTGGTCAAGAAGTGATCCGGCCTCCATTTATCATATTGAGCAGCAATCGCAAGCAGTTCCCTTTCGGCTCTTGCTGCGTACTTTTCAGATTCCGTCATTCTATACATATATGACAGATAGAATATGCGACCAAGATTCTCACGAGCGATAGATACACCTGTCAGTGTTTCCCGAAGAAAAGGTTCCTTATTGAGCAACTGATCAGCATAATTTTCAATCTCCTTATGTATGACATTCAGGAATTTTCCTTCCGGTGTCCATATCATCTGTCTGATCTTCCCTTCAATTCCTTTTGGAAAAAGCAGTCTCGGATGGGCACGAAGGCTGTCACCTATTGCTAGTGGCATGTCAGGTTGCGGAGCATATTGAGTCACGCTGACTGACACAGTATTGCTGAACGGGCTGTCTGAATATCCGATTGATCCCAATGCACGTATCTTCACTTCATATTCGCCATAGCCGCCAGATGCAACATTATAAGAAAGGACATCTGATCTGACGGTTATGATTTTACCGTTAAGGTCCATTTCATAGCCTCGGATATTATCTACACAGGTCCAACAGACGCGGTTTCCTTCGCATGTCAGTTGCGGAGCAGGAAGCTGCTGATCCTTACCGCTGACCACCTGATCCTGTCCGCAGCTTGATAACAGAACGACAATATTCAATATGTAGAACAGCCGTTTCATTTTATCTCGACATTCATTTTAATATGTTCCAGCAATGTCGCGCCGCTGTAATCTCCTGCTCTAAGGATAAATTCGTCAGAAGACCCGGCAGTAGTCCTATAGTATTTTATAGCACCTTCATTAATCTCATTCTGAGTAAACACATCACCTTCTTTTAAAGGAAGACAGTTTCTTGTCAGCACTCCACCCTGTGGGGTCTGGATAATTCGATATGTTATGTTCTGAGGAGAATACACCAGACCGTCAGGTACTACCGGTGCAGTGCAAAGAAGGTTGTCCTGAGTAATCAGAACTGACTCTGAACATTGCAATGCCTTTGTATTCTGAAGGATGATCCTTGAGTTCATTCGTCCCAGAATCTGTATATACGACGGATTGTTAGTCATATCATTCTTTGATTCCTTCTTGAATCCGAGATACAAAATTCCAACAGAAGAATAGAAATTGTTTGCCGGTGCGACAGTAAAGGCAATCGGCTTAGGTGAAGGAGTTGAAAAATGTTTAAGAATATAGTCGGTTATGTCAACCGAAGTCCATTTGCCAGGCTCATCAAAATCAAAGGTTGCCACCTTGTTCTCAGCAGACAGAGTCGGAGTAAACTGATTCAGTACAGTCGTATAGAACTTTGCCACATCTGTTCCTTGCTCGGAAAGTTCCCATGCCTGGTCTGTAATGTCATAGAGTACAAAAGGATTTGCCGCTATGCCGTCAACCTTAGGGACATAGAAATTGACTCTGGCAACAGAAATGTCCTCATAGAAATCAACTGAATTCTTGGCCTCATAGAGAATAAGTGGGATACGCTCGGTATTGCAGTTCATGGTCAGATCATACGGAGATTCCGGTCTGGTCTTGGCAAGATAGGTATCTGCCTCAGTCTGTATCTCGAACACCTGATCAGTATTTGGCAGCCCTTTATATGTGTCCGTTTTAAGGGTATATTCCTTGAAATACGGGACATTGGATACAATCTGAGCCACATGGTCCTTGAAAGCCACATCCTGCATTACGACTGTAGCTGTAGTTGATGCAAAGTTCTTTACCCCGGCAGGTACGTAGTTGTTCACATACAACTGATGTCTGTTGCCTGAAGACGACCTCTTTGAAAGGTAAAGCTGTTTATCTGCAATATTCTGAGCTGCAATCACGGCTCCGTCCTGCATATCTGTGGAAAGATATCTTTGAGACATTACCAGATAAGAAAGCAACTCCTTCAGAACTACCGGCTCAAACTCCTGAATGCTCGTGATACCCATCTCGGAAAAGAGTTGGTTGAATGCCTCATCATTCGGTACAATCACAGTCGAGGGGACGATGGTATCAAACGCCTCTTTCATACCACACATCTGAACAGCCTGAGCAAAGATATGGCAATTGAGATTTCTCTCTGATTCGAGCCACTCGTTAAAAGTATATCCGCTCCAGTAGTCTCCATTGGAGTCATATGCACCATTTGTCTGCAGTTTCAGACATGAAGCCATGCTGAACAGCGCTAAAACGATTGATATATATTTTCTTGAAATCATAATCCACATGTTTATTTGTAAAAGACATTCTGTTCAATGGCCCCATTGCTGTAGAGAATTTCCTGATAATGTATAGGCCATACAGCACTCAGCATATCATCCTGGCCATTTACCGGTCCCATCACCTCAAGCAAAGTTCCGGTTCTTACCAGATCGAAATATCTATATCCTTCACCAAAAAGTTCCTTGTATCTTTCATCTGCAACCAGAATCCTGAGCAGATCAACGTCTTCCGAATCATAATCAGATGGGTTTATCAGATATGCATCACCTCCAGCTCTCGCACGGATGATATTGAGAAGGTCGATGGCCTTGTTCTTCATGGCATTTCTCTCAGCTGCAGTCTCTCCTGTCGGAATAAGGTTGATATAGGCTTCTGACTGAAGAAGCACCATTTCTCCAAGACGAAGCAGAACGACATTCCTGGTCTCTGAGTTATAGTCTGTGAATTCAATGAAATATTTGGTAAGTTTAGGCGAGTTTCCATAGAAGTTTATGGCACATCTCCAGTCTGTAGCCTTGTTTTTGGTGTATCTGGTCTTTACTTCACCAGTTGGCCTGACTGAGTCAAAAACAGAGAACAGGCTGTTTGACAGAGCATTATCTTCTATTGCATAACTAAGTTCAAAGATGGATTCCTTACTCTTTCCGACATTGAAGATGCCGGCGTATTCGCAATTTGATATGTAATTGTTGTCGGTATTCGAATTCTTTGAATCATAAAGTGCGGCAAGAGAGTATCCGCTGTTCCTGAACGTCACTCCGTCCTCTTCAAAGAAATGGCTGTTGGCCTGAAGCACTCCTGCCCAATCCTTCATCCATGTACATACCTGTGCCTTAAGTGCATAGATTGAAGATAATGTAAAATGGGTTCTGCTTCCATTATCCGGAAGAAGGGCTTTTGCTTGTTCAATATCAATCAATATCTGAGTGAAGATGTCTTCAACAATGCTTTTCTTCATACGGCTGTCGTATTTATCGCCGACAGACGGTTCCAAGGCCAGAGGTGCTTCTCCCCAGATACGCACAATCCAGAAATATGTAAATGCACGCATTGCATAGGCTTCTCCGACGAGTTGCTTTGCTGTGTCGCTGCCGATAAGTCCTTGTTTTGTCATCTCATCAGCCTGTGCAATCACAAGATTGGCCTGCTGAATTATCTGATAGAAGGACGCCCATGAGGCATATTTATTATACGACGTGATATTGTTATTGATGATGTTGTCAAAATCTACAGCCGAAGTCCTGCTGCAATAGTATATGTCCGCACGCATCTCGCCGTATATGCTTGCTCCTGCACCGAGGGCCTTCTGCATGCATACATATCCTCCATTGAGCAACGATTTCAATTGTCCTTCTGTCTTGAAGTAATCATCTTCTCCCCATGCGGTGTCCGGCCTCTTTTCAAGCGAACACGAAACAAGAGTGATTGCAAGTAGTGTAAATATTATCTTTTTCATGATCATGCCTTTTTAGAAAATCAACTTGACACCAAGTGTATATACACGCGATTTAGGGAATGCACCGTTATCAAGACCCGTTATGACTGTCTGAGTCGAAGTATTCACCTCAGGGTCATATCCTGAATAATTTGTCCAGGTCAATAGATTTGATGCATTCACAGATATGTCGAACTGTTTCATCTTTAACTTTTTGCATACATTCTCAGGTAGAGAATAACTCAGTGAGATATCTTTAAGTCTGATATAAGAGCCGTCCTCAATACTGAAAGTAGAGCATCTGAAGTTCTCCATAGGGTCTGCAGCCACAAGCTTAGGGAAGTCTGTGACATCTCCATCCTTCCTCCAACGGCTTAAGGCGTCCGTTTCAAGATTGGATATATTGGCCATCTTGTTACGGTTCAGTTTCTGTGCATTGATTATATCGTTACCCCATGAGTATGAGAAATATGCGTCCAGAGTAAAATTCTTGTATACCAGGGATGTTCCGAATCCTCCGATGAAATCAGGGTGAGGATTTCCTATTATCACTCTGTCATCATCATTGATGATACCATCATTGTTGATATCATCCCATCTCATGTCTCCCCCGCCGAATGTATCCCCGTATGTAGAACCTTTGTATACCTTTCTTGTGACTCCTGTAGCAGGATCTGTCCAAACATTCGCTGCATCATTCTCATATACACCCAATGCTCTCCACCCGTAGAATACACCTACCGGTTCACCGACTCTTGCAAGAGCGAACACATTGTTGGTTGAATAGATGACATCCTCACCATAAGAGAGGGACTCGATCCTGTTCTTATTGAATGAAATATTGAAGTTCGTCTTCCATCCCCAGTCCGCTGTCTCGATATTGATTGTCTGCAACGCAAGTTCGATACCCTTGTTTGAAATAGAGCCGAAGTTTTCACTGCGTTTTCCAAAACCTGTGTGGGACGGCAATGGAGAAGAAAACAGCAGATCATCAGTGAGTTTGATATATGCATCGGCAGTCAATGAGATTCTTCCCCTCAGGAAGGCCAGGTCGAGACCCGCATTATATTGAGTTGTAGTCTCCCATCCCAATGCCTTGTTGGAAAGAGCAGTATTGGTCACTGCAACCTCTCCGTCATAACGCGAAGATGAAGTTGCATATTCTCCGAGCCACGTATAATTGCCGACACTCTGATTACCTGTCTGACCGGCACTGAGTCTCAGTTTACCTTCAGTAAGCCACGACGACGCATTCTTGAGAAAATCCTCAGCTGAGAATCTCCAACCGACGGATACAGACGGGAAGAAACCGTATCTGCTGTCGGAGCCGAAACGTGAAGACCCGTCCACACGCAATGTAGCGGAAATCAGATATTTCTCGTCAAAATTATAGTTTGCACGTCCGAAGTATGAGTTCATAGCATACTCCGATGCTGATTGATGGACTTTCGTCCACTGTGCGGCATTCTGTATGACATGAAGTGTCTCATCCATGAAATTCTTTCCAGCCAAAGTAACTGCTTTATTGATATTTCTCTGAAAAGATGCGCCGAGCACAGCATCAAAGGAATGCTTCCTGACCTTCTTCCTATAAGTCAATGTAGTTTCCCAAAGATATTTCTTGATGTCCTCAGTCTTGTAGTTATAGACATCGATATGTTTTGAATCGTATGTCCTAGGGAAATAACTGTCCTGCTCTATTCCTCTGCTTTCAAGAGAAACAGTGGTCCTGAGATTCAGTCCCTTTATGATACTGATATCAAAGAACTGACTCAGAAGCAGCATTGATGTATCAAATGTCAAAGGATACTTTGTTGCAGCTGCAAGAGGATTTCTAAAAGTGTTTCCATTGAGCATGTCCTTCACTTCTCCTGTTTCCGGATCATATGGAGAAAACAGAGGTGGAGCACTTACGATGGATCTCAAGGCACTTGACATATTTGACTGACCAGACAGGACACGCTGGTAATCAGTCTTGGAGTATGTCACCTTAGTTCCGGCAGTAATCCTTCTAGCAAGTCTGTAAGTGAAATTACCTCTGAACGAATATTGTTCATACGATGTTCCGAGGAGGATCGGATCCTGATCGGAATAACTGAGACTGAGTCCGTAGGACATCTTATCGCTGGATCCTCGGAAAGAGAGGTCTGTCTTGTGTTGATAAGACGGACGGAACATAAGTCCCTGCCAATCAGTACTATACTTATAATCAGGGTGTGACGGGTTGGTTATATACGGATAATCAACGCTCAATCCAGCATTAAGGCGTGCGTCAGAATACGCTGCACGGAACTGCTCACTGTTCATAAGGTCAAGCCTGTGAGACAATGTCGCCACACTAGAGCGATGACTTATGGTGACGCGCGGACGCGTCACTCCGAGATTGTTACCACCCTTTGTCGTGATTATCACGACTCCATTTGCAGCCCTTGAACCATAGATCGCGGCAGATGCTGCATCTCTGAGCACCTGGATTGACTCGATGTCTGAAGGATTTATTCCGGCAATCGGGCTGAAATTAGCGTCTCCGGAAATTGAAGATATATTTCCAGATTCGATAGGAATACCGTCAATTATATAAAGAGGCTCATTCGAACCGTTGATTGACGCTCCACCTCGGAGCGTAATTGTACTTCCGGCTCCAGGTTCTCCTGAATTCGATACGATATTAAGCCCCGGAACTCTACCCTGAAGTCCTCCTTCCAACCCACCACCGACATTCCTGTCGATATCGCTGGCAGAGACTGTTGTGACTGCACCTGTAACTTCAATCTTCTTCTGAGTACCATATCCGATAACAACAACCTCATCCAATGAAGTATCTTCAGACTCCAATGTGACCCTGTAATTGCGTCCCGGAACAATTTCCTGGACCTGAGTCTTCATTCCCATGCACGAAAATTCAAGAAGCCTTGCACCATTAGGCAGATTGATTTCAAAGACGCCATTGTTATCGGTCAAGGCAAATGACTGAGTGCCGACTACCTGAACGAAAGCTCCGACAACGGCTTCACCGTCAGAATCACGCACGGAACCTTTTTGAGATGTTCCACCCAATGCCTGTACAGCGGAATCACTATGTCTGCTGGATATAAGGACATAATCTCCGACAAATGTCACAACCATACGGGAACGGTCGATTCCATAGTCAAGCCACCCTTTAAGGGTCATGACATTGCTGGCTCCGACCTTGACAGGCTTGATGGCCTCGAGAAGTCGCGTATTATAAACAAACTTCTGCCCGGATTTTTCCTGAAGCATATTAAGGAACTGCTCCGGCTGATAAGTTCCGTTACGGAGTGTGATTTTCGTATCATAACCGGCTGCTTGTAAAGCATATCCTCCCGACAATAAAGAGAAAAGAATCAGCGCAAAGCAGGCAGTCAGAAACTTTTGATAAAACGATCTGAATGTTTTCATGTCAACCGTGGGTTATTGTTTCAATGTTAGTTTTTGCAAATATAACATCCTGCATCCCCCAGCAATATTTCAAAAATACTTAGAAATAGAACAAAAGTACATTTTTGACAATCTTTGCATGGCGGATGCAACAATGATTTGGGAGAGACCTATAAATTTGCTATTTTTGAAAATAAACACATTGGACATGAAACTAAGAGCGATTATCTGTCTGTTATTTCTGCACGTAGTCATCCTGCGGGCTCATCAGGACATAACATGGTCACACGAAACGCGAAACATTTCTGTTTTATGCCTTAATCCGGAAAACGGACTTTCACATGCAAGAGTAAATGCATCATATAGAGATGAATTCGGCCTCCTATGGATCGGGACAGAAGATGGTCTGAACCGTTATGACGGAAACAAGATCGACATATTCAGACCTGATGGAAAGAATTCTATAACCACAAATGCAATCACCGGACTGTGCGGTGACGGACAGGGACATCTTTACATAAAGGGACGGCAAAGTCTTTCAGTACTGGATTTCAGAAACATGCAATTCAGTGTACTGGAAAATACTGATGTCAGAGCAGTCTGCTTCAGTAACGGAATCTTATATTATGTCTGCGGAAATGAAGTCTATTCCTGCCAGTCGTCAGGAGAAAACAAGGCAAAGACCTTTACATATACGCCTAAACATAATGAAGTGATAACAGATATCTGTATTGATCAGAATCAAGCGATCTATCTGTCATTAAGTTCTGATGAACTGATGAAGATAAACAGTGACAGACGAATCTCCTCTTTCAAGTTTGCTGATATCCACAAATTGTCACTGGACACAGATGGTAATGTATGGGTTGCCTCCCGCAGCGAAGGATTCCGTATGATCAGCCCGGAGGGAGAATGGAAACATTATAAATTCAGCAATCGTGATTTCAATGCCAAAGACTGGAATAACGCCAGAGATATAGTCCAGATTGGTCCGAATGAATACTTTATAGGTACATACGGCGGACTTGCACTGCTGGAGACAAATACGGGCAAACTCACCAGACATGATTATGAACCAGGTGTGAACGGTTTCAAGAGCAAATCAGTCAGCAACCTGCATTTCAGCGACGATATCCTTTTCATAGGAACATTTCATGCCGGACTACATTATTATATAAGAGATAACAATATCTATAAGACATACGGTACTTCAAAACAGGACAACACAGGACTTTCATCCCCTATCGTAAGTTCCATTGTCAAGGACAGACGCAATGTGCTTTGGGTAGGAACCGTAAGCGGTGGTCTTAATATAATTGATCCTGACAACAAAATAAGCAACAGACTCAAACAGAAACTCACAAACGAATATCTGACAAATATAAAGCACCTCTATTACGATGAGAAAGAAGATGCAATATATGCAAGTATGTTCTCTGAAGGTGTCTGCAGGATTGACCCTGCCAGATCTGAGATAAGGAAGGCATCTCCGGTCTTCTATGATCCCAACAGTGGAAGAACGCTTGTAAATCAGAACATTACACGTCTGATTCCGATTGACGACACCTATAGCCTGCTTCTTACACTAGACGGAGTGGTAAAGATGAACAGAAAGAAGATGGTTCTTGAAAGCTTGATTACTAAGGGAATGCAGAGTGCAATGATTCGCGACATTGCTCTCGACAACGATTCCAACCTATGGATAGCATCCGGCAACAGCCTTGTATGTATGTCCATAAACAATCCTGATGAATACAGGTTATGGTTGACAAGCGAAATCCCGGGAATGACGGCAGAAAGTCTGATAACTTCGATTTCTGTGGACCGCAACGGAAGAATCTGGATGGGTTCCAGCGGGTCAGGATTGTTTCAGATAGACAACGCAGAAAGTGAATTCCGCCATTGGTCGACAACTGACGGACTCACTAACGGATATATAAACGACATAACTCAAAGCAAGGTCTCCGACAGAATATATCTAGCTACTAATGAGGGGGTCACGAGTCTTGATCTGAAGACTGCTTCATTTGACAATTATAATATGTCAAACGGATTTCCGCTGACGACTACAGACAGGGTATATACCTCCTCTGACTCTACCCTATATGCCTGTGACATAAACGGCATCACAGCTATTAATGAAAACTCTTTGAATGACAGGCACAAGGACTACAAGGTATTTATATCGGACATATATATAAACAATGGCAAGGTCGATTATTCCGCCGGCAGTCCTCTTGTCAAATCCACCCTATTCCAGGATGATGTGGAACTCTCCGGCGACATTTCATCCCTGTCGTTTGACATTACAAACAGCAGCCTGGACCCATTGCTCAAGACAGCATTCGAATATTCTCTGGAAGGTTTTGACGAGGGATTCATAACCGCAAGAGGAAATCATATCACATATACCAATCTTTCAGTAGGCAAATACACTCTCGTCATAAGGGGAACCATACCGCAGAGCAACGGTGAATATCCAGAATCCCGCATGTCCATAACCATCTATCCCCCATTCTGGAAATCATGGTGGTTCATCTCGATAATATCCATCATCAGCCTTGTCCTGACATTGATTTATGTGCTGAACTATCTCAGAAGTTCTAAACTCAGGACTCTTCTGGAGATAGAAAAAAGAGAAAAAGAGCATGAAAAGAAACTGGCCAGGTCCAAGGCACATTTTCTTACCAACATATCTCATGAATTCAGAACGCCACTAACACTTATCAACAGCCATGTGGAAATCCTGATGCAGAAGAATTCGCTGGAGCCGGAAGTGTACAACAATGTACTTGGTGCGTACAGGAACACTCAGAAACTTCGTGAAATGGTTGACGAGTTCATCGACTTCAATCGTACAGATACGACAGAAACAAGTCTGATGCTTCTGCCATACTCCGCTAACAATCTGGCAAATGAAATATATATACTGTTCAAGGATTATGCAGAAAGCCGTGGAATACGCTATTCATTCAAGCCATGCAAGAATGACCCATGGATAAATGTAGATTACAGTCAGGTATCACGTGCAGTTACAAACCTTGTATCCAATGCCTTTAAATACACACATGACGAAATAACTATTTCAATAGAGAGTAATGAGACTACCGTGAGCATAAAGGTAATGGATAACGGTGTGGGAATAGAGCAGAAAAATCTCAAAAAGATATTCGAACGCTTCTGGCAGGAAGACAGGGCGAATGAGGCGTCGTCCGTCAAAGGGTCAGGCATCGGCCTTTCATACGCTGACGATATCATAAACAGACATGGAGGCAAAATCTCGGTAGAAAGCACTCCTGACATAAGCACTGTCTTCAATATTACACTTGACAGATGCGAGGCTATTGACATTAATATGGCTGTGTGCAGTACGGATGAAGAGGAGAATACTTTATCCGAGGCTGACATACCTCAACACTCCACAACTGTACTTATTGTTGAAGATAACCATGAGGTAATGCAGGTTCTGAAACATATTTTCGAACCATATTATAATATCATCACCGCCACTAACGGTCATGAAGGCCTAGAAAAGGCAGCCAAGTTGCAACCGGAACTAATCATAAGCGATGTGATGATGCCTATAATGTCCGGCATTGAGATGTGTCACATGCTTAAAAGCAACTTTGCGACAAGTCATATACCGATAATTCTCCTGACAGCTTTGGGTACCGAAGCGCATACATTGGAAGGATTGAACAATGGCGCAGATGACTATGTAACAAAACCATTCAATTCTAAAATCCTGCTTGCACGCTGCAGTAACCTGATAAAAAGCCGCATGAGCATCCAGGAACATTATACTCATGACGCATCCGCAACAGTGCAGGAACTCACCAGCAACCCTGTCGACATCAAGCTGCTGAGCGAAGCTGTAACGATAATCGAGGCAAACATTAACGACAATGACTTTGACATACTGTTCTTTGCCCGACAACTATGTCTGAGCCGCACACAACTTTTCAAGAAGATCAAGAGTCTTACCGGCATGACTCCAAATATGTTCGTTCTGTCGATAAAACTCAAGCGTGCATCTCAAGAAATACTCTCTCACCCTGACGAGAACATAGCAGACATCGCCTACCGATGCGGATTCAACACACCAAGTTACTTCATAAAATGCTTCAAGAAATTCTATGGCATGACTCCTCTGTCATTCAGGAAACAGAATCAGGTTCATACCACCTGACGCGTTTTATATGAAAAGCGCGCTATATCTTCGAGGCGCAGTTGATGCCGTCAAGTGCAGATGAAACAATTCCTCCTGCATATCCGGCTCCTTCTCCGCACGGATAAAGCCCGGCAACCTGCACATGCTCAAGGGTTTCCGGATCGCGAGGAATCCTTACCGGAGACGAAGTGCGTGACTCGACACCTAAAAGCAGAGCGTCATTTGTATAATAGCCGTGCATCTTCTTGTTACCGATCTGCGGGAACGCATATTTCAGTCTCAATGACACATGTTCCGGAAGCAGTTCATGAAGCGGAGCATTTTCCGCACCAGGATGATACGATGTCTTCGGAAGGCCTTCTGACGGTATTCTGCGGCAGAAATCCATCATTCGCTGTGCCGGTGCCTTAAGTGAATTTGTATATTCGAACATCTTTTTCTCGACATCCTTCTGGAACTGAAGCAAAGCAAGAGGACCGTGCTGGGCATACTCCGGAAAATCCTCCGGTTCTATCTGCACGACCACTCCGGCATTGGCCCACTTCGAATTACGCTGGGAGTTCGACATACCGTTCAGAACAAGCTCTCCGGAAGCTGTCGCAGCGGGGACAAGAATACCGCCCGGACACATGCAGAACGAAAACACTCCCCTGCCTTCTATCTGGGTGACGAACGAGTACTCTGCTGTCGGCATGTACGGCTGATACTTGCCATGGTACTGAATCTTGTTGATAAGCGACTGCGGATGCTCGACGCGCACTCCGAGGGCAAATCCTTTCGCCTGGATCTCCCACCCTTTGCGGTCAAACATTTCATAAATATCGCGTGCTGAATGGCCTGTAGCAAGGATTACCTTGCGGGATTGCCACGTCGCTGACGTTCCTCTCAATGACGAGCCATCTGTTGTCATTACTTCTACATCAAAGGATCCGTCCGGACGCTTCACAATGTCAGTGACACGCGAATCAAAATGATACTCGCCCCCATGCTCGACAATACACTTGCGTATATTCTCCACTACAAGAGGAAGTCTGTCGCTGCCGATGTGCGGATGAGCATCAATCAGTATAGACGGGTCTGCTCCGAAACGCACAAGTTGGTGAAGGACCTCACGGATATCTCCCCTTTTCGATGAACGCGTATAGAGTTTTCCGTCAGAGAATGTACCGGCACCACCCTCTCCGAAGCAGTAATTTGAGTCAGGATTGACCACACCTTCACGTGAGAGTTTAGCCATATCGAACTTGCGTTCATGAACATCCTTTCCTCGCTCAAGTATGACCGGTTTGAAACCGCGCATAAGGAGTTTCAATGCAGCAAACATACCTGCAGGTCCAGCTCCTATAATGATAACCGGTTCAGCATCAGCGACATTACGATACTCTTCAAGATGATATTCTTCCATCACCTCTTCCGGCTTGGCCACCTCGACTCGATAACGGTACAGGATATCATTACGGGCATCAATAGAACGGCGCAAAATGCGGTATTTCAGCTGAGACTTGATCTTTGGAGAGACTCCGAGGGCCTTTACTGCAGCGGTCTGGATTTCGTCGGCCGTGAGTTCGTTGCCTAATTTTGTAGTTATTTCTATTTCTTTCATGATGTACTGTTGGTTAGATTGCCACGTCGCTATCGCTTCTCGCAATGACGAATGGTCAGGTCTCGCAATTAAAATTCTGCTAGACGGCTGACCGGTGCGACATCGAGGGATGTGCGTTCTCCGTTACGGTAATGGAACCATCCAGCGATTGCTATCATAGCTGCATTGTCGGTAGTGAACTTGAACTCAGGAAGGAATGTGGTCCAGCCACGTTTGCGTCCTTCTTCCTCAATACGAGATCTGAGTCCGCTGTTTGCAGAGACTCCTCCGCCGATAGTGATCTGCTTTATACCGGTGTCCTTTGCTGCTTTTATCAGTTTATCCATCAGGATATCTATCAACGCCTTCTGGAAACTTGCGCATATGTCAGCCTTGTTCTTCTCCATAAAGTCCGGATCGACTGCTATCCGATCACGCACAAAGTAAAGAAGTGACGTCTTTATGCCGCTGAAACTGTAGTCATAGCCGGGAATATGAGGCTTCGAAAACTTGAATTTCAATGGGTCACCTTCTTTTGCCAGACGGTCCACGACGGGTCCGCCAGGATATCCGAGCCCCATCATCTTGGCACATTTGTCAAAAGCTTCTCCCACTGCATCATCTATTGTCTGACCCAGAATTTCATACTCCAACGGACTGTTTACACGAACAATCTGCGAATTACCTCCCGACACGAGCAGACACAGATATGGAAACTCCGGCTGACGGTTGTCCCCGCCTTCCTGTTTGATGAAATTGGCCAGTATATGTCCCTGAAGATGATTGACTTCCACCAGCGGTTTATCAAGAGACAATGCCAGACCCTTGGCAAACGAAGTTCCGACAAGAAGAGATCCGAGAAGTCCAGGACCACGCGTAAAGGCAATCGCGGTGATTTCCTCCGGCCTGATACCGGCACGGTTAATGGCCTCACTTACAACAGGCACAATGTTTATCTGATGGGCACGGGAGGCCAGTTCGGGTATGACACCCCCATATGACTTATGAACATCCTGACTGGCAAGCACATTGGACAAAAGGTAGCCATCCTTTATCACTGCCGCAGAGGTGTCGTCGCATGAAGATTCTATTCCAAGTATTATTTCTGGCATAATTATGTAATAATTAAATATCGGAAATTTACAGGTTTCCAGGCCTGCAAATTTCCGATATTTTTATTACTTTTGCAAGTTGGACAACTCAAATTGAACGCTTATCAAAAAAACTCTTAAAATACTGTGGTATTCTTTCGTCTGCCTGACAGCAGCCGTGCTTGCCGGAATCCTGATCATTCAGGTTCCACAGGTACAGACAGCAGTAGCCGAAAAGGTTACTGAAGTGCTGTCGGAAAAGCTTGACGGAGAGATCACTGTAGAAAAGATTCATCTCCGACCGTTCAACACGATAGTTCTGAAGAATCTGCTTATTCTTGACAAAAATCCGGTAAAATCGCCTGTCGACAGCACGCTGATGCAGATTGACACATTCTTCCGCGCAGAGTACATCATCGCCAGAATGTCATTGGCGGGACTGCTTGACGAGGAAAGCCTCAAGATAAAGAGTGCAGACGTCAAGAATGCACAGATGAATCTTGTACTTGAAGATCTGCGCACTGAAAATGACAGCATCGTCGCCTACAACAATCTGTCAAGAATCTTCCGCATCAAAAAGACTGACAAGAAGACAGAGCCGAAGCCGGACGAAATTTTCCGGATCGATGACATCAGTATAAAGAACATGGGATTCGCCATGCTCAACCGCTCAAGCAGACCTACCGTTTATCATGGTGGCGGAATCGACTGGAATGACCTGGATGTCAAGAACATAAACCTGACAGCCAAGGATATGTTCTTCAGAGACGGCATAATGTACGGAAAAGCGGAGAGGCTTTCCTTCCGCGAAAAGGCCGGATTCAACGTACGCGAAATGGCCGGAGACGTACGCGTGGGCAGAGGACGGACCATTGTAGATGATCTGGTCATAATAGATGATTGGTCAGACATACACTTGAAGCAGTTCATGATGAGTTACAGGAACGTCGATGATTTCTCTGACTTCATCGGACTGATAAGACTGGATGCCACCATTCTTGAAAGTGTCGTGGATTTCAGGACCATTGCGTGCTTCGCTCCTCAACTTGAAGGAAACCGTCTGAAAACTGATGTGTCCGGCATCATGTCCGGCACAGTGAGCGATTTCACAGTGAATAAAATATCATTTTCCTCACATGACGGAGGATTTGAAGGAAGACTGAACGGAAGGATGAGAGGCATCCCTGACCCCCTTCAGATGCGGATTGACGCTGATGTCACCGATCTGAAGTTAACCGCTGACGGACTCGGCAGATTCGTCACGCATTGGATGAAGGGAGGAAAACTTGACTTCGGCAAGTTCGGCAAAGGGACTTCATTCTACGGAAAGGCATCGGCACACGGACTCCTTAACAACCTCAACGCAGTTGCTTCCCTTTCTTCAAAGGATGGAGCGCTAAAAGCAGATGTGAAACTGGACGAAATCATCAGAGGGAACTGTCCCATAACCATAAGCGGAGCCGTTTCTACCGAAGATCTGGACATAGGCAAGATCATCGGTTCCGACCAGGCCGGTCCGGCATCGGCAAGGGCAAGGCTGTCCATGACCATAGACGAGGGCATATCTGTGGAGATGGACACGCTGAAAGTCAGCAGATTGAACTTCAAGGGATATGACTACAGCGATATTATGGCCAAAGGTTATTACAATCCCAAATCCTTGAATGCGACTGTCATCAGCAAGGACCCTAATCTGAATTTCATATTCCAGGGAGGTTACGCGAAATCCGACAAATCACAGAATACCGTATTCAAGATCAATGCGAGCATCGGTCACGCAGACCTCAATGCGATCAACATTGACACCAGAGGCAAGTCCGTGGTCCAGTTAAGAACGAATGCCGACTTCACGAAAACCGCCAAGGGAGACCTGCTCGGGCGTATCGACATCGGTGAAATCATGATGGAGAACAAGACCGGGCGATATGATGTCGGAGACATCGTGATGACCTCGTACAGTACAGACGACAGATATACCGCCCGGCTGAAATCCAGATTTGCCAACGGTTCCTACATCGGCACGGCCTCAATCGTAGACTTCATCAAGGATCTGAAAGGCATAACTGTCGACAGAGAACTTCCTGCCCTGTCAAACAACAGCGACTTTGTCTGGAAAGGCAATTCCTATGAAGCGGAACTGGTATGCAACGACATTCAGAATCTGCTCTCTTTTGCCGCTCCCGGACTGTACATTGAAAACGGCACATCAATCAGCGCTAAAGTAAGCTCCAAAGGTGAGCTGGCCGCCACGATGCAATCCAACAGGTTGGCCGTCAGACAAAACTACCTCAAGGACATATTCATGTCACTGGACAATGACAACGGAGTGATCAGGGGCGAGATGAGTTGCGAGGAAATATCAGTTGCGAGCATGACGCTCAAGGATAATATTCTTCAGCTGTATGCGCACAACAACAAGATTGGAGCCGGCTATTCTTTTGACAATCATACGGATAACGAGACCAAAGGCGAGTTCGTCGTCAACGGTCAGATTTCATCAGAGGAAGGAAGTCCTATATATGAACTGTCCATCAGACCATCATCGCTCAAATACAATTCGAAGGAATGGAGTATTCAGCCCTCGACGATCGTAATTGACGGAAAAGACATAAATGTGGACTCATTCGGTGCCATCTCCGGGGAAGAGTTCGTCAGTCTGCACGGTCGGGCATCTGAAAATGACCATGACATACTGACGCTTCAGCTGGAGAGATTCGACCTAAGCGCCATCAACTCCCTCCTGCCGTCCGATTATGGAGTACGGGGTGCCGTTACAGGCTCTGCAACCCTCAGCTCTCCGATGAGCGACATGAATCTGGATATAAACCTGCTTTGTGACTCGACATACATCGCAAACATGCCTCTCGGAGTCATTACATTAGGAAGCGAATGGAACGAAGACGACAGGAAGTTTGACTTCTTTGCCCTCAACGAGATGAAGAGCAAGAATAATCTTGACATTTCCGGATACTTCAGACCTAAAGACAGGATCTTCAAGGCAGACATCGGCCTGGACAGGCTTCAGGTGGGTTATGCACAACCTCTGCTCAAAGACATCTTTTCAGAGATGAACGGATACATCAGCGGCACTTTGACAGCATTCGGTCCGATTGACCAGATGAAAATTGGCAGCAAGGACACAAGACTGGACGACACATGGCTCAAGATAGCATACACAGGGGTCCCATACAATGCGGAAGGCGGGTTCCATATGGATGAAAATGGAGTATATTTTGACAACATCAACATAAAAGACAGATATGACGGCAGAGGTCTGCTGACAGGAAGTATTAACTACGAATACTTCAAGAACATAACATTCGACACCAGAATAGCCGTCAACCGCATAGAGGGAATTGCTCTGGGCGAAAATGACAATCCATCTTTCTACGGCAGCATATATGGAACCGGAAATCTCCACCTTACCGGTCCTATCGAATCACTTGTGATGAATATAAATGCCGTCACCGCGAAACCAGGACAGCTCCACATACCGATAAGCAGCGCCAGCACATCCCCTACCGGGTCAAACCTGCTCAAATTCAAGAAGATGGAGACATTTTCATATGTTGACCCATATGAAATATTCATGCAGAAGACCAAGACAGAAGAAAAGTCTCCTAATGAATTTACGGTAAAGCTGAATGTGGCGGCACAACCTGACGTAGAGGCTTTCGTAGAAATTGACAAGGCCAGCGGAAATGTCCTGTCGGGTAGAGGTAGCGGAAACATCTCTCTGCGTGCGAGTTCTCAGGTTTTCGAGATTAACGGAGATTATACGATAGAATCCGGAAACTACAAGTTTGCCGCGATGAACATCGTAAGCAGGGACTTCACCATCCAGCAAGGCAGCAACATCAGATTCAACGGAGATATTCTTGACAGCGATCTTGACATAGATGCGATATACAGGACCAAGGCGTCCATAGCAACGCTGATTTCCGACACTACATCTGTAGCTAACAGAAGAACGGTAGATTGCGGAATAAACATCCAGGGTAAGCTGAACTCTCCGCAACTTGCATTCTCCATCGAGATTCCTGATCTTGATCCGACCATCAAGTCAAGAGTGGAAAGTGCTCTCAGTACGGAAGACAAGGTGCAGAAGCAGTTCCTTTCTCTGCTCATTTCCAACAACTTCCTGCCTGACGAACAGTCCGGTATCGTTGACAACACATCCACGCTGTATTCCAACGCAAGTGAAATGGTGGCAAGCCAGATCAACAATATTTTCCAGAAACTGAACATCCCTCTCGACCTTGGTCTGCGATATCAGCCGAATACGCGTGGTAATGATATTTTCGACGTAGCCGTATCAACACAACTGTTCAACAACAGGGTGATTGTGAACGGCAACATCGGAAACAAGCAGTATTCAACCGGCAATACAGAAAACGAGGTTGTCGGAGACATAGACATAGAAATCAAACTTGACCGTTCAGGCGCATTCAGACTCAACCTGTTCTCCCACTCGGCAGACCAGTACACGAACTATCTCGACAATTCGCAAAGAAACGGCGTCGGTATAACCTATCAGACCGAGTTCAACTCATTCAGACAGTTCTTCAGGAACATGTTCTCAAGCAAGAAGAAAAGACAGCGGGCAAGAATGGCAGAGGAACACAGCAGGAGGTCAAGCAGGATGAACACGATACAGATACAAAGACCAACAGACTGATACTGATGAATAAAGGAAAACTTTATCTTATACCGTCTCCTCTGGGAGACAATGCTCCCGAAGAAGTCATCCCTATGCCGGTCCTGAACTTGCTGAGCGGCTTCAGGACATTTGTAGTGGAAGAAGTGCGTACGGCAAGACGATATCTTTCACGCGCCGGACTGAAGGGCAGCATAGGCGGACTTGAGTTCCACGAACTGAACGAACATACTGACCCTGCAACGATCGAGGGCTATCTCAAGCTTTTTGATAACGGCAATGATGTGGCCTTGATATCCGAGGCCGGTCTCCCTGCTGTTGCAGATCCAGGAGCCCAACTCGTGGCACTCGCGCACAGTCATGACATCGAAGTCGTTCCGGCAGTAGGGCCATCCTCGCTGATGCTTGCACTCATGGCTTCCGGTCTCAACGGCCAGTCATTCGCCTTCTGTGGCTATATACCTGCCAAGACCGATGAAAGAAGAAGCAGGCTGCGCACTCTGGAAAAGGTGTCCTCACAGTTGAAGCAGACCCAGATTCTGATTGAGACTCCATATAGGAATGATTCATTGTTTGCAGATATTCTTGCTACATGCAACGCCTCAACCCGGGTATGCGTCGCAGCAAATATCACCATGCCGGATGCATTCATCAAGACCAAGAAAGTCGGAGCATGGAAAAAGGAACAACTGATAATAGGTAAAAGACCATGTGTATTTCTGATACTGGCATAATAGAACTGGATGGAATGGAATTCCACGCCTTTCACGGATGTCTGGAAAGGGAAAGACGGGAAGGTAATACGTTCATGGTCGATTTCCGTGGAGAACTTGACCTGAGGAAGTCATCTGAAAGCGATGATCTTGAAGATACGGTCAATTATGGAGAGATCTATGACATCGTCAAGGCAGAGATGGAGACAGCGTCAAACCTTCTGGAACATGTTGCAGGCAGAATATTGAGGTCCGTTTCCAGCAAATTTCCTGAATTCCTATCCTTCACGGTGAGGGTCTCAAAGAAGAATCCTCCAGTTGAAGGAGCTGTACAGTGGTCGAGGGTTACATTAACATATAACAGAAACAGATGAATATAGCATACATCACTTTGGGATGCAAACTAAACTATGCAGAAACATCCACTTACGAGAGGAAACTTTCTGCAGAGGGATTCCATGCAGTTCCGTGGAGCAAGGGCGCTGATGTATTCCTTGTAAACACTTGTACGGTAACAGAACATTCGGACAAGAAGAGCAGAAACATAATCCGCAAGCTGCATAGGATTTCCCCTGAGGCCAAGATATATGTCACAGGCTGTTATGCTCAGTTAAAGAAAGCGGAAATTGAAGCCATCGAAGGCGTCACCGCCGTATTCGGTGCATCTGAAAAGAGTCAGATCGTGCCGACGATTCTTTCTGACATTAAGGGCATCACGACTTCATCGAAAGACCTCGGCCCCTTCTTCCCAGCATATTCATCAGGAGAGAGGACAAGGTCATTTCTAAAAGTCCAGGACGGCTGCGATTACAAATGCGCATACTGCACTGTGCCGTACGCCCGCGGTGAAAGCAGAAACATTCCGATTTCCGAAATTATCCCGCAAGCCCAGGCCATCGCAGCCGAGGGCATAAAGGAAATCGTGCTTACAGGGGTCAATACAGGCGATTTCGGACGCAGCACAGGAGAGTCATTCTTTGAACTGATACAGCAGCTTGACAAGGTTGGCGGCATAGAGCGATACCGTATTTCATCCATTGAGCCCAACCTGCTCACGAACGAGATGATAGACTGGATAACGTCCGGAAGCAAGTTCCTCCCCCATTACCACATCCCTCTGCAATCCGGATGTGATACCATCCTCAAAGCGATGGGAAGGCGTTATGACACTGCCGCCTTTGCACAGAAGATACAATATATAAGGTCACGTAGCGAAGTGAGTGGCGGACCGAAGGTATTCTTCGGCATTGACGTGATCGTAGGATTCCCTGGCGAGACCGACGAACTGTTCATGGAAACATACAACTTCCTTAAAGATGTCATAAGACCCGCCTTCATACATATATTTCCATATTCACGTAGAGCAGGTACTCCAGCGGCAGAAAGAAAAGACCAGGTACAGGACTGCATAAAGACAAAGAGAGTCCAGATGCTTGAAGAACTTTGCAGAGAACTTCACGAGGAATTTGTCAGAGCAAATGCCGGTGTCAGGGAAAAAGTGCTCTTTGAAAGCACAGACAAAAGGGGTATGATGGAAGGATATACCGGCAACTACATCCGTATTTCTCGACCTTACGATCCCGAGCAAATCGGACAAATCATTGATATAATCATATAATGCAGATCCTCACGTCGCTTACGCTCCTCAGGATGACGTTGTATACGTTCCTTAGGATGACGTTGCATACGCTCCTCAGGATGACGTTGTATACGTTCCTTAGGATGACGTTGCATACGTTCATCAGGATGACGTCGCATATGTTCATCAGGATGACGTTGTATACGTCATTGCGAGCGAAGCGTGGCAATCTAATACATCTATGACTAGACTGACTTTTTTAGGAACCGGTACCTCACAGGGAGTACCGATGATAGGATGCGGATGCAACGTATGCCGCAGCAAAGACCCACGCGACAAGCGGCTCAGATCAAGCGTGCATATCGAGCATATGGGACTGAGGCTCCTTATTGACGCCGGGCCGGACTTCAGGTACCAGATGCTGCGTGAAGGCATTTCCAGCGTGGATGCCATTCTGCTTACACATAATCACAAGGACCACACCGGCGGTCTGGATGACATCAGGGCATTCAACTATCATGAAAAGAAAGCGACTCAGATATACTGCGAAAAGTATGTTGAAGAATCTCTGAGACTGGAATATTCGTATGCGTTCGAGGAAAAGAAATATCCTGGAGCGCCAGAATGGAATGTAAATATAATTGACGACAAACCATTCAGCATCAATGGTATAGAAATAATACCCATCCGCGGGATGCACTACCGTCTGCCAGTGTTGGGATATCGTTTCGGAGATATAGCCTACTGCACAGACATGAACAATATTCCGGAGGAAGAATTTGCAAAACTGCAGGGGCTTGAACATTTCGTCATCAACTGCGTAAAACGAGGACAGCACATATCACATTTCTCGCTCGAAGAGGCTGTCGCAGTTGCCCGGAAAGTTGGTGCAAGACATTCCTGGCTGACACATCTTTCCCATCAGCTTCCCCGACATGAAGAACTGATGAAGGAGCTTCCTGAAGGCATACAGCCGGCTTATGACGGATTGAAGATAGGAATGTGATTTTTTAATTATCTTTGCGTCCCGAAATCTGAATGAAGACAATGAGAACGTACCTGGCAAGCCTCCTGCTTGCGCTTTTCTGCTGCTACTTTTCCGGTATCAGCCTGTTCTCACATGTCCATATCGTTCATGGCGGCACTGTAGTCCACTCCCACCTTGGAGGAAACTCCGACCACAACCACAGTGACGGGCAGTATGCGGTAATTGACATGCTGTCGCTCTTTCAGTCAGAGGCTGCAGGCGAGCTGGTCGGCATCAGCAGTCCGGTATTCTACACTTCTGAAATCTGCATAGACTACAGCGCTCAGGACATCTTGAACGGCGCTTGCTCCGCAGAGTCTCTTCGTGGCCCTCCTCAGTGCTGATTCCCAGCACATTACACAGATATCCCGGTGTTGACCGGGCTCTATCAGGATTAACACGAATATAAAACAGAAGATGAAAAGACTTTTTTCAGCTTTAGCTGCAGCGTTATGTCTGATGCTGTCGGCCGAAGCAAACAATACAGTTGCGCACAACACCGACGCACATATCTACGGTCACGTCATAGACAAGAAGACAGGCGAACACCTCCCGCACATTGTAATCGTTCTTAAAGGAACAACCTTGGGAGCATCCACAGAAAACACAGGACACTACATGTTAAGGAATGTACCTGAAGGCGAATTCATTGTGGAAGTTTCAGCTATAGGCTACAAGACTCAGACCCGTATGCTCAATATAGTCAAAGGCATGTCATACGAAGTAAATTTCGTATTGGAAGAGGACATGGTCCAGCTGGACGGAGTGATTGTTTCCGCGACACGAAGCGAAACGACCAGAAGAATGTCACCGACACTGGTGAACGTGGTGAGCATGGATACATATGACAAGGCAAACTGTTCTACTGTGGCCCAGGGACTGGCATTCCAGCCTGGAGTCAGAGTGGAAAACAACTGCCAGAACTGCGGCTTCCAGCAGATCAGAATCAACGGACTTGACGGACAATACACACAGATCCTTATAGACTCACGCCCTATTTTCAGTTCACTTGCTGGTGTATATGGTATCGAGCAGCTGCCGGCCAACATGGTCGACAGGGTAGAGGTGATGAGGGGCGGCGGCTCTGCCCTCTTCGGCTCATCTGCAATCGCCGGAACCATCAACATCGTCACAAAGGAGCCTGTAAGGAACTCGGCAAGCATATCTCACACTACAACCTCCATCGGACTGTCTTCAGCTTTGCATAACACCACTGACATCAACGCATCCATAGTTTCGGAGGACAACAAGCTGGGGCTGGCTGTGTTCGGCCAGAACACATCAAAAGACGCCTGGGATGCAAACGGTGACGGCTTCACGGAACTTTCCAGGATATCAGGACAGACTGCAGGATTCAGAGGATATGTAAAGACAGGACTCTACTCAAAGATCACTGGTGAATATCACCATCTTGAAGAATTCAGAAGGGGCGGTGACAGTCTGGACCTTCCTCCACACCGGGCGTGGATTGCAGAGCAGACCAAGCACGGAATCAACACCGGAGGATTGAAGTTCGACTGGTTTTCCAAGGACCAGAAGCACAGGCTGAACGCCTTCGTATCATTGCAGCACATCGCCCGCGAAAGTTATTATGGAGCCGGCATGGATGAGAATGCATACGGAAAGACCACCGACCTGACATGGGTGGGAGGAGCACAGTACATCTATAGGATGGACAGATGCATCTTCATGCCATCTGACCTTACAGTCGGTCTCGAATATAACGAAGACTACCTCAAAGACAACATGTGGGGGTACAACAGAGTGACCGAACAGACGGTGAGAATCGTCAGTGCATATGCCCAGAACGAATGGAAGAACGCCCAATGGGGTATTCTTATCGGAGGGCGTCTTGACAAGCACAATCTGATAAAGGGAGTTATTTTCAGCCCACGCGCCAACCTCAGGTACAACCCTACCGAAAACATAAACCTCCGTGCAAGTTATTCATATGGTTTCCGCGCACCTCAGGCATTCGACGAGGATCTTCACATAGATAATGTAGGTGGAACCGTTTCGATGATCAGGCTTGCAGAGGACCTGCGCGTAGAAAAATCCCAGAGCGTAAGCCTGTCTGCCGACCTCTATCACAGTTGGGGCAACTGGCAGGGCAACCTCCTTGTTGAGGGTTTCTTCACAGATCTGGACGACGTATTTGCGTTGAAGGAAATCGGATTTGAAATGGTTGGTGGTAAGAATACCCTTATAAAGGAAAGACACAACGAAAGCGGTGCAAGAGTGTTCGGAGGAAACCTTGAAGGCAAGATTGCATGGAAGAACATCGTACAGGTGCAGATGGGAGTTACAGCTCAGAGTTCAAAATACAAGGAGGCACGCTCATGGAGCGATGACGTCGCACCGACAAGGAAGATGTTCAGGACTCCGGACTTCTACGGTTATTGTACCGCCTCATACAATCCTCTCAAAGAGCTGACCTTGTCTCTAACCGGCACCTATACCGGCAGCATGCTGGTAGAGCATCATGCAGGAATGATTTCCGCAAACACCACAGTCAAGACACCATCATTCTGTGACATGGGACTGAAGGCTGCCTACGACTTCAATATTTATAAGAGTTTCAAGCTCCAGATCAATGCTGGAATGCAGAACATCTTCAATTCATTCCAGAAAGACTTCGACTCGGGAGCAGACAGAGATTCCGGCTACATGTACGGTCCTACCCTGCCCCGAACGGTATTCTTCGGTATAAAACTGAATTATTGATAAGTCTGGAAGATCTATTTGACAGCAAGTCTTGTACGGCAGATATCACAGCTGGCGCAAGGCTTGCTGTCTTTCTGTCCGAAATAGTCAAGCAGATAGGAGCTGCGGCAGATGTCTTCTTCCTGGACATAGTCTATCATCTTGTCCACCTTCTCCACAAAAGAAGATTTGAGCATGTTGTATTTCTCGGGATCAAGATTGAGATTCTTCGGTCTGAGACGGTCATGATGGAGGTAAATCACAGTTGCATGGTCACAAGGTACATACCTGATCACATGTTCCAAAGACAGCCTGTACAGGAGTTGGCGCAACATAGGTATCTCAACCCCTATGCGGGATGCCAGATAGTCCTCATCGACAGGTACCGGGTATGAGAAAAGGCCGGAGTATCGTCTCATGAGCATTTCCAGAAGAGTGTACATGCGTTCATCCTCAAGCTGAAGGTCATATATGTCACTGCGGCTTGCCATGATCTGCACTTTTGTGCTGATATCCACGTCCTCGGAGAAGGTCCAGTGTCCTGTTCTTTCCATATAGATGATGGAATAGTAAACCGCCTGTCTCTGAAGCTTGAATTTACTGCAGAATTCGTTGAGGTCAAATTTCAACTGGCGTCCCATTCCTGTATCATAAGGGATTTCGTAATATGAATGTATCTTATGGTAAATGTCCTCCATATATTCCAGAGATGGAAAAGAAACCGTAGCAAGCTGCTTCAGACGCCTGATGTCGGAAGTGTTCCAGAGCAAGACTGCAAAACTCCTCTTTAGGTCTCGTCCGGCCCTGCCCGCCTCCTGAAAATATGCTTCCGGACAGTCAGGGACATCGAAATGTACTACAAAACGGACATCCGGCTTGTCTATACCCATTCCGAAAGCATTCGTACAGACCATTACCCTGATCTTTCCGCTTTTCCATGCAGACTGCCTCTGGCTTCTGGTCGTCTGCCCCAGACCGGCATGATAGAACGACGCGTCTATTCCGTTTGCCACAAGAAGAGCCGAAAGTTCCTCTGTCTTCTTTCTGCTGCGTACATACACGATACCGGTTCCTTCCACTTTCGAACATACATTGATAAGCTGACCGAGTTTATCCTCACAATTCCTCACTATATATGAAAGATTAGGCCGCTCGAAACCGCTCTTGATCAGGCACTTCTGCTTAAATCCAAGACGCTCCATTATATCATCGGCAACCTTTGGGGTTGCTGTCGCCGTGAGTGCTATCACGGGAGCATCCACCAGTTTGCGCAGCTGACCTATCTGCAGATAGTCAGGACGGAAGTCATATCCCCACTGAGATATGCAATGAGCTTCATCCACAACGATATACGAGACATTCATCTCTACGACATAGTTCCTGAACATCTGAGTTCCGATACGTTCGGGAGACACATACAGAAACTTGAAATCCCCGTACGCGGCGTTGTTGAGGGTAAGCTCCACCTCGCGGCGTGACATGCCGGCATTCACACACAGCGCCTTGATGCCACGGTCATTCAGATTCTGCACCTGATCCTTCATCAAGGCAATGAGCGGTGTGACAACAATGGCAATGCCCTCGCGCATCATCGCCGGAACCTGAAAGCAGATTGACTTGCCTCCACCGGTGGGCAGAAGTGCCAGCACATCCCTCTGGTCAAGGGCTGCATTGACTATCTCCTCCTGCCTGGAACGGAAGGATTCATATCCCCAATATTCCTGTAATATCTCTACCGGCGTCATCTGGTCATCTTTTAGTATTCGGCGTTGCAAAAGTAACAAAAATTTGTTGTCTCCGACTATTGAAAATCCGCAAAAAAAGTTTATTTTTGCGTGGTTGAAAAGGAATGAGTTAAACCTTAAATATATTTTTAAATTTTATGAGCACAATTGATTTGACCAAGTACGGTATTACCGATGTGAAGGAAGTTCTTCACAACCCGTCTTACGAGGTTCTCTTCGCTGAGGAGACAAAGCCAGAGCTCGAGGGATACGAGAAAGGCCAACTTACAGAGCTTGATACTGTCAACGTGATGACAGGTATCTACACCGGACGTTCTCCAAAAGACAAGTTCTTCGTAAAGAACGAGGCAAGCGAGAACACAGTATGGTGGACTTCAGAAGAGTACAAGAACGACAACAAGCCTATCACTGAAGAGGCTTGGGACGACCTCAAGGCCAAGGCAGTAAAGCAGCTTTCCGGCAAGAGACTTTTCGTTGTAGATACTTTCTGCGGTACTAACGAGGCTACACGCCTTAAGGTTCGTTTCATTATGGAAGTTGCATGGCAGGCACACTTCGTGAAGAACATGTTCATCCGTCCTACAGAGGAGGAGCTTGCAAACTATGGTGAGCCTGATTTCGTATGCTACAACGCTTCAAAGGCAAAGGTTGACAACTATCAGGAGCTCGGCCTCAACTCTGAGACTGCAACTGTATTCAACCTCAAGAGCAAGGAGCAGGTTATCCTTAACACTTGGTATGGTGGTGAGATGAAGAAGGGTATGTTCTCACTCATGAACTACTACAACCCACTTCGTGGCATCGCTTCAATGCACTGCTCTGCAAACACCAACATGGAGGGCACAAGCTCAGCTATCTTCTTCGGACTTTCAGGTACAGGTAAGACTACCCTTTCTACTGACCCTAAGAGACTCCTCATCGGTGACGACGAGCACGGTTGGGACGACGAGGGCGTATTCAACTACGAGGGTGGATGCTACGCCAAGGTTATCAACCTTGACCCGGTTTCTGAGCCAGATATCTACAAGGCTATCCGTCGCAACGCTCTCCTCGAGAACGTTACAGTTGACGAGAACGGCAAGATCGATTTCGCTGACAAGAGCGTAACTGAGAACACTCGTGTTTCTTACCCTATCAACCATATCGAGAACATCGTTAAGCCAGTGTCAAAGGGACCTCACGCACAGCAGGTAATCTTCCTTTCAGCTGACGCATTCGGAGTACTTCCTCCAGTATCTATCCTTACTCCAGAGCAGACTCAGTACTACTTCCTTTCAGGATTTACTGCTAAGCTCGCAGGTACAGAGCGCGGTATCACTGAGCCGACCCCTACTTTCTCAGCTTGCTTCGGTGCAGCATTCCTTTCACTCCACCCAACCAAGTATGGTGAGGAGCTCGTCAAGAGAATGGAGAAGGTTGGTGCCAAGGCATACCTCGTGAACACTGGATGGAACGGTACAGGCAAGCGTATCTCTATCAAGGATACTCGTGGAATCATCGACGCAATCCTCGACGGTTCTATCGACAAGGCTCCTACAAAGCAGATTCCTTTCTTCAACTTCACAGTTCCTACTGAACTCCCTGGTGTTGACCCTGCTATCCTCGACCCACGCGACACTTACGAGTGCGCATGCCAGTGGGAGGAGAAGGCTAAGGATCTCGCAGCTCGTTTCATCAAGAACTTCGCTAAGTTCACTGGAAACGACCTCGGCAAGTCTCTCGTAGCAGCTGGTCCAGCTCTCTAATAAACAAACAATCCCCTTCGCAATGAAGGGGATATTTTGAATACAAGAATGTAAAAAAAAGATGCTCATCAGAGCATCTTTTTTTTACATTCTCTCAGGAAGTGTGATTCCGAGAATAGACATTGCCTTGCTGAGGACCTTGGCGATTGTCTCGACGAGAACAAGCCTTGTCTGCAGCAGTTCAGCAGACTCTTCACGAAGGATCGGAGTATCGTGATAGTACTGGTTGAACTCCTTGGCCAGTTCGTACGCATAGTTAGCTATAAGAGCCGGCGAATGGGCTGCTCCTGCCTCAGCAACTTTTGCCGGGAAGGTATTGAGAATCTTGATGATACGTACTTCCTTCGCTGAAAGTGCAGTATCAGTCTTAAGCACATCGACAGTATGTTTCAAGCCCTGCTCGTCAGCCTTGCGGAGGATTGACTTGATACGCGCATGTGTATACTGGATGAACGGTCCTGTGTTTCCGTTAAAGTCAATAGACTCCTTCGGATCGAAAAGCATTGTCTTGCGAGGATCAACCTTGAGGATGAAGTACTTCAGCGCACCGAGGCTGATCATCTTGAAGAGGGCATCCTGTTCATCAGCCGAGAGATTGTCAATCTTGCCGAGTTCCATTGATGTCTCCTTTGCAGTGTTGTACATTGCAGCAATAAGGTCGTCTGCGTCAACTACAGTTCCCTCACGTGACTTCATCTTACCCTCAGGAAGCTCCACCATACCGTATGAGAGGTGGTAGATGCTGTCCGCCCAGTCGAAACCGAGTTTGCCGAGGATGAGCTTGAGTACCTGGAAATGATAGTTCTGCTCGTTTCCTACTACATATATATGTTCATCAAGAGAATACTCTGCAAAACGCTGCTCTGCTGTTCCGAGATCCTGGGTCATATATACAGAAGTTCCGTCTCCGCGCAGAAGCAGCTTTCTGTCAAGACCGTCAGCAGTAAGGTCACACCATACTGAACCATCCTCCTGAGTCTCAAAGATACCTGCCTCCAAGCCTTTCTGGACCAGAGCCTTACCGAAGAGGTATGTCTGTGATTCATAATATGTCCTGTCAAAGCTGATACCGAGGTCATTGTATGTCTTGTCAAAACCCTCATATACCCAGCCGTTCATGGTCTTCCAGAGCTCTACAACCTCAGCATCGCCGTTTTCCCACTTGAAGAGCATCTCCTGAGCAGCCTTGAGTGAAGGAGCAGCCTTTTCTGCCTCTTCCTTAGACATACCACCTGCTACAAGCTCGTCAACCTCCTTCTTATACAGGTTGTTGAATGCTACATAGTAATCACCGACAAGATGGTCACCCTTCTTGCCGCTTGACTGCGGAGTCTCTCCGTTACCGAGGACCTTCCATGCGTACATTGACTTGCAGATATGGATTCCGCGGTCATTTACAAGATTGACCTTCATTACGTTATGGCCACACACTTCAAGAAGTTTTGCAACTGACCAACCGAGGAGATTGTTACGTATATGACCAAGGTGAAGAGGCTTGTTTGTATTAGGTGAAGAGTATTCAACCATGATGGTCCTTCCTGTAGACGGAAGCTGACCGAAATCTGCCGCAGAAGCGATTTCAGCGAAGACTCCGTTCCAATAAACTTCCGAGAACGAGATGTTAAGGAAGCCTTTCACTGTATTGTATGCCGCAATCTCCGGGCAGTTAGCCTTCAGCCACTCTCCTATTGCGTTTCCTGTATTTTCAGGGGTAGTCTTTGACACTCTCAGGAGCGGAAAGACAACCAGGGTATAGTCACCCTCAAACTCCTTTCTTGTTACCTGCACCTGAAGCTGTGCAGCCGGCATTTCTACGCCGTAAAGCGCCTGAATTGCTTCAGACGCTTTTGATATGATGAATAGTTCCGGACTCATATTATCCTAAATAGCTCTTAAGGTTCTTGCTTCTTGAATGGTTCTTAAGTTTGCGGATCGCCTTTTCCTTTATCTGACGCACGCGCTCACGGGTGAGGCCGAAACGCTCACCGATTTCTTCCAGAGTCATCTCCTGACATCCGATGCCGAAGAATGACTTGATGATCTCACGCTCGCGTTGAGCAAGGGTCGAAAGCGCACGGTCGATCTCCTTTGCAAGTGATTCGTTTACAAGACCCCTGTCCGCACTTGGAGAGTCATTGTTGACAAGCACATCGAGGAGGCTGTTGTCCTCACCTTCAACGAAAGGCGCATCCACAGACACGTGACGGCCGGAAACGCGGAGTGTATCGGCAATCTTGTCCTTCGGAACATCGATCATCTCAGAAAGCTCTTCGCTTGAAGGCATACGCTCATGTTCCTGCTCGAACTTTGACAGGGCCTTGTTGATCTTATTGAGTGAGCCTACCTGGTTAAGCGGAAGACGTACGATACGTGACTGCTCTGCCAGAGCCTGAAGAATCGACTGACGGATCCACCATACTGCATAAGAGATGAACTTGAAACCACGTGTCTCGTCAAATTTCTCTGCCGCCTTGATAAGCCCGAGGTTACCCTCGTTGATAAGGTCCGGAAGGCTGAGGCCCTGATTCTGATACTGTTTCGCAACAGACACGACGAATCGCAGATTGGCTCTTGTAAGTTTCTCAAGAGCCTGCTGGTCACCCTTGCGGATCCTTTGCGCGAGCTCTACTTCTTCCTCTACCGTGATCAGTTCTTCCCTACCGATCTCCTGCAAGTACTTGTCCAGAGAAGCACTCTCACGGTTGGTAATTGATTTTGTAATCTTTAATTGTCTCATTATATTGTATTAATAGTTTACATCTTGTCGCGCCCGGTTCACCATGAAGGTTAAATACCGAAGCCGAAATATCCGGTCCTTCCTGACGGAGTCACACCCTCTACGAACACCGCTCTTCTTGACTTCTTCACAATGTTTATGACATCCTGAGGAGTCTTTACCGGCTCATCATTCACATACAGGATGATGAATCCTTCAACAGCACCCGCTTCCTTGAGTTTTCCTGGTCCCAGCTCCACAATCTCTACACCATTCTTCAGGCCTAACCTGCCGAGAGTTTCCTTTGACGCCTCCTTTATTGACGACCCGTAGAATGCGACTGCACCATCTCCTGTCTCTGTTCCGTTCTCCTGAGCCGTTCCCTTGAACTTCACCTCCAGAACCTTTTCCTTTCCATCCCTGATCACAGTCAACTTCGCCTTATCTCCAGGTGAGAAACGGCTGACTGCTTCCTGCACGGACGAAGGGGTTGTAATCTTTGTAGAATCAATCGCTATGAGCACATCTCCTACCTTCACACCAGCCTGATCGGCTGCTCCACTTTTGGAAACCTCAACAATATATACGCCGTTTAATGAAGAAAGTTTCAACTCCTTCGCAATTTTATCGTCTACCGGCTGCATCGTTATTCCGAGCACAGCTCTCTTGACACTGCCGAAATCCATAAGATCATAGACTATCTTCTTTACGATATTAGCCGGCACTGCAAAAGAATAACCGCTGTAAGACCCTGTCTGTGAAATAATTGCCGTATTGATACCTACAAGATTTCCATTTTTGTCGACAAGGGCTCCACCGCTGTTTCCCGGATTTACGGCCGCATCGGTCTGAATGAACGACTCAATCTTGAATTCTCCGGTATAGTTCGGCATGGAGCGTCCTTTCGCACTGACGATACCTGCTGTAATCGTAGAACGAAGGTCATATGGAGAGCCAATAGCAATCACCCACTCACCCAGGCGGAGCTTATCTGAATCGCCGAACGGGATGGTCGGAAGTCCATTTGCCTCAATCTTGAGCAATGCAACGTCAGTTGCCGGATCTGCACCCACAAGAGTAGCCTTGTATGTCTGATTGCTGTTCAAGGTCACCTCGATATTTGTGGCGCCTTCAATCACGTGATTGTTGGTGACTATGTATCCGTCCTCAGTAATGATGACTCCGGAGCCGCTGCCTGTAAGTTCCCTCTGCTTCGGTGTTCCCTGCTGTGGAAAGCCGAAGAAGAAATCAAAAATGGAACCCTGGTTCTGCTGTATGGTCTGCGTAGCCGAGACCTTGACATACACCACTGCGTCGACGCAGGTTTCCGCAGCATAAGTAAAATCCGGATAGTTGTCATGATTTAGACTGACAGTACGGAATGAAACGCTGTCTGCACCTTGAATTACGCTGATGCCGTCACCTGACATCATGCGTACCACACCAAAAGCCGTGAGCCCCCCGACTACAGCAGAGAGCAGCACGATCAAAATTCCTCTTTTCATATTTTCGTGTTTTCTGTTGATTATTTCCAATTTAATTCATGACACTATGTCACTTCACAAAAGCAAACCAGATTATCAAAAATTATGCCGCAGATTTAAAGGCAAATATAGACATCATCTGAAAAAATATTACTATATTTGTTCGCTAATGTGCACGACTTCAAGTCAAATGAAACATCGGAAATAAATATTTAAAACCATAATTATGAAACTTATCATTTCAAGCTCAGAATTGCTCAGAGGAGTAATGGCGGTATCAAAGGCTATTCCTGCGAAGTCACCGCTTCCAATTCTTGAAAACTTTCTGTTCAATCTCAAAGGCAACACCCTCGAGATCACAGCATCTGATTCGGAGCTTACACTCAGGACACAGATTGAGGTGGAGAACACATCAGAAGAAGGACAGATCGCGGTTCCTGCAAAACATATGATGGACCTGCTGAAGGAACTTCCCGACCAGCCGCTCAACATCAGCACCATAAATGACAGTTCATTCGTATGCAGCTGGGCCAGCGGAGAGTCAACTCTGCCATACTTCCCGGCAGAAGACTACCCTGAGATCACCGGTACTGACGAGACTGCAGCAACAATAGAATTTCCGGCACAAAGCCTGGTAGATGGCATTTCAAGCACTATATATGCTACAGCAGATGATGAGATCCGTCCTGCCATGAACGGTATCCTCTTTGATATCGACACAGCCTCAACTACTCTTGTAGCATCTGACTCACATAAGCTTATATGCTACACTACAAAAGATGTCAAGGCAGCGGAGAAGGCTTCATTCATCCTTCACAAGAAGCCTGCAGGCATACTCAAGTCCATCATCGGCAAGGATGTGGAAACTGTCGAGATTTCCTTTGACGCGAAAAACGCTGTCTTCAAGTTCGGACAGACAACCGTAATCTGCCGTCTGGTAGTAGGAAAATATCCTAAGTATCGTGATGTCATCCCGCAGAACAACTCTAACGTCCTCCGCATTGACCGAGTACAGCTGCTCAACACTGTAAAACGTGTGTCAGTATGTTCGAACAAGGCTTCCAACCACATCAAGTTCGACCTTAAGAGCGGTTGTCTCATGATTTCAGCACAGGACCTCGGATTCTCGATTGCCGCTCATGAGTCAGTGGAATGCCAATACGACGGAGAAGAGCTTGCAATAGGATTCAAGTCACCGTTCATCATCGAGATTCTCTCGAACATGTCGTGCGGAGAACTTGTAATGAAATTCCTTGACAGCAAGAGGGCTGCTCTGGTGGTTCCGGCAGAAACAGAGGAAGAAAGCGAGAAGATTTGTGGTATCATCATGCCAATCATGATTTCATAATGGAACTGAATCTCAAGAAACCTTTATTGTTTTTTGACATAGAAAGCACAGGGCTCAATATCGCATCAGACTCGATTATTGAGCTCTGCTTTGTCAAGATAATGCCCGGCGGAGAGCAGAGGGTAAAGACATGGCGCGTCAAGCCATGGGATTATGTCAACGACTGCCAGAGGGAAATCAATCCTGCTGCACAGGCTGTTCACGGTATTTCAGCTGAAGACCTTACAGACAAGCCTACCTTCTATGAAATTTCAGAGGAGGTTGCCCAGTGGCTCGACGGAAGTGACCTTTCTGGCTTCAACTCGGCGAAGTTTGACCTTCCTATGCTTGCAGAGGAGATCGAACGCGTACGCAGAGGCAGCAGAATGTTTCCTGCAAAAGATGTCGCAATAGACCTTCATGCGATGCAGATGGTTGATGTGCAGAACATATTCCACATGATGGAGCCGCGCACACTTAAAGCGGCATATATGTTCTACTGCGGTCTTGAACTGGAAAACGCCCACGCAGCCGAGGCTGACACTCTTGCGACTTATGAGGTACTCAAAGGCCAGCTGGACAAGTATGCCGGAGATCCCCGCATTGAAAACGACATCGATAAACTCGCGAAATTTTCTGTTAAGCAGAAGACTGTCGACTATGCCGGCAGACTCATACTCAACGACAAGGAAGAGCCTTGCATCAGTTTCGGAAAGCATAAGGGCAAGACTGCAAGAGAGGTATATTTCTCAGAACCGTCTTACTTTGCATGGATTGACTCCGGTGATTTCACCCTTGATACAAAGAGGCAGTTTGCCAAACTGAAGGCCCAGTTCGAAGCAGAAAAGGCCGCAGCACGCAAGGAAGCGGCAGCATGTCCTCGCACAAAGGGCAATACTCCATTCGAGAGTCTTGGAGACCTCTGGTCACAGAACGATTAAGATCTTATATGAACATTATAGTAAAACCATACGGCAGTGATTTGTGTTACTGCCGTCCTGATACGACTTGGGAGAGGGAAAGCAGAGATTTCTACTCTCCCGAGTGCGTTAATGAAGTGATGTGGGCGCCTGTAGTATTTGCAAGAGTGTCAAAAGCCGGCAAATGCATAGGAGAGAAGTTCGCATCAAGGTATTATGACGCTGTCGGATGCGGAATGCTGATGTACGGAAGCAATGACATAGCATTCGCTTCGTGCATCGACCATACAAGCATCCTGCCTTCGCCTATGTACAACCCGGTTGTACTTGAGGAGCAGAAGACATTGACTGTTGAATTCGGACATTCAGACAGAGCATCAGAGCAGTCTGATCTTGTGTTGGAGAATGCGAAATGCATGCTGGAGACCGCCATCTGCAAGGCATCACAACTGACCTCGCTGCGCATAGGCGATTATGTGGCTGTGGAGCTTGCCCCATTGGCCCTGCTTGCAGAAAAATCTGCAGATGAAGTACGAGTGAAAGGTACTTTCTGCGAAAACGAAATATTTGACTTCAAAATAATCTTCTGATGAAGAAAATTCTACTGCTCATTACTGCTGCGCTGATAACATTTGGCGCAAAAGCAGACGAAGGAATGTGGCTCCCATCTCTTATAAGCCAGCGTATCGTAGATATGCAGGGCAAGGGTTGCCATCTATCTGCCGAGGATATATATAATGTAAACAAAGCATCGCTCAAAGACGCTGTCGTTCTATTCGGACGCGGATGCACTGGCGAGCTCATATCTCCGGAAGGCCTTCTGCTTACCAACCACCATTGTGGTTACAGCTATATCCAGAAACACAGCAGCGTGGAGCACGACTACCTTAAGGACGGATTCTGGGCCATGTCACGCAACAAGGAACTGCCGAACAACGGATTGACAGTACGTTTCCTTGAAAGAATGGAGGATGTGACATCCATCGTTCTGAAAGGATATGACCCTCAGATGAGCGAGAAAGAAAGAGAAGATCTCGTACAGAAGAATTCAGCTATTCTTTCTAACAAAGTCAGAGATAAGAAAAAGGGAATCTATGGCAAGGTAGAGGCTCTGTATTATGGCAATCAGTATTTCCTATTCGTATATCGCGAATACACCGACATACGACTGGTCGGCGCTCCCCCTTCATCAATAGGCAAGTTCGGCGGCGACACAGACAACTGGATGTGGCCACGACACACAGGAGATTTCAGCATATTCCGAATCTATGCTGACAAGAACAACAATCCTGCTGAATATTCTCAGGACAATGTTCCTTATAAGCCAAAGAAATATCTTCACATTTCTACTGCCGGGATCAAGGAGGGTGATTTCACCATGGTCTACGGCTTCCCCGGACGCACTCAGGAATATATCCATTCGGAAGGAGTAAGATATATCGAGGAGACAGGAGATCCTCACAAGATAGCCCTGCGGACAATCAGGCTACAGATCATGGACAAGCACATGAAGCAGAGCCAGAAGGTAAGGATCCAGTATTCATCGAAATATGCGGGCGTATCGAACGCATGGAAGAAATGGCAGGGCGAGGTCAAGGGACTTAAGAAGATGAAGACCGTCGCCACCAAGCAGGCATACGAGGAGGAATTTGCAAGATGGGCAAAAGGCGGAGAGTTCGACGGGGTTCTGGAAAGGATCGAAGACATATACAGCCAGGCACGCACATGTATGTTTGCTGTGGACTACTTCAATGAGGCGATAATGTCTTGCGAATTGCTGAAATATGCTCCTGACGCATGCAGCATAGGCGGAACTGACGAAATACTGGGAGCATTCATAGACATTGAAGACACCAGACATGAAGCGGAAAAGCACTTCAAGGACTATCACATGCCTATCGACAAAGAGATTTTTGCGGCCATGATGGCTGAGTTCGACAGGAACATCCCGAAGGATATCCAGCCGGAATACTTCAAAGAGCAGATGAGCAGATATGGCAATGCACAGACCTGGGTTGACTCATTGTTTGCACAGAGCAGATTCACAAGCCTTGAAAGCGTCATGAGTCTGACAGATTTCGTCAACAATGACCCTGCAATCACACTCCATAGCCGCATGCAGGACTGGATACTTCCATACAAGGCGAAGATCAAGGAACTGAACGAGGCGCTGATGCTCGCATACCGCGACTATATGCGTGGACAGATGGTCTATGCCCGCACCCAGAGACAGGCCAGGGACTTCTATCCGGACGCCAACCTGACCCTCAGAGTGGCATACGGTCATGTGAAAGGATACTCCCCTGCTGATGCGATCTATTATAAACCGACTTCGACCATGAAGGGTATAATGGAGAAGGACAACCCTGAAATATTTGACTACAACATACCACAAAGGCTCCGCGACCTGTATGCCGCACGGGATTTCGGCCCATGGACCGATGAAACAGGATATGTCCCTGTATGTTTCCTTGCCACAAACCACACGACCGGCGGTAACTCGGGCAGCCCGGTACTGAATTGCAACGGAGAACTTATCGGTCTGAACTTCGACCGCGTGTGGGAAGGAACCATGAGCGACCTGGTATACGACCCGGAAATATGCAGAAACATATCCCTGGACATCAGATATGTACTCTTTACCATCGACAAGGTGGCTGGTGCGGGCCATCTGATAGAAGAAATGACAATAAAACAATAACCACAGACTCCATGATAGACGAGAACAAATCGATCGGAGTATTCATCGACGGAGGATACTACGCAAAAATCAACGAGGGATTCAGTAACGGCAGAAAAGTAAACCTCAGCGCCCTCCTTGACTTCATAAGGCAGAAGATTGCACAGGGAGACAGCTTGAGCACCAAGCATGTCTTCATAACCGAAAGTCACTATTATAGGGGACGTTATCGCGCAGACGACGCCCGACAGCGCAACCTTCTTCTGGAAGAAAGAAAATTCGAGGACACACTTATCGAGAATGATGTCATCTTCCATTATAAGCACCTTCGTACTGCCCCAGATGGTGGCGTTATCGAAAAAGGGATTGACACCTGGTTTGCACTGGACACTTATGAGATGACCATCTTCCGCGAGTTTGACTACGTCGTACTTATCAGCGGTGATGCCGACCACGAGATGCTTGCACGCAAACTCAAGGCCCTCAAGACCCATGTCATCCTTCTGACCTGGGACCCGGCAAACACAGCATCCACCTCGAGATTCCTCAAGGAAGAGGTGTGCGAGCACTACGATATGAACACACTTGTCAAGGCAGAACCTTCACTTCTGAACAGACTGACCAAATAACATAGACCAATAGCCGTATGAAACCGCGAGAAATCATTTGCCGACGCCCGCACGATGAAGAACCTATCAAGGGCAATCTTCGACATCACCATGCTGCGTCTGAGCACATGCGGCAACCCTGGGACAGATAAAATAGTCAGCAGTGAGGATGTGGAAAGTTTCGTGTGGAAGTATATGGAAAAGAAGATAGGATACTGATAATTACTATGTGGCACAAATTCTCACCTGTGCCACATAGTAGACAAAATAAAATAATTCTATGGATAATAATATTATTGAAGCATTATCAGGTTTGGGTAATGCTGCCGCTGACTTTTTCGAGATATTGAAAATCGATCTTGGTTCTGTTAAACTGTTGCACATTATCTTCTTCGCTTTATGGGGAGGTCTAGCAGCATTAATATGTAGAGGGGTCTATCTCGGATATAAAAAGTTTCTCCTCTGGTTGCAAACAAGTATGCTCCGTAGAGGTGAAAAGCAACCGAAGAAAAAATCAGACATACGTTTAAGGCGACAATCAAAAGGACTAGTCGCTGTGCTTGCAGTAGAATTGAAGAATGTACTTCCACCTTCTTTTATAACAGGATCATCTCTGGAAGAAATATATTTCGCTGATAAGAATGGTGATTATCATGACAGGAACACTAAGCTTCCTGAGTGGCAAGTAGAATCTGAGGTAGAGAAGATTCATAAGTATTATAAGGCTCTTGGAGAAAATACCAAGTTGTATTTTCCTGAAAGCCATAACTTTAAATACGAAGAGATCTGTTCGGGACAAAATGTTAAAACTACTCCATTGTGGAAAAAGTTTATAGATATCTATAGCAAGAATGCAATTCTTGCAGCAATCGATACCGTTAACAGTGAAATGGAATCGAATAATGCGGTTCATTTTATCGGTGACAAGATAGGAGTTAGAGGTTACTCAATACATGAAGGTAATCTTACATTGGATATATATAGAACCGATCATTTTACATGGCAGGTTTTCAAACAAATATTCAAAACCAACAAGCCTTTCTTTCAGGAAGTTATACTACGCATCAATAAAGCTCCTGAAAACGAAAAGAAATATTTGGTCAACTATTTAGCTTTTCTTTTCTCTTCATTTGGAATCGATATAATTATAGAAGGTAAAAATTCTGCTGGGGACAGGAAACTCATATTGACCGCGAGAAGTGGCAAGATAGAAAAGAATAAAGAATCATCTCTGCATGTGTCCGTAAATGAGACATTTTCGCGAACAGATGCAGTTGAGAATAAAGAACAGTATGGTCTGGTCGAATGTGTTAAGAGGGGTATTGAAGAGGAAATAGGAATTCCGCAGACTGCAATTCCAGATAGCAATATAAAGTTCCATGATTTTGCTATTGTTACAGACGAGGGTGAGATAGGTCTCAGCTGCTTTGTAGACCTGACTGAGGTAATGCCTGTGGAAAAGATGCTCATGTATCCAGGTCAAGATAAGTTTTTGGAAAATGAAGAACTTATCCTGATGCCTTATTTTAAGATTTCACATATTGACCTGCTCAAGTCAGTAGATTCAAAAAAATACATGCATCAATTCTACAAGTCTACGATGTATGATAGATTTTCTATGCCCTGGATGAGCTTTACGCCTTTGTTGATCAGTAGGGTATTGATCAGGAATATAGAGTTTAGCAGATGGGTTCAGTTTATAGTCAGGGTAATATGCTGGGTATTTGCCTGGCTGCTGATTTATGCATTTTCTTCTGTGTCTTTATATCTCGCTGATATGCTTACAAAGATCTCTGTGCCTATACTCGAGCAGATTGTCGGAACATCTATAGCTCTTGTCGGAGAAGGGCTGTATTCAGCCTTTAAACGACCTAAAAACAAGTATAAGTATATTCAGCCATTAATATCTCAGTGGTACAGTAATGCAAAGGTGCTTCAGGCAACTGGAGTAACTTTCCGAGGCCTTAGAGAAATCGGAGATGGGTTATCCTTTGATCTCAGCGGAATTGCCCCAACAGTACTTAGATCGAAAAAGACATTAGAATTATCGTACCTTGTTCTTGAAGATGAACCATACTGCTCGGTAAGACGCAAGAAGAATGAAGGAGTATATACAGAAAAGCCGGTCAGCCGTTATAAGTTCAAAGATTATAAACCTTATAATAGTGAATCTAAAAAATTGGCTGTTGATCGTCTATATGTCCTTTCGACGAATATACAGCGTGATGCACAAGCTACCATTCTAGATATTCGGTTCGATTATAAATTTGATGATATTCTTCAAAGAAACAGAATAACAAAAATCTCATTTGTCGACGAAGTAGATATTGAACTGTCTCTTCCGTCGTCGACTGACAAATCGGTTTCTCTAGACAATCTCTCCCTCCCTGAAAGTTTCAATGACAAATATGAATTACTTGATTTGTTCAAGTATAAGGATAATTATTATTGGTCGTGCATTACATCGTTAGATTCAAAGACATGTGATTATATCCTTTCTGCAGATCGCCTTCCTGACAAGGAAATTATCCCTCATATTTACAAGCATATTGAGTCTAATATAAAGGAAAAGGGCTCAAAGGAAGGTAGCTATTCTGTGAGACTTTCTGGTACAAACGAAATAATTGAGCAATGGCTATGTGAATTCATAAGCCATCCTTCAAATAAAAGAAGAATTTCAGAATTGGAAATATATATGCTTCAGCTCTTGCTGATAAGACATGATATGTTGTTGGCAGACTGCAAGTTCCGCAATAGTGCTAAGTACAAGACATATTATACTATGGGTAAAGGGAAAAAGTAGGTTGATGAATTCGCACCGAGTTTGGTGAATACACTAGCTAAGCATACAATGCTGGCGATGAAGCATTCCTGAATTAATAGGTTAACCAAGATAACGCATTGAAAATAAATGTAATAAATAATTGATTTTGTGCCACACATTGGCACAATAACCCCATATCTTTGCCACCATAAACTTAAAAACGGAGGTAATTATGTGGATCGCAGTCATTATTTCGGTATTCCTGAGTGTTGAAGTCCTCAGCTACATCAGCGGTGGCGGATGGAAGGAAGAAAGCGCTAGAAAGGAAAGTGCAGTAAAATAGAACGCAATCGGACAGATGCGGCACAAGATATGCTTAGCGGGGAGATAAACTAAAAGCCATGAAGACAGACTCCCCTTTCAGAAAGCCCGGCCTCAATCTGACAAACATTTTCAGATACATGATGGAGGCGGGTTATAATCCAAGCTACGAGCATACCCACATCCAGTTTGACCTGGAGGGAAACCTGGCCGTTGTGGAATGTGAAGATGGAATAGCATCTGTCAAGATTTTCTTTTCCATTGACCAGGAGCAATACGGTCTGTTCATCGAGGCCTCGAACAGCACCATGCTGGAAACCTATATAGTCAAGCCCGCTGTTCTTGATGACATGCAGAACATAGTGTTCAGCTTTGAATTCATCTGCGGCAACATCAGGGATTTCAGGAAATACTTTCCTCAGGCACTTGACTATCTTCTCGATGCACTGTCTGTACATAAAGCTGAGATGAGGCGCCTTGTTTCTGCAAGCAGAATCCTGACGAAAAAGGTCCCCGAAACTGACGAAACAGTAACAGGAACCGTCAGAAAGATACTATCTTAGATGGTCATGTAACTTCGTTACTCACCATGACGAATAAAGCCAAGCAGGTTTGCTTGGCTTTATTCGTCAGTTCTGATGTGCAGGCCTGAGGAGGTCGAGAACGACTTTGACAGGATTGAATGTTGCGAGAGGGACCTCAACGAAGAGTGTGTTCCACTTGCTCATTGCGCCATTCCATAGTCCTGGAAGCTCGAGAGCCTTGAGTTCGCGTCCCTGATAACTCTTTGACGAGATGAATCCCGCATCCTCATCCACATACTTCAACAGGTCGAAGCTTTCGCCCTTGTAATCGTGCAGACAGCATACAATATCAACCGGATTGAAGTGGGTAGCGTTTGCAAGGACATTCTTCGCATGTTCATCTGACATGTTGATCTGCACGCTTTCAAGAACCTGAAGCGAAGTCGATCCATCCTTCTCTGCGATGATGAAAGGTCCGCCGCCAGGCTCACCCTGATTCTTCACCATACCTGCCACACGGATCGGCCTGTTGAGTTTTTCGCGGAGCGCCTGAACTCTTGCCTTGCAGGTATCTGCCTGCGGCATCCTGATGCAAAGCACATTATCAAGGAATGCCTCGATGTCATCGCAAAGTTCCTGAACCTCAGGACGCTGGTAGACATCTTCGTCACCAATCTTGCCGTATGCAGGGACGTCAACCCTCAGGTCGGTGATATAATCACCTGTGAGGATGTCGAGTTCGCGAAGGTAACCGAAAATGGTGTCGCGCAGTTCAAGAGCCTTGCCCAGAAGCACCTTCTTCCATGTGGCTGTCTCAGGAAGGAGTCTCTCGTTTGCCACATTATCAATATTCTTGATCGAAACGACCTCTTCTTCAAGTTTATTCAGGTTGTAGATAAGAGCACCGTGACCTGCCGGACGGAAAAGAAGTTCATCTTTCTCTGTGCGGAAAGGTCTGTTCTCTACATCTACCGCAACTGTATCGGTAGCCTTATCCTGGAATGTGAAGGTGATGTTGTACTGTACACCATATCTTGCCTCATAAGCGGCCTTGACTTCTGCATAAGCTTCTTCAAAAAGATGCTGATGTTCAGGGGAAATGGTCACAACCAGATTGGCCGTACCATCATCGTTCCTCATATAGTTCTGAGCCTCAACGAGATGCTCAGCAAAAGCGGTACGGATCTCTCCATCTGTATATTTATGGAATTTAAGGACTCCCTTCGGCTTTGAGCCATAGCCAAGGCCTTCGTCCGTCAAGGTCTTTTCAAGTACATCCTTGCGATATTCAGGACACTTGCATGACTTTTCACCGAAGAGTTCAGGCGTATAGAATGCAAACTCAGCAATCTTGTCCACGAACTTTGCAGCCGGAGCATCATCTGCGAGTTCCTTGCCCGCCTTAAGGGCATCAAGACCGCTGAAAAGGTCCTTGAACATACGCGATGCAGCTCCTGACGCAGGTACGAACTTGCATTTGCCATTGATCTGCGAAGCCTCATAATACTTTCCGGCAGCTTCAACAGCATCCTCGTCAAGGACAAGAATTCCACGCTCGGGAGTAGCAGGAGCGATAATCTTCATCCACGGGAATCCCTTCTTGAAGCGCTCGACCTGTTCTTGAACGGTCTGTACAGACGAGCCTCTCTGCTCAATCTGTCTGATATCGTCTCTTGTAAACATAACTATATAGTTTTAGATATATATTTCTCTTCTGTACTGGTATTCCGAACGGAGTTTCTCGAAAGAGGACGGATCCATTCGGAAACGGAAATCGTCCGTAAATATCGGATAATTATACTGGAAGACTGCCGCTCTCTCTCCATGAGTCTTATCATGAAGATCAAGTCGTAGCGGTTCGTGGTCCGGAATATCGGTTTCCGGATAATAATCATAAAGTTCCTTTATTCCGAAATGTCTTGCCACAGACTGTACGGCCGATGCTGTTCCGTTCTGCTTGCCCTGATAAGAATATCCGGCAATGTGAGGTGTTGCTATGTCCACCATATCAACAAGATCCGCATTGACATCCGGCTCGTTGTTCCATGTGTCTATGACCACAGCTCCCAATTTGGGCAAGGCAGATATAAGCGCCTGCTCGTCAACGACTTCACCACGCGAGGCGTTGATAAATATAGCACCGGGCTGCATCAGCATGAAGAACTCCTCGTCAGCCATCTTCCTGGTGACCTCATCCAACGGGACATGCAGGGTGACAATCTGCGAATTTGCAAGAAGGTATTCCAATGAGCAGAAACCATCCTGACCTTCAGCCTCGGCCCTTGGAGGGTCGCACATAAGCACATTGAATCCCAGATGGCGGGCCATGGCTTCCACCTTGCTTCCCACATGCCCTACTCCGACAATACCGAGAGTCGCATCATCGAGCTTTATGCCCTTTCTCGCAGCGATTCCATACAAAGCAGAAAAGACATACTGCATGACCCCTCCGGCATTGCATCCTTCCGCATTATGCACCTCTATATTGTGAGTCCTGCAGTAATCAAGATCTATATGATCCGTACCTATGGTCGCCGTAGCTATCATACTGACCGCAGTACCGTCCAGAAGGGCAGCATTGCATTTGGTGCGCGTCCTGATGATCAGCGCATCCGCGTCAATTATATCATTGTGGTTTATCTGGCGTCCGTCTATGTAGACAACGTCCGCATAAGGCTCAAAGACACCTTCAAGAAACGGTATATGCTTGTCTGCTACGATCTTCATATTATTTCAATACAATATTGTTTACTGCCGGGCCTGTTCCCTTTACAAATATCGGGTCATTTTTCAGAAATTCATTCATTTTCTGAACCAGAACATCACGCTGGAAATAAAGTTGGTTGCGGGCCATCGAAGAATTCAGCGTAACATACAGGATTCCATTGTCAAGATTTACATCCATAGTATAACGGGAAGCTCCGGAAACCTGATTCCACGCCTCCTGAGCCCGACATTTGTTAACTCCGGACGCAATCTTCATCTCGCGTATGAATTCCTGGACCAGACGGTCCATACCTACCGCTTCCTTCCTTCTGAGCCTGTTATCCCTGTTGTCGTATGCCATATCACTGTCTTGTAAATGTTCCGGACACGGTTTCAAAATAAGCCCTGTCCCTGGTCAGTCCATCCACTATGCCCGCCATACGGACCTTGTTGCTGTCCGTGATGAATATCTGACCGAAATCCTTGCTTGCGACCATCTGGAGCAGATTCGATATGCGTCCCATATCCAGTTTATCAAACACATCATCAAGCAGAAGAATCGGAGCAAAACCATAATTAGTCTTCATGATTTCATACTGAGCGAACTTCAAGGACACAAGAAAAGACTTCTGCTGTCCCTGCGAGCCATAACGCCTTATGGGCTGGCCGTTCATAGTAAAGATGAAATCATCTCTATGGACGCCTTCTGTGGTGTGTTTCAGAATACGGTCTTTCTCAAAGGACGCAGAAAGCAGGTCTTCAAGAGATGCATCATGCAGGCGCGTATCGTAATTTATATCCACCTTTTCCGTCCCCCCGGAAAGTGAACGATAGAAATCAGCCACTACCGGCTTGAGTTCCTCGATGAATTTCTTCCTCGCCTCATACACAGGCGCCGCCAGAGAAGACATCCTCATATCTATGACTTCCAGCAGGGAACGGTCCGGATTCATTTCCTTAAGTATCTTGTTCCTCTGCATCAGAAGTCTGTTATAGTGCTGCATGCAGGACATATATTCCTGAGACATCTGAGAAAGAACGGCATTCACAAAACGTCTGCGTTCTTCTCCCGACTCGCTGACCATCGAAACATCCGCCGGGGAAACCATGACCACCGGCAGGGTTCCTATATGTTCTGATATCTTCTGATAAGGCTTGTCATCGCGTCTTACCTTCTTCTCTCCTTTGGCGGTCATTTTCAATGCAAATCTGCTTTTCAGGCCATTTTCCATCGCATATGTACCGGCAAGCGCAAGTTCCTCTGCGCCATGACGGAACACATATCTGTCAGATGAAGCGAAAGCGCTCTTTGTCATTGACAGATAATGTATTGCATCCAGAAGATTGGTCTTTCCCTCACCGTTGTTACCGCTGATGCAGTTCACATTAGGCGAGAATTCCAACTCCTGAAGTTCAATATTCCTGAAATCAGAAATAACTATTTTTTCCAGTACCGGCATATAGTATCGCTCATATCTTTGCAAATATAGACATTTTTTTCTAAATTTGCGGGCTGTTTCCGGATAGGCGGAAATTAAAATCCGCCGATTCCATGTCAAAGGACAAATAACAAAAAAAACAATATTCAACATGGCAAAACAGATTAAGAATGAGAACGCCGAGGCAGTAGTCGAGGCAGTTTCAAAGACAGAACAGTTCTTCAATGAGAACGGAAAGCTCATCAGCATCATCTGCACAGCGGTGATCGTACTTGCTGCAGTTCTTTTCTGCTGGAACAAATTCATTTATGTACCTGCTGCTGACGAGGCAAAGGGACAGATGGCGTTTGCTGAGGCAAGCTTCCGCGCCGGCGACTATGAGGTTGCACTCAACGGTGACGGAAATGTTCTCGGTTTCGCACAGATCATCGACGAGTATGGCGCAAAGGCAGGCGCATCTGCCAACCTTTATGCAGGTATCTGCGAGCTTCACCTCGGAAACTGGGAGATGGCCATCAGCTATCTGAAGAACTACAAGGGTAAGGACGCGATCCTCAAGGCACGCGCACTTGCATGCATCGGTGACGCCTATGTAGGACTTGAAGATTATGCATCTGCTGTGACATACTTCGAGAAGGCTGCTGCAGTAGTTGAGAATGACTACGCTGCCGGCTACCTCCTTAAGGCTGGTGTTGCAAGCGAGCAGCTCGGAGAGAACGCAAAGGCTCTCGGATTCTACGAGACTATCAAGGAGAAGTATCCACGTTCAATGGAAGCTTACGAAGTTGACAAATACATCGGACGAGTAGAGAATAAGTAATATGGGAAGAGCGTTTGAATTCCGCAAGGAAAGGAAATTTAAAAGATGGGGGCACATGGCCCGCGTCTTCACCAAGATCGGTAAGGAAATCACAATCGCTGTAAAGCAGGGCGGTGCTGACGTGACAGGCAACCCGCGTCTTCGCGCACTTATCCAGACTGCACGAAGCGAGAACATGCCTAAGGACAATATCGAGCGCGCAATCAAGAGAGCGACCGACAAGGACCAGGCAGATTACAAGGAAGTGGTATTCGAAGGATACGGCCCGCATGGTATTGCCGTACTCGTAGAGGCTGCGACCGACAACAACAACCGTACGGTAGCAAACGTACGTTCATACTTCACCAAGAGCGGCGGATCGCTAGGAACTTCAGGCAGCGTAGACTATATGTTCGACCGCAAGTGTATGTTCCGTATGAAGACTGCCAATCCATACGACCTTGAAGAGCTTGAACTTGAGCTTATTGACTACGGCGTAGAGGAAATATTCGAGGAAGAGAACGACAACGAAGAAATGGAAATCGTGCTCTACGGTGAGTTCACTGCATTCAACACCATCCAGAAGTGGATCGAGGAGAATGGTTATGAGCTCGTTGCAGCAGAGTTCACCCGTCTTCCTAACGTTGACCTCAAGGTTCTTGAAGGAGATGCAAAAGCTGACGTCGAGAAACTCATCGAGCGTATCGAGGAAGACGATGACGTACAGAACGTCTACACCACAATGCAGCCGTAAGCAATTACAACACATATTTGCAAAAGCAGATTCCGGAACTGGAGTCTGCTTTTTTACAATATGCTTAATTCAAAATTATAATTATATTTGTATGATATAATATACATGAATGGATATGAGCATACAGCATGAGAAGATAAACGAACTGGTCCAGAAGCGTAAAGACGCCAGATCGGGAGGAGGACAGAAGAAGATCGACGCACAACATGCCAAAGGCAAGATGACAGCCAGAGAAAGACTGGCCATGCTCCTTGACGAAGGCAGCTTTGAAGAGTACGACATGTTCGTCAGGCACAGATGTACAAACTTCGGTATGGAGAAAAGCAAGACGGACGGCGACGGCATTGTGACTGGAGCTGGCACCATAGATGGAAGGCTTGTATATGTATATGCACAGGATTTCACGGTTGCAGGTGGTTCTATGTCTGAAACCATGGCCGGGAAGATATGCAAGATACAGGATATGGCAATACGCAACGGAGCACCATTCATTGCACTGAACGATTCCGGCGGAGCGCGTATCCAGGAAGGAGTATGTTCACTAGCCGGCTTCGGTGAAGTATTCGAGAGAAACATTCTTGCATCCGGGGTCATTCCTCAGATTTCCGGAATCTTCGGTCCATGCGCAGGAGGTGCGGTATACTCTCCTGCCCTTACAGACTTTACCGTGATGGTGAAGGATACTTCGTATATGTTCCTTACAGGTCCTGGCGTGGTAAAGACCGTAACCGGAGAAGTTGTAACGCAGGAAGAACTCGGCGGATCCGCCGTACATGCATCCAAAAGCGGCGTATGCCATTTCGCAGCATCTGACGAAGCTGAGGGCATCAGGACAATCAAGGAACTTCTAAGTTTCCTTCCGTCAAGCAACAGAGAGAAGGCGCCGTTTGCTCCGACCGATGACCCCGCAGGGCGTTACGATGACTCGCTCAATGACATCATACCTGACGATCCTAACAAGGCCTACGACATGCATCATGTCATCGGAAGCATCGTGGATGACGGAAAATTCCTCGAAATACACAAGAGCTGGGCCAGGAATATAATAGTCGGTTTTGCCCATATGAACGGTAGATCAGTCGGCATTGTTGCCAATCAGCCGAAGGTTCTGGCAGGAGTACTTGACATCAATGCATCAAGAAAGGCTGCACGTTTCGTACGATTCTGTGATGCCTTCAACATCCCGCTGGTCACATTGGTGGATGTTCCAGGATTCCTTTGCGGCACCCAGCAGGAATACGGCGGCATCATATCACATGGAGCCAAACTCTTGTATGCATATGGCGAAGCGACAGTACCGAAAGTAACGGTAACTTTAAGGAAATCATACGGCGGAGCGCATATCACTATGAGCTGCAAGCAACTCAGAGGCGACATAAATTACGCATGGCCATCTGCCAACATCGCTGTCATGGGAGCAGAGGGTGCAGTAGAGATACTATACTCAAAAGAGATTTCGACCATAGAAGACCCGACAGCAAGAGCTGAGGCATTAAAGCAAAAGAAAGCGGAGTACAACAACTTGTTCTGCAACCCTTACACTGCAGCAAGTTACGGCTACATAGACGACATAATCGAGCCTCGCAACACCCGTTTCCGCGTTATCAAGGCTTTGGAACAACTCGATGGAAAGAAACAGGAAAATCCTTGGAAAAAACACGACAACCTACCTCTATAACCTATGCAAACACTTTTGTTATCGCCACAAATATGCCTTACGGTGCTTTCAAACGCCGAAACATCATGTTCAGTACCGAATCCATTCATATTGACCCTGATTTCGGTAACAATTGTGTTTTCCGCTCTTATATGCCTGATCTACACATATACTTTGATTGGTAAGATAGCAAACATAAAGTTCAGGAAGGGTGAGGGAGGCAAGCAATGCGGACCGACGGAGAAAGAGGCAGCCGCCATTGCTACGGCGCTTAAAATATACATGAATCAAGAAATACATGACGAAGAAAGCTACGTCATTACCATAAAGAGAAAATGATGAAGAACTTCAATCTTAAAATAGATGGGGAAAAATTCGGAGTAGACATAGAATCTTTCTCTGGAGATCACGCTGTTGTAACTGTCAACGGCAAAAGATTCAACGTGAGCATCGAACGCGACATCGCTCCTAAAGAAGACAGGGATACAGAACAGACAGCCTGGCAGGCTCCGGTTGAAAAGAGCGCTTCTCCTACGGTCTATAAAGTAAAGTCTCCCCTGCCGGGACATATCCTTGGCATAAAGGTCAGGGAAGGACAAAGCGTCAAGGAAGGTCAGGTGGTGGCTGTAATCGAGGCTATGAAGATGGAGAATGACATTGAGGCGGAGCGCGGAGGCGTCGTAAAGTCGATTAATGTAGAAAAGGGAGATTCAGTTCTTGAAGGAACCACCCTCCTTATTATCGAATAAGATATGGATAATGTTTTGGGCGGACTGATACAGTTCCTTAAATACACCGGATTTGCAAATATGACATACCTCCACATTCTTATGATAGTGTGTGGAATATTTGTCATAATCATGTCCATAAAGAAGGGTTTGGAACCTCTTCTTCTGGTTCCGATAGGCTTCGGTATGATCATAGGGAACATCCCGTTCCCAGAAGGTCTGCAGATAGGCATATATGAAGAAGGATCTGTCCTGAATATTCTGTACCATGGCGTTCAGTACGGGTGGTATCCCCCTCTGATCTTTCTTGGCATCGGTGCCATGACAGATTTTTCATCGCTGATTTCACAGCCAAGGCTCATGCTGATAGGAGCAGCTGCGCAGATCGGCATTTTCGGTTCATACATACTTGCTCTGTATCTGGGATTCCTGCCGCAGGAGGCAGGTGCCATCGGAATAATAGGTGGCGCTGATGGTCCGACCGCCATTTTCCTCGCATCCAGACTTGCTCCGGAACTAGTCGGCGCAATCGCAATCTCGGCATATTCATATATGGCACTGGTACCGGTAATACAAAGGCCGATAATGTTACTTCTTACCACTCCCAAAGAAAGGGTCATAAGAATGAAGGCACCACGGCAGGTAAGCAAAAAGGAAAAAATCATTTTCCCGATTGTCGGTTTCATCATTACAGCATTTATCGTTCCTTCCGGACTGCCGCTGCTTGGTATGCTTTTCTTCGGTAACCTGTTGAAGGAAAGCGGCGTTACACGAAGGCTGGCGGAAGTGGCAAGAGGACCGCTTATTGATGTCGTGACCATCCTGATCGGTATTACAGTAGGTGCATCGACTCAAGCCAACGTATTCCTTACCCATAAGTCACTGAAGATTTTCCTTCTTGGTCTTGTCTCATTCTGTGTTGCAACAGCTTGCGGAGTCCTGTTCGCAAAATTCATGAATCTGTTTCTGTCAGACGAGAATAAGATCAACCCGTTGATCGGCAATGCAGGAGTATCTGCCGTTCCGGATTCAGCGAGAGTTTCACAAAATGTGGGACGCGAATTTGATAAGAACAACCACCTTCTCATGCACGCAATGGGTCCGAACGTAGCAGGAGTCATCGGATCGGCAGTTGCAGCAGGTATTATATTAAGTTTCTTGGGATGATTTCATTAGAAGACAGAATATTGGTACTGGACGGGGCCATGGGCACGATGATCCAGAGACACTCGTTGACGGAGTCAGACTACCGCGGTGGAATTTTTCTTGATTGCAGCAAGGAGTTACGCGGCAATAACGAGTGTCTCAATCTCACCCGTCCGGACATAATCAAGTCCATACACCGTGAGTACATCGATGCCGGCGCGGATATAATCGAGACTAATACATTCAGCGCCAACAGGATTTCACAGTCGGAATACGGCTGCGAGGATTTTGCGGGACAAATGGCCTTTGAAGGTGCCAGACTGGCACGCGAGACAGCGGATGAGATCATGGCATCCTGCAGAAGAAAGGTATGGGTAGCTGGCAGTGTTGGTCCGACATCTAAGTCGCTGTCACTCTCGCCGGATGTTTCAGACCCGGCATTCAGAGCCTATACCTTCGAACAGATGGCAGATGCCTACAAGGAGCAGATCGAAGGCCTGGTACGAGGCGGTGTCGACATGATTCTGATTGAGACCTGTTTTGATGCACTTAATGTAAAGGCTGCACTGGCTGCATGTCAGGAGTATGACATTCCTGTAATGGTATCTGTTTCTGTCGGTGACAGAAGCGGCAGAACGCTGACCGGACAGACTCTGGAGGCGTTCTACACATCTGTGAAGCATGGTGGGCTCATCAGTTTCGGACTTAACTGCTCGCTTGGTGCCGCTGAACTGACCCCGCTTGTTGCAGAAATATCATCATGGTGCGGTTGTGCTGTAAGTTGTTATCCGAATGCTGGCCTGCCTAACGAAATGGGAGGTTATGACCAGACTCCTGCAGAGATGGCAGCACAAGTGCGTGAAATGGCATCCCGTGGGCTTGTGAACATTGTAGGTGGCTGCTGCGGAACGACTCCTGACCATATACGCTCCATCTCAGAATCAGTCCGTGATATCCCACCACGTCGCCTTTCAGACCACAGGCTGGCCACAAATAAGGTCGATTTTGTGGCCGACTGCCAGAAAAGCCACGGGCTGGCCACAAATAACGGCGATTTTGTGGCCGAAGCGCTGACTGTGAGCGGTCTGGAAGCCGTCACTATAGATATGAAGACCAGCAATTTCACCAACATCGGAGAGCGCACAAATGTTGCCGGATCGCGTAAGTTCGCCAGACTCATAGCGGAAGCTAAATATGACGAGGCTCTGCAGATTGCCGCAAAGCAGATCGAGGACGGAGCCCGCATCATAGACATAAACATGGACGATGCAATGCTGGACAGCACCCGTGAAATGGAACGCTTTGTAAGACACATTTCCAATGACCCGAATGTTGCCCGTGCCGCGCTGATGATAGACTCTTCTCATTGGGATACCATTGTGGCAGGTCTGCAGAACGCACAGGGCAAATGCATCGTCAATTCCATCAGTCTGAAAGAAGGCCGGGAAGCATTCATAGAGAAGGCCAGAACAATTAAATCGTTCGGAGCAGCAGTTGTCGTGATGGCCTTTGATGAGGTGGGACAGGCGACGACCTATGAAAGAAAGGTAGAGATCTGCAAAAGAGCATATGACCTGCTGGTAAATGAAGCGGGATTCTGCCCTTCCGACATAATATTTGATGTAAATATACTTTCCATCGGTACCGGTATCGAGGAACATGCAAAATATGCAGTAGACTTCATAGAAGCAGTAAGATGGATCAAGAGCAATCTGCCCGGAGCCCTTACTTCCGGCGGTGTTTCCAACCTGTCATTTGCATTCAGAGGTAACAATACCGTCCGCGAAGCCATGCATTCGGCATTCCTGTACCATGCGATAAAGGCCGGACTTGACATGGCCATCGTCAACCCTTCAATGCTGCAGGTTTACGATGACATAGAGCCGGACCTGTTGAAATGTGTGGAAGATGTGATCTTCGACGCTGATCCACAGGCGACTGAAAGACTTATTGATAAAGCGTCGCAGATCGCCGGTCAGGTCAGCAATGTCGGAAAGTCAGCAGGTAATGACGGAAAGGGTCCTGTTTCGGGTTCGTCATCCTCGAGCACGATTGTGGACATCACACAGGAAAGCGTCACCGTACGTCTGCAGAATGCCCTTGTAAAGGGTCAGACAGCCGATCTGCAACAGCACATTAATGATGCACTTGCCGAATATGGCAGCGCTGTTGCAATCATCGAGGGGCCGCTCATGGCCGGAATGGAAACTGTCGGAAAGATGTTCGGCGAAGGCAAGATGTTCCTGCCGCAGGTGGTAAAGTCGGCCAAGGTCATGAGGGATGCGGTATCAATTCTTGAACCATATATGAATATTGTTGATTGTTGTTCCGAAGACCCCCGCCCTCGTAACCTCGGGCACCCCCTAGCCGTGGGTGGCACGTCTTCTCCACAACTAATCAACAATATTGCAGAGGCAAGAATTGATAATAGGAAGAATACCCCGAAGGTAGTATTAGCGACTGTCAAGGGTGACGTACACGACATCGGAAAGAACATCACGGGCATCGTACTGACCTGCAACGGATTCGATGTGCATGACCTGGGAGTGATGGTGGACAAGGAAACCATACTGGACCAGGCTGAGAAGATCGAGGCAGACCTGATTGCAGTAAGTGGCCTGATAACTCCTTCGCTCTATCAGATGGAGGAAATCTGTCGCGAGATGAACGCCCGCGGACTGGACATACCGCTTTTCATCGGTGGAGCTACCACATCTGCGGTTCATACAGCCGTAAAACTGGCGCCGTTATATGAGCATGTATTCTATGGACCAGACGCATCTGCTGCAGCAGTAATGGCAAAAAAATGCATGATGGACAGGGAAGCATTCGAGGCAGAACAGCACGCTGAGCAGGAAAGACTTCGTGCATTATATCATAAAGGTAATGAGATTCATCCACTGCCTTCGGCCTGTCGGAATGACAGCGGAGAGCAAAGCGCCGATGTCATATCGAGCGAGCAAAGCCAGGCGGGAGATATCTTCCCATACGACTCCTACCCTACCGACATTCCGGCTGATATTCCTCTGATGGAACTCCCTGCATCAGAAGTCCTGAAACATTTCGACTGGAAGATGTTCTATGCCATCTGGGGAGTCAAATACGGAAGCGCGGTACCGGAAGCCATGGAACTCATGCAGTTGAGAAGAGATGCCGAGGATGAACTTGCAATGGAAGATTTCAGGATCATGCTTACTGCGCGTTTTTTCCCTGCATATACTGAAAATGATGACATCTACTTTGAAGATGCCGGAGTCCGGAAACTCCTTCCGATGTTCAGGCAGGAAACCGGCAAAGGACTGTCATTGGCTGATTTCGTGATTCCGGAAGCATCCGGCTGCAAGTCGCCATTCGGTATGTTTGCCATCAGTGTCAGCAAGAAGAGCAAGGCTCATGTCCAGGGGTGCAGCTGCCCGGCATGCTCGAATGCTTATGAAGACATGATTGCAAGGACTGTCCGTATGACCGTCGCCGAAGCTGCATCAGCCTGGCTGGATATTTCATTGAAGAAGCAGACTGAGACGGCATTGCAAGAATCTACGTCATTGCAAGAATCTACGTCATTGCGAGAATCTACGTCATTGCGAGGAGCGAAGATACGTGGTAATCTCAGGATCATCAAACCGGCGGCAGGATATGCGTCCTGTCCCGACCACACACTTAAAGGCGACATCCTGGAACTTCTTGGAGCGACCGACTGCTCACACAGACACGAACACACCCATAGTCATGGCCACGGATGCACATGCGGCTGCGGTGGGCATGAGCACCAGCATGATGATCGGGGCGGACACGAACACCCACTCGGCATAGAACTGACAGAAAGTTACGCCATGGTACCGGAATCCAGCATATGCGGACTTATATTCATGCACCCTCAGGCATGTTATCCGGAAGTCAGACGCATAAGTCAGAAACAATATGACAGTTATGCAGAGCGTCGTGGAATGGATGCAGAAACGGCCCGCCGCTTCCTCGGACATTTATTGAAATAGCACCTGCAGCAGTTTTACCACTAAAATGCTGCAGATACCCTGAAAACAGAAGGTACCTGTAACACTTTTACCAGTAAAATGCTGCAGAAACATAAATACATTATATGAAAGTTAGTGAAATACTGGCAGGCAGCAGCAAGGCCTACCCTTCTATCGAGATCGTACCTCCTCTGAGAGGCATCACCAAGGATGAACTTCTGGAGAGCATAGCTCCGTTCATGGAGTTCAGTCCGAAATACATCAACGTGACAAGTCATAGAGACGAATTCGAATATAGAGAGGAACCAGACGGAACATTCAGCCGCCATCTCCTGCGCAACCGCATCAGCGAGACCACCGTATGCGCTGCAATCATGTCGAAATATGACGTAGAAGTCGTACCTCACCTGATCTGCGGTGGCAGCACAAAAGAGGAAATAGAAAGCAGGCTTGACAACCTTGCCTTTCTGGGCATCAACAACATAGTGGCACTGCGTGGAGACAGCATGGCTGGAGAAAAGCGCTTCACACCGACTCCAGGAGGATACAGATACGCAAACGAACTGGTAGAGGGCATCAGGACATACCAGGGCAGCAATACATACAGAAGAAGCCGCGGACTGGAGGCAGACGACCGTTTCTTCTGCATCGGAGTCGGCGCATATCCGGAAAAGCATTTCGAAGCGGCCAACATCGAAACCGACATCATCAACCTCAAGAAGAAGGTAGATGCCGGCGCCGACTACATCATCACACAGATGTTCTTCGACAATCAGGTCTACTATGACTTTGTGGCGAAATGCCGCGCTGCCGAAATCACTGTGCCTATCATACCTGGCCTGAAACCGATTTCAACCGCACGCCAGATAAGCGTCCTCCCGGAGGCATTCTCGCTGGACATTCCGTTGGAACTGACCCAGGAAATCGAAAAGTTCAAGGACGACAAGCAGGCAGTCTATCAGATCGGCACCGAGTGGTGCGCCGCACAATGCAAGGACCTTCTTAAAAACAACGTGCCCGCCGTGCATTTCTACACGATGGGCAAGTCGAGAAATATCACTGATATTTTAAGGGAGTGCTTCTAATAGCCGAATATCTGATTCAAATCGAAAGATGAATTTAAAGGGTCGTTTATCACATCGTCAAGACCAGGCCAGTCTGATGTGCTGAACGACTCTTTTGCTTTTTCAGGAGCGTCCGGGAAAAACACGAAATCGCCCCCTATCTTCTGCTCCAACTCCGAAACTGACAGGACTGCATTAGCCAGAGGCTCTATTTGAGTCTTTTTATTGGCATATGATCCGGAGTCAAAGCATTGAGGGAACCAGAATGCGATGGACATAAGTTCATCAGCAGAGCACTCTGAAATACGCTTTCCAGTATTTCCCTTCTTGGTCCTCAAAATAGCCTTATAGCGCGCTGCCGGCACCTTGCATCCCTTTGATTTTGAAGACCTTTTTCCCCAGTTCGATGCATCCACCGCCTCATGCTGATCCTTATCATACCAGCAGCCCACCACCACATACAAAGTGTCGGAACAGCGCCAGTCGTTAGAAAGGACTTATTCCACTATAGACCAGTGAGACAGGTTGAATTTACTGCTACCATTTGGAACCTCACGGCACGGTCAGGTGCCGTGAGATTGATTACATTACTACAACAGTGATGTATGACTTGTCGTAGTTTGAAAGTTTGCTGTCAAGGTACGCCTTCATCTCTGCATTAACAACATAGATTGTCATTGAAGGTACCGGTGCAGAAACATTAGTAAATGAGTTACCCTCGATTGTGAACTCTGGCGAGAGAATCTTAACCTCAGTCAAAGACTCGCAGTCGCGGAATGCATATGTTCCAATATAGTTAACTGATGAAGGAATCTCAATAGAAACAAGACCAGTGTTACGCAAAACGTCCTTTTCAAGTCGAGTCACACCCTTAGGAATGTTGATAGAGGCCAACGAAGTACACTCTGCGAATGCGCCTTCGCCGATAGTTGTAACTGTAGCAGGAATGGTTACATTAGCAAGCTTTGAACATGACTGGAATACAGCAGGACCAATCTCGGTAAGAGTGTCAGGTAACTTAACAGTATTCAAATTTGCACACTTGCGGAAAGTGCGGTTACCAATAACCTCGATGCCCTCTGCGACTGTTGCGCTTGTCAAACCTGCAGCAGATTCAACTACGCCACGAACAGTTGTAGCCTCATCAGCAGCAGATGTAATCACAACTTCACCATAGTTTGCGATGTAAGCAACATCGTTCCACATGAACATTGTTGCCTCGCCATTATCTGTATTACGTGCGTTGGCTATGTCAGCGGTGCTTTCGGTAAAAGCTGTTACATTTGCAGTAGTTGCAGCATCAGCAACAACCTCAGACAATACATGGTACAAGCCATCGATTAAAACAGCTTTATAACCTGGAGCGACGAAATTCTTAACAGAGTTGTGAGAGAATACACCACCATAAACAGTAGTATTTTTGCCATAGTCACGAATCTCGCCTCTTACAATACCATCATTGATGATGTACTTTGCACCACCCTGTGCATCAAGAAGACATGATGTCCAACCAAGAGTTGCAATACCGTCAGCAATTGTGTACTCACCACCATTAATTTCAACCTCACCCGCGTAGGCGAAAATTGCAGCATTACCTGCATTCTCATTGTGGAACACACCGCCATTGATAGTCAGTTTTGCAGCATTACCATAAATCGTATGCTTACCAGAACGCTCATTGCTAATATTACCACTCTCAACAGTCAAATCTCCGAAGTTCATTACACCATTTTTAACAGTCACGCCATCAATTGTCATTGTAGCGTTGTTACGAATAGTGTAGTTATTTGTAGCCTTAATCTCCCCGTTTCCGGTAAGAACCAAAGTTGCATTATTTACGATTGCGCTGCTAGCTTCATAGTTGGTAGCGTCGTACTCTGCAGTGATCGTAATGTTGTGGCCGTTCATATTGATCTTCATGTTGCTCTGCACCATCAGCGCTGATGGCAACTCAACATCTTCAGACAATGTTACCTCACCACCGAAAGCAGCAGCATTGAAAAGAGCTGAAGACTCGTGTGATGGCTCATCGTACTCAGGTTTGATTACTACGTTGAAGTCAACACCGCTTGTGAAGATGTTACCATAGATATTAGTTCTGTAGTTACGCTGTACTGGAACTGAACCTACAGTGCGAGTCTTAGCGTTTGCACCATTCTCGTTAGATGCAGTGAACTCAACCTCAACAAGAGCCTTGTCAGCTGCTACGAGAACGTAGTTCATTGCGAGGTACTCATAACCATCGACAGGGAAAGACTCCACCTTTGAAGAAGGGATTACATTCTCACCGAATATTACTGCAGCGTCGTTCTCTACTGTACCATCGGCTAGGTTAAGAGTTGAGTAAATGTTCTTAACAGTTACAGAAGAGTGTGTAGGAGCATAACCTGCTGAAGCAGCCTCTGCATAATCAGCTGTACCGATGTTGAGCTGAGCAAAAGGACGCTTGAGTTCGATAGTTTCAGTCTGAGCACCCGTTACAGTGAAAGTGTGGAACTTGTAGAAGGCATCACGGTTCTCTGCATTGCTGAGAGCGTTTGTGTAATCTACAGTCATAGTCTTCTTTGCGAAGTCAACTGTGTAAGGAGCGTCAGGTGCTGCAGCCCAGAAGATAACTGAATAGGTGTTACCTGTAGTAAGTGTGAGGTTTACAGCCGTCTTGCCGTGGATTTCTCCGTCAGTAACAGTGAGATCTGTAAGTTCATTTCCAGCTGCATCGTAAACTGCATACTGAAGAACTGTCGCAGTAGTACCATCGCTGAAAGCCTTTGTTGCGATCTCTGGAGTAGCAATGCTGAAAGACACAAC
>JBGVQP010000049.1:0-44339 GCA_045127685.1 Candidatus Cryptobacteroides sp.
CACTCTGACGCACAGTTCGCAGGTTCTTCATCAGTTCCAGCACACGTTGAGATGATGGGATTCCTCGGCATCGGTAACAACCCAATGGTAGGTTGTACAGTTGCTTGTGCGGTTGACGTTGCTACTGCGCTTAATAAGTAATTTTGTTTCGCTTGTAGCAAACAAAGAATTCGCCCGGCATAACGCCGGGCTTTTTCTTTGCAACCATATTAAGATCAGCTATTCTTATCCACCAAAAAACCTCATTTCGTGGATAGAACTGTGTGTGCTGATTTTGCAGAACTTGGTCAATTTTTCTTCAAGATTCCTCCAATTTTCCTTTCAAACACAGTACAGTTTGTTCAATTCTTCCGATTTAGTAAATTTGCAGAGTCATGTTGCAGGATATAGAACTTTTGGAGAGCGGGAGTATCCTGAAAGGGCTACGCTTCCCGCATAAGATAGAGAAGGTGACTCAGATAGTCATCACCGCCGGGCAGTTTTCCTGTCTGGTAGATTTCCGCATGTGGTCACTGAAAGCACCTGCGGTCGCTCTTTTTCTACCGGGTCAGGTGGTCGAGTCCATTGACCTTGATGAAGATTTCTCAGGTTTCGGTATGGTTATGAATCAAGATTTCACTGATTCATTGAATCTGCCTGTCAGCCTGCAGGAAAGACTCTTCATCAAGGATACGCAGTTCTATAGTGTTTCGGAAGAGGTTCTTGATGTCTTGTCATCTGTATATAGGCAGGTCTCGAGCCTGATGAATCAGCCTGACAATCCATATAGAGAGGAAATCATAAGGCACTTGTTTTCAGCCCATTACTATGGTCTCGGATATTATATGCACGGACTCCAGAGCCAGCCTTCTACAATGACTGCTCAGCAGGAAAAGTGTGAGAAATTCATGTCGCTTGTTGCCGAGAATTTCAAGACCAGTCGTGACATAGGATTCTACGCAGACAAACTTTGCGTGACCAGCAAATACCTTTCTACAATGCTCAAGCAGGAGACCGGCATGACCGCTTTGGACTGGATAGAAAAGCATGTAGTCCTATATGCCAAGAGCTGTCTTTCGTCAACTTCGATGACCATTCAGGAAATCAGTGACGAACTGGATTTTCCATCCCAGTCAGTCTTCGGCAAATACTTCAAGAGAGTCGAGGGCATGTCTCCCAAATCATACCGCCAGTCCTTATCTAAAGACTGATCAGAATGCCTCTCCAAACCCAAAACATAGGCCTGCAGTCTCCTTTCCAAATCCGAAATCCACTCTCAGGTTCATGTTGTGCTTGAACTCCACACGCAGACCCACGCCGTAGTTCGGCAGGATATTTTTCCATGAAAAACCTTCAAGTGATGGGAATACTGTTCCTGCACCAACCCAAGCCACGCATCCGAATCTTGAGGCCAAGTGCTGCCGGAGTTCTATCTGTGCACAGCCCTGATTGGTGTCAATGAATCTTCCCGCGTAATATCCTCTCATTCTTCCCATCGCGCCTCCGAGCTCTTCACGCAGTATCCATGGTGCATTCTGGCTGTTGAACTGTGCATACAAGTCTCCAGTTATGAGGGCGCCTTTCCATATCGGCAGGTATCCGCTAAGGATGAAAGATGTAGACTAATTCGTCATGTCAGATGTTCCAAGAAATTCCGGATATGCAGTTTCACGAAGCAGAAGATACAGGCCCTTGTGCGGATTTGTGGGATTGTCCCTTGTGTCGATCTGGAACGATGCTCCGATTCCAGTAAGATAATACCCCGCCCTTTGTCCTTCAAGATAAGTAGGGTCCAGGATTTTTGAGGCGCTTGTATGATTGAGGCTCATGGCGGCTCCGAAATAGAAGCACTTCCCTAATCTGTAATTGTAGTCTGCATCTATCCTGAACTGAGTCCTGATATATTCAGAGGTCGGATTGACCAGGCAGGCTTCATGGCTGATACCCCAGAAGTCAAGGACCTTATGTGTGAACTTTGCACTGTAGACCAGTCTTGTCCTGCCGTCTGTGAAGTAGTTGGTTCCGTTGCCGACAAGGGAAAAGAAACCTTTCAGTGAAGCGTTTGCACCAATCGTGACGTTTGACGGGGCCATCGTTGAATCTCTCATATCCATACGGTATAACCCAGTAGCAGACCCTCCGAATCCGACGCCTCCCTCTCTTGAATAAGAAGGAGCGAGGGCAAAGCTTACATCGAAAGGTTTCTCATGTGTCCTGTCTACATTTCCATGAATCAGAGTCCGACAATAGTGTTTCATGAAGCCATCCTTACTGACTTTGGTTGAATCCTTTGCATGAGATGGAACTACGGTCATAATAAACAGGAATATGGTAATCAATATCCTTCTGTTCATCTCTTACCCCATTTATATGCAAGTCCTACAGAAATGGTCTGTGGGTAAAGTGACACTCCTTGGGACGTGTTCGGCTGCAATATATTGTAACAGCATATCTTATATGAGAAATCTATGCTGATTCCCATTCCGAACTCATAACCAACGATGGCTCCAAAGCCAGACTGGGTGTCCTGAATCATAGGCTCACCACTGGCATGGATTTCTAAAAGGTCAACTTTCCTGTTGTCAATGGACCATTTTGCATAGCATATGAATTCTGTATATGGACCTATGCCGATAAAGACATGGTCTTTCCCAAATGTCTTTATACGACCAGTTACATATATGGGGACCTCTACGCCGAAGCTCCGCAACCTTCCGCTGTTATCAATCCACCCCAAGACTGTCTGCTTGAAGTTAAGATTAAGTTCAGGACGGAGCCCGATCCAGTCATTGAACCAGATGTTCATGAATCCTCCTGGAGTAAAACCGAAAGTGAAGGTACTGACTGCCCCTGGAGCACCGGCCTTCTGGAAATTAAGGAAATTGGCATCAGCCTTGACGCCACCTTCCAGAACTGTTTCAGGCTTACAGGCTCTTACCGACTGAGCGTTTACAGTTACGCCAGAAAGCAAGAAACCTATGCAAATGATTAAAATCCTATTCATCATATTATATGGGCTATTTTATGTCTGCTGCCTGTCTCCAGAACTTCAGATCCTTCAGTCATGGTCTTCATGAACGGATGCCTGAAATGTAGATAATCCTCTATGAGGTTATTTACGAATGCAGTGATATCTTCCTGGCTGCACATATCCTCCCGGTACTCAACAGAAAGTTTATTCTTCCAATATGAGACCCCTACCATATTCCTTGTGCCTCTGATGCTTTTCCTTCTGCTTGGGTTGTTCATCATAGGAGGTGGGGCGACGATGTTATCTATTGCCATCACCCTTCCTCTGATCTCCATCACCCTTTTGTTCAGAAAAGGCATTCTTCCGAAAGTCTGCTTCAGTCCATACATCAGACAAACATGATGAAGTGCTTCCTCAAATATCACTGTCACAGTCTTCATTGATATCTGTATCATCTCCTTCTTCAAGGAATTTCTCCACGAATTTGTCCTCGATCTTCTGATAGGTGCCGACTACGGCATCCTCTATCTTCTGGTAAGTTCCCACAACCGTATCTTCAATCTTCTGATATGCGCCGACTACGGTCTCCTCAATCTTTGTCTTCTTTGGTTTCATTGTTGCCATGATTATTACTGTTTGATTTTACGGCAGCAAAGGTATGTCAAGAGAATGAGGAATATTTTTCAGAAAAACCGACAAATTGGTCAGATTTGCCAAAACATAAACTCAGACAATAGATTAGGGAACGATAGACTTATTTACACTAAATAATCCATCGTCTTCAGGCTACAAGAGTATGACAGTCCGTTGTATATGCTGAACATTTCAGGCCCAAGCAGTCATATAGTTGGCATACAAGGGATTTTATAGTGTAAAATGGTATTTTGTTCCCCAAATTTATATACCTTTGAAGATGAACTCTGATTTATAGACTTGACCATGAGCATTATTCCAAATTTCACAACCTTGATCCGTCAGACACTTAACCTGAACGGACATATAGACACAGAAGCGGCAGAACGCTCTATAAGAAACAACATAGAATTCAAAGGACCTAATGCGTGGATTCTTGCAGTTGCCGTGATCATCGCATCCGTCGGACTTAATGTGAATTCGATTCCGGTCGTCATCGGAGCGATGTTGATTTCCCCGCTTATGGGGCCGATATTCGGACTTGGTCTCGGCCTTGGCGTGAGTGACATCCAGCTGATGAAGTCTTCCGGCAAGAACCTGCTGGTCATGGTCAGCATCAGCCTCGCGGTGGCATTCCTCTATTTTCTCATCACACCGCTCAGCCTCAGCAATCCTACCGAGCTGCTTGCCAGAACATCCCCGACTTTCTATGATGTACTGATAGCATTATTCGGTGGCTTTGCCGGCATCCTCGAGCAATGCCGCAAAGATAAGGGTACCGTGTTCTCCGGAGTAGCAATTGCCACCGCCCTCATGCCACCACTCTGTACGGCAGGATATGGACTTGCTTGCGGTGAATTCAGTTACTTCCTCGGCGCATTATACCTGTTTGTCATCAACTGCACATTCATCATGCTCGCGACGTATATCGGCGTCAAGTATTTCAGGTTCCGCCCTACAGAATTTCAGGATGAAAAGATCGGTATGCGTACCAAAAGATTGACGACAGCGCTGATCATCATATTCATAATTCCAAGCATCTGGTCTGCAGTAGTGCTCATCAAGCAGAATAACTTCGATGTCAATGCCACATCTTTCGCAGAGCATAGGAGTACATACGGCAAAAGCATTCTTTACGACTACAAGATTGAACATAAGGAGAATACGACACTGACCCTGTTTTTTACCGGAGAGACTCTGAGCGACCGGGACAGAGACGAACTCTATTCTGTGGCGGCAGAGTACGAGATAAAAAAGGAGCAGATTCTGATCCGCGATTACTCCAACGAAGATAAGTCGGACATGAGCGCCTTCAAGGATATATATGATAAGAAAGAAAGCATAATATCTGCCAAAGAGCAAGAAATCCTACAGTTGAAAACCGAACTTGAAAGAATCAAGAGCAATGAACTTGAATATGACAAGATATCGAAAGAGATCTTCAGTCTCAAGCCATCGGTGCATGAGTTGAGCATAACAAAGGGACACTCATTCAAACGTAACGCTACTTCGGGTAACGCAGTCATTTCAGTCCACGTATCATCTGCCGACACTATTGCCGTCAGCGAACTTGAAGAGTTGAAGGAGTGGTTGAAGGTAAGGCTCAATACCGAAACCATTCAGGTGAGCCAACGATAGATTCGACGGAACCTGAAAAAAAAAGATAAGTCTATGCAGACCTCATGGCTGCAAGATAGTCATAATGAGCGCCTTCCGCCACAAGTTCTGCAGTAAAGCCGTTCTCCTCTGCATAGAAGGCGAGGGTTTCAAAATCAAGGTAAAGCCAGTCGAAAGGCTCGCCGAGAACATCCTTGTACTCCATCTGGTAATCCATCTGGCCGTAATACTCATCGGCCAGGTCTATCATCAGACTTCCATCCTCTTCTTCAAAGAGGTAGCGCAAGTCTGAGGAATCAATCAATACTGTTCCGCCCGGTTTGAGCAATTGACGCAGCCTCTCGAAAAAGGCTGTAATATTATCAAGATGGCCGATGATACCTATTCCGTTCATGAGCATCAGCACCGTATCGAATTTCTCCTGAAATGACTCATCATAAAAATCTATGAGCCTGGCATCCACTCCCCTTTCCTTCATGACAGTTACAGACAAGGAGGAAATGTCTATCGCAACTGAAGACTTCCCCATCTGAGCAAGCGCAAGTGAATGACATCCGGCAGCAGCGCCTACATCAAGTATCTGACCTTCAGCAAGTTCCAAAGCAGTCTGTTCTATAGACGGCATATCATCAAATTCGCGGAATAAAGTATCAACAGGGATTTCATCATCTTCGAACATCGATGAATGGACTACAAGCGTGTCTGCACTGCCTTTATGGTAATAGTCATGAATGGCAGTTCCCATAGGGTCGCCGTACCTCTGGAATGATTGTTCTTTTGACATGGGATTATTCTGTTTTAACCAAGACGGAGTGTTGATGTGCAGTAATCTATTATCTTGTCACGGTGAGTGATGAAGATCATTGTATGGTCAGGCAGACGTGTAGTAAGCCTTTCCATCAGAACAGTCTCGGTTTCTGCATCAAGGGCTGACGAAAATTCATCAAGAAGAAGTATGCTTCCCGGACGTAGGAGTGCGCGGGCAATGCCTATACGTTGAGCCTGACCTTCTGAAAGGCCTGCTCCCCCTTCAGAGCATTGAGAGTCAAGTGCATCCGGGAGGTCCAGTACAAAGTCAGCAGCCGCTGTATGCAATGCATCTTTCATCTGCTGCTCGGTAGCATCTGGATTACCCATCAGGAGGTTTTCGCGGATGGTACCGCTGAAGAGGCTGTTGCCCTGAGGTACATAGACCAGGTTGCATCGGGTAGCTGAAGATACAGACTCGACGCGGGTCTCCCCTGAATCCTGGGAGTAAATGGATATTTCACCGTCCTGAGGTTTGAGCAGCGACAGAAGCAGACGGATAAGTGTACTCTTGCCGATTCCTGTCGGACCGACTATGGCAGTTCGGCTGCCGGGTTCGAAATCAAATGAAAATCCATTGAATATCTTCCTGTCGGAATCCGGATAGGCAAATGTGACATTGTCCAGTCTGACACCGGCCGGTGCATGAAGCAGGACAGATTCCGTATCCTCTTCCTGAGGCAAGGATTCAAGTTCCATGATTCTATCGACAGAGGCTGTGGAATGTATTATAGATGGAATCTGGCTGCTCATTTCCAGCAGAGGGCGCTGTATCTGTCCGACCAGCTGGAGGAAGGCTGTCATCATACCATAGGTAACGGTTCCGTGGCTGATTCCGAGTACTCCCCACATGAAAGCGACAAGATAACCGGCTTGAAAAGCAAGAGATATAAATACTCGTGAGACCACACTGAACTTGGTCCTGCGCAGTTCACTGCTATAAAGATTACCCTGAATATCGGCCAGTTCCGCCGAGCTTGCCTGTTCATATTCAAGTGACTGAAGAAGCGTAATGTGCTGGATGCTTTCCTGAAGATGCTCCTGGACCTTCGAGTCATTTTTCCTTATGTCAAGAGTCAGATTGCGTATCCTGCCGGTTATGAATTTTCCGATTACAAGTCCCACCGGGACAATGATCACAACTGCTGCCGCGAGACGGATGTCGAGATACAGCAGAAAAGCAAGTGCTGCCGCGAACTGGAGCGCCGTGCCTATGAGATTCGGCAAAGAGACAGCGACTGTTGAAGACACTACGCGTACATCTTCCTGAATACGGTTCAGGATATCACCGGAATGGTGTTTGCGTCCACCATCAGCCTGAAGTCTGAGAAGGATATCGAACAGACGGCGTCTGAGTTTGTTCTTGAATCGGATCTCCGTCTTAGCCTGTACATATGTGCGTAAGGCATTCAGGCAGATGCGCAGCAGAACTACAGCCAGAAGACATGCAAGCCAGATGCTGATATTCAAATGCCAGAGGGTTCCTTCCGATGTTCCGATGGAATTGAATGCATATACGGCACAATCTACAAGTTTCTTGCAAGAATACACAAATCCGATGGAACACGCAGCCACAGCCACATGACAAAGCATGATCATTGTCAGCGGTAAACCATATGGGCGGGCTGCCCGGCAAAGCCATCTGAGATATCTCATACCTTGGAAATATTATTGTGCCGTCACTGCTGAACAGCATACGTGTGCCGCATCGGCATCCGGAAGACATTCAAGATGCCAGCTTCCGATACGCATGATCACCTTTTCCACTGTCTTATGCAGGGCATCGGTAGAAATCTTGTCCCATCTCATGCACGAACATGCCGGCATCAGAGATGCGTATGACTGAAGTGGCGGAAGTTTCTTTATGATGTTATGTGGGGCTTGAGACAGACGCACAGAAGCCTTTAACGGAAGTACTTCATTCTTGTAACATGGGGTCTTGCCGCTCCAGGGAGTGCCATAAATGTTTACCTGCTCGCCTTCGACACGGATGACCGGGTTGTCGTCATTCAGAAGGTATGTATCGCTGATATGCTTGAGCCACAAGCTGCTGTGAGTACTTTTTCCTGTACCGCTCCTGCCGAGGAACATGTACGCCCCACCCTCGTAGGCAACTACCGACGCGTGTACCATCAAGGTATCCAGCGGTGTGGTATTGAAGGTATAAAGCAGCATCATAGCGTTACTGAGAGCAAACTCCGCAAGACGGGATGCATAAACAGTTGGGACATATACGGTACTGTCCTTATAATCAGCGGATGGTATCAGGATACAGTCAGGATGTTTTTTAGAATAGGAAAAGCCGAAATTGAAATTTCCATCTTCCCTCTCGAACATCCAGAAGTAAGGAGCCTCATCGTTGAGACATTCCCTGACCTTGCCCGGATTGAGAGCCTTGAGGCTGTCAGATGTCTTCAGTGTAAGTCTGAACAATGGTTCAGCATCATCAGATGCGACAAAAGGCAGATATGGTGTCAGGTATTCTTCCTGAGTATACCCTTCGGGTAGCGACACAGCGAAAGTGTGTCCGGCAACAGTATATTTGTACATTTTTTCCATAAATCTCTCAAAGATAGCAATTTTTATCCGTACTTTTGCAACCTGTCGGATATTTATCCATGAAAACGGCCTGTTTCGTGGACAAACATAACAAATTAACACACCCATCCACAAAAACGGCCTGTTTCGTGGACAAACATAACAAATTGACACACCTATCCACAAAAACGGCCTGTTTCGTGGACAAGCATAACAAATTGACACACCTATCCACAAAAACGGCCTGTTTCGTGGACGAGCATAACAAATTGACACACCCATCCACAAAAACGGCCTGTTTCGTGGACGAGCATAACAAATTGACACACCTATCCACAAAAACGGCCTGTTTCGTGGACAAACATAACAAATTAACACACCTATCCATGAAAACGGCCTGTTTCGTGGACAAGCATAAGATTATGGCAAAAACAATCATAAAGGACAAGGCGCTGATGATGGAGCAGATCAGGACTCTGATTTCAGAAGGCAAGACCGTTTCTCTGACCGTGAAGGGAAACAGCATGAATCCGTTCATGGTCCATCTGCGCGACCAGATCACCCTCGGACCATGGAAGGAAGAGGACATCAGACCAGGCACTGTTGCACTTGTCAAGGATATTCGTGGCAATTACCTAATACACCGCATCATACGCCGCGATTCAGGTTCTGTCACTCTTCTTGGAGACGGAAACATCAACATGACTGAAACAGCCACATTTGACCAGATCATCGGCATAATGTACAGCATCACCAGAAAGGGCCGCACATGGAAGTCAGACAGCTTCGGCTGGCGCACATATTCATGGCTGTGGAAGGTACTTACTCCCCTGCGTCGTTATCCATTGGGGGTCTGGCGGAGACTTAACAGAGACAAAGTCTTCGATTTCTCAAAATAAATACTTCTTCCAGAACTCGCGGTTGGCGGCCTTGAAGTGACGACCCTGATAACCACGATATCCGTGCATACCGTCCGGATATATCATGAAGTCGAACTTCTTGCCTTTCTTGTGAAGTTCATCCAGCAGCTGCAGGGTATTCTGATGATGTACATTGTCATCTCCGGTACCGTGCGTAATCTTCAGCATTACAGTATCTGTCTGCATGCGCAGATGCCCCGCGGCTCGCTCCGCTGGAGCATGGGTATATGCTCCGCTCGCTCGCGGGGCATCTTCTTGATAGCTAACAGGATAGCCGTCTACATAGTTCAGTACTTTGGACACGGCATATCCGTCAGGGTTGTTCTGCGGCGTATCCATATAGCGTTCCGTATAATGCGTGTCATACAAGGCCCAATCATATACTCCGCCACCTGCAACACCGTAATGGAACTTGTCAGGCGCCTGCATCAGAAGCATGCATGTCATCGTTCCACCGAATGAGAATCCCTCCACACCGATCTTCTCACCATCAACATACGGCAGTGCCTTGAGCCAGTCTGCCCAAGCGCAGAAATCCTTTATCTCATTAACTGTCAACTGCCTGTATATCATATCAAGACCTTCGCGACCGTTATGTCCTGCCGCACGCGGATCGACTGTAATCTGAATGATGCCGTTGTCCGACCACCACTGATTGTCAGCATTCGGAGTGACCCATCTGTCACGGACAACAGGAGTGTCATGGCCTCCGTAAATATCGACATGTACCGGATATTTCTTTGACGGGTCGAAATTTTTTGGATAGACAATCATACCAGGAAGACGGAATCCATCCTCTGTCGTCATGTATACCAGTTCACCCAATGCGTATTTTGAAGCATCGTAATCCGGTCCCTTCATATCTGCGACAAGACGCTCCACTCCCTTGCCTGATGATGGGAATATGCCGATACGGGTAGGTGTAGTCACATTTGAATATGAAGCTACAAAATACTTTCCGTCAGGCGAAAAAACAACACCTGTGGCATTATAGGCCACATCGGTCAATGCCGTAATCGTGCCTTTCCTATCGGCCTTATATACTGCCTGCTTTGCGACAGCATCACGCTTGGCAGTAAAATAGACATCACCCTTCTTTTCATCAACACGTACGATATTCACGCTCCAGTTAGTTCCATCAGTAAGTCTTCGGAAATCCTTGCCGTCGTAAGAAAGGAAATATATCTGCTGCCATCCGGTTTCAAACTCACGGACCATATAAAAGCCCTTATCTGTAAATGTAGCAGAATATATCCAGTTCAGCCAGGTCTTGTATGTTTCATTATAGACATGTCTCTTGAGACCGTCAGCAGGATTCACAGCATAAAGGTCGAGGGTATTCTGCAGGCGTGGCATGCGTGGAACGAAGAATTCACGGCTGTCGGGAGACCAGAAAGGTGGACCGAAATACTGGTCCTGATGTTCGTCAAAGTCAGCCCATACAATAGATGTCTCATCTGCAACTTCGGCGTCGCTCATGGTTAATGGCTCATTTGAATTTACAGTCTGTACGTCATTCCGAGGAGTGACATCGTCACGACGTGGGAAGCTGACATCCACCACGCCGATTCTGACCTTCGGATTCTCCTGTCCGGCCTTCGGGTACCTTGTCTCGCTTAGAGAGCCACCAAGTGCCAGGTCTGTCACACGAGGACTCTGCGACTGAGACGCCGCACCTTGAGGATCAGCAAACGCCGAATATATCGGAAACATAGGCACAGCAGAATTGTCAAACCTGTAGAATGCCAGTTTCCCGCTGTCTGGCGACCACCAGAATGCCCGATACTTACTAGGTCGTCCGAAAATCTCTTCATAATACACCCATGATGCATATCCGTTCAATATGACATCGGACCCGTCAAAGGTAAGCCGGGTCTCTACACTGTCTGCAATATTCACCACATACAGGTCATTGTCCCTTGTAAATGCCAGCATAGTCGAGTCTGGCGAATAGGTCAGATTGACCGCACCAGCAGGCTTCAACGGAAAGTCCGAAAACTTTTCCGGAGCCTTCACTCCCTCTTTCCTTATACCCGTACGGACATCAACGGAAAAAGCCCTCGAGTCCGTATAACTCCCGTCATAACTGAACACGACCTCAGTATCACTCAGCCACTTCCAGGCCTTCGGAACATCGTCGAACTCCTGTGCAGCAGCAATTCCCGCCACTGCAAACAATAATAATATAGTAAATCTTGTCTTCATATCGTATCATGCAAACAGTTCATCCTTGAAATTGACCAGATACACCTTTTCGGTGGCACGGGTAAGGGCCGTGTAGAGCCATTTAAGGTCATCTGCAGTGAGGCTGTCCTGCCAGAAGGCGTTGTCGATGAATACACAGCGCCACTGTCCACCCTGTGACTTGTGACAGGTCACAGCGTTGGCATATTTAAGTTGGAGGGCATTGTAATACTTATCTTCACGGACAGCTTCATAGCGTTTCTTCTTGGACGTCAGGTGGGCATAATCCTCATTGACTCCCTGATAGAGAGCATTTGACTGCTCGTATGTCAAGGCTGCACTTTCAGACTCCAATGTATCCAGGATGACTTTGGCCACAATTTCCTGGTCGTCATAATCAGGAAATGAAATGCGTGCTTCTGCGAAATGAAGGCCGTACCTTTCTTCATACTTGGAAATCTTGACCAATTTGGCTATGTCTCCGTTAGCAATGTAATCCATACCCTCAACATCATCCACAAACTGATAGCAGTTCTTTACAATCATCAGTTTGTCCCCACGCACAAGACGGTCTTCCTTATATTGTACGGTTGACCTTACGCCAAGGTTGTATTTGATCGCACGCTTGTTCGAGCGGCAGAGTATTATCGTCTCATCCTCATCATACGTAGAATAAGCATCGCCTATCTTCTCTATGAGTTCGCCACCGGAAATCCTCTCCACATCATCAAACCCGTCAATTTCAAGACCGAGATCGCACATATCCATCACCCCTATGCCTTCTTCCAGTTCGCCTATCAGATATCTCAGAAGCGTGGCGTTATGCAATATGCCAGACTCCTGCTGCTGACGTACGACTGTCGTGAGTTCAGCATACTCCACGCCACCATGAGTATCCATATAGCCCCTGGTCAATGCTGGCGATGCGTCCAGACCGACAGGAGGCAACTGCGCGGAATCGCCTATCAGGATGACCTTGCATTCGACGCCTGAACGGACAAAAGTAATCAGGTCATCAAGAAGATTGCCGGTTCCGAAAGCCGCAGACGACTGCTGCTGCCCGGCATCTATACCGATCAGAGATGCCTCATCGACAACAAAAAGGGTCTGTTTGTCCTTATTTGGCGAAAGTGTGAACTGTCCGAAACCGTCTCCTCCGACTGACTTCTGCCGGTATATGTGTTTATGAACTGTAAATGCAGGCTGTCCGGAATACGAAGAAAGGACTTTCGCCGCTCGTCCTGTCGGAGCGAGAAGGACGCATTTTGTCCCATATTCCTTCAATACGGAAATAACCGAGGAGATCGCTGTGGTCTTACCGGTACCGGCATATCCGTTCACAACGAGAATATCCGAATCATCGCCGCTGACAAAATCCGCCACCTTACGCAAAAGCGCATCCTGACATGGTGTAGCAGCGTATTTCAGACGGGAAACAAACCCCGTATAAAGAAAATCGGCTCGTCCCATTTATCTGTCTCTCCTGAATATCATTGACAAGACGACAAGCACCGGATAGATTTCGAGTCGGCCCAGGAACATATCGAAAGTATATATGACCTTTGCCGATGTCAACTGTCCGGAATAGTTTTCAAGGCTTCCAAGTTCACCGATACCGGGACCGACACTGCCCACTGACGCAATCACTCCTGTCACGGCATCTGACGCTGATGTTCCGAACATCATGACAAGGACAATCGATGCAAAAATGACAAGGACATATACTACAATGAACATCATCACCGCAGATACAGTATTGTCAGGAAGGAAATGCCCTCCCATCCGCACCTGAGTGACTGAAGTAGGATGAAGCCTCTTGCGGATTTCATTGCTCAACGCCTTGAAGGAAATCAGGAGTCGGTCTATCTTGATACCTCCGGTTGTAGATCCTGAACACCCGCAATGGAATGACACGAATATCAGTACGACAGCCGCAAGCCATGGCCAGCCGGAATTGTCACAATTGGCAAATCCTGTAGTTGACATGTAGCTGACAACATTGAATCCCGCATCCAGAAATGCTCGGCCCCATGAAGTATATCCCCCTTCGAACATCAACGAGAACACAATGATCAATGTCGTTACAAGTATCGAGGCGAAGTAATATTTTACAACTGTATTGTTAAGAGGCTTGAATGAACGGGTTGCAAACATTGCATATAAAAGACCGAAATGAATCGCTGCGACCGCCATAAATACCAGTGCCACAATATCAATCAGCACAGAGTCAAAAGATGCTATTGAAAGATTCCTGGAACTGAACCCTCCGGTTGCAGCGATACTGAACGAATGATTGACAGCATCAAAGAACGGCATTCCTGCTGCCCAGAAAGCCAGACAGGAGGTCACCATGAGTCCGAGATAGACAGATATGATAACCCATATGACCTTGGTCGATTTATATTTATAACCGTCCTTGGACAGGGCTGACATCTCCATATTAGTCAGTTTGAGTCGGTACGGACTGGCTTCAGGCATGACAAGAAGCAGAAAGACGACAACTCCCAATCCACCGATAAAATGAGTGGATGAACGCCAGAAGATAAGGCTTTTCGGGAGTGCTTCAACGTCGTTCAGTATGGATGACCCTGTTGTAGTATATCCGGAAACGCTTTCAAACCAAGCATTTACAAGGGTAAATTCTCCTCCCCAAAGCACATAAGGAAGCATTCCGAATATGAACGAAAGCACCCAGGCAAGAACTATGGTCACAAAACCGTCCTTCATACTCAGAGTCGGCACATTCTTGACAAATATGAAAGGGAATGCACCTACCACAAGGGTGATGACCAAACTTATCATCAACGGTCCGAAACCGGTATCTCTGCCGTAATACAAAGACACTCCGATAGACAATGCCATGAACAGGGCACTCACCAGAAGCGCCTTGCCGACATTAACAGATATGGCTTTTATATTCATCTCAGTCTGTAATTCTAATTCTCGGGAGTCAGGCTATCCCTTTCGCTCCTGAGGCTTCTGACACGGGCTTTGAGTTCAATATTCTCCTCTACGATATCCGTAAGACCTGCATTGATGTTGGCAAGCTGGTCATCCCCATCGAAGACATAGCCGTATTTCTTGCCTACAGCACGATATTCATCAATCCCCGATGACATCCTGCAGATCGGAGTGACATAATATGCCGATATGAAATACATCAGAAGGAATATAAGAAGCAGACCCGCTCCTACGGAAACAACTCCTGGTATGATACTTCTGTAAAAACCGGCATCGAAGTCGGCCGAATTGGTCTTCAGTTCCTCATGTATCGCGCCATTGAGAACATCTATATCTTTCCTGAACGCATTGTAGGTCGGCTGTAATGTACCGAAGAACCACTCGCTCGTATTGACAGTATCGGCAAGGAATACTTCATCAAACCTGAGCGATGTCTTCATGAACTCGTCGAATGAAGTCGCCACAGAATCCACTATCGGGTGCGATGTGACAGAAGTCACTGAACTCTTCAAGGAATCCGCCTGTGACTGAAACAGATGCATATCAAACTCCGGCATGAGCGAAATATCATTGCGAAGCACAACTGCAAGCATCTGTAAATCATATTCCTGAGTCATATCAGCAAGACGCTGTGACAGATTGATGCTTTTGATGTTCGAAGCAATGAGTTCAGACACATAATCACTCATCCTGCGGTATTCTAAAATGGAAATGACTCCTGAAAGCAGAAGGATCGCGGCAAGCGAGCCAAGGCTTAAGACAAGTTTGCGCCTCATCGACGGCTTTACTTCTGACTTTGTTTTCATGAACTTCATAACAATAAATTATAATCTGTACATCTGTGACGGATACTCACGGGGAAGACATCTCAAGGCAACATGTCCTTTAGGCACGCCAAGGTCCTCCAATGCTGCTGCAGTGCAGTCTGACGCAAGCTGACGGGTATTGTTGTTGTCGCTCAGATGGCACAGGAAGATATTCCTCAGACCTTCATGCCAGAATCTCTTTACTGCGCTTGCACACTCGTCATTGCTCAGATGGCCGCAGCCCTGCACTATACGCATCTTGAGCTCATGTGTGTAGGGACCACCCATCAGCATATCCATATCGTAGTTAGACTCCACCACAACAGTATCAGCCCACCTTGCGAAATCGACCGCTTCATCGGTAATTCGTCCCACATCAGTCATTATCACGAACTTGTGTCCATCTGCCTCTATAGCATATCCCACGGTCTGGGTTGCATCATGAGGCACTACGAAATAACGCACTTTGATACCGGCAATCTCGTTCCATTCGCCCTCAGAGAGTATCTTCCGACATGGAGCGATGGTCGGTGCGGTAAATGTATGTCGTGCAAGAGCGCCATGAATGACATCTGTCGTATAGACAGGCTTGCAGAGCTTCTTGCAGAAGGAACCGAGATGACGGATATGATCCAGATGATCATGGGTAACCAGAATGGCTGATATCCCTTCCACATCCAATCCGTTCTCGATGAGTGTCTTCTTCAGGCGGCGCAGGCTCACACCAGCATCTATCAGGATACTCCCGGAAGGTGTGCCCAGATAGTAGCAGTTTCCGCAGCTTCCGCTGGAAAGACTCATGAACTTGATTTCATTATTTTTCATCTTCACAATATTTCTTTATCACGCTATAGGCATCCTGGACGCCCAACTCACCTGCACGGGAAAGATCAATGCAACCCTTCTCCTTATCTTTCAAGTAGATAAGCACCAGTCCTCTGTTGAAATAAGCATCTGACATATATGGATACAGTTCTATAGCCTTGGTATAATTTTCAATCGAATGCACATGCTCGGCAGACAGACAATACAGATTGCCGAGATTATAGTATATGTAAGGAAGATCCGGTACAATCTCCCTTGCGCTGACCATGTCGGAAATTGCATCCGCATAGTCATACTGGCGGACAACCTGGTCCTTCACACGAGCCCTGGTATTACCGGAATCGTCCATCGAAAGTACCTGGACATTATTCTGTATGGACGCAATGAACTCGATCATTTCGGCCCTGAGCACACCTCTGTTCATCAGATAGAACGCCTTATACAGTCCTTCCACTGAACTTTCTTTATCAGAAGCATCTATAGCCTTGCCATAATATTCAAGGGCCGTATTGTATTTTCTTCCTGCATAGTCATACATTGCACGCAGGAAATAATCCTCAGAATCAGGAAGTCCCCCTGACCATGCAGCCTGTTCGACTTTTGACAATTCATCGCCGCTGAGTGTCATTTCTGAATTCTTCACTCCGATACCCACCGGCATCTGATCTTCAAAACGCTCCATCAGCGGATTTTCGTACCCACGGGACAAAGCATAAGACGTTTCATCCTTGCTTCCCGTAAGGACAAACTTGTAAAGCGGACGAAGTTTTATATCAATATCACGATGCTGCAGAAGTTCGTCATTGAATCCCTTTTTCGCGAATTCCGCATCGAAGGCAAGCAGTGAGCTGTATTTCTTTGTCGTATCAGCAAAAGACTCTGCATCTGCTGAAGCTCTTTCCCTGTATTCGCTGATCTTCTTCTGTGCAGTCTCGTAGTCTCTCTTTGACGCTTTCTGATTTCCGAGCATATTATGGACATAGGCCCTGTTCATATAAGCCTTGGCAAAGTCGGGATAAAGCTCGATCGCCTTGTCATAATCCTCCAAAGCATCCTGATACATTCCCAGTTCAATCAGAATGGAAGCCCTGTTGAAGTGGGCCAGCACATTGTCAGGATTGATGTTCAGGACTCTGTCCATATCGTTGAGAGCCTGGTCGTATGCTCCAAGCTGCGCACTTATAAGACCTCTGTTATAGAGCGTAAGCGCATTGCCCGGCTCGTCTTTCAGGACACGGTTCAGGTCATCCATGGCCGGCTGATACTTCTGCTGCTCGTAATACATGATGGCGCGGTTGAAATATGCGAATGTATTGGCTGTATCAAGTTCTATGGCCTTATCCATATCCTCTATTGCGGCCGCGTAGTCTCCCTTGCTGGCATAAAGCCTTCCTCGGCGGACATAACCCTCCGGATCAAAACGGTCCAGTTTTATAGCCTTGTTGTAGTCATTTACAGCCTTGAGGGTGTCACCGAGAAAAAGCCAGCTGGCACCTCTGTTCAGATATGCAGACGGATCCTTGGGCTCTTTTCTGATGTACCTGTCAAAATCCTCGACAGCCTTCTCGAACTGCTGGGAAAGGAAATAGGTCACACCACGGCTGAAATACAATCCCGGATGACCGGGGCGTAAAGATATCGCTTTCTGCAGGTTTGCCAAGGCTGAATCATAGTCACCGAACCGGCTGTCTGTAATTCCCCGATAATGATAACCGGAGGTAAATATCGGATTTATGCGTACTGACCTGTCGAAATCACGCTTTGCTCCGCGCAAGTCTCCCAGATTATATTTGGCGATGCCTCTGAAAAAGAAATTCCAGTAATCAGCCGTATCAAGTTGCGCAAGAATATTGAAATTCTCAATCGCCTGGGCATATTTGCCGTCTGCAAGAGCACGTCGGCCCCTCATCAGGAATGCATCCTTATCATATTGGGCATGAAGAGTGTGTACACCTGCAACCAGAAGCAGACATATAACAGAAAGATATTTCATGACCCGACGCATTAATTTCCTACTTTAACGCAATTTTAGTATTTTTGCAGGCCCAAAAATGCCAACTTACAAAGATAGTCAAAAAGATGGATAATTCTGCGAAAAGCATGCTTCCGATTATATTTTCGTTCCTGTTCTGCCTCAATCTTGCAGCTCAGGGCGACTGGAAGCGTGAGCAGACATCGGCACTTTCTGCCGCCAGCGAAGAAAGACTATATGATGAAATCTCATTCCTGACCGACTCGATCTGCGGAGGAAGAGCCACTGGAACCTCTGAAAGCATGGCAGCCGCTTTCATGATCAGCAGAAAATTTTCCAACTTCGGCCTGCTTCCATTGACCGAAGGGTATGCCAGTCACTTCACCACCCCGAACGGAGCTTGCGGCCACAACATATTAGGCATGATTCCGGGTTCATACACAATGCCTGTCGGAAAATATTTCATAGTCGGCGCACATTACGACCACCTCGGAAAACTTGACGGTAAATTATATCCCGGAGCCGATGCAAATGCCTCAGGGACGGCTGTTCTTACCGCACTCGCAGAGATTTTCGGAAAGATGAAGGAGATGGGCAAAGTATACGCGACAAACATCATATTCGTAGCCTTTGATGCCAAGGAAATGGGCATGGCAGGATCTGCGGCACTGTGGAAACTTATAGACTACGGAATGCTGAAAGACCCGATAACGGGAAACAGCATCACCAAAGAGAAGATCTCCGGCATGGCCAACATCGACCAGATCGGAAGTTCCCTGTCTCCAATCCGCAGCAGCAGACCGGACTACATGCTGATGCTCGGCAATGAATCCCTGCCAAAGAGCAAAAGGAACAATCTGGAAGCATGCAACATCTCCTCCGGAAGCAACCTTGACCTATGCCTGAGTTATTACGGCAGCAAGACATTCACGGAAGTCTTCTACAGACTCTCCGACCAGAAGACATTCGTGGAAAACCGCATTCCGGCAGTATTCTTCACATCAGGAATCACGATGAACAACAACAAGACACGAGACACAGCCGAGACCCTCGACTATGAAGTCCTCAAAAAGAGAGTAGATCTTATTTACTACTGGATCGAATCGATGCTTTAACGGCCCCTGTACATCGAATCGTAATAGTTCTCATACTCACCGGAAGTGACATTGTCCATCCACTCCTGGTTTTCAAGATACCATCTGACAGTCTTCTCTATGCCTTCTTCAAACTGAAGAGACGGTTCCCAACCGAGTTCCTTCTGCAGCTTGGTAGAGTCTATCGCATACCGTGCGTCATGGCCGAGGCGGTCAGTTACATAAGTTATCAAATCCATGCTGTATCCTTCCGGATTGCCGAGAATACGATCGACTGTCTTTATCATGACCTTTATCAGGTCTATGTTCTTCCACTCGTTGAAGCCGCCGATATTATAAGTCTGAGCTATCTCGCCCTCGTGGAATATCAGGTCGATCGCACGTGCATGGTCCTCTACATACAGCCAGTCACGGACATTCTCTCCCTTACCATAGACAGGAAGAGGCTTGCGGTTGCGGATGTTGTTGATGAACAGAGGTATGAGCTTCTCTGGAAACTGATAAGGACCATAGTTGTTAGAGCAGTTGGTAACTATAGTCGGCATGCCGTACGTATCGTGATAAGCCCTTACGAAATGGTCTGAAGATGCCTTGCTGGCACTGTATGGACTATGCGGATTGTACTTGGTCGTTTCATAAAAGAAATCATCTCCGTATGCCTTATGCCCCTCTGATGAGGCTACGGTCTTGAACGGTGGCTCAATACCTTCCGGATGGTTCATCGTCAGTGCGCCGTAAACCTCATCCGTGGATATATGGTAAAAGCGCTTGCCTTCATAACCATCTGATTCCCAGACGAGTTTTGCGGCCTGAAGCAGCGAGAGGGTACCCATGACATTTGTACGTGCAAAGGTGAACGGGTCCTTGATGGAACGGTCCACATGCGATTCAGCGGCAAGGTGAATGATACCGTCGACGCGATAGTCACGCATCAGGGCAAGCATGGCATCAAAATCACATATATCAGCCTTTACAAACACATAATTCGGTTTATCTTCTATATCTGCCAGGTTGGCCAGATTGCCGGCATAGGTCAGCTTATCTACATTGATTATTCTGTAATCCGGATACTTGTTCACAAAAAGACGGACTACATGGCTGCCGATGAAGCCGGCCCCACCTGTAATGATAATATTTCTCTTGAAAGTCATATATTGTTCAAACATTTCTTCAATGAATCAGTCCAGCATGGGACAGATATTCCAAACACATCCTTGATCCTGCCCTTGTCAAGCACCGAATATGACGGCCTCCTGACCGGGCTCGGATACTCCTCGCTTGTGCAAGGATTTATCTCACATTCTACATTGCCGGAATACTCAGCTATCGTCTTTGCGAATTCATACCAGCTGCATGCTCCCTCATTGGAATAATGATAGATTCCTTCCCGACCTTCTGCCTTACGGTTTTCAATAATATGAAATATCGCCCGGGCAAGGTCAAGAGCGTATGTAGGAGTACCTACCTGATCATTCACAACCTTAAGAGAAGGTTTGGTTGATGTCAGTGTCAGCATGGTCTTGACGAAATTCCTTCCGAATTCGCTGTAAAGCCACGACGTACGTATTATGATGTAACGGCAACCGCTATTGCGTATCAGTTCTTCGCCTTCAAGCTTGGTCAATCCGTAGATACCTGTCGGCGATGTCGGCGTCTGCTCTGTCAGCGGCGAGTCATATACTTCACCACCAAACACATAATCTGTCGAGACATGAATTAAGATTCCGCCTTTCTCGCGAACCGCAACTGCAAGATTTTCAGGGGATTTCGCATTCAGAAGCCTGCAAGTATCTACATCTGTTTCTGCTTTGTCGACATTTGTGTAAGCCGCACAATTCACTATGACATCGATATCATATTCAGCGACTGCAGCCCTGACGGCATTCACGTCGGTAATATCCAGATAAACCGTTTCGTTTCCCGGAAAGTCGGTCACATCTGTAAATACATATCTGTCCGCACTGTACCTGCTGACTATACGCATCTCATTACCCAACTGCCCGTTGGAGCCTGTCACCAATATATTCATCGACCGTCTGAAGGTTTGTTTTTTGCAGCAAGTTCATCTATCACACGGAGAAGATACTGACCATACTGATTCTTTATCATAGGCTGTGCAAGCTGACGCATCTTTTCTTCTGAAATCCATCCCTTCCTGTATGCAATCCCTTCCAGACAAGCCACTTTCAGTCCCTGTCTCTTCTCGATCACTTCTATGAATGTAGACGCCTCCGAAAGCGAATCGTGAGTACCTGTATCGAGCCAGGCAAAACCTCTGCCCAATGTCTGTACCTTCAATTCGCCATCCTGAAGGAATTTCTGATTGACTGACGTAATCTCCAATTCGCCACGGGCAGAAGGTTTGATGGACTTTGCTACTTCAACCACCTTGTTAGGATAGAAATACAGGCCCACTACAGCATAATTTGACTTTGGAGACGCTGGTTTTTCCTCAATGGAAAGACACTTGCCCTGCTCGTCGAATTCTGCCACACCATATCTTTGAGGATCACAGACCCAGTACCCGAATACAGTAGCCTCTGAGTTTTTCTCAGCATCTTCCACTGCTCGCCAGAGCATGCCGCTCAAGCCGTTTCCATAGAAGATGTTATCTCCAAGCACAAGACACACGCTGTCCTGTCCGATGAATTCCTCTCCGATTATGAAAGCCTGAGCGAGACCGTCAGGAGAAGGCTGTTCGGCATAGGAGAAATTCACTCCATAGTCACTTCCGTCGCCAAGAAGCCTACGGAAAGACGGCAGATCATCAGGGGTAGATATTATAAGAATATCCCTGATTCCGGCAAGCATCAGCACGGAAATGGGATAATAGACCATAGGCTTGTCGTAGATCGGAAGAAGCTGCTTGCTTACTCCCTTGGTAATCGGGTAAAGACGTGTACCGCTACCTCCGGCGAGGACTATACCTTTCATCTTGCTGTTCAATTAACATGTAATGTTCAGCAAATATAAACATTTTTTCTCTGCTCAGAAATATTTAATTAACTTTGCACTTATATAAAATATAAGACATGAGAGATTTTCTGAACCTGCTGAAAAGATATGTGCCCCCCTACAAGAGTTCGCTGATATGGGCTGTGATACTGAATGTATTCTCTGCAATTTTCAACATATTCTCATTTGCGCTGATCATTCCTATCCTGCAGATTCTCTTCAAGATGGACACCACCGTGTATGAGTTCATCCCTTGGGACACTGCATTGCCGATCAAGGATATCGCAATGAACAACGCGTACTACTATATAACCGTACTCATTGCAGAAAAAGGCGGATCCTTCACGCTCATGATCCTGGGCCTTTTCTTTGGTTTCATCACATTGATAAAGACTTCATGCTACTTCGGTTCGTCGGCAGTAATGATACCACTCAGAACAGGTATCGTCCGCGATATCCGCATTCAGATATATAACAAGATAACTTCACTCCCTATGTCCTTCTTCTCGGAGCAGAGAAAGGGAGACATCATAGCACGAATGAGTGGAGACGTGTCTCAGATCGAAAACACCATAACCAGTTCGCTGGACATGCTGCTCAAGAATCCTATTCTGATACTCTTCTATTTCACTACACTCCTCTTCACCAGCTGGGAGCTTACACTTTTCACTCTCACAGTAGTTCCATTGATGGCATGGGGAATGAGCATGCTTGGCAAAAAACTCAAAAGGCATTCACTTGAAGCGCAGAGGTTGTGGAGCGACATACTCTCACAGGTCGAAGAGACCCTCGGAGGCCTGCGTATCATCAAGGCATTCATCGCAGAAGGCAAGATGAAGGATAGATTCGGAAATACATGCAATGAATACAGAACAGCCTTGAACCGCGTCTTCACAAGGCAGGCTTCCGCCCATCCTGTAAGCGAATTCCTCGGTTCATGCATGATCATGATCGTCCTCTGGTTCGGAGGAACACTCATCCTGAAAGACAATTCTCCGATCGAAGCCCCAACTTTCATATTCTACATGGTCATCCTTTACAGTGTGCTTGCACCTCTTAAAGAATTCTCAAGAGCAGGCTACACCATACCTCAGGGACTTGCATCAGTGGAGCGTATCGACAAGATACTCAATGCAGTAAACAATATCACAGACCCGGCAGAGCCTGTAAAGCTCGACTGTTTCAAGGACAAGATCGTCTTCAAAGGAGTCGGCTTCAGTTACGAAGAAGGCAGACAGATTCTTTCTGACATAGACCTTGAGATACCTAAAGGCAAGATGGTTGCGCTTGTCGGCCAGTCAGGTTCCGGCAAATCCACCCTCGTCGATCTGATTCCACGGTACTATGAGGTATGTGAGGGGCAGATTCTCCTTGACGGAAACGACATCAGGGATTTCAAAGTAAAGGATTTACGTTCACTCATCGGAAATGTGAACCAGGAGGCCATCCTGTTCAACGACACTATCTTCAACAATATCGCTTTCGGAGTCGAAGGCGCGACTATGGAACAGGTCATAGAAGCGGCCAAGATCGCCAATGCTCACGATTTCATCATGGAGAAGGAGGAAGGATACCAGACCAACATCGGTGACCGCGGAGCGAAACTCTCTGGAGGACAAAGACAGCGCATCAGCATCGCACGCGCCATCCTGAAGAACCCGCCGATCCTCATCCTTGACGAGGCGACATCCGCACTCGACACCGAATCTGAAAAGCTGGTACAGGAAGCCCTTGACAGACTCACCGGCACGCGAACCACTATTGCTATCGCACACCGCCTTTCGACCATCAAGAATGCGGATGAGATATGCGTAATGCATGAGGGTCGCATCGTAGAAAGAGGAAGACACGAGGAACTGCTGGCATTGGACGGCTACTACAAGAAGCTCAATGACATGCAGGCTCTCTAATGAGAATCAGACGCATCATATTCCAGCTTCTATTCTGCCTCTATATTGCGGCAGTGGCATATCTATGCTTCGCCAGGCCTGATGAATTTCCGTCCCTGCCGGAAACATGGTTCGGGCTGCCGGCAGACAAAGTCGCACATTTCCTGATGTTCCTTCCGTTTCCTTTCCTGGGTTACATTGCTTTTGAAGGCAACGGGATGAACTGGTGGAAGAAGGCATTGCTGATGATCGGACTTTTAACCATCGGATTTGCCTCCGCTATAGGTACAGAACAGGTTCAGGCACTTCTTGAATACCGTTCATCAGACTCCAGAGACCTTCTTGCTGACTATTCCGGATTGTTATCCGGGTGTATCATCACGACAATTTACTTATTAATAAGAAGGAGGAAATGAGATATCTTGCGATAATATCATCTCTGCTATTCGGGGTCAGCATCCTTGCATCAGCGCAAAGCCAGACAGTCCGGGATTTCACACCAATATGCGATTCACTGGCTGTGCTGTATTCGGAGCATTGTGGAGTGGAAGGCACTCTGAAGCTGAAGAGCGTGATGAAACGAAAGAAGCACCTCGACTTCTACTTCACTGAGACATTGAGCGATTTCCCCTTCTATCACGGTGACGTCAAGTGGCTCAGGAGCAGACTGAAATCTCTCTTTCCGGAAGAGTATTCCGGATATTCACTTGGCGAGATATATACAAGGAAGGTCAATGTCAACAGACTCGAACTGCCTCGACTGACAAAAGACGGCAATCACGCCAGAAATGATTTCAAGGTCCACTCACCTGTAAAAACCAGGGCCATTGTCACGGATTTGAACGTCACATACCCGACCAAAGGTCTGAAAGGCAGGCACATAGCACTCTGGCAAAGTCACGGAAGATACTTCGACCAGGCCGCTCAACAATGGCAGTGGCAGCGCCCATGCCTGTTCCAGACATGCGAGGATATGTTTACACAGGGATTCGTGCTTCCCTATCTTGTCCCGATGCTTGAAAATGCCGGCGCATATCTTCTGATGCCACGCGAAAGAGACACCCAGCGGAATGAGGTTATTGTAGACAATGACCCTACATGCGGAGCAAGGGGGCAAGGTATATATGAGGAAAATGGCAAATGGACAGAGATCGGCTGGGGTTTCGCTGACACTACCGACATTTATATCGATCTGGAAAATCCATTCCAGGCAGGAACGGCCAGACAGTCATCATGCGTCAGTTCGAAATCCAAGAACATTTCATCTATAAAATGGACCCCGGACATACCTGAACGGGGTGAATATGCTGTCTATGTATCTTATAAATCATTAGAAAACAGCACATCTGCCGCTCATTATACAGTCTCCCACATGGGCGGAAGGAGCGAATTCGTGGTAAACCAGAAGATGGGAGGCGGGACATGGATATATCTCGGAACATTTGAATTTGCTCAAGGTACAGAAGGTTCAGTCCAACTCTCCAACAGCACTCCTGAGGGTTATACACACGAATCGGGAGCAGTAATCACCGCCGACGCCGTCAGATTTGGAGGAGGAATGGGCAACATAGCCAGAAGTCCCCACATTGATCCGGATGATACGGTATCTGTTGCAGTAGCACCGATCACTTCAGGACTGCCGCGCTTCGCCGAAGGTGCAAGATATTCTCTTCAATGGGCAGGTGCAGACACATGCGTCTATTGGCAGAATGAAGGCAAGCACGACTACCGCGACGACTTCATGTCAAGAGGAGACTGGGTCGAGTGGATATCAAGAGGATCACGCACCAACCCGAAGGCGGAAGGCGGTCTGGGCATACCGGTAGATCTTTCATTCGGATTCCATACGGATGCAGGAATCACACCGAATGATTCACTTGTCGGAACATTAGCCATCTACACATACAAGTCGGACGGCCAGACTTGTCTTCCGGGCGGTGAAGACAGGCTTACATCCAGAATGTATGCTGACATTGTCCAAAGTCAGATAGTGAACGATGTGCGCAGCGCATACGATTCTCTCTGGACACGCAGGAGCATATGGGACAGGGCATACAGAGAATCACGGACTCCGTCATGCCCGGCGATGCTGCTGGAACTGCTTTCGCACCAGAACTTTGCAGATATGAAATACGGACTTGACCCGTCGTTCAGGTTCACGGTCAGCAGAGCAGTGTACAAGGGCATGCTGAAATACTTAAGCAACAGATACGGACATGACTATGTCGTACAGCCGCTTCCGGTGGACCATGTCGCAGTTGAATTTGAGAGCGGCAGCAGAGTCTCAGTAAGCTGGAAACCGGTAGAGGATCCTCTTGAGCCGACTGCCGTACCTGAGGGTTACATCGTGTACCGACGCATCGGGGAAGGTGGATGGGACAAAGGTACTGTCGCACCATACATCGGGGTTGACAGCGGCGGACATCTGCGCTACTACACAGAAATACCGGCCGGGGAGGTGGTCAGTTTCAAGGTCGTCGCATACAATGACGGAGGAATGAGTTTCCCGTCAGAAATCGTCAGCATAGGCATCCCGAAGACCAATCAGACCGACAATTCAGTACTGATAGTCAACAACTTTGACCGTATAAGCGGACCGGCATGGTTTGACGGTACAGATCGCGCCGGACTGGACAACATGACAGATTCAGGCATAGGCTACATATCTGACATCACCTTCACTGGGCAGATGTACAACTTCAGACGAAGTGACAACTGGATATCCAACGACAGACCCGGATTCGGAGCTTCATACTCCGACATGGCAGGTGAAACAATAGCAGGAAACTCCTTCGACTACCCTGCCCTTCATGGCAAGGCGATACTTCAGGCCGGACATGCGTTCTATTCATGCAGCAATGAAAGATTCATGCATGACCAGTACATACATCCCGATGCCTGGGCTGTGGACCTCATATGCGGCAAGCAGCTCACAGTTCAGCTAGGAGGGTCACACAAGTATCAGGTCTTTCCTGAAGAACTGCAGAAAGCGATCTGCGGATACACTTCAAACGGCGGCAATCTTATTGTAAGCGGCGCATACATAGGAACCGATGTCTGTGATGCCGTATATCCTGTGGAAGTGTGTGACTCATTGCGAAAGAAGTCAGAGGAATTCCTGGCTGAAACTCTTGGAATCAAATATGTGACATCTCACGCAAGCAGAAAGGGTACGGTCGGCAAGTGGACCGGCTCATCCAGCGCAGCCCAGGATCGGATGAGCATAGCCATGTCACCTAACAGCAGAATATACTGTGTCGAATCAGTTGATGCCATTGCACCGGCTGCACCTTCTGCTCAGACAGTTCTGAGATATTCAGACAGCAACCTTCCTGCCGGGACAGCATTTCAGGGCGAAGGATACAGATGCATAAGTTTCGGCTTCCCTATCGAAACTCTCGAAAACGATCAGATGAGATACAACCTTATAAGTAACACACTGGAATACCTTAAGAAATGACACCACGCGAATCAGAAATCATCGGACTTATCCGCAAGGAAGTGAAGCCGGCTCTCGGTTGTACAGAGCCTATCGCTGTCGCACTCGCTGTTGCAAAAGCCATGGAAGTAATGAATGAAAACATTCACACAGAAGGTTGGCGCACCAGTGGCGAATACAATCTTCGCATCGAGGTGAGCGGAAACATTCTCAAGAACGGTATGGGAGTGGGTATTCCGGGAACCGGGATGGTCGGTCTGCACATTGCCGCCGCATTGGGTGCTGTCTGCGGCAAGTCATGTTACGGACTTGAAGTACTGAACGACCTGACTGATGAGGCTGTAACACACTCCAAGGATATGGTGGAAACCGGAAAGGTCATGGTTGGACTGGCGGAAACAGACCTCAAACTATATGTCAAGGCCTGTGTGGAATTTAATGGACATACTGCATACGCAGTGATTGAAAATGACCATGACAATATCGTCGAAACCGACTGTGACGGCAACACCACCCGTTCCGCCGGAAGATACGGTGCCGACGAGGAGTGTGGAGAGCAAAAGAGCACACTGGACTACAACCTGACAGTCAAGGAAATAGTAGAATTCGCCTCAACAGTCGCTTTCAACGACATAGAGTTCATTCTGGAATCTCGCACCCTCAACCTCGCACTGGCGCATGAGGGAATGACCGGCAGATACGGACTGCGCGTCGGATACGCCATCAGCCTTGACTGCAACAAGGAGGTTTTCGGAGGCGACTTCCTCAGTTACGCCATGGCACTTACATCAGCTGCCTCTGATGCCCGAATGGCAGGTTGCACACTGGCTGCAATGAGCAATTCAGGCAGCGGAAATCAGGGTATCACAGTCACAATGCCAGTAATCGCCTACTCCTTGAAATACGGAACTTCTGACGAGCAGCTCGCACGCGCTCTTGTGCTGAGTCATCTTATTGCGATACACATCAAGGGATACCTCGGCAAACTTTCAGCCCTCTGCGGCTGCGTCATAGCATCTACAGGAGCTGCATGCGGCCTGGTATATCTGCGCGGCGGTGATTACGAACAGATCTGCGCCGCCATCAAGAACATGATCGGAAATATCACAGGAATGGTCTGTGACGGCGCCAAGGTAGGATGCGCGATGAAAGTTGCCTCAGGAGTATCCTCTGCACTTCAGTCAGCAGTCCTTGCACGCGAAGGAATCTGCATCTCCGAACACGACGGCATCATCGAAAAGGACATCGAGAAGACAATCCAGAATCTTGGCCGCATTGGCTCTGTAGGCATGCAGCACACTGACGACATGATTCTGGACATCATGGTATGTAAATAGGAATCTTATTTCCTCGATACGATGGTCGCTGTTGCCTGACTTGTCGGCATTACAAGGATTTCAGCCACCTGCATATGCGCTGGAGCCGAAGCTGCGAAATAAGCCACCTCGGCGATATCATCACCTGTAAGCGGTTGCATTCCGCGATAGAAGTTGTCAGCCCTGTCCTTGTCACCTCTGAATCTTACCACAGAGAAATTAGTCTCGACCATACCTGGTTTGATATTCGTAACTCGGAGCGGTGTATCAACCAGGTCTATGCGCAGGCCATCCGACAATGCCTTCACTGCAGCCTTGGTTGCGCAATACACACTTCCGCCCGGATATGCAGCATCTCCTGAAATAGAACCGATATTGATGATATCGCCGCGTCCTCTTTCCACCATTCCCGGTACTACAGAACGGGTAATAGTCAAGAGACCTTTTATATTGGTATCGATCATGGTATCCCACTCCTCGAAATTCCCCTCATGCTCCTTATCTACCCCCATTGCAAGTCCTGCATTATTGATAAGGACGTCTATGTCAGTCCACTGCTCAGGAAGCGCCCTCAACGCCTCTGCTGCTACCTCACGTTCCCGCACATCAAAAGGCATGATGTAGCACTCCGTACCATACTTTTGCTTCAGCTCTTCCCCGAGTGCCTCAAGTCTTTCCTTGCGACGCGCATTCAGAATCAGACGGGCACCATTTGCCGCGAACTTCCTTGCACAAGCCTCTCCAATTCCATTGGATGCACCTGTAATCAACACTGTCTTGTTCATATTGTTAAATCTATATACTTACTCTGCAAATATAAACTTTTCTTAATGATATACAAGTTTACACTAAATAATCAATCTTCCTCAGGCTGCAGGACTATGGCAACCCGTTGTATATGCTGAACATCGTGCTCATCTGCCATCTTTAATTACTGCTTGTGCGACTTTTGATCTAAACTCGCCCAAGCTGTACCATAAATATCGCAAATGCAGCATTTTTGATGACCGCTTATGCGACTTTTGGCCATTTCAAGACCAAGCGGTCATTCAGTTTATCGTGAATGTTGCATAGAAGGCATTTTATTGTGTAAAATAGTATATCGTTCCCATATATTATCAACATTTTGACATCATCATTGATATTATCCACAGCACCACGAGCTGCGACAGCCGCAAGGGGCGTCCGCGAGGAGGTGAAGCCACCGAGTGGGACCCGAGGGAGCCGCAGGCTCCCGAAGGAAAAGGTACAGCGACGTTGAAGTTCCGCACTGTCGTTTGATTGAAATGCTGGGGTCACTAGTGGCACTGTGCGACTACCGGCCTGCATTAAGCACACCAAACGTTTGAGGGCGGCGACTTGCACTGGAGACTACGGCACTGATGTCGCCGGCCATGCACCGGAGGACCGCCTTAAAAGCAAGTCTCTTGGCCTTTTGATAAAAAGGGCTAGAGTCTTGCGGCGGTCCGTAGTAATAGATAGGTCGCCTTCTGTGGCTTTCGTAGAAAGACATAGAGGGCGACACCTTATTTTATATCAACTATTTTGCTTTCTTTAGTCCGTCAAGAAAATCTTGATCTTTCTTCTTTAGCAACGATGGATCCGACTTCGTAACCTTATCAAAAAGCCATATCTTTTCTCTTGCAGGAATATGAACCTCAGACCTATGATTTACCCACCATTTATAGAATTTAATTGGGTCTTCTCGCATAAGAACATCTGCCATAACCGGCTCTCTATGACCCAATATCTGCAGCTTCTTATTCAATCCCAACAATTTGGTATAGTATTCTGGGTGGTCTTTCTCAATCACATTCATCAGCCTATGATATACACTGCCAGCATGAACATATATAACCTTTGCCCTTACAGCCTTATGTAAAGTCAACGGATCATTATCAATCCAGCCTTGAATTGTATAAGTAACAGGCTTTCCGTCCACCTCTAAAGTCAAATGATCTTTCGGATTATATGTTCCAGATCTCGGAGGATATGTCATAGCTCCAGCTGACATTCCCTTTATAGTGCTTACATCTATTTTCTGCACTTTCTTTCCTCTCAGAACATCCACAACATCAACTCGCTTAATCTCTCGTCCTGGATATCTGCGAATCAGCTCCTCATTATTATCGCCCAAGAAGAAATCTTCGATAAAATTCCATCTTTCCTCATTTGTATATGCATGAGTAAAGAAGTAATTCATGATCTCTGAACTTACCTTGTGCTTCTCTTTAGTCCTATCAAACAGGATATTGCTATAACCTGAATCGAAACAATCCCTTCTTACCTTTTCTGGGCTATTGATACGGACAAAGATCATAGGGGCATCTCCACCACGCATTTCATAAGATCCCAGATCAAGAATTTCAAGCAAGTGACCAATTCGAACATATGGTACCGAATTTTCCTTAGACACATACCTAACTGCTTTCTCATCTTCTGTATCTAAAAGCTTTGCTAAAGTAGACAATGTAGAAGAAAAACTTCCCTCATACCTTGTACCAAATACTTTATATTGTGATGGGATAGTATGCTTTTCTTGCAAGAAAGCATTTTCTTCAACCATGCCACCCATAGCCCTACGCTCTCCAGAATAAGTTGAAAGAACAAAATTAGCCAACTGTTTAGCCGTCCTATCATCATAACGAGCCTTCAATGCACCAATCAGAGTGTCCTTATCAAAGAATCTATTATCAGTTGAAATGAAGAATCTAGAAAGCAGATCAAATGCTTCTCGAATAGGTCCAATCGTATTGTCCTTGTCCTTAAACATATAGCTTACCTTCATTCTTGGCTGAACATCACAACCTGTAAGCAATCTACCTGTATAATACTGGTGTTTAAGAACTGGGAAGCTCTTATCACTGAAATAATTATTCCAAAGAAGATGCAAGTCCATCAACAACAATCTAGTTCCGTCAGGATAACTCCTAATCACATGTATTGTATCAGCATAATGCCTCTGGATATACTCATACGAGTTAGCATTTACCTTAGCATACACTTTAGTAAACAACTGCTTTGGCCTTGCAATGACAACATTATACCTATACTTCATCAGATAATCTTTCTCGATCATCATCAAAGCAGTTTTCACTTTCTGATCCACATCAATGGCGTCCTCAAAGGCATAGGCAAAATCATCAACAGATAATAGCATATTTCGCTTATTGCCATTATTCTGATATGTATCATATATTTTCTTCAAAACCGCTTTAAGCTGCCACAATTTCAATGCAGACATACCATGCAGCTGCTTTGAATAGTTCTGATCCCTCTGAGAATAATTCAAGGTAGCATAACCCTGAATACCTTTTTTACGAGCCACACGACCAATCTCCTGCACATAATCAGGCAGAAGTCCAGATGGAGCATGATGATATACAACCTGAATGTCTGGAATATCCACACCCATTCCGAAAGCTTTGGTACAAATCATCACATTTCTCTCATTCGCTCTAAATTGCCTCTCCGCATGCTCTTTGGTCATAGCATCAAGAGAACTACCATAATAGTAAACCGCAATCTCTTCTTCTTCATTTACCATTGTACTCAGCTTCCTTACATGATTAGTATAAGGAGCATAAACCAGGGTCTTGAAACCTATCTCGTTTACATCTTTAATGAATTTTGCAGTCTGATTTAACTTCTGACTGTCAAAGCCTCTAGACTCCGAATCATAGTTATTGATAATGAACTCAATATCATCTCTTTTGACGATTCCAATAAAATAGTGTGGAGAGTGCATAACCAAACTATCTACGGTATCGAATACCATATCGTTCTTATCACCGCCAAAGACAGCTGTCGCAGTAACAGCAATCATTGGGAAATGTTGCTCAGAATACTTTCGTATCTTCCTTATCTGATTTCCTAAATACCAATAATCCACACGGAAGTCACGACCCCATGTAGTGATAAGATGAGCCTCGTCGATAACAATCAAACCGATTTTTCTATCTCCAATGAAATACCTAACATCGTAAGACATCAAAAGCTCCGGAGCCATATATAGCACATCAATCTCACCAGCTTTACACTTTTCAATAATGGAGTCTCTATCCAAAAGGCTGATTTCACTATTTATATAGGCTGCTTTCTTGAAACCTCTATCTGTCAAGATAGCGTTTACCTGGTCTTTCATCAATGCAATAAGAGGAGAGATCACGATAGTGACATCCCCTTTATCAGAGATATAGAATGCTGGCAATTGGAACAACAATGATTTACCCGCACCGGTAGGAGCCGTAAGAAAGACATCGCGATAATCACGACCTGCTCTAACGTTTTCATATTCATCAATAAGCGTCTGAACAATTCGGCCTTGAGAAACATTAACAGTTTCACTATTAACATTCGGATTCTTATATAAGCGTATATCTCTGAATGAAGCTTCTGGTCCCCAGTATTGTTTCAGTAATGCAGTCAATTCTTCCGAAGGTGTAAAGTCTTCCGTAAGAGCCTCTTCAACAACCAAGAGTATACTCTTTTTAAGCGGAGCCAGGAACGCATTTAGCCTATACAGAAGGTTCTTCATTCGTTCCTCCTGCGGCTGTTTAGTATAGAACTTTACAAAGTAGCTACTTACTCGCTCCTTGCCAGCCAACACTCTAGCCAGCAGCAAATCCAGTTCTTTATCATCGGAATATGGATCAATAACAAGACCATCCGATGAAACAGCTCCGCAAATATCTAAAGGCAAGGTCTCATTGAAGACAGTTACAATCTTTCCCATATCAGATGTAGGCACCTTTGCTACGTAAAAGGCCTCATCTCCATAAAGGAACTGATCTACTTGATAAATAGGAATATCAGCACTCTCTCCATCTCCGTCTTGAGTGTCTGCGATAAAATCTACTTTTTTGAGCGGGAATACACGGCGAAGATTATCCTGCAGTATTACAACACGCTTCTTGAAGAAGTCTGGTGTAATATATGTGACAAGATATGAATACTGAGCATACGAAAGAATCATCGGTCTTTTGACAGCGACCAATGTTGTGAATAAGTCTGAAAACCAATCTTGCGTAAAATCTGTTAATCCTGCTGTAGATAAGAAAGTTCCATCATCCACAACAAAATGTTTGAATTTGCCAAAGTCAATGGAAGATACATCACCATAAACCACATAAATTGGATTTTGTACCTTTTCGATAGTCTGCTCGATAGCGTGGATAAAGCCATCTGAATAGTATTGTCTCGCGGTCATATTTAATAGCATTTTATATTTAACGACACTAGCACTTATGTCATTAAACATTCCCCTCAAAATAGATTAGACTTGTAAATATAGTAAAAAAATGTCGATAAGTGAATATCAGGCTATTCACCCCAGCTGCTGTTACCGCCACACATCATACCGATAACATTAAGGCAAAGCACAAGAAAGATAATAACTCCCATGATAGCACAATCTTAGAATACAACATTACCAACCGAAAGAATCATCATCACGGCCAAAACAACTCTCGTCATAATCATGATCCGAGCAGTAACCGCAATCACAGTCGTCATCCAGGCTTCTGTCACTATAAGCACTATAGTCATTATGACTACTATTGCTTCCCCAGAAGCTGGAACTGTTATTAGACTGACGTTTGTTCTTCTGCATACTATCGAGCAGAGCAACACCTAATAAAACATCGAAAAATCCCATAGCACAATAAATGATAAATTTAATGAAAGAAATTACCTGCGGCCGGTAACGAAAACCGAAATGATAACATCAAGCAGAATACCGATAAAAGCCAAGATTCCCCAAATCATGATATAGTCCTCCTTATTGATTTATTTAATAGCACGTCGCAAATAAAAACTTTGCTTGTGCCAAACCAGAACACAAGCAAAGAAAAAACGCAAAAATCTTAAAATAAAATGCAGATAAGGGGCAACAGTCAAGTGCGGAGCGAGCCTTTAGGCCGAGCTCGCGCAGCACTTGATCTGTAGGCGGCGGAGGGCGTATATTCCGCCGCCGGTGCCTGCAAAATGAATCTTACAAAGCCAAACTACAATCTTACAATTTGAAGGATAATTCATTGATAATCATATAGGATATTTTTCAAGAATCTTACAAAAATAAAATCCGTCTTACAGAATGTCCATGAAGAATCATCTATAAGACAAATTACATAACTTTGTGACTCCGATACGCAGAAATGCGGATTCTCTAAATCTCGACACTAGGCATCCATAATGGGTGCCTTTTTAGTTATCAAACTGACACATCTGCCGTATAAAATAAAAAGTAAGCATCCGACGAAGTACATATTGACCAATTAGCCGCCATTACTGAGGTAGTACCCGGTAGTGGAGGCTAGTAGTTGGTAGTAACTGGTTATTACCTGCTATTAGCGGGTAGTACCTGCCAGTTGCAAGGTAGTAGCTGGTCAACGTTCTTTTCTGTAGGGATTCTTCTGAGTGTATCCTCCAGCCACGATCGGACATCAACATCGTGTGCCTTACAGCTGCTGAAGAGTGAGTATACGATGGCTGCTCTGACCGCTGCATCGTGGTTGCCGCAGAAGAGGTAGTTCTTTCTTCCTTATGTTGGCAAGCTTGTTATGTTGGCATCATAATATTATGCGTTGATAATCAGTATCGTTTCTGGAATTATGACAACATAATCTATAATATTGCAAAAGCATCCTCTAATGGATACTTTAAGCAAAATGATAGAGAAAATATTTCAAAACCCAAGCAAGGTGCGACGCCACCTACATGCCCCTATGTTTAGGGAACGAGATGATTTCATTTGCAAGATGCATCAGAAAGGCTTCTGCTTGAGATACTTGCAAATTACTGCAGACTATCTGTTCTTTGCAGTAAACAATCTCAACATTGGTCCGAACGAAGTTGTCAGTCTAGAAAGAATCGTTCAAAGCACTTCAAGATGGTACACTTCTAAAAAAGGAGACTACCAAGCCACAGTGCTCAAATGGCTTGATAGCTTAAACATATTGGATGCCCGATATAATGACGAGAGGAATCTGCTTGTATCATTCAGTAGTGTCAGTCATTATCGGGTCAGGTATCTAACTTACCCTTTGTATCAGGAACGATTAAGTTACCTATTACAGTGCATCTCCATTGGAATGGCAAGGAGTACTGTACGTGAGCAGGCCGAAATGCAATTACATATTATTGACGTATTGAAGTTACACTCTCCGAGAATAGTCTGCGTTAAAGAATTGCAGGATGCCTCGTCATCATTTCGCAGCTTAAAATCCCGAAATATGTTCATGACCACAGCACAACGATGGCTATCATTTATTAGGATACTCAATGGTGACTCAGAGCCAACCCATATTAACGGCTATAATTATGTTGTAGACTATATTAACTGGGCGCGCGAAAGTAAAGGCTTAAGTACTATAACTTTGAATGGAAGGGAGCACGAACTCAAGACTCTTCTGTCATTCATGGAACAAAAGAGCTTACACCTTTCATACATAAATCTAAATCATATTGACGAGTATATAATGTTCAGGCAGAATAGTGGATGCAACAGAAAGACTATTGCTACCATCGTCACTACGATAAGGGACTTTATCCGCTATCTCAGGGTCAACAATCTTTGCGAACTGATCCCAGATCAGATCAAGCATCCCAAATCATACGACCTAGACACTCTTCCGAACTGTCCATCATGGGAGCAGACTCAAGAAATTATAGGCTACTATGATGGTAAGAATGATGCATTAAGCCTAAGAAATAAAGCCATAATGTATCTCATTGCTACCTATGGTCTTCGATCGAGTGAGGTTGTTAACCTTAAAACCAAAGATATTGATTGGAAGAATAACCATATATTACTACGAAGAGCAAAACGAGGTGGATTGCAGCGCCTTCCTCTTGTTCCGATTGTCGGCAATGCGATAGCGGAATATATAAAGTCAGGGCGAAATAATGATATTGGTAGCGAATACATCTTCCTTCGCAGCTTGGCCCCTATAACACAGCTATCACGAACTGCTATATATGTGATTGTGTCAGAGGCGTATTCTAATACTGATATCAATATAAAGCATAAAGGAGGACATTCTCTAAGGCATGCATGTGCAACACATCTGATTAACTCGGGACGTAGCTTAAAGGAAATCTCCGATCTTTTGGGTCACCGCCTTCTGGACACGACCAGGGTATATGCAAAAGTTGACATATCTACCCTTAGCCAGGTCGCGAAAATGGATTGGGAGGGCCTTATATGTTAATGTCAGAGGCAATTGAACAGTACGTTCGTTATAAAGAAGGACTTGGTGAAAAGCCTAGGGTAAAAAAGTATGTCCTTCTCTCTTTTGGCAAATATGTAGGCCTAAGCATGCAGCTTGACTGTGTTGCGGAAAGATCCTGCAGTGAATACCTTCACCAGAAAGGGTTCAAATCTAATGTGGCCACACAATATTGGTTCTGCATATATAGCATACTTGAGGGCTTCTTTAATTGGGCAATCTCCAGAGGTCACATGAGTCACATGCCCTTGCCAACGAGTAAGCCGTGTAAACCAAAAGACTTCAGGCCTTACATATATACAAATGCGGAACTGGAATCTCTTTTCAAGACGGCTTTAAATTATCGAAAAAGATGTAATATCATGCACCCTTACGTCATACAAACTATGTTGAAGGTGACATACTGTTTGGGGCTTAGGCCTAGCGAGACCGTATCATTGCAGGTAATAGATATTGACTTTGAGGCAAAGACAGTCTTAATAGAAGAGACTAAATTCTATAAGAGCAGGCTGCTTCCATTCGGGATTGAAGTGGAGTCAGTACTTCGAAATTACATGCAATGGCGAAACAAGGTTGCAAAAGAGCAAGGATTGACTTCAGACTGCCTTTTCTTTGACAAAAGAAACAATCAAGTAAAGCTATCTGCCCTACAAGCTGCTTTCAGGTTAATCTGTAAGACTGCATATGTTAGCAGAAATGACAAAGAACGCAGTGATGTCCGGTTACAAGATCTAAGGCATACGTTTGCAACGAACAGGATAATACAATGGTACAAGGAAGGAAAAGACGTGCAATTGTTGCTGCCTGTGCTTTCCACTTATCTTGGCCATTGTAACATTGACAGCACTGCAACCTATATCTCATTCACTCCTGAACTTCAAAAAGAGGCTTCTTTAAAGTTCCAAAAGTATGCAGAATCATGAAGAATATCTATAATAGAAATCTCGGATATTGGATAAAGCACTACCTACTTGACCATCTTCCAATCGTACGTAATCTCTCAAGAAACACGATACTTAGCTATAGAGATGCGCTAAGACAACTGTTGAACTATATGTCATCCCAAAAATATGATATAGAAAATGCAGATGTAGAAGCAATAACTAGCACAATCGTAAAAGACTTCCTAGTTTATCTGGAGCATGAAATGCACTGTTCCGTAAGCACTCGCAACCAACGTCTTGCGGCAATACACAGCTTTGCTTCGTATGTGGCAAGCCAATCACCTGAGCACCTTCATTGGTATCATACATTGAAGTCTATACCGATAAAGAGAAGGCAGATAAAAGAAATTGGCGGAAGGGCAGTCTCGCAGATCGAATATTTAGAGAAAGATGAGATGCAAGCTATGCTAAACGCTCCAGATAGGAGAACCGCTCAAGGATACCGTGATTATGCTCTTCTCCTGTTCATGTATAACACAGGGGTCAGAGCCTCGGAGGCAGCCAATATTATAATAGAAGACCTTAAAATAGGGAAAGGCATAAGCTCACCATATGTAATCATACATGGAAAGGGTAACAAAACCCGTTCTTGTCCTTTATGGGAAAGAACCGTTAAAACCATATCCCCATTGCTGAATAGAGAATCATGCGCCCCTGTTTTTCTCAACAGATATGGAAATGCAATCACACGCTTCGGTATATACGAGTTGATATCAAGGTATGCTGTCAAGGCTTCAGAAATAAAGGAATCCATCCGTGAAAAGCATGTGAGTCCGCATACGATAAGACACACAACGGCATCTCATCTACTAGAGGCTGGAGTTGACATCAACACTATCAGAGCATGGCTTGGTCATGTCTCTGTCAACACGACTAATATCTATGCCGAAGTTAATCTCAGAATGAAAGCAGAAGCGCTTAAAACATGCGAAATCGGGGAGACATCTAGTACTAAGCCAATATGGAAGAAGGACAAATCTCTCCTTGACTTTCTGATGTCTATATAAGTATGTTATGTTGGCAAGAATAGCAATAAGTATAAAGTACACAACTACTTATCTATGATGCCAACATAACAAGCTTGCCAACATAAGGTCGCAAGAACTACTTGTTCTGCGGAGATGATGATGCTGCGCAGAGGGCTGCAATAGTCTACTCCCTTCTTGCCTCCTGCAAGGCCCATAACGTCGACGAAAGAGCGTGGCTGGAAGATGTCCTTCGCCGAATGCCGGAATATGAACTAGGCAAAAAAGACTTCGCCGATCTGCTTCCAGGGAACTGGTCCCCAGAGATCGCCAAGTAAATCGAACTGACATCTCACTAATACAAAAAGACTACAACTGACACCTCACCCGTGTCAGTTGCATCTTACTTTGTCAATATGTACTTCGTCGGATGCTTACATTAGACATAAATACCTATAACTAACTGACTATCAAGGAATCCTGCTTAAGCAAGTCCAATATACTGATAGTTAATAAGTTAGCCTTTGGGGGTAGGAAAACTTTTGATTCCTATCTATCTGTATTTATATCTCAACACTTGACTCAAGCCTTTTTGCCTGATCGGTTGTGATAGCCAAAGGCAAATATAGCCACTTCCCATGTTATTTTATGTTTTGTTTTCTCTGCACAAAGATCAGAATGAAAGACGAATCCTTCTTTCGCAACAATAATATATACTCAGGCATAGTAAGTTAGATTATCTGCATTTCGCCTATTTTCTATTAAGCACAATGCTAGAATCAAAACAAATTAGGCGACCGTACGTGGTCGCCCATATTCGATTCTCAAAGAGGATCTTTTATTGGATGTCATCAGGAAATTCCAGCAGATTCTGATTGAAACGGTCAAAATCAGATTCGAACAGCCTGTCCTGAATGATTCTATACTTCTCAAACTCTGATTCCGCAAACTGTTTGGCAAACTCTGCTGAAATCTGTCCTGCATTGTCAAGGACAGTATCTCCACCAGCTTCAAGGATAATATCGATTCGGTTAGCCCAGTCTTCCATTGTCATAGGTATATGTCGCTGGGCCATACGCTCCGCCATATCAAGCACGGCATTTACCAACCTACCCATATCCTCAAGTTCCAGCTGATTTAGATAATTCTTGGCGATGCTTACATCCGGTTTGACGATCTTGCCATCCGGTGCATTTTCCCAAGTTGTCAGCCCCATATGTTCCTTTTCCGCACTTGCTCTCTCCACTATCAGTTCTGCAGCAGTATGTCCGTGAACGGCATAATGAATCTTATTCTGAATCTTCTTGAAGAATAATTTTGTTGTCGCTGCATCTGAACTGTAATCTACTGCTGTTGAGTAGATGTCCGTAAGCTTCTGATAGAATCTTCTTTCACTAAGGCGAATCTCTCGAATTTCGGCAAGCAGATGCTCAAAGTAGTCCTGTCCTATGAAAGCCCCGTTCTCCATACGTTTCTTGTCAATGACATAACCCTTTATGGCAAACTCCTTTAATACAGCTGTACTCCATCGCCTAAAGTTTGTCGCTCTCATACTGTTGATTCTGTAGCCAACAGAAATAATTGCATCAAGAGAATAATACTGTGTGTCGTATGTCTTGCCATCTTCTGCAGTATGTGCAATTTTTGCACATACTGTATCTATCTGTAATTCACCTGATTGGAATATATTTTTCAAGTGTTTTGTAACTACAGTGCGATCCACTTCAAACAACACCGCCATAGCTTTCTGTGTTGCCCATATCGTCTCATCCTTATACAACACCTGAACCCCATCTTCCTTGCCATCAAGGATGAAAGTCAGGAATTCAACTGTACTATTCCTTATCTGTAAACTCTTTTCCATATCATGCAAATTTACAGAATTTTGCTAACAAACGTCATCTTGAAAATAACTTATTTACTTTTCATATAGCTCATGTGGAGCCGATAACAGAAACGCGAGATTTAGTTGACAATGGGATTATATGGAAAAAACTTAAAGAGCTCCCATATATCACGCAACACATAACCCCCAAAGAATCAACATATAACAACATTTAGGGTGGATCAAAACGACCCACCCTAAATTACATAACAACCTAATTATCAACTAGTTATATTTTATAGAATCCACTCGCAAAGACTGCCACTCTAGCAAGTCTAACGACTTAATAATCAACAAGTTAGCTTTTTTAGGGGGTAGGAAAATATTTGATTCCTATTTATCTGTATTTATATCTCAACACTTGACTCAAGCCTTTTTGCCTGATCGGTTGTGATAGCCAAAGGCAAATATAGGCATATGCTCGGAAATGACAAAAAGGTAAATTAGAGGACTTGTGAAAATATTCTGGCAAAAGATTCCATCGCCTTTTCCAACCGAGGACGCGTTTCCCACTCTTCAAGGGTGATAAGTTTCGAGTCGTTCTGGTCCTGAAGAAAAATGTCTCTCTGCTGACAGGCAAGAACCTCATCATACATGAAGGCATTGATCTCGAAGTCCTCTTCAAAACCTCTGAAGTCTAGGTTGGTAGAACCAATTGTCACAAGACTGTCATCAATGACCAGAGTCTTGGCGTGCATATAACCTTTCCTATACAGGTACATCTTCATACCGGCGTCCAATGCTTCTTTGATATATGAACGTGAAGCCCACGGCGGAAGTACACCCTTGTCTCCGCGATACGGAATCATCACCCTGACATCCACACCGCTGAGAGCGGCATTCTGAAGGGTTTTCATAATCGGCTCTGGCGGTATGAAATACGGAGACTGCAGATAGGCATAACTCCGTGCCGACGCGATGGCTGTCATATATGCCTGCATCATTACATTCCACTTGTCCATAGGTCCGCCTGTGACAATCTGCATAAGCGTATTGCCGCAACGAGGATTATACGGATACATCGAGTCAAGATCCGGTTCGTCTCCTTTTGTGAATTTCCAGTCCGTCAGGAACGATGTCTGAAGTTCAGATACGGCGGGACCGGTAATCCTGATATGGGTATCCCGCCATATCCCCCATTTGAGCCCCACTGCGTATCTCTGGGCGATATTCATTCCTCCCATATAACCAACCTTTCCGTCAATGACGACTACCTTGCGGTGATTGCGTGAATTATAATCACGGGAGAGAATAGGCAGAAATATGCGTATGAAGCCCCTTACCTGGATTCCGTGTTTCCTCAAGCGTCTGTAAAACCTGCGTGGGACCATCATGTTCCCGGCTTCATCATATATAAGACGGACCTGGACTCCTTCCTTGGATTTCCTTATCAAAGCATCTGCAATCTTGTTTCCCACCTGATCATCCTCGAATTTGAAGAACAGGAGATTGATGTGGTACCGGGCGCTTTCGATGTCCCTTACAAGTCGGTCAGACATGGTAATGAAGTCCGACATTATCTCCACATTGTTACCTGAAAGAGGATATGCCCCGTTTGCTTTAGACAACATAGTGACCAACGGCTTGTGCCTGTCCGGGATTTCACTGACGATATCATCCTTCTGCATGGTTTCAGTCATACCCTTGAGCCGGTCATATTCTTCCTTCCTGATCAGTCTCCTATGCCTGTTATCCATACCGAACAGAATATACAGGATGAAACCGATGAAAGGCATGAACACCAGAACAACACACCAGGCAAGAGTCTTGACCGGATTACGGTTCTCGGTGATTATCACTAAGATAGTGCCGAGAATTACCGTCATAATGAATACATACTTCAGAATCTGGCCTGTCATGAAATCTTTTTCTTTTTGAATATCACAAGGTTGTTGATTGTAAAGTTGATGATTCCCGAAAAACACATGGCTATGAGGTTGCAGATGACCACATCCCAGCCTGTGAATCTTTCTATCAGCAACAACACCCCCAACCTGAATAAGAACACGGCGGAATTCGAAAGGTTATATGCTCCGAACAGCCTAAAGTATCTGCGTACTGAAGCATCCGGTCGCTTTCGTGTCCTGTCCTTCCATACAAAGAAATATGAAATCGTGAAATTGAAAGCGACTGCACACTGGAATGAAATGAACGGAGATATTATATATTCTCCCCAGTATCCTTTAGTGAATACGAGGTCTGACAATAGCCAAAGCACTAGCGTATCGACTACCGAGCCGACCGCGCTTGTACCTGCAAACTTGGCATATCTTATCAGAAGATTCGGCATCAGTTAATCTCTCTTGGGCATCGGATCCATCTCAGCATAGTCCTTGATGTCTTTTCGTACAGTCGTCAGATGCATCAGAGCCAATATGACGATGATCAGAGCACCTATATAATCCAATGCTCCAAGTGTGAACGAGTGACCGCAAAGCATGAAGGAGTGGGAGAAGTCACGAAGAGGACGGATCAAAGCGAACAGTGTGTTGATGATGATCATGATGATTCTGAATTCAGTCGGTCCCATGCTGGCATAGGTCAGTTTGAACTCTTTCTTCAGATGTGCGTTGATGCAGACATTGATAGTTATCAACAGATACATGACCAAGGCCAGCAGTGCAATCTCCAGATGCATCAGTCCGGACAGACCGACACCCACAAAAATCATCACTTCGTTAATGGCATCTATAGTATGATCCAGATAATATCCGTATATCGGACGCTGTGTGTTTCGAACTCTTGCCAATGTTCCGTCCAGCGAATCTCCATACCAGTTGATGATGAAGCCCAATGAGCTGAGCCACAAGAAATTGATATTCCATGCAGACAGTATGTATCCGGTTGCGATAACTACCGCTCCGAAAGTTCCCATATATGTCAGTATGTCGGATGTCATCCATCTTGGCTGGCGTTCTGCAAGCCATACCAGCACCTTCTTTTCAAGTGCGTTAAGGACTGATGTCTGAATCCTTACCGCATCTGCTTTATTGTTTTCCATTTCAGTATTGATTATAAACCTTATTCCTTAAAAAATCGCTTAATTCATCTATACTTTCATACTTCTGCAGTTGCTCTGGAAGAATGATTTCTCCGAGTGATATTCTTGTGACTTTTCCCCTCTTATTGAAAACCTCCGCCGGAAGTCTCAGCAGCCTGACTTTCCAATCTACCAGTCCCAGAGAATAATAGAAGTTTGAGTTCCTGTCAAAAAAATGAACAGGTACGACAGCCTCCTTGATGCCTTGAATACTTTCCTTCGTTGGTCCAGTCCGTTCGGTTCCCGTAGGTGTCACACAAATGAAATTATCCTTCAGGTTTTCAATTCTTCCGAGAAACTTGTTGACCATTACCTTGAAGTCCGGTCTTATGTGTCCGAAAAGGTCAACCAGCATCACTCCGTCTATATGT
>JBGVQP010000050.1:0-9606 GCA_045127685.1 Candidatus Cryptobacteroides sp.
TCGCTCATCACCAGGATAGAGGACGGCACCGGCACGATAGAGAAGGAAGAAGTGGTGATCAATGACCTCCTGGACGAGATCGCATATGAACTCTCCGTCATTCCGGAGGAAGAGAGGATGTCGCTGAAGATCGATTTCAGAGAGAGAGTAGTGGTCAATGGCAACCAGTCGCTCATAGGATCGATATTCAGGAATCTGACGGAGAACGCAATATCCTATTCGGAGGGTAAGACAATATATATAACCCTTGCAGAGAACACCCAGGACTCCTGCAGGATCATATTCGAGGACGACGGGCAAGGTGTGGATGAGAGCAAGCTGCCGAGACTCTTCGAAAGATTCTACAGGGTGGACAAGGGACGCTCAAGGAGCAAGGGAGGAACTGGACTAGGCCTGGCGATAGTCAAGCATGCAGTGCTATTCCATGGAGGTACAATCAGCGTCACCAACCGCCCTCAGGGAGGACTCAGGTTCGATTTCACGCTTAAGAAACAGTTCTGACATGCCAAAACTCAGTCGAAATGCAATGATAGGATACCCTTGTGGCATCATTACCGGTATTGCGTACGGACTCAATCCCCTGTTCGCAAAGCCACTGATCAATGCTGGTGCTTCCATAGAATCCATCCTCTTCTTCAGATACACGATAGCGGTTCTTCTTCTGGGTGGCTATCTGCTGATCAGGAAGGAGAGTTTCAAGATAAGCCTCAGACAGTCTGCTGTCCTTCTCGCATTAGGACTTCTGTTCACTGCCAGCAGCACATTCCTCTTTGAATCATACAAGTATATTGCTTCAGGGCTTGCGACCACACTCGTCTTCCTCTTTCCCGTCCTTGTGGCCATCATCATGGTGTTCCTCAAGGTTGTTCCATCTTGGCCGGTATGGCTTTCTATTGCAGTAACATTCGCCGGAGTTGTCATAATGACAGGAGGTACAGGAGAAGAATGCGCGAACGCATGATTCAACCTTGTCGGTCTAGCCATTTTCCCGACCATAGTATCTACTGCAACTCTCGCTGTTGCCACCAGAAACATCGGGGCTACAAAGGCTTCCGTTCTCGGCGTCTTTGAACCGGTTACAGCCATTCTTGTTGGAACTCTGGTATTCGGAGAAGCACTCACCTCGAATATAGTCATAGGCATCGTTATATCAGTCATCGCTGTGACCTTTATGATTGCAGCCACAAAACGTTGAAGTTTCAGTTCTTCACGATGACAACTACATGATAAATTTTCTACTTTTGCAATGAACAAACGATCCTGAATATTTGAAGGTTATAGTTTCACCTTAAGTGTATAGTCATATGTCAGAAACATTTGAAACCAATGCCCAAGAGGCCTTGACAATGGCATCAGGCATCAAGAGTCATCTTTCGGAGGTGGCGCATCTCGGAATCGAGAAAGAAGGCCTTGACAAACTCGAGGCTGAGGCAATCAAGGCACTTGATATGATTGCAGAAGTAGACGCTCTGATTGAAGAAGTATCAGAGAAGCTACATAAGGCTGAAAAGCAGCTTGCAGACGTACAGGATGTGGCAAAGAGTTATCGCCATACCATAAAGAACAACTTCCCAATGGAGCAGTGGAAAAGGTTCGGCATTACGGACAAATGATTAGTGTCAAGAATATAGATATCCTGAATCGCTCGACTCAGGGAACAGAGACACTCATCGACGATTATCTATCCAGCACCACAGACGCCACATCAGCCATCCCCAGCCAAGGAACAGAATGACATGTATCCAGATGGGGATTTGAGCAGAATACACTTCTTCATCGATTACTGTCTCGAAGCCGGGTATGTCTGCATAATAGTAGGCACCTGCACCGAAATCATATCCTTCAACAATCCCCATCTGTCTATAAGCAATATATATAGCACAAATGAAAGCTGCCACGGCGACAATCACCGTGACAGCAGTGAGAATCTTATTGCTATGTCTCATTATTTATATACCTCAAGAACAGGAACATCAAATATAACTCCTGACAGAAGAAGCCATACAGCAAAGAATGTGAGGATTATGTTGAAAAGCTGACCGACAACATAAAGCCAAAGTACTTTACCACCATGAAGCTGCTTTCCTATCTCACGGAAATTTGTATCCAAGCCAATACTTGTAAATGCCAGGACAAATGCCCAGTTCTTATACTGGTCAAGCACTGCGTTAATAGCCTTTACGTCAGCACTGCCTGCAACAGGCTGAATTATAAACGATGCAACTATTGATGCAACAAAGAATCCTATGATGAATTTCGGGAATCTAGTCCATATCTCTCCTGCACCTACCCTTTTATCTGAATTTTTCTCCACTCTTGTTGCAAAGAAAAGAGCCACAAAGAAAGCAATGAATCCAATGAGAATGTTCTGGATACTCTTCACCAATACAGCAGCCTGCTCTCCTTCTGGTCCCAGAGCATTTCCTGCCAGCACTACTGCACCGGTAGAATCAACTGTACCTCCGATCAGCGCACCGCCCATCAGCTCATTCATGCCTACTGCCTTTATAATGACAGGCTCGAAAACCATCATGAGTATAGTGAAGATAATAGATATGGAAATCGCTATTCCAAGATCGTTCTTTCTAGCCCCTGCAGCTGCTCCAGTAGCAATTGCTGCACTTGTTCCGCATACAGATGTTGCTGATGCAATCGTAATGACCAGAGGCTTGTTATCGATCTTAAGAACCTTTGTTCCAAACCACCACATGAAGATTATCACTATAGGAGTTACTCCCCACGCAATTCCAAGTCCATAGAGGCCGAACTTTGCAATATTGCTGAAAAGAACGCTGAATCCCATTACCACAAGTCCAGTCTTTATATAGAATTCCGTACGGATAGCAGGTCTGAGCCATGTCGGCACACCTACTGTATTAGAGATCAACAGACCTACGATAAGAGCCCAGAACGCCCATTCCAGATAACGATTTAAAGTAAACTCAGCACTTATCAAGCGTACCACTATAGCAAGGACAAAAAGAGCGGCGAAAGCAGGAAGATATTCCTTAATCTTTACTCCCTGAAGCTTGACTCCAGCAGTGAATAAAGCGCCAAGCACTATAAAGGTCCGCAGGAGTCTGATCCAAAATGCTGAAGTAAACTGACTGAAAAGAGATTTCTCCTCTGCTACCTCTTCCCAAAGATGCCATGTGGAAAATTTGGCTGCACTGAAATCAAATGATCCTGTAATAACAGATACTGCAGCGACTGTAATTATGATAAAGCCGATCCAGACGGTCAACCAATCTTCTTTTTTCCAGAGATTTGATATGGAATTTTTCATTGTTTTTATAATTTTGTAAAACTTTTATACTATCTCACCATGTTACTATCTAAAGAAGTTACAGTAGAACTTCATCTGACAGGATGCAGACTGAAGCAATACATCGCCACCATGCTTAGGCAGAAGGACGTGCCACTAACGCCAGAACAGTTCATGCTGATTGATCTTCTCTGGAATCATGGAGAGATGTCGCAACAGGAACTTGCCGATCAATTGCAGAAGGACAAGAACTCAGTAACAAGACTTGTGGATGCAATAGAGCGTAAAGGATTCGTTGTTCGTCGTCAGAACACCAGTGACCGAAGATCGAACACTCTTGTGCTGACAGAACAGGCTGAGAAGCTTAAGGCAGATGCAAAACAGAAGGGCATATCCATTCTCGACAAAATGCTTGAAGGGATTTCTGAAGATGAACTCAGAACATTTCTTACCACCTTGCGCAAACTCAGCCTGAACATGAACATATCCGGTTCAGAGGATTAAAACAGATTCTTGACCGCCTTGATCACCTCCTCTGCCGGAAGGTCTGGGGAGAGGATCAGATCCGGTTCCTTGTGTACAAATCCTTTCGACATTGCTCCCAAGGTTCCTCCTCCCGTACAGTTCAGCATTATATAGTCATCCTTTTTCACTTTACCGTCACTGACAGCCTGAGCAAGTGCTGCAACAGCTACACATGCGGCTGGAAGAAGTTCATATCCCTCCTTGTTGCGGAATTGAAGAAGCCAGTAGAATATATCGTTGTTAGTCGCAAGGAAAAAGTCTCCGTTACTTTCTTTCAGCACATCATAGAGTCCGCCTGCTATACTGTATGGAGGTTTCCTATTTGATAGAACTGTTGCCAGAATCCTTTCTGACTTTCCTCTGCCTTCCTCAGGGGTCATTTGAGGCAATTCTCGCGTACCGGCCTTCCATGCATCATACATAAGCGTAAATGGTGCATTCTGAGCTACATATACACGCATCTTGTTCGGACCAAAGCGGCCATCATCAGCGAGTCGGCACGCGTTCTCCCAAGCCGCAATTGCGCCTGTTCCTGAACCTACTGCCTGGAAATAAGCATCCGGTATACGTCCCATCTGTTCCACACAGCTCAGTATGGTAGTTCCCATTCCATCTCGTCTGGCTATATTCTTCGCTCCACCTTCCAGCAGAAATCCCGGATCGGTAGAAAGCTTCTCGCCTAATGATATCGCATCGTAATAGTCGCATCCATGTGGTACTGCGACAAGTTTCACACATTTACGCAAAGGCTTACGGAACCACAGGTCATGCAGATTATCCTGAGGCACACATATAACAACCGGGATACGATTATCCGAGCATATCTGAGCGAACGCTCGAGCTGTATTTCCTGCTGACTGAACAACGAGAATGCGTCTCTCATACGCTTCCATCCTCGCAAGGATACTATACGCCTCTGTCTCCTTGAACGAACATGTACGCATCTTCGCACCAATTTTAGGATTCCAACCAGAAAAAGTAATATAAAGGTTTTCCAGGCCTAGGAAGGATGCAAGACCTTTTGACTTATAAGTTACAGGTGCGGATGAGTTCTTGAGTATCCTCTTTACTGGCATCCACCCCGCGTATCGATAAATTCCGTCTAGATCTTCTCTCGGAGTAAAAAGTTTATTCTCATATACTGCACGGACAAGAGATGGAGATTCTGACTCGGGATCGGCTAGAGTCCAGCCAGAATCTTCAAATTCCCGTCCATCAGCCACATTAATAAGATGATATTTGGTCTGCTTGAATTTCATCGCTCGGCTTTTAGTATAGACATATTTGGCATCTCCTTGTCAAACTCTCCCCTATCAAGCCTTTCCTTCATATCCTTGAAGGCAGCAAGAGTTCTTTCAACATCTTCCATCGAGTGGGCTGCAGTAGGGATTATGCGGAAGATCACCATTCCAGGAGGAATTACCGGGTAGATTACAACTGAACAGAAGATGTGATACTCCTCGCGTAGGGCAACGGCGATATTTGCTGCAGAATTCACACCTGCTTTCACATGGACTGGTGTGACGCATGCCTCTGCTGGTCCTATATCAAAACCTAACTCTCGGAAACCTTTCTGTAGACTTCTAGTAACCTTCCATAGCTGAGTACGGAGCGCATCACCCTCTGGACTATCTATGATATCCAGCCTTTTGAGGCATCCCTCCACGATAGGCATAGGAAGTGATTTTGCGTATATCTGTGAGCGCATGTTATATTTCAGATAGTCTATGATATCCTTGTCAGCGGCAACAAAGCCTCCGATGATTGCCATTGACTTAGCATATGCTCCGATGTAGATATCAATCTCGTCCATCACGCCGAAGTGCTCGGAGGTTCCTCGTCCATGCTCACCCATGACACCGAATCCGTGAGCATCGTCAATCATGATTCGGAAATTGTATTTCTTCTTGAGTGCGGCAATCTGATCAAGTATTCCCAAGGCACCTGTCATACCGAAGACTCCCTCTGTAATAAGGAGTACACCTCCACCGTTCTTATCTGCCTCTTCGCAGGCCTTTGCAACAACTCTTTCGCAGTCTTTAATATCATTATGACGGAACTTGTATTTGCTTCCTACATGTAAACGGATACCGTCAAGGAGGCACGCGTGATCTTCTGCGTCATAAACGATAACGTCATGTCGGTTTACAAGCGCGTCAATTGTAGATACGATGCCCTGATATCCGAAATTAAACTCAAAAGCAGCCTCTTTCTTCTCGAAAGCAGCAAGACGGCGTTCAAGCTCTTCGTGCAGGTGTGTCTGGCCTGTCATCATTCGGCTGCCCATAGGATAAGCAAGACCCCATTTGGCGGCAGCTTCTGCATCTATCTTACGGATTTCAGGATGATTTGCAAGTCCAAGATAGTTATTGAGGCTCCAGCAGAGGACATCCTGGCCATTGAACCTCATGTTTGGACCTAATTCCCCTTCGAGGCGTGGAAATGCAAAATATCCTTCTGCTTTTTCACGGTACTGACCAATAGGTCCGCCGGTTGATTTTCTTATTCGTTCAAAAATGTCTGTAAACATATGGTTTGGTTTTATGTGATTCTATTTCATCTTTTCTTTCATTACAAGGCCCATAAGCCTGAATAGGATTTTAGGAAGAGGCTTAGATGGATTTCTTTTTGTCATATCAATGCCGAATCCAAGCTTTTTTACAATCGGGACCTTCCCTGTTTCAACAAGTTCCACCAATGTTCCGTCAGGATCTTCAATATATGCGAATCTGCCTGAAGCATCACCCATATCAAATGTCTCTCCGTCAGGACAACTATCGACTGTGAAAGGATGTCCCTTTTCTGCACAGAACTTCTTCATAGCATCCATTCCTGTTACGTCGAAGCATATCTGTATGAAGCCAGGGTCTCCCCAGTAACGTCCCCCATATATTTTTCGTGGCGTATGTTCCAAGGCCTGCACGAGTTCTATTTCGGAATATCCGAACAACTCAGCAAAGGCACCTTTGCGCTTAGGTGCAGTCAATATTACTCTTCTGCAACGCTTTCGAGCTTCCGGCATAATGTCATGGTTGCTATAAGGTCCTGTGAAATCACATTTTACAGTATCATAACCTAGCACCTCTTTATAAAAACGGAGCGAACGTTCCATGTCTGTGACACCGATAACAGCTCCTGCCATTCCTCCGGTTAGTCGATGTTGTTCGATAAACACCTCTTTGTTTTCTATTATCTGAAAAGTGTTGCCGTATAGATCCTTTACATAGAAACATGGACTTCCATCCGGAAGCATTTCAGGTTCGGTACAACCGTTCCACTTAGCTGAGATGTGCTTATGGAAAGATAGGACGTCGCGGCATTTGAGTTTGGCCGCGAATATGCCAAGATCTCCAACGGCTATTTCAAAAGGACATGGCTCAGGTTTACGATCCGAGTACTGCCATATCTCGAATCCACCTCCACCCTGAAGGTTTACAGCTATACAGGCATGACGTTTCTGAGGTTTTCCACCAGTATATGGCAGCATTCTTTCTGCTACTGTATCGTCTTCAAGAATTCTAATATCGATTCCAAACATATCGATGTACCAGTTCCATGACTTTCTGAAGTCAACTGTACCGACACCTATCTGTTGGATTCCAGAAATCATAAATGACTCCATAAAAATTTGTTTTAATGACCAGCAATAAAGTAAACCAGTATATAGTATATGCGTTTACTTTTTCGTTGCAAAAGTAAGGTAATTTTTAGAAAAGTGAGTAACTTTGCGGAAAATAATTTAATAAATCAGATAAATGAAAGATTTTAAAGGCAAGAAAGTCCTCGTAACAGGCGGAGGTTCAGGTATCGGAGAAGCAATGGCATATCAGTATGCAATGAAAGGTGCAGATGTGATTCTGACTGGACGAAACACAGCTTCTCTAGAAACCGTAAGAAATAAATGCATGAAGTATGGCGTAAAGGCATATTGCCATGCTGTTGATATGGAAAAACAGGAAACTATAGACGCACTTGTCAACTGGATATATACTGAGGGACATGAGATTGATTTCCTTCTGTTAAATGCAGGCATTTCTCAAAGGTCACTGACACTTGAAACAGACATGAGTGTTGACAGAAGACTAATGGAAGTTAATTATTTTGGCGGAATATACCTTGTCAAGTCACTAAAAGATATGTTCCTGAAACGAGGTGTGCACATTGCAGTCGTCTCATCGGTTTCAGGCGTATTCGGATTTCCTGTCAGATCTGCATACTGCGCTTCCAAACATGCAATACACGGATTCTATGAGACTATCGCTCTTGAATACCCTCAGATTAAGACTACAATACTCATCCCAGGCCGAATACATACCGACGTATCGAAAAATGCACTTGACGGAAATGGTAAACCTACAGGAATAATGGATCCAGGACAGGCAAATGGGTATGATGTAAACAAATGTGCTAAGATTGCAATAAAAGCGATTGCAAGAGGCAAGCATGAAAAAGTAATAGGTGGATTCGACACCATAATGGTACCGTTTTACAGGTATATCACATGGCTTTTCAGACTGATTGCACGAAATGTGTCAGCCAGATAAAGACAGACATAGCAGATTATGGCTAAGTACATAACTATTTCACACTATTCAGAGTATACATTAAATAGCAATCAGCACAAATCCCACCATCCGAGACCTTACTCAAGATGGTGGGATTATCTGATATATGGATAGCAGAACTATCTGTTTCTTGCCGCATTCACTGCATCCTCAAGATAGCTTCCGCCCTTCCATTCTGAAGGAACGTTGAATGTCCTGACATATGAGCCTAAAGGATTGTCCCTGTCAATGAATGGAGGATCAAACGGGAACGGATATGTGATGGCTATTAGTTTGTTTTTAAACATGTATCAATCCTTGTATCCAGGGTTCTGCTTTAGTGCAGGATTAAGATCTATTGCCCTGGATGGAATCGGGAAGACTGTGGTGTATGCATTGGCCTCCTCCGGCAGTGCGGTCCTCATGTCATATGACTTGTGGAAATAACCGAAACGTATCATATCGTTCCTTCTCCAGCCTTCCCACACCAGTTCGAGAAGCCTTTCGTCTATGATGTTCTCAAGGTCAGCTTCCTTCTGAGGCATCTCTACGCGGGAACGGACCTGATTGAAGGCCTCGCTTCCGTCATCGCCGTTCCTGACCTGTGCCTCGGCCTTCATCAGAAGGGCGTCGGCATACCTGAACAGCACTATGTCATTGTCCGGCTGTCTTCCGTCCGAATATGACTTGCGGTCTACTTCATACTTGGCCATTCGTGCTCCCGCAGTCTTCTCGTACGGACTGGCCGTAAGATTGAGCTTCACCTCCATAGGCATGTAGACCAGAGGTTCTCCGGTATGAAGGAGTACCTGATTTCCGTCGACGAAGACCTCTCCGGCATAGAAGTTATAAATGAAACGTGCATCAACCTTCTCAGTGCCATAGCCGTACACATTCATCGTATGCAGTGTGGCACAGGTTCCGTTTTCCGAAGCGCCACCCAGTGCTCCTCCGTGGCTGTAGTGACGGGAACGGAAGAGATACCAGAACTGGTTGCGGTAAAGGTCATTGTCGAGAGGGATGGTGAATATGTTCTCGAGAGAGTTCTCGTTGCGGACAAGGAAATTATCCGGGTAGACAGGTTCCAGGACATATCCGAAAGCATGTAACTTGTCACAATACTCGATGCATGTCTCCCATGCATTCATCCTGACTCCGTCCACTTCAAAGGTAATGTCCTTTCCGTCAGGTCTGATTCCGTCAGTCCAGTCGTCGTCTGCATATACCTCGGCATTGAGAGCCAACTTTGCAAGAAGGAACCATGCGACAGGC
>JBGVQP010000051.1:0-4647 GCA_045127685.1 Candidatus Cryptobacteroides sp.
CTATACAGTAAGGCTGCAACCGAGACTAACTAAACATAAAAAAGGAAAAATCTGTATGTGCAAATTGCAATCATACAGATTTTAGTAAATATCCAATCAAGGGATTGTAAGCTCACCTTAACGCTTACAATCCCTTGTCTGTAGAGAGCTATGCAGTAGCAGCGATCAGATTCAATCCGAGGGTATGGAGAGCCGTAAGCCTCCGGTGAACTGCATCTTGTAAGTTTTATAAAGTTATCCCGACTTTGATCTAACTTTATCAAAGTCGGGATATTTCGTTAAAGTCAGTTAACTTTAGACAAAGTCGTTTAACGTTGATTGCAGTCGTTGGAGTTGCGCTTCCAGTTCTTGGGAAGCAGATGAGTGACATCAGATCTGCCATTCTCGTATTCCGGGATTCGTCTGATTACATCCTCTAACCATTCTCTTGGTTCGACGCCATTAGCTTTGCAAGTTGCGATGAACGAGTAGATCATCGAGGCTCGTACAGCAGATGCATCGCTGCCACAGAAGAGGTAGTTCTTGCGTCCTATTGCCAACGGCCTGATGGCATTCTCAACTCCATTGTTGTCAATGTGCCAGCTTCCGTTTGTTACATACATGGACAGTTTAGGCAGTCTTTTGAAGGTGTATTCTATGGCTGTCCTCATCAGTGGTCCCATTGACGGATCAAAGTACTTCGCCTGCATCCATTCCTCGAAGCTACGTATCTGTGGATATGCTTTCACTCTGCGCATCTCCATTCGTTCTTGATCGCTCAAGCCGGTTGCGAGTGTTTCTATATGGTATAGGTCGCCGATGTATACCAGAGCTTCCGAAGCAAGTCTCTCATTCTCTTTCATTGCGTCCACGAACTTCCTTCTTGCGTGAGCCCAGCAGCCCAGCATGGTCTTGCCCTCCATGCCTGTGAACTTGTTGTATACGTCATAACCGTCGCTCTGGATCGCTCCCTGGTAGTCCTTCAGCAATGACATCGCCACCTGAGTGCCTCGTGAGCCCATATCGTAATGGAAGAACACGCCTGCACCTGACGCGTCTCTGACACACCACATGTAGCCCTTCCTCGTCTTTGACTTCTCGTTGTCAATGACGGGGACCGTGCTTTCATCTACTTGTATATAAGGGCATGACAGGATGTCTGACTTCAGCTTGTCATACAGGACTTTCAGCTTTTCGCATACTGCCGCATACCATCCTCCCAGTGTTGAGTCACTGACCGTGACTCCCATCTCGCGATATTTCTGTATGACTCTGTAGAACGGAAGGTGATATACGAACTTCTGAACCAGGATGTCTGCAAGAACGGACTCTGACGCCATGCACTTGTGGATAGGAGCAGGAGGCAGGGAGGCAACTTCGAAGACCTGACGTTCCGGATAAGCCTGCTGATGAGATGTCTTCAAGACATACTTGTGGCGTACGATTCTGCGGATGTACATCTTCTGAGGGACCAGGACAAGACTTTCTGTAATGAGCGGTTCCACTTCGTTATAGTCATCAGGATTGATGCCGTCTGGATATATGTGTTCCTCACGGACTTCCAACTTTGATGTGTCGATCGGTTTGCGGACCTTGCGCTCGTAACCGTCCACCTTGAGAAGCTTTTCGCGCCTCTCCTCATCCTTGGCGATTGCTGCATCAAGACGTTGCTGTTCCTGAGCGTCAATCTCCGTCGAGAACAGACTGAGCTGGAGGGCGTCAGGATTTATTGGGAGACGCTTTTCCGAGCGGCTGCCATAGAGCTGCTGCTCCAGGTAGGCGATGCGGTTGTCCTTGGACACTATCTTGCGGTCGAGATCAGCGATGCGGTTGTCCTTAGAGGTGACCGTGCGGTCGAGATCAGCAATACGACTGTCTTTTGACGCTATGATGCTGTCAAGGTCAGCGATACGGCTGTCCTTGTCTGCGAGTCTTTTTTCAAGCTCCGCATTCCTCTCTTCTAGCTGCCTTATGCGTTCTTCCAGTGTCATCCCGTGCCTCTGTTTCTGACTACAAGATACGAAAAAACGGCCACACAAACAAGTGTAGAGCCGTTTTTCTCACTCTTTTTAGTAGATTTTGATACCGCTTCGCAGGCATCGCAAACGGTAGTTCGGATCTTCTATCACATGGCGTATCATACCGGCCAGGTCACGCCATTCAAGTGCCCGACTGATGGCTCCCTGCTCAACTGAAGGCAAACGGAGACGACCATAGTCAAGCATCATCGCATAGATCACAAGACCTCCAGGTTCTTTACGCAGAAGCTTGATGCGGTTGCGGTTCTTGTTGACGAAGATGAATACGTCTCCGTTGCGCAGATCTGCTGACATCTGGTTGTTGACGATGCCGCTCAGCATGTGGAAGCTCTTGCGCATGTCGGTAGGCTCGGTGAACAGCCAGTACCGCATGCTGTCGTCCAGACTGAACATGGCTAGCGAAGGCTTGACATGATGATTCCCAGATGCTCGCTGGTGAAGTTACCCTGGATTCTCATTGCAGTACCAGATTCAGTGCGGAGCTCCAAGGTCATATAACTTTCAACAGGGACGTTCTTTCCCTTGCGTGAACTGGATGCAGATGCAGACCTTGCATGTTCTGGAAAAGTCAATCCGGAAGTATTGCCCAGTTGGATGAATGAACCTTCCGAAGTACTTTGTCTTGCAGTAAGCGCACGTCGTGCATAATAAAAGTTCGATTCCGATATATTGAGTTCATGCAAGCGCTGCTTGATAGTGATGCCGTTTTCCGAGCAATAGCTCTCGATCGACTGGATTTCTTCTAAAGTCATCATATGCGTTCCTTTTTAACGCAAAAGTAGCCAGGAACAATCCCGGCTACAATATGCATTTCTTCGGAGGCTTACGTTGATTAAATGATTGCAAGATGCCTTACATCTGAGCCATCTTAGAAGTGTTGGGGTTGCCCTCAGCAGGATTACAGGAAGGCATCGCGAGCTCGGTTAAAAGCTTGCGATGCCTCTGATATGTGAGCAGTGGGCATATTGGCTGCCTATAGTGCTATGTATAATCTGAAATGCCTTTGCTTATTGGTTGACTCCAGTGAGCCGTGCAATCTCCTGGATGTCTATTTTAGTCAGTCTGGAAATCTCTTCGATCGGGAGCCCGGATTCAAGGAGATTCTTCAGCAGTTCGGTACGACCTTTCTCCATGCCTTCTTCTCTGCCTTCTTCTCTGCCTTTTTCCAAACCTTCTTTCAGACCCTCTGCCCGGCCCTCCTTATGCTGAGCGGCCAGCATTCCGTATAAGCGTTTTTCGTCGTTCATGTCTTTTTCGTATATTCTGCGTTTCTCTTCATCGAAAGCAGCTATATGACAAGCCTGGAAGATTCTTTCATACTTCTTTCCTTGAAGACATTGGGGGCGCTTCTTCAATACTCCGATGTTCTTCAGAATGTACAACATCCTATCGCGTACCGTCTCACATTCTTCGAGTGCCTTGTCAAAAGATGCCAGCTCGACAAATATAATAATTATCGTTTCGGCAAGCAAATCCCCGGTCGATTTTTCCCGGAAAGTGTATTCCGAAATATAACGATCCTGCCATAGTTCCGGATTGGGATGTGGTACCAGCACTCCCATAAACCCAATCAGATAGACAGGAGCGATGTCATAACCTTTGCCCTTTCTGCTCTGACGGTCATAAGCCCGACTGGCATAGCAAGCGCACCTCTGAAACCATCCCTCCTCAATATAGCTCTGTGCCTCTACAATGAACTCCACTCCCGAAGCATCCCTGCACATGAAATCGAATTGGAATTCCTTGTTCAATGACAGGACCGGCCCCTGATGCTCTGTCGGAAGGTATTGGATCTCGGTAACCTGTCGATGCTCCGGTAAAAACTCATTGATAATCATCATCACAACATCCTGGTTCGCCTCGTCACCAAATACTGCCTTGAATCCGGCATTGGTCAGCAGGTCTACATAATCCGGCTTTCGTTTCTTCTTTCCATCTTGCACCATAATAATTTGAGTTAAAAGTTTATGGCTGCAAAGTTCCGGAGCAATAGCCGTATATTCAAAAAGTATACGGCTAATTGAAGAAATAGGGCTTCCACGCATGCAGAAGGCCGATTGATACTATGAAATTTGTTCGATTTTTATAAAAAATCCGACAAATTGTTCCACGGGGGCTTGTGGGACGATGGATATTTTCCGAAGGACTATTGTACTTTCGATGAAATAACCTACCTTTGCAGTCGAGGAAGTAAAATGTGTACAGGATAGGCTATCGGAAATGCACAAATCCCCGCTAGCGATGCCTTGACCTACGAGGTAATTCCCACACATATCCTTGGGGTAAGAATATAGGCAGTCACGATTTATTGTGATTGCCTTTTTTCCAATACAGGAGTTATTGCGGTTATACAGTACTGGATCTTGGTTTTATCTCGCTTTCTCACGCCAACCATCAATCGGACCTCCCCAATCCCGGGGCAATAATATTCCATCCCTAACATCCTTTCAAATTTTGCCTGCTGCTTATTACCCGGTTTGGGCTTGTCCACATAACGCACTATGGCATTCTGCAAGATAGCATCTAGCTGAAGAACCGCCAATGTAGACAAATAGGTCAAAGATGCTCGTCCAGCTGTCTCCACCAGCGAGGTGTGATTGATGTATATGTTTTCTCCTAGATTTTCGTT
>JBGVQP010000052.1:0-12551 GCA_045127685.1 Candidatus Cryptobacteroides sp.
AGCTCGACTGTGAGATAGCTCTCGTTCTTCTCCTCGGTCGGTTTGACCGGCTTGCCGGATTTGCCTGCGGTACGTGCCGGAGGCATCGTCTGAGGAACATATCGTCCTGAAGCCAACTGGACAAACTGTCCAGGCTGGGCATCCTGCTCGTCAGCCCTCCTGTACTTCTGCTTTGCCTTATAGAAGCTCCAGAACGGTATTCCGAGTTCTTCCAGACGCTTCTTGTGCGAGATCTTATGCACTGTACAGTACTCCTCGATCGAGAGGATTTCTTCACGTGTCATCATAAACTTTCCTTTTTTATGCAAAAGTAGCGAGCATCGCTGCCCGCTACAATATGCATTTCATCGGATGCTTACAATAAAAAACGCTCTCCAAGACAACCAAGAAGAGCGAAAGTTATATTTACGAGATTATTTACTTTGTGAGTTTGACCAAATGTTTCGTTACGAAACCAGCTTTACCATAATCCATCACTAAAGTTATCTCAATGGCAGTATGTATAGTCACATGAGTAGGAACATAGTAGCTATATTGAGAATCCTTCATCTGCAGATATTTGCTATCTGGATCATAAGTATAGACACCAGTATTTACAGACGAGTACATGTTTTCAACATAGGTTCCATTAGCCTTAAATTCTATTTCCTGATAATACGCCCCTGGACCCATTGGCCCATATTCCTTACCATCTATCGTACCTTCTACCATACCCCAATTACCGACAATAGTAAATGGGCCATCAGCAGCGGAATCTTTCTGACACGATGAAAGTGCAAGACTGACAAATAGAATGGAAAGTAATGTCAAAAAACGTTTCATAGATGAATGTTATTAGAAGTAGAAACGCACATGTACACTTGAGTTATTCAGATCAAAATTGAATTGGCTAGAATCCAAATATGCATCTGTTTTTTTATCCGTAAATCTTGTATTACCATACGATATACCACTTACGAGAGCACCAATTGACAACTTTTCAGAAACCTTAAACTCTAATGCAAGTAGATTTGCATAAACATTCCAGCCCCAGAAAGGTGTCTTATATGACTCAGATACAGAAAGCTGTTCCTTACGAGATCCAAAATCAAACGACACACCCACTTCTGGCGTATAATATAATCTATCAGCCAAACGCACATAGTACGCCACGTTTGGATTGATCGCAAATGCTGCTGCTGTATTTCGAAGCCACTTACCATCAACTTCTTCAACAGGAGAAGACGAGAAAGGAACAGACAGGTACATAGACAACCTCAAGTTATCTACGACAAAGTAACCAAACTCAGCACCAAGAGAAAATGAAGCACCCGAAGGCTGTTTTGCAGATGTAGAATAAGATCCATCAGAAATAGTCGTCTTTTGAGTTCCAAAATCAGCAGAGATTGATCCCGCAACAAACATGTCGCCCTTCTTCTGAGCAAAAGATGCTACACCAATAAGCATAGCCACTGAAAACAAAAGAATCTTTTTCATATAGCACGTATTTTAGATGTTAATTTTCCCCTAATGCTGACAAATATACAGAAAAATAGTCACTTAGCTGCCCTAAGTGACCATTAAATTAACATTTCTCGAGGTATTCGATTATCCCTTCCACATGAGTATCCACCACAGCCTGTTTGCCAGCTCTGCTCTGCAGATACTCAAGATCCGAATGATTATCCATAAAGAAATTCTCTGTCAATACAGCAGGACACCAGGACTTACGAAGAATATAGAACCCTTCCTCCCAATCCATATCTCCATCCGACATATCAGTCCTGATACGACGACCTGGAAAGTTCTTGATAGCCGACTCACACAGACATTCAGCCAATCTATCAGACTCAGTCTGCCCTGAACACGTGAATACACTCCATCCGGTCGCATTAAGCCATTTCGTGCCGTTTCCTGCTGCGTTCACATGAATACTGACCACGATTACATTTTTCTTACCCAAAGCCAAACAATGGGCATTTATACGCCTAACTCGTTCAGCCAAAGGAATATCATCATCTTCCGGGACCAGTAATTCCGCATCGAGATTTCGATCAAGCAAATCAGCGACCACTTTCCTTGCAATTTCGCGATTGTAGAAGGCTTCACGGAAGAGTCCGTCGGGGCTTCTCTTCCCGGCAGTCATGAGACCATGACCATTGTCAACAAGAATTTTCATAGTAACTCACATCAAATTTTAGGATTCGTTGAGAAATTGACACGAGCCAAAATGAAACAGGGAATCAGCTCACACCAATTCCCATATGCGAAGATAAGAATTTTGCCACATTTTGAGAAAATTCATTGATAATGTTCCTATAACGATGATATGAGACAGTATCACTTTGTCGCAACTCTCACAAAAGGGAAGTTAGGAACATAAATTGAGCCTTGTCTCATCGGTGCTCAAAATTTAGGAACATTTTAGGAACATTTTGGAACTAAAAACGCCCCTGAGGGCTCTCAGAGGCGTTTTTTGGAGGTGCCTAGCGGATAATGCATTAACAAAGCAATGTAATCCCAAATACCCAATACACGCCCTAGATGGCATATTTTGTAAATCAACCGACAATATCTTCCATTATATTCTTAAAAAGGTAGCAAGAAAGTAGCAAGGTTTCCAAATATTCATTATCTTTGTCATGCGATTAAAATATAATGAATTATGGCTTGCGTTTATTCTATTGGTCCTGTCAAAAAGGACGGTAAAGCGCCCATCTTTATTAGGGTGCAATCCAAAAAACTCAAGGTTAATATCCAGCGAAAGGTCGGTCTTTCTGTCTTGCCTAGTATCTGGAAAATGGACCGCGACAGTTATGCTTTCAAGAAATACAAGACATCAGAAGAAGGCAGAAAACTCTTCGGACTTCTGGACGACATTGAATTTGCTATCAACTCCAAATTAGGTGAAGGCGTCAAACTCGCCTCTACCGACGTTCAACAGATTGTAGAGAACATCATCTACAAAGATGCCATCGAAGAGCAGAAACGTCTCGCAGCTGAAGAAGAGGAAAAGACAGCAGCTGCAAACCGCATGACTCTCAATAAATTTATTGAAGCATTCCGTAGGCAGATTCAAGACGGTTCTCGTCAGACTGAGCAAGGTAAGAACTACGCCCCAGGCACAGTAAAAGCCATCAATGCTGCTCTCAATCAGTTCGTATATTTCCAGCAGGACACAGGCAGAGAGTACGACTTCAATGACATTGATATGCAGTTCTACTATGATTTCACTGCATATCTCAAGAAGAAAAACTACGCCATCAACACAGTCGGCAAATGCGTAAAGGAACTCAAGGCGATAATGTATTGTGCTGAAACCGAAGGATACCACACCAACGGCAAGTACAAAGACAAAAAATTCAAGGGAACAAGAGTTGAAGTTGATTCTATCTATCTGACTAAAGAAGATCTTGAGAAGATTATGGCAGCAGACCTTTCCCAATATGGCAAAGGGCACGAACTCGCCAGAGACATCTTTATGGTTGGAGTCTGGACAGCTCAGCGAGTATCTGACTATAACAACATCAACCGCGGAGACATCAACACCCTCACCAAAAACATCATGCACGAAGATCCGGATCCGGATAACCCTGGAGAAACAATCGCATGGATTGAAAAGAAGGTCATCACATACATAAACATCCGTCAGAAGAAGACCGGAGCTAAAGTTGCGGTACCATGCTCAAGCGAACTGAAAAACATCCTTGAGAAATACGACTATCAGATTCCTCACATTGAAGACCAGGTTCTCAACCGCTATCTTAAAGACATCTGCAAAACAGCAGGTCTTACTGAAAGAGTCCTCATTGAAACCACAAAGGGCGGAACCCCAGTCAAGGAAGAAAAAGAGAAATGGGAATTGGTCCACACCCACACCGCAAGAAGAACCGGAGCCACCCTTATGTACCTTTCCGGCATGGAACTATTTGACATAATGAAGATCACCGGACACTCATCACCAATGATGCTCAAGAAATACATCAAAGCAGACCAGCTTGAGGTCGTATCAAAGATCACAGACAAATACAGATATTTTGACTAAATTCGCAAACCAATACGGAGAGAACTATGGAAGAAACACACAACATAGAATACAAAAGACAGTGGAGAGATGAATGGCTTCAGTGGATATGCGGCTTCGCCAACGCAGAAGGCGGAATCATCAACATCGGTCTGGATGACCATGGCAACCCTGTCGGTCTAGATAAAATCAAGAAACTCATGGAGGACATTCCGAGCAAGATCATCAACAAGCTCGGAATCGTTCCTGACGTCAAGCAACTCACAAAGGACGGCATCGACTACATAGAAATCACAGTAAAAGCCAGCAACGTCCCTATCCTACTCGATGGTGTCTGCTATTATCGTAGCGGAGCCACAAACCAGCTGCTGAAAGGAGACTCACTTCACACCTTCGTACTCAAGAAAATGGGACTCAGCTGGGATGACATCCCTGTCAATGACGCAACCATCGAGAAAGACATCGACAGAAACGCCATCGATTTCTTCATAAACAAAGCAAAGAAATCCGGACGCATTCCTGGCATCACCCTCGATGACAACACAGAAACCATCCTCGAGAACCTGAACCTCATCACTCCTGACGGAAAGCTCAAGAACGCAGCCATCCTTCTATTCGGAAAACAGCCGGACAAATACTTCGTATCCAACGGATTCAAGATCGGACGCTTCGTTTCTGACGAATCTGACCTCATCATACAAGACGAAATCAAAGGCAACATCATCCAGATGACCGAGAAAGTCATCGAAACCCTGATGAGCAAATACCTCGTCTTCCACATCAGCTACGAAGGACTCCAGCGAATCGAGACTCTTGAGATTCCGGAACAGGCACTCAGAGAGCTCATATACAACGCCATCTGCCACAAAGCATATCCTGGCGAACAGGTTCAGATGAAAATCTACAACGACAGAATATCGCTTTACAACTATGGATCCCTCCCTGACGGATTCACAGTAGAAAATCTCCTGCAGGAACATTCCTCAAGACAGAGAAACCAGAACATCGCACGCGTATTCTACCTTGCCGGATTCATCGAAGCATGGGGACGCGGCTTCCGCAAGATCCACAACGAGTTCGAGAAAGCCGGCCTTGATCAGCCAGTATATGACGAACACTGCGGAGGATTCAGAGTAACAATCAAACGTCAGAAGAGTGACACCCTATTTGGCCAGAATGGCACTCTAGAAAAACAAGATGTCACCCTAGAAAACACTGATAATAAGGACAGTGCAAATTTAGAACGCCAAGATGTCACTCTAAATGTCACCCTAGATGACACTCTAAAATCAATTCTGCAGCACATATCACATAACAAGAAAATAACAGTTAAGGAACTTGCAGAAATACTAGAGGTCAGCGAAAGACATGTAAAGAGATATATCAGTTATCTCAGAGAAAACGGCTTCCTAGACCGCACGAAAAACAACCGCTACGGAGAATGGATTATAAAGAAATAATCAACACAGCCTCAACCGTATCTCAAGCAATGGATACAGTTGAGGCTGATATTTATACCCCACTCGGGTGTAAAAGTGCCCTCGACCTGCTCGAGCACCACCTTATCAGCTATCGAAAAGAACTCGAGACCTCCCTCTCCCAAATCACAGAGGACTGGAACGCCATTGCCATGAACGACCTTCGCATGGCAGAAATCCGCAATATCCTCAACTGCATCGAAGCATTCGGCACAAGAGCAGAACAGTTCGACAACTTCTGCACTATGGCCAGCGGTAAATCAGACACTCCAACATTCAATTATGATCTTGGGCGAGAATATTACCTGGCCACATACGACACGCTTGAATATTATTCAGCAACCATCAATGCAATAAAAAGCCTTTCCCTTCGAACAGCATCAGACTCACAATACAAAGGCATTGCACGCAGGCTGCAGCACTACGTACGCACAGCCAGCGACACAGATTGGGAAAACCTCATCACCAAAGGAATGCCATTCCGCAATATAGGGAAATGGGAAGGAACCCGCGTAGAAGCCACAGTATTGGGAACACTATTCAGAATTCCTGCAGCAGCTCTCAACAAAAGCATAATCTTTCCAACTGCTGACGGATCGACACGCAAAATCAATTATGCCCAGGACAAAATCACATGCGGCATAGAGACCTACGCAATTTATCCCCTCATCGAGGATTACATTACCAAAGAATAAGAACATTTAGTTTTCTATAACCGTTCTACAATCCATCACATTGCAAACAGCCCTCAAAGGGTTTCCTGCTAGGATTCCTAAGGATTCTACAGCAATTCTACAACACACGGTAAATTCTACTGCTTGATTTTCACTAATTTACATATCAACTTTGCAACATCTCAGAGGCACTGAGACCAGGTGTGGCCACATCTGTTTTAACAACCAATTAAAACAGATACACTATGGATCAACAGATCGAGAAAGTAGTCTGGACTTACATCAACGACAGACTAAAGCCCATCATTGCGGACACTCTTAACGAAACAATGCCAAGGCTCCTGAAGGAACACAACCGTGACCTTATCCCACGCGAGAAGGTCATCGAAGACTATGGCATCTCCAACGGCAAACTCTACAACCTCTTCAAAGCCGGAATCCTGACAAAATACAAACTTGACGGCCTGACCTTTATCGACAAGCAGGAAATTGAAGCCCTTGTCAAAAAGGAAAGCTCATTCGAAATCGCTCCAAGGAAAACCAAGAACACAAGGAAATAGCCATGGAGACGACAGTACGAACCGTCGATATGACTATCGACTGGGATTCTATCTACGTGAGCGTCTTTCCTAGGATATCCTCCAGAATCACACCCGGAGCCACCTACACACAACGCAAACTAGACTACAACGAATCCCACAAGACACCGAAAGAAATCACCCTATGGCAATTCCTGGAACTGGCAAAAGACTATCTGCAGGAGATTAATGCAATCCGCAACGAGCAAGACAAAGATCATCGGAAATACCTTAAATCTACTACTCTACCAGCTGCTACTATCTGCGCCACATTCTATACCAGAGAAGGATCAGTAGAACTCCGTGACAGAATCAAGCATTACAACTCTCTCGTTGTTATAGACTTAGACAACATTACCGATATTGAGGCTTCACGTAAAGCTGTGCAGCAACTACCGTATGTCTTATATTGTGCAGCGTCGGTCAGCGGCAACGGACTCTATGCCATAATACCGATAGACAACACTGATTACACTCAACACTCAACTTATGTCAAAGCGCTCGAGAAAGAATTTGCCAGAATCGGACTGCAAGCAGACACCGCCTGCAGAGATGTAACCAGGCTAAGAATCCTAAGCTATGACCCAAACCCATACATCAACAAAGAGTGCATAACCTACTCTCTACCAGAAGATACAGAGCAAGCACCTCCATTAGAAAAGAGCAGCTTTACAGAGCGAGATGAACTCCACACTCAGGTAGAATCCTGTATCAAGCAATGGGAAGAAAGGCAGATATCACTCGACGCTTATGACGAATGGACGACTATGGGCATGGCACTAAGCAGCCTTGGAGAATCCGGCAGAGAGTACTTCAACAGAATATCCAGGTTCTCCGCAAAATACAACTCCGGAGCCTGTGACAAGAAATTCGACGAACTGCTACGCACAACAAGAACCCTGAACATAGGTACATTCTTCTACAAATGCAGACTCAAAGGGATATCAGTGCCACACAGAGTCCTATACAACACGGCACCGTTTCCTGCACAGGTCTTTCCGGAGAAAATCAGACAGATCATCACAGAAACTCACAGATGCCTGAACTTCTCCATCGACCACATCGGAGCATCACTACTATTCGCCGCAAGCATAGCCTGCGGTAATGCAATCAACGTAGAAATCAAGAACGAATGGATAGACAAAGCAATCCTATACATAGCCCTCGTAGGCTACCCCGGTACCAACAAAAGTGCACCGCTTCGCTATGCAATGCGCCCGCTCATAGACAAAGACAGAGCAGAATACAAAAAATACCGCAAAGCAAAAGACGCATACGACTCACAGATGCAGAAGCCACTCAAGGAACGAAAAGCACAGCTCACCGAGCCGGAATACATTCAGACCGTACTTAGTGACTTTACAACTGAAGTTCTCGTAAGGCAGCACAAGATCAACCACAGAGGTCTGGCCGTGTATGTAGATGAATTGATAGGATTCATCAAATGCTTCAACAAGTACCGTAGCGGTAATGACGAACAGATGTGGACCCAGCTTTTCACCGGCAGCAACATCATCGTAAACCGAGTATCAAGTGAGCCTATCAACATCGACGACACCTGCATCGGAGTCATCGGCACCATCCAGCCAGGCCTGCTCAATGAATTTGCAAAGGGAAAGATCGACAGCGGATTCATAGACAGATGGCTCTTTGCCTACCCCGACAAAATGATGTACCCGAAACTCAATCACGACGAAATCCCCAAGGACATCACAAATGCCTGGAGCGACATCATCGGCAAGATCCTGAAAATCCCATACAAAGGCAAATCCAAGACCTTACGCCTGACCAAAGAAGCGATGAACGAATATGCAAACTGGTTCGACAACCTGGCAGACCAAAAGAACGAAGGCAGTCCGGCATTTGCAGCAATGGCCACGAAGATAGAACGCTACTGCATCCGCTTCGCCATTGTGCTTGAGATAATGAAATACGGATGCGGGCAAAGCAAGCTCAAGAGCATCAGCCTCGACAGCATTGAAGGAGCCATCAGCCTGTGCCACTACTTCATCTCATGCGCGACAAAGGCCCACAAACAGTTCTCATCAAGCCCTCTGGGCGAACTGACAGAACAGCAGAGACGAATCTACAACGAACTGCCGATAAGCTTCAACACAGGCGAAGGAGTAGAAATTGCCCAGGATTGCGGACTCGGAGAAAGAGCCTTCAAAGAATGGATCAAAAGCAAATTCTTCCGACACATATCCCACGGCAAATACGAAAAACGATATAAATAACCCCTATATGCACTTTCCGCACTTTCGACATTTTCTACACTTTCAACATTCATCTCTAGTCATCCCCGGCTAGACCGGGGATCTCACAACTGACAATCGTCATCCTCGGCTTAATTTGTCACTGTCATTCCGAGCGAGCAAAGCGAGTCGAGGAATCTAAAAATGCACAAAATGCGGAAAGTGCATTCTAATAAACTACAAATATGAAAATCCTAATAGACAATGGCCATGGCCACAACACATCAGGCAAACGCAGCCCAGACGGCAAATTCCGAGAATACGCCTACAACCGTGAAATCGCCAAACGCATAGTAGCAGACCTCATAGACAGAGGCCATGATGCTGAATTGATCGTACCAGAAGACAACGACATATCACTCGAAGAAAGAGTCAGAAGAGCAAACAAAATCTGCCTCGCTTCCGATCCGTCATGCGTCATCCTCGTCAGTATCCATGTCAATGCCGCCGGAAACGGCTCAAAATGGACAAACGCCACCGGATGGAGCGTATATACATGCAAGGGACAAACTTCCTCGGACAAGCTAGCAGAATGCCTGTGCGAAGCTGCTATAAAAAACTTCCCAGGCAGGCGCATCAGAACGGACTATTCTGACAACGACCCTGACTGGGAAGAAAACTTCTATATCTTGAGACATTCCTTATGTCCTGCAGTACTGACCGAGAACTTCTTTATGGATAACAAATCCGATCTTGAGTATCTGCAGAGCAAAGCTGGTAAGCAGGCTGTGGTGGATACTCATATTGAGGGAATCATAGAATACCTGGATTCTCTCTCCCTTTGACAAGCAAAAAAGGATGCACCATCAACCAGTGCATCCTTTCTACTATAACTCTCAACTGCTTTATCTTCCCGGCCAATACTCCCTCATATCATTCAAATACAAGCTGCCATACAAATCCGAGTTATACACCATCACATGCGATCCATTTGTCTTATCGAAAGCATGCAGATACAAATCTCGAATGACAGACTGAGGATTCTCCTCAAGATGCGAAAGAATAGACGCCGTAAATGTATTTGAAAGATCCACATTGATCTCATAATCGAACGCATAAGCCTTTGATGGCTCGTAAGGATTCGCAGCTGTCATCATCAACAAACCAGGAATGCCTGTGCAACCCTCGCCAACGACACCCGAATAACAAGTCTCAATGATCGCAAACTGCTTACGGAACTTCATCGCAGAGAACATCTCACGAGCAAACTCAGGACTCAAATCCTCCCTCTCCGCAATAAACGCTGAAAATCAGCAAATTATAAAACAAACACCCAATTTTACACCCAAGAATGTAAAGTTGGGTGTTTTTATTTTATTTAAGACGAATCATATTCGCTCGGAAAATAATTTGATAAAAAACAGAACAAACGAAAAAAACAACCAATTCATTTTCCGTAAGATTTCGTATCTTTGCAGTAAATAATAAATCAGGGTCTGTCATGATAATATATAATGTTTAAAAATCGTAGTATGAAAAAAAGTAGAAGAAAACGCCTTGTAATTTTGTGTATAGCTTTAGTTTGTATCATAGTTTTAGTTTTTTTATTGTTCTCTAAATCAACTTCTAATAATAGTACAAATCCACCTTTGACAGATGTTTTGACTGATAGCATTTCTCGGATAGTATCAGCTTGTCCTGGTGAAATTGGAGTGGCAATTATTATTAATAACACAGATACAGTTAAAGTTAATGATAAGAGTGTATATCCTATGATGAGTGTATTTAAGGTTCATCAGGCATTAGCTCTTTGCAATGATTTTGATAACAAAGGGATTTCACTTGATACCTTAGTAAAGATAGATAGGAATAGACTTGATTCAAAGACTTGGAGTCCTATGATGAAAGATTATTCCGAGTTGGTTATATCATTAACCGTGAGAGATTTACTTCGTTATACTATTGCTCAAAGTGATAATAATGCAAGCAATCTGATGTTTAAAGATATGGTCAATGTTGCTCAAACTGACAGTTTTATAGCCACACTTATTCCTCGTTCAAGTTTTCAGATAGCTTATACAGAAGAGGAAATGTCGGCTGACCACGATAGGGCTTACTTTAATTATACATCTCCTCTTGGTGCCGCAATGTTGATGAACCGTTTGTTTACCGAAAGTATTGTCAGTGGTGAGAAGCAAAGTTTCATTAAGAATACATTAAAAGAATGTGTGACAGGTACAGATAGAATAGTCGCTCCGCTTCTTGATAAAGAAAGGGTTTCTATTGCACATAAGACGGGTTCTGGTTATGTCAATGAAAATGGTATTCTTGCAGCTCACAATGATGTTGCCTATATATGCCTGCCTAATAATGTCTGCTATACTTTAGCGATATTTGTTAAGGATTTCAAGGGTAATGAATCACAAGCATCACAATATGTTGCGCATATATCAGAGGTCGTATATTCTTTATTAATACAAAATTCGGCAATTCCTTAAGTTGCGTTTACTTTGAAGCTTCAATGGTAAACATTATATAATTTATACAATATAAAAGCACTTCGTAACTATCAGAGTGCTTTTATATTGTCTTTTTTTTCTATTATAACTTGAATCCTCTACTTTTTCTTGGTTCTTCCGTTGGTTGTCGCAAACCTTGCCGAAGTTTCTCCCATTGCTCTTTGAACCATTCGCTTATCGGTTGCCTGTTTATGGTCAGTACAAGTTTGCTATCATCGGTCGGATTCTTCTCCACCTTGAAGATGTTGTTTTTGATTTCAAACTTTCTTCTATGTTCCTCGGAATAAATCTTGCCATTACATTGGATAGCTTCTTTCCTTGTCAAAAGACAATCTATCATATCTTTGGTAAATCCAATGACAGCGCAGAGTTTTTCCATTCTCAACATTTCTCTAAGCATCGGAAACCACTTGAATGCCTTTTCAAGCAGAGTGTTCAATCGTGATATTTCCCTGTCTTTGGCTTCAAGTTCTTGGTTGTGTATGCTCTGAAGATTGCGTATCTGTTTGCCATGTCGCTCTTGCATTTCCTGCATTTGGATTTTGAGGGTGTCAATACCTTTGTCTCGTTTGGCAATCTCTTGGTGCAAATCTTCATTAGTTCGCTCCAGCTCTTTCATCTTTCCACTTCCGAAAAGAGAACCAACTCCGCTTGCTATGGCGGTGGCTGCATTGGTGGCTGTTTTCTTTAGCTTGTCAGTGCGTATTTCTGATTTCACCTGTTTCAGTTCCTGTTCAGCAAGACCTATCTGTTCTTCTTTGTGCCGTTTTGCAGCATCCATGCGTTGCAGTTCGGCTCTCTGCTTTTCAATGATGAAATCATTTCGTTCCAAATGTTCCTTTCCGGTCTCGGATTTAGATTGCCCACGTTGCATGGAGAGGATGTCAGATGCCAAAGTCTGCATTTCCATCATATCGTCATCATTGAGCTTTTGGCTCTTGCCCGTGTCGTGGTTCATCCAGTCGAATACGATATGGGCATGATAATTCGGCTTAAACCACTTTTCACCGACTTGGAAACTCTCCCTATCCCCGGTTTTGGGTTGTCCACTAAGCCAGTGTCCCTCGTCCTTATGCAGGAAGATTTGGAGCGGTGTAATACCCC
>JBGVQP010000053.1:0-8073 GCA_045127685.1 Candidatus Cryptobacteroides sp.
ATTACCGCAGAAAGTTGTTCCTTTGTAAAACTAAGCATATGTCTGTATTTTTAAAGTTGAACATTCTTTGTTCTTGGGACCTTTAAATTTACAGACATATTTTTATTCTGCCCTCACGGACACACTTTCTGGGACATTATCCCCACGAGGGATATCTGATAGTTCTCATCGACCATCATCACATTGTAATCCGAATAGAAGAACAGGAAGAACGACACCCTGAGATGGCCGGGATCGCCTTCAGGGTCCTTGTATTTTGCCTTTCCTTCGGCGATCTTGAACTTGCCGTCCTTCCAACCAGTGTTCATAACGACTACTTTACCGTTGTCCTGGAGAATGTATTCAGCCATGGTATTATCCATTCCGCGTTCAAAGCTATGGTCAAAACGGGCTATCTCATACCATTCGCCAAGGTATCGGGAAAGATCGAATTCGTCAACTGTGGAATTGTCAAAGTCCTTGCTGCAGGACATCAGGGGAAGCGCATAGATTGCAAGCGTTGCAATAATAAACCTTTTCATATCTATATGAATTTGATTAAACATGTCCGGCGCTATGACAAAAACAGTTCCAATTAAATATTATCTTTGTCATTGTATTGAAATTACACGTCCATGAAGAAGTTCGCAATCATATTGTCATTGCTCCTAATGACCTTCCTGTCATACGCACAGGATCAGAAAAGATACGCAGTAACAGCCTTGTCTTCAATCTACATGAGGGTTGCTCCGGACTATGAGTCGGCGCTGGAGACACAGGAGCTTATGGGAACCGTTGTCGAAGTGACAGGAGAGAAAGGCTATTGGAGGGAAATCGTATCTCCGCAGCCGTACAAGGCATGGTGCACTCAGAAGGGCATTGTGGAAATGACTCCGGAGGAAGTAAAATCATACCAGGACGCCCCTAAATGCATGTTTACCGAGTTGTATGGGCATGTTTACGAACAGCCGTCATGCAAGAGTCAGACAGTATGCGACCTGGTGGGCGGTGACATTTTGAGAATTGCCTGTCAAGCCGGCAATGACGTCAAGAAGGCTGGAAGCAGCAAGGCCGCCCAAAAAGTCAAGGCAGCCTGCACCAAAGGCTGGACAAAGATACTCCTTCCTGACAGCACAGAAGGCTGGGTAAGGTCCGAGTGCATAAAGCCGCATGACGGGTTCCGGAGCATAGCAAAGGGAGAAGGCAGCGCCGCGAGCATTTCAGATGAGCAGATGGAAGAAATCATTGCGACTGCGTTCCTTCTCAAAGGCGTGCCGTACCTGTGGGGAGGAATGACTCCGAAAGGGGTGGACTGCAGCGGACTTGTCAGATGGTCATACCTGATGAACGGCATACTGCTGCCGAGAAACGCATCGCAGATGATCCATTGCGGCGACCAGGTGCCTGTCACACTGCCGAGGGACGGAAAGGCGGCCGGCATTGAAAACCTCCGACGTGGAGACCTGGTATTCTTCGGGACTCCCGCAACAGATGAAAAGCCTCAGAGAGTCACCCATGTGGGCATATATATTGGTAATGACCACATCATCCACTCATCGCATCTTGTGAGGGTCAATTCCCTTATCCCCGGGGATCCCGACTACTATGAGAATGCTCATAAACTCATAGCGGCAAGGAGGTTATAGACAGGCCGAGCGGGTGGATATTTAAAACAGACGAACGAAAGATGGACATAAAGAACAACATTCTCGAAACAATCGGAAACACACCGATGGTCAGGATCAACTCCCTCAACCCCAATCCTGATGTAAACATATTCGCTAAACTGGAAGGCTTCAACCCCAGCGGAAGCATCAAGGACCGCATTGCCGTAAAGATGATCAGTGAGGCGGAAAAAGAAGGAAGACTCAGACCTGGGCAGACCATCATCGAGCCCACATCCGGCAATACTGGCATCGGACTGGCTATCATAGGTATAGTAAAGGGTTATCCTGTTGAAATCGTGATGAGCGAGGCTGTGTCTATGGAAAGACGCAAGATCATCCGTTCTCTCGGAGGCAAGGTCATACTCACGCCTGCCGAAGAAGGTACGGACGGAGCCATCAGAACGGCACGCAGGATGGTTGCAGAGCAGCCTGACAAATATTTCATGCCTGACCAGTTCGCCAATGCATCCAACTATCTGGCCCACTACGAGACCACGGCACTCGAGATCTGGCAGCAGACCTCAGGCGAGATCGACTATCTTGTCTGTGCCCTGGGTACTTCAGGCACCATCATGGGACTGTCCAAGTTCCTCAAGCAGATGAAGCCGTCCATCAAGATTGTCTGCGCGCAGCCTGTCAAGGGACACTACATCCAGGGTCTGAAGAATATGGAGGAAGCTATCGTTCCCCAGATTTATGACCCTTCAAAGATTGATGTACAGGAACTTATAGAAAGTGAGGACGCTATCGAGATGGCCCGTCAACTTATAAAAAAGGAAGGAATTTTCGCCGGAATGAGCAGCGGTGCGGCTATGCTTGCCGCATACCGCACCGCTGAAAAGATTTCTTCCGGAAACATCGTAGTGCTCTTCCCAGACAGGGCGGAAAAGTATATTTCCACCGTCATGTTCGAGCCGTATTCGGAATAATTATTTTACTCGGAACCAGTCCATGGTTCGTCCGAGGAAACCTCTCTTGTCAAGCGAGCCACGGACATGGAGCGTATTGCCTTCCACCTCGAAAGAACAGTAATAAGTCTTACCGTTACTTGGATCGTAGATTTTTCCGCCAGAGTATTTGCTACCGTCCTCCTTGAGGCCATGGAGCATGTTCAGGCCGATAATCTGACGTTTACGAAGAGCAGGATCCGGGTTGTTACTATCAACCGCTGGTGTTCCGTCCGCCTCTGTCGGATTCTGAAGCCAAACAATCTTGCCATTATACACGTCGCCCTGCTGATAGACCTCCACGATTGCAGAGCCATCTTCCAGTTTCCATTTGCCGAGCACATCCTGAGCCGATGCTGCCATTGCTGTCATCAGTACCGCAGCAAGAATAAAAATGATTTTCTTCATTGTTCTGGTTTTAGGTTTAATGCTTGAAGTGACGCATTCCAGTGCAGAGCATTGTGATGCCGCACTCGTTCGCCTTCTTCACTGAATCCTCGTCGCGTACGCTTCCGCCCGGCTGAACGATAGCCTTCACACCGTACTCTGCTGCGAGGGTGACTGTATCGTCAAATGGGAAGAATCCGTCAGAGCCGAGAACAATCTCTGAAGCCTTGATGTCCTTGCCAGCCTCTGCAAGAGATGCAGTTGCCTGCTCGAGGGCGATCTTTGCTGAACCCACACGGTTCATCTGACCAGCTCCTACTCCGAGGGTCGCTCCGTCCTTGACTACTACGATAGCGTTAGACTTAACATGCTTTACGATTCTCCAAGCGAAGTCTAGGTCTGTAAGCTGTGCATCTGTAGGCTTAACCTCAGTCACGCACATGTCTGCAGCAACAGTCTTTGTATCGATATCCTGCTCCTGAACGAGGATACCGCCGTTCATGCTCACGTACATGTTGTGACCTCCCTGCTCCTTGCTCATGTCAACCTTGAGAAGGCGAAGGTTCTTCTTGGTGCAGAGAACTTCAAGGGCCTCGTCTGTGAATGAAGGAGCCATGATGATTTCAAGGAAGATAGGCTTCATAAGTTCAGCGACCTCCTTGTTCACCTCACGGTTCACTGCCACGATACCTCCGAAGATGCTCACCTTGTCAGCCTCGTATGCCTTTTTCCATGCATCAACCACGTCAGTTCCGATGGCTGCACCACATGGGTTCATATGCTTGAGACCAACGCAGAACGGTGCCTCGAACTCGCGTACGATGTTCAGAGCAGCATTCGCATCCTGGATGTTATTGTATGAAAGTTCCTTTCCGTTAAGCTGCTCTGCTGTTGCGAGCGAGAAAGGTACTGTGTCGAGGGTTGCATAGAACTTGGCGTTCTGGTGTGGGTTCTCACCATAGCGGAGAGTCTGCTTGAGGTCATACTCGAGGAAGAGTTTCTCATTCAGACCTGCTGCCTTACGCATGTAAGTGGCGATCATCATGTCGTACTCTGCTGTATGGGTGTATGCCTCTGCAGAAAGCTGAAGACGGGTCTCCTTGGTAGTGTTGCCTGTCTCCTTTATCTCTGCTATGATCTTCGCATAGTTCTCAGGGTTGCAGACTACTGTGACAGCGCTCCAGTTCTTTGCAGCCGAACGAAGCATTGAAGGTCCTCCGATGTCGATGTTCTCAATTGCGTCTTCCATGGTCACATCCGGCTTTGCGATAGTCTGCTTGAACGGATAAAGGTTTACGCAGACCATATCGATGAACTCGATGCCGTTCTCCTTAAGCTGTGCGATGTGGCTGTCAAGGTCACGACGTCCGAGAAGTCCGCCATGCACCTTCGGATGAAGGGTCTTCACGCGACCGTCACAGATTTCAGGAAAGCCGGTAATTTCGCTGATGTTGATTACTTCAAGTCCTGCGTCCTGCAGAAGTTTCATAGTACCGCCGGTCGCGATGATCTCCCAACCGAGGCTTACAAGTTCCTTGGCAAAGTCAACTACGCCAGTCTTGTCTGATACTGAAAATAATGCTCTCATTTATGTTATATGCTAAATATTATTTTCTTTTATAGATTCCCACGCTTCGCTCGGAATGACGTTAGTAAACAAACTCTCCGAACTCTGAGCGGATGATAAGTTCCTTGTGGTCGCATTCCTCTACACGACCTACGATCTGGGCATCAATACCGAAGCTCTTCGAGATCTCGATAACCTGCTCTGCATGTTCTGGCGAGAGATAGACTTCCATACGATGACCCATATTGAACACCTTGTACATCTCAGCCCAGTCTGTACCGCTCTGTTCGTGGATAGTCCTGAAGAGAGGTGGAACAGGGAAAAGGTTGTCCTTGATAACGCGGATATTGTCGCCGACGAAGTGCAGTATCTTGGTCTGTGCACCACCTGAACAGTGTACCATACCATGGATTTCAGGCCTCAAGGCATCGAGAAGTTTCTTGATGACCGGAGCATAAGTTCTGGTCGGCGAAAGGACCAGCTTGCCGGCATCTACAGGTGATCCTTCGACAGCATCAGTCAGTTTGAGACCACCGCTGTAAACGAGATCTTCCGGAACACCCTTGTCGTAGCTCTCTGGATATTTCTCCGCAAGGTACTTCGAGAACACATCGTGACGGGCACTGGTAAGACCGTTGCTGCCCATACCGCCGTTGTACTCCTTCTCATAAGTCGCCTGACCGGACGATGCAAGACCGACGATAACATCACCAGGGCGGATGTTCGCATTATCTATCACATCGCTGCGCTTCATGCGGCAGGTTACTGTCGAGTCTACGATGATTGTGCGCACCAGGTCACCCACGTCTGCAGTCTCGCCACCTGTAGCATACACTCCAACTCCCATTTCGCGAAGTTCTGCAAGAAGCTCATCAGTTCCGTTTATGATGGCGCTGATTACTTCTCCTGGTACCAGAAGTTTGTTTCGGCCGATAGTTGACGATACAAGAATATTGTCCACAGCACCTACGCAAAGAAGGTCATCGATGTTCATGATGAGCGCATCCTGTGCGATACCCTTCCATACAGAAAGGTCACCTGTCTCCTTCCAGTAAAGGTAAGCAAGTGACGACTTTGTGCCGGCGCCGTCCGCATGCATGATGTTGCAGTACTCCGGATCGCCTCCCAGGATATCAGGGATTATCTTACAGAATGCCTTTGGAAATATTCCTTTGTCGATGTTCTTGATAGCGTTGTGCACGTCTTCCTTTGACGCAGAAACACCACGCTGCATATACCTCTGGTTGCTCATAACAGGTGTTGGTTTTTAATTATCCCGCAAAGATATAAAAAAACGATGGTTATGGAAATACTCCAACCCATCGTTCTATGTTTATTTAAAGAACCTGTCAGCGAAAGCCACATACTGTTGCCAGTCATACAGGACTATATCGTGCTTTCCCTCCCGTAAATGATACCCCATCCTGTCTGACCAGATGTGGGTATTTACCTGCGGCAATGCATCCACATTCAATCCTCTGTATCCGTAAAGCTCATACACTGATGATGCATTCACAAGGGACAGCAGTTCGCCCTTAGGGTCTGCCCATTTGTCCAACGAGGCACTCGCCACGTACACCGGTCTTGGAGCCACCATCGCAATCAGTTCATGCTGGTCGAACGGCAGGGTATCCTCCTTGGAGTTATATTTCTTGTAGTTCTCGCAGAACCAATGCGGGAAAGACGTGTTTATCCTATCAAGATGTTCTCCGAACTGCCTGCGCGAGAGTGCAGCACCGGAGCATCCAGAATTATTGGAAATCACCAGAGCAAACCTCTGATCGGTTGCTCCAGCCCACAGAGCGGCCTTTCCAAGACGCGAATGTCCGATTACCGCCACCTTCCTGCTGTCTATATCCTTGTCCGTCTCAAGATAGTCCAGAGCCCTGCTCAGTCCCCATGACCATGTAGCCACGGTACCCCATGAATCTGCCGCACGCTCAACACCGGCATCCATGACCGCATGCACACCATTTCTGAAGCCGTCATGCCAGTCCGGGTCCACATCCTCACGTGCAAAGGTCACCACTGCATAACCCTGAGAAATCACATATTCATAAGGCCACCTGCGCGCACTGACACCCCGCGGCTCTAATTTATATTTTGGTCCATATCCTTCGATCTGTGTATCTGTCGGCATCGACACTTCCGGATCGTCCGTAGTTCCATGATTGCCCTTGAAGTTTACCCCCAGGAACGCCGGCACCGGCCCTTTCCTGTCATTCGGCACATACATGAGCAGCACCATATAAACCTTCTCCGCAGCATCAAAATATACAGCGACCTCCTTTCTTGTCGCCTTGCCGCCGAGTGCCTCGACATCGCACGAGAGCACCTTGAAATGCATATCCGCCGGCTTACCAGGCATCTTTCCGAACATCTCCGTCTCGAAAAGTGCCATAAGTTCAGGCCTACGGACCTTCTCCCACTGTCTTCTGTTCTTAACAACCTTGCCACTTTCTGTCAAAAGAGGATCCGGCAGAACATATGACGGCACCTTGGCTTCATCAGTATTGATCGGCTGCCCCTGTCCCTGCGCTCCAGCAGCAAGACAAGCCAAAAGAAAGGTCAGAAATATGCGCTTCATGATTTTAAAGATAACGGTTTATGCAAAGATAATTATTTTTGGAAACAACTTTCCTGATTACACCTACAGGTCATAACACAAGGGATTGCCGTGCTCAACGGGATTCGTATAAAAAAACAAAGCCGACGTTCTTGTTTCAGTAACATCGGCTTTGCTTGTTTCATTATAAGACAGACTACATCATTCCGCCCATTCCGCCGCCTGCTGGCATTGCAGGAGCAGCCGGTTCAGGAAGATCTGCGATAGCGCACTCGGTTGTGAGGAACATGCCTGCCACTGATGCCGCATTCTCGAGAGCCACACGTGACACCTTCGTAGGGTCGATTACACCTGCCTCGAACATGTTAACATACTCGTCAGTGCGTGCGTTGTAACCGAAGTCGCCCTCACCTTCGCGGATCTTATTGATGATCACACTGCCCTCTACGCCGGCATTTGCAGCGATCTGACGAAGAGGCTCCTCGATTGCGCGTGCAACGATATGGATACCGGTAGTCTCATCCTCATTGGCACCCTTGAGGCCTGCGAGAGCCTGTGATGCACGGATATAGGCTACTCCACCGCCAGGTACGATACCTTCCTCAACAGCAGCACGAGTCGCACTGAGAGCATCCTCTACCCTGTCCTTCTTCTCCTTCATCTCGACCTCTGTAGCAGCACCGACATAGAGGACTGCAACACCGCCTGCAAGCTTGCCGAGACGCTCCTGGAGCTTCTCACGGTCGTAATCAGAAGTAGTTGTAGCGATCTGCTTGCGGATAAGGTCTGCACGCTCCTGGATGGCCTCTGCAGAACCTGCACCGTTGACTACAGTAGTATTGTCCTTTGTAACGACTACCTTCTCTGCCTTTCCGAGCATGTCAGGAGTTGTGCTCTCAAGGCTGAATCCTCTTTCCTCAGAGATAACCATACCCCCTGTGAGGACAGCGATGTCCTGAA
>JBGVQP010000054.1:0-115289 GCA_045127685.1 Candidatus Cryptobacteroides sp.
AAGTTAAGCTCACCATCGCCGATGGTACTGCCCCACCAGGTGGGAGAGTAGGTAGCTGCCACTTTCTTTACGAGAAGCTCCAGGACAACAGTCTTGGGGCTTCTTTCGTTTTCAGCGCCGTATCTTTCTGTTCGTGGCAGCCGCGTCTTTCCATTCCTGGCAGCCGTGTCTTTCTGTTCGTGGCAGCCGTGTCTTTACGTTCGTGGCAGCGGTGTCTTTATGTTAGTGGCAGCGGTGCACGGGGGTCAAAATGGGCGACCCCTAAGCACCCCAATCTGCAATATAGGCTCTGAGAGCCACATCGGCGTGCACGGGGGTCAAGGCAAATGACCCCTGTGCACGGACCTTCTGACGAGATCTGAGATACGAATCTGAGTTGTATCTTATAAAAAGCGGCTTGGTGCAAACTAGTATATCATTCCCATTTTTGTGCTTTCATATTAAACTTTTTATCTATTGATTTGTCTATGAACTGATGACTACATAATTATGGGATTAAAGATTTATTACTCAGCTGACATCATGCAATTGCCGGACGGCGTGTCATCTGACAAAGTGTTAGGCCTTGTCGTTTTGGGCATAGATGATTCAAAGGACTATCATCAGTTTCTGCATGAATTGAAAACAGAGGTCCACGGACGTTTAGGAAGGGGAATCCCTGTGACTTACGTGCCCCAGCCTCTCTTGCCGGGAGGCGGCCTTTCATATGAAATATACGTTCTGGAAGAAGGCCCCGAAGTATGCTTCGGAGAACAGGACGGCGTGTGTTATGGTTTCATGAAGAATGAGCAATATTCCATGCTGTTTGTGGAGGGCGTGGCATCATCTGATTTTTCTGACGATGTCCATACGCAAAGTTCTGAAGTCTTCGGTAAGGTGGATGCTCTGCTTTCTTCTCATGGATTCGCTGCAGGAGATATAGTCCGGCAGTGGAACTACATAGGCAATATAACCGGATGTCGCAGAGGCAGGCAGAACTATCAGGAGTTCAATGATGCCCGTTCTTTTTATTATGGAAAAAGGAAGTGGGATAAAGGATATCCTGCAGCGACCGGAATTGGGATTTCTTCTGATGGGATAATCGTAGGTTGCATAGCTTTCAAAAGGAATGATGCTGATGGCATATATCCAATCAATAATCCCCTGCAGATTGCTGCACACGAGTATTCCCGGAAGGTGCTGGTCGACGATGCTGCAGACGCATTGAAGACCACGCCGAAGTTTGAAAGGGCAAAGCTTATAGAAATCTCCGGAGAGGCATGCTGTTTTGTGTCTGGCACGGCTGCCATAAGGGGAGAGTCGAGCATGGATATGAGTTCTGCAAGGCTACAGACTATCCAGACCATTGAAAACATAGAACATCTGGTGTCAAAGGAAAATCTTGCGAAGTTCGGGTGCAAGGCCTATGAACTGAATCCGGTAAATCTTCGCATCTATGTCAAGAACGAAGAAGATTACGGACAGGTGAGAACCGTCATAGAAGAACGTTATCCTGATGTGCCTGTGGTCTATACTGTCGCAGACGTATGCAGACAGGAACTTTTGGTGGAAATAGAAGGTATCTTAATATCATGATCTTATGAGGACTTTTAAGATGTATATCGTCTGTCTGTTGCTCGCGTTTGCCGATGTAGTGGCTTCCGGACAGTGCAGCGATGAGGTATTCCTGAGAAGGGCCTGTCTTACGGTGACCGGAGCTCTTCCAACTCCGGAGGAATGTGCTCGCTTTCTTGACAGCGACAAGCCGGACAAACGCGAGGCATTGATAGACAAGCTGCTCAGAAGTGAATTGGGCATCAGGTATATGCAGATGCGTTGGGGAGATATATTGCGTATAAAGTCGGAGTTTCCGAGCAATCTCTGGCCAAATGGCGTGCAGGCATACAACAGATGGGTGTATGAACATCTGTTACGCAATACTCCATATGATGTGATGGTCAGGGAACTGCTGCTTTCTCAGGGGAGCAATTTCCGTTCTCCTGCAGTGAACTTCTACAGGGGATTCCAGAAAAGGACTCCTGAAAACTTCTACAAGAATATCAATCTCCTTTTTCTCGGCAACCGGGCCTGCAAGGATGAGGGACATCTGTGCTTTTCACAGATACGTTTCAAGTCCACCAAGGAGTGGAAGGAAGAAATAATATATCTTGATATCCATGATGATGCGCCTCTTGGAGAATTCATACTTTCCGACGGTACTGCCTTCGAACTGAAGGATGATACCGACTGGAGGGTGCCTTATGTTTCATGGCTGACATCTTCCAAAAACAGAAGGTTCGCCGAGGTCCTTGTCAACAGGATGTGGTATTGGGTGTTCGGAAAGGGTATCGTGCATGAACCGGATGACTGGAGAGCTGATAATGCACCGTCTGATCCTCAGCTTCTGAAACAGCTGACCGATTATTTCGTCAATAGCGGGTTTGACATGAGGAGTCTGATGAAGAATATACTTATGTCGGAGCAGTTCGGTTCCGAGATGGCTCCTGATGGTTTTTATGTGCCACAGAGACTTCCGGCCGAAGTTATCGTGGATGCTCTGGCTTCTGTCACAGGTATGTGGAACACCTACAGCAGTCGTGTACCGGAGCCTTTCACCTTCTATCCTCCGCGTACAAGATCTGTTCATCTTGGGGATGCTACGGTGTCTTCCACCGAACTGGAACTTTTCGGAAAGGTGTCTCGAGATGTTTCTCTTGAAAGTCAGAGGAACAATTCCATAACGGCCAGACAGCTGCTGTATCTGATGAACTCTTCGGAACTGGAACAGCGTATCCGTAAAAGTCCTGTTCTCAGGAAGATATGCGAGACCAATACGGATGTCCCTCAGCTTGCGGATGCCATTACTCTTCTGATCCTTTCCAGAAGAGCGACTCCAGAAGAGAAAGATATGTACAGGAGCTACATGCAGCAGAACAATCTGAGCCTGAACGAGCTGGCATATGACATGATGTGGATTCAGATAAACAGTAACGAGTTCCTTTATAACCACTGATAAAGACATTGTCATGAGAACCATATATTTTACGTTGATCATATTGTTGGCTTCCTGTTTCACACTAGACGCACAGAGAGCCAAGTCGGTGATTCTGGTCTATCTTGACGGAGGCCCGTCTCAGACAGATACATTTGATCCGAAGCCGGGTACTTCAAGAGATTATTTCGGCAATTTCAAGGGAGTCTGTCAGACCAATGTGGAAGGAATACAGATCGGAGAGAAACTGCCTCTGCTTGCAGGAATGGCGGATAAATATGCCCTGATAAGGAGTCTGACGCATGGAGTCAATGCACATGAGACCGGGCATTATGCCATGATTACGGGAGATTCTTCCGGAGGTTCCGTAGTGTATCCGTCCTATGGTTCGGTGATATCCTACAAGAAGAAGGATTCGTATAAGGGTATCCTGCCGTGCTATGTCTCCGTGACAAGCGCGAACAGCCGTTTCAATGAGGGCGGTTTTCTAGGGAATGAGTACAAGTCTTTCGATACAGGAGGAATGCCGGAAGGCAAGTCTTATGAGGTAGAAGGCATTATGAATAAGTTTATTGACAAGGACAGGATGGACAAGAGGCTTGCCTTGCTTGATGAGTTTGAAAAGCTTCCGATGGACAAGGAAGAGATTGATGCATTGAGGACTACGAATATGAAATTTATCTGGGGTGAAAGCAGGGAAGTGTTCAATCTTGCCAATGAACCGGATTCGTTGAGGGACAGATATGGCAGGACAAGGCTTGGTCAGTCATGTCTTGTGGCAAGACGTCTTGTGGAAGCCGGAGTGCCTTTTGTCAATGTCCGTACTACAGGATGGGATACGCATAAGAAGCATTTCCAGTTCATGAATACGATGCTTCCTGATCTGGACAAGGCTCTGTCTGCCTTGCTGCAGGATCTCGATGAAAGAGGATTGCTGGATAGCACTATCGTGCTTTGCGGGGGTGAATTCGGCCGCACTCCTAAAGTGTTGTGGGAAGCTCCTTGGAATGGTGGTCGTGCACATTTCGGCAAGGCTTTCAGCTATCTGGTGGCCGGTGGCGGTTTTCTTGGAGGAAAGGTGCTCGGAAAGACTGATCGGACCGGTGAGAATGTGGCGGAACGCCCAGTTTATCCTTGCGACCTGATAGGAACCGTATATCTTCTGATGGGGATTAATCCATATGGTACCTTGCCTCATGTTTCGGAAGGAGACCTGCCGATACTGCCGTGTCTGCTGAACGAAAATCAGAGTAACGGCCTGTTATATGAAATCATAGATGTTAAAAAGTAGTGCCATGAAAAAGATCATATCAGTCATATTCGTTGTCATGATGACAATGCCTGTATGGGCTCAGAAGCTTTCCTTGGGTTATCTTTATCCGGCGGGAGGACAGGTCGGTACTACTGTGGAGATAGAAGCCGGAGGTCTCAATATCAACAAGGCTACCAAGGTGGTGTTCAATCATCAGGGAATAACAGGTGAGGTCCTTCCTTACGTGGAGAAGGACATAAAAAAGAAGAAGAAAAGGAAGAGACTCAATGACCAGAGCAGCCCGCAGCTGGCAGACAGAGTCGTGATCAGGATAAATATGGCATCCAATGTTCCTTGCGGATTGTATGACCTGCGTCTGCAGGGACCTCAGGGCGTTTCCAACATGCTGCCTTTCGAGGTATCTTCATATCCGGACTTCAGGGAGAGCGGAAAGTCCAGACCGAATGATCCGGACGTCGTTCCAGGGCTTCCGGCAGTGCTGTGCGGACAGGTAACACCTGGAGGTGTGGATTATTTCAGGTTTTCCGGACATAAAGGAGAGATGCTGGTGGCGTACGTGAAGGGGCGTCAGCTGGTTCCATATATTGCCGATGCTGTTCCGGGATGGTTCCAGCCCGTGATAAAGATTGTGGATTCCAAAGGTCGTGAAGTTGCATATTCGGATGATTATCTTCATAATGTGGATCCGGTCATCATGACTGAACTTCCGGCAGACGGGGACTATACTTTGATGATTCATGATGCTATTTACCGCGGACGTGAGGATTTCAATTACCGCATACAGCTCGGAGTGATTCCATTTGTGACGGGACGTTATCCTGCATATGGGGTGGTAGGAAAAAAGGTCAGGCAGCATCTCGAAGGTGTAAATCTTAACTCATCTTCATCTGTGGTATCGGTAAAGAAACCGGGATATCACAAACTGGCTTATACAGCTAGCAACGGTACTTCAAATCCAGTTTCGTTTTATGCTTTGCCCAAGGGGACAGATCTGACGGAATATCCGGAAGGAGACTGTACGCTTGATATTAACCATGCGATATCTGACTCGCTTACTTCTGATTCGCGGATCAAGAGATATAAGGTCAAGTCTCAAGGTGGTCAACCGCTCATAGTGGAGCTTATAGGCCGCAGGAACGATTCGAAGATAGATGTCGTGATGAAACTGGTGGACAGGAGCGGCAATGTCGTCGCTCTGGCTGATGATACTGAAGATCCGACTCAAGGCCTCATGACTTTCCATGCCGACCCTGTGTTGAGTCATACTACTGATTACAGTGAGGACTTCACTCTTGAGGTAGAGGACCTGCATGGAGGATACGGTAAGGATTATCATTACCTGTTGAGGCTTCACAGACAGTTGCCGTCATTCAATGCCTTCGTGTCACCTGCCAATATCACGGTCCCTTCCGGAGGTACGGCTTCGTTCCGTGTGGATATTGCAGGCAAAGTAAGGAAACCGGCTTATCTGGAGGTTACCGGCTTGCCGAAGGGATTCACTACAAGCAGTCTTGAGATCCGCGGTGGAAAGAGCTGGGATGTATCTGTGACATCGCCTGAAGGAGCCGCTCAAAAGCGTTTTCCTATAGGTTTGAGACTGAAGTATTTCACCAAGGAAGGAGAAGACAGAGTCGATGTGCTTCCGGCGGATAATATGATGCAGGCATTTTATTACATACATCATATACAGGCATCGGAACTGTCGGTAGAAGTGGCGGCCCCTTCGCCGTACCGTCTGTCTCTGGACATGAATATAGAAAAGCCCATTGCCATATCATTGAAGGATGAAATGTTTCCGGTTACGGTCAGGATAGACAGGGAACCGGACTTCACTGATCCTGTAGCCCTGGAATTGGGAAAGAAGAACAGGACATTTGCCCTTGAACCGGTTTCAATAATGCCGGAAGAGACAGAGAAGACCATATACATAAAGCTGGACAAGACAGCCTTGGCGAAGTATAAAGGCAAGAAGTTCAAACCGACATGGCAGATGAATATCGTCGGTACGGTCAAAGGTGAGCTGGTGAAGAGAGGTAAGCGTACTTTCCAAAATGCAAAATACAGTGAGATGACTCCCTACTTCCTGATAAGAGTGAAAAAATAAATATTGCAAATCCGATATAAAGTTGTACATCTGCAGTCCCTTCCGAAAGGAAGGGTCGCGGGCGTGTTGAAATTGGTAGACAAGCCAGACTTAGGATCTGGTGCCGAGATGCGTATGGGTTCGATTCCATTCGCCCGCATAAGTTTACAGAGGACGGATTTCCGCCCTCTGTCTTGTTTTTATAAGTGCTTTATATCCTGTCCGTTATCTCAAAGAAAGGCGGGGTGGACATTCTGGGTGACCCCTGTGCACGGATGGACTGCTAGTAGTAGCATTCTTTGAAGTACGGATCCTTAGCGCTTAAAGCCTCATTGAGGGATATGCCGAGAGCCTCTGCGACACCCTTCCCGTAGTTCGGGTCTGCTTTGTAGCAGTTCCTGACATGGCGCTGTTTGATGAACAGCTTGCAGTCTCCCATTGCTCGTGCTGTGTTTTCGCACGTAACCTTCTGGTCCTCACTAGACATCAGTCTCCACAACTTGCCAGGCTGAGTGTAATAGTCGCTGTCGTATTCACGTTCGTCATAATTGAACACAGGACCACCATCAAGTTCCGGCTCCTTCATCCACGGTGAATCCTTCCACTCTCCGAAACTGTTCGGCTCATATGAGATTGTACGCCCGCCATTGTCATCCGTTCGCATTTGTCCGTCCCTATGGTAGGAGTGGAATGGACAACGTGGGCGGTTGACAGGTATCAGATTGTGATTCACACCCAGACGATATCTCTGTGCATCCCCGTATGAGAACAGTCTTCCCTGCAGCATCTTGTCGGGTGAGAAGCCGATGCCGTCAATTATATTCATCGGGTTGAATGCAGACTGCTCTACTTCAGCATAGAAGTTTTCCGGATTCCGGTTCAGTTCCAATATTCCTACATCAATAAGAGGGAAGTCTTTGTGGTACCATACTTTAGTCAGATCGAAAGGATTTATCTCATAACTCTTAGCCTCTTTTTCTGTCATGACTTGGATCTGCATCAGCCATTGCGGATAATCGCCCCTTTCAATGGATTCAAAGAGGTCCCTCTGATGTGATTCTCTGTCTTTTGCAATTACCATTTCTGCCTCTTGGTCTGTCATGTTCCGGATTCCCTGTAGTGTCCGAAGGTGGAACTTTACCCAGGTGCGCTGGTTTTCTTCGTTTATGAAGCTATATGTGTGACTGCCGAAGCCATGCATGTGACGGTATGAATACGGGATGCCACGAGGGCTCATTGTAATTGTAATCTGGTGCAGAGCTTCCGGAAGCAGTGTCCAGAAGTCCCAGTTGTTGTCTGCGCTTCGCATACCGGTGCGAGGGTCCCTCTTGATCGCATGATTCAGGTCAGGGAATTTCAATGGATCTCTCAGAAAGAACACCGGAGTATTGTTTCCTACAAGGTCCCAGTTACCTGTGTCGGTATAGAACTTCATTGCAAAACCTCTGATGTCGCGCTCTGCGTCAGCCGCACCTCTTTCGCCTGCGACAGTTGAAAATCTGACGAAACAGTCAGTCGTTTTTCCGACCTTGGCAAATATTGATGCTCTGGTCCATTTCGTTATGTCATTTGTTACAGTAAAGGTTCCATATGCGCCGGCACCTTTGGCGTGCATTCTTCTTTCCGGAATCACTTCTCTGTCAAAATGTGCCAGTTTTTCAATGAACCACGGGTCCTGCATTGTGACAGGTCCTGGTCTGCCTGCAGTCTGAGTGTTCTGATTGTCGGCTATGGGTCTGCCGTTTTCCGCCGTGAGCCTGTGGGAATCATGCTCCCATGAGTTGAATTTCTTTTTGTTGTCCATATTCATGCCCATTATTTTGTAAATAAACTTTCGGGCATAAAGCATAAATGTTGCCAAAGCAACAGCCCTGGAGTCAAACACGACTCCAGGGCTGCTGTTTTATTTAATGTTTTCTTATTTAAGTATCTGCTCTGCGTGGTTCTTGGTGTCAACCTTCTCGATTATCTCAGTCAAGATACCGTTCTCGTCAAATATGAACGTCAGGCGTAGCGTTCCCATATACGGCTTACCGTACAGTTTCTTCTCGCCCCATGCACCGAATGCCTGTATCATCTCGGTTGACGGGTCCGCCAGCAGGGTGAATGGAAGTTCATATTTGTCTGCGAATTTCCTATGTGACGCGCTGCTGTCCTTGCTCACACCTACGACATTATATCCGCGTGCCTGCAATGCCTGGTAGTTATCCCTCAGATTACATGCCTCCGCAGTACATCCGCTCGTGTTGTCCTTCGGATAGAAATAAATGATTGTCTTTTTGCCAAGCAACTCCTTGCTGCTTACTATATTGCCGTCTTGGTCCCTGACCTCGAAATCCGGCATCTTGTCACCGATCTGTAGCATAACTTTTCAAATTTCTCCAAAGATAATCAAAATCCGCTCCAGATAATACTGCTCCGTCCATGAAAAGGGACGTTTTTGTGGACGGGAGGCGGAAAAACGGTGCTCCGTCCATGAAATATGGGGTTTTCGTGGACGGGAGGCAGTAAAACGGTGCTCCGTCCATGAAATGTGGGGTTTCTGTGGACGGGAGGCGGAAAAACGGTGCTCCGTCCATGAAAATGGCGGTTTCTGTGGACGGGAGGCAGAAAAATGGTGCTCCGTCCATGAAATGTGGGGTTTTCGTGGACGGAGCAGTATTTTGAAGTGTTAATAGTCGGCTTGAACTTGAGCGGGCAGCCTGAGTCAGAAGAGTCAGCCGGAACCGCTTCATCAGATTTCTTCCCGGATCTTGTAATTGTTCCTTTCCGAGCTGTTGCGGGAAACCATTTCGCAGATGAATCCGGCAAGGAAGAGCTGGAAACCAAGGATGACTGCGACCAGAGCCAGATAGAACAGTGGCTGGTCTGTGACCGGGCGGTATGCCAGGAAGTTGGCCTGCTGGATTAGTTTTTCTGCAATGACCCAGATGGCAAGTACGACTCCGACAAGGAACATCAGGATGCCTGTAAAACCGAAGAAGTGCATCGGCTTCTTGCCGAATGTGCTGAGGAACCACAGCGAGATAAGGTCGAGAAAGCCGTTCACAAAACGCTCAAGGCCGAATTTGCTGACCCCATACTTGCGTTTCTGGTGCTGTACAGGCTTTTCTGTGATGCGTCCGAAACCGGCGTTCTTTGCCAGATATGGAATGTATCGGTGCATTTCACCGTAAACCTCAATATTCTTGACAACCTCATTACGATATGCCTTGAGTCCGCAGTTCATGTCATGGAGCTTTATACCTGTGACCTTGCGGGCGGTCCAATTGTAGAGTTTAGACGGGAGGTTCTTTGTGAGTTTGTTGTCGAATCTCTGCTTCTTCCAGCCGGAAACGATGTCCCATCCCTCTTCAGTGATCATCCTGTACATCTCAGGAATTTCTTCTGGTGAGTCTTGAAGGTCAGCATCCATCGTGAACACCACATTGCCCTGTGCTGCGGCAAAACCATGATACAAGGCTGCAGATTTGCCATAATTGCGGCGGAACGATATCCCACGGATAGCTGGATTCTTCTCGGATAGTTCCTTTATGATAGCCCAGGACTTGTCCGTGCTGCCGTCATCTACCATTATTATTTCGTATGAATATCCTTCTCGGGTCATTACAGACTCGATCCAGCTTATGAGTTCATTCAGAGACTCATCTTCATTATATAGTGATATGACAATTGAAATGTCCATAATCTTACAGTTCATCTTGTTCGTTCTTCGAGGACTCTTCCCTTGCAACGATAGTGCGGGAAATGATTGCTGAAAGCACTGTTCCGAAGATGGTGCAGTATGTGAGGTTGTAGAAGAACATGATCTTCGGCAAATTGCCGATCAGTCTATCTGTCATTGCAAGAGAGTTTGAGTCCAAGGTCGGTTTCATCTGCTCTATCGCCGCCTGAAAGGTCTGCTCATAGAAGTCGGCCGATATATACAGCATGTTGGCAAGATATATCGCCGAGTACATGAGTGCAGAAAGCAGCGCCGTGGTCATGCCCATTCTGAACACAATCCTGTTGTCTGTGATGGCATTTTCACATGCGAACTTTGTCATGAAGAACTTCATCAGCCATATGCATGCTCCCAGTTTTACCACCCAAAGAAAAAATGCAGTCACCTGTTGCCAAAGTGCAGCCGGTTCCAGATTGCCTGCAAGCAATTGCCCGGCGAAAAGATAGGCGGCAGATACGGCACCAAGAGCGAGTCCAGCAGTCCCTGCGGAATTCCACATATTCTTACTCAACACATTTTGTTCCATAATATTCTTATTAACCGTCGCAAAGATAGAAAAAAATTCATACCTTTGCGTGCTTATTCCGACAATATGGTGGCAGAGATGCGTGTGTGGGTTGTCCGGAATGACATGGAGAGAAAATAATAAAACAGTATAGATATGATTAATATTACATTTCCTGACGGTAGCGTGAGACAGTACGAGAGTGGTGTCTCGGCTTTTGACATAGCAAACAGCATCAGTCCAAGACTGGCAGCCGATGTGTTGGCTGCAACAGTAATCCCGACCGCTGACACGACAGGAAAAGGCTCTGTATATGATGTGACCCGTCCGATCAATGAGGATGCGGCCATCCGTCTGCACAAGTGGGAAGATGCTGAGGCGAAGCATGTGTTCTGGCATTCATCTTCACACCTTCTTGCAGCTGCTCTTGAGGCACTTTATCCTGGTGTGAAGTTCGGTATCGGACCTGCGATCGAGACCGGTTTCTACTACGATGTGGATTTCGGTGACAAGACTCTTGTGGAGGCCGACCTCAAGGCTATCGAAGACAAGATGATCGAGCTCGCACGTCAGAAGAACGAATTTGTCAGAACTGAGGTATCAAAGGCAGATGCGCTCAAGACCTTCACCGAGAAGGGCGACGAGTACAAGTGCGAACTCATCAGCGAGCTTGAGGATGGTACCATCACATTCTATACAAACGGAGATTTTACCGATCTTTGCCGTGGACCGCACCTCAAGGATACATCTGTAATCAAGGCTGTCAAGCTTACTGCAATCGCAGGTGCTTACTGGAGAGGTGATCAGGAACGTCAGATGCTTACCCGTGTATATGGCGTGACTTTCCCTAAGAAGTCGCTTCTCGACGAGTATCTCCAGATGATGGAGGAGGCCAAGAAACGCGACCATAGAAAAATCGGAAAGGAGATGGAACTGTTCGCTTTCTCACAGAGAGTCGGTCAGGGACTTCCATTGTGGCTTCCTAAGGGAGCTGCTCTTCGTGAGCGTCTTGAGAACTTCCTCAGGAAACTTCAGAAGACTTACGGATATGACCAGGTGATCACTCCGCATATCGGAAACAAGGAACTTTATGTGACTTCTGGTCACTATGCAAAATACGGCAAGGACTCGTTCCAGCCTATCCATACACCACAGGAGGGTGAGGAGTATCTGCTCAAGCCGATGAACTGTCCTCATCACTGTGAGATTTACAGGACAAAACCACGTTCATACAAGGACCTTCCGCTCAGACTCGCCGAGTTCGGTACTGTTTACCGTTATGAGCAGAGCGGAGAGCTTCACGGACTTACCAGAGTCCGCAGCTTTACCCAGGATGACGCACACCTGTTCTGCCGTCCAGACCAGCTCAAGGAAGAGTTCTGCAAGGTGATCGATATCATCCTTTATGTGTTCAAGACCTTGAATTTCAACGAGTATATCGCACAGGTATCGCTCCGTGACCCTGAAAACAAGACAAAGTATATCGGAACTGACGAAAATTGGGCGAAGGCTGAGGCAGCGATCATCGAGGCTGCTCAGGAGAAGGGACTCAATACCGTTGTAGAGTACGGTGAGGCAGCATTCTATGGACCTAAGCTTGACTTCATGGTGAAGGATGCCATCGGAAGAAAGTGGCAGCTTGGAACTATTCAGGTTGACTATAACCTTCCGGAGCGTTTTGAACTTGAATACATCGGAAGCGACAACCAGAAACATCGCCCTATCATGATTCACCGTGCACCGTTCGGATCACTCGAGAGATTCGTGGCCGTGCTTCTTGAGCACACCGGTGGAAAGCTTCCGTTGTGGCTTACCCCTGATCAGGTCAACATCGTGCCAGTCAGCGAAAAGTACGAGGAATATGCAAAAAAAGTTTGTAATTTGCTGAATAATTGCGATATTCGCGCCGCCGTTGACGACAGGAACGAGACACTCGGCAAGAGAATCCGTGAGAGTGAACTCAAGAGGATTCCTTTCCTTGTGATTGTCGGTGAGAAGGAAATGAATGACGGTACAGTATCTGTCAGAAGACAGGGAGGAATTGACGCAGGAACTATGCCGGTTGATCAGTTTGTTGAGTTGGTTAGCAACGAGATAAAGGATCAGCTGTCTTAGTCTGACCATATTATATTAACTTAACTTATAGGAGGATAAACTTATCGCAGCACCATTTAGACCAGGTCCGAAGCCGGCAGGCCCAAGACCTAACAATCGTCCCGGTCAGAGACCGCAGCAGCAGAAGAAGGACGATGACGGATTGAGAATCAATGAGGAAATCACAGCCTCGCAGGTACGTCTCGTCGGAGATAACATTCCGGAACAGGGTGTTTACTCTCTCAGGGATGCACTCAGAATGGCTGATGAACAGGAACTCGATCTGGTGGAGATAAGCGCAAAGGCTGACCCTCCTGTATGTAGGATAATGGACTATCAGAAATATCTCTATCAGCAGAAGAAGAAAGCTAAGGAGATGAAGGCAAACGCAGCCAAGATAGTCATCAAGGAAATCAGATTCGGTCCAAATACTGATGAGCATGATTTCCAGTTCAAGCTCAAGCATGCGCAGGAATTCCTGCAGGAAGGTTCGAAGGTCAAGGCTTCGGTCTTCTTCAAGGGTCGCTCGATTATCTATGCTGACCAGGGAGAGAAGCTTCTTCTGCGTTTCGCAGTCGAACTCGAGGACTATGGCAGGGCAGAGCAGATGCCGAAGCTTGAGGGAAAGAGGATGATCATGATGATCGCCCCGCTTAAGAAAAAGTAATCCAAGGGATTGGAGAACAAATATTTATTAACTAAATCAAATTTAACTATGCCAAAGATGAAGACCAACTCCGGTTCAAAAAAGCGTTTCACGCTTACCGGAACGGGAAAAGTTAAGAGAAAGCATGCTTTTAAAAGCCACATTCTCACAAAGAAGACAAAGAAGCAGAAGAGAAATTTGACCCACATCGCACTCGTTGCAAATGTTGACGAGAAGAGGGTTAAGGCTCTGCTCGGAATGTAATTTCAAACAATTACAAACAGTTATTTAAGTTAAACTTGGAACGCAGTTGAAAAGCTCCGACGACGGACACTGCCTCCATAAAACAGTTAAATTTATGCCAAGATCGGTAAATTCAGTTGCCTCAAGGGCACGCCGCAAGAAAATTCTTAAGAAAACCCGCGGTTATTTTCTTTCGAGAAAGAACGTTTGGACGGTAGCAAAGAACACCTATGAGAAGGGTCTCACTTATGCTTACCGTGACCGTAAGAACAAGAAGCGCACATTCCGTGCTCTTTGGATCCAGAGAATCAACGCTGCTGCACGTCAGTACGGTATGACTTATTCTCAGCTCATCGGACGTCTTGCAAAGCAGAACATCGAGCTTAATCGTAAGGTGCTTGCAGACCTTGCTATGAACAATCCTCAGGCATTCGAGGCTATCATCAATTCTGTAAAATAAGTATTGACTGATGAGCCTGAAGGAATTGTACCACAATAAATGGGCGAGGTTGGGTTTTTGGGCTCTCCTCTACATCCTGTGGGTAATATGGCTCGGAAATTACTGGTGGCTCTTCGGACTGATTCCGATTTTCGACGGACACATCACCAAGAAGGTCAAGTGGCTGTTCTGGAAAAAGGAATACAAGGAAGGAGAGAAAAGAAATGTTCTTCTGGACTGGCTTGATGCAATCATCTTTGCAGTCGTGGTGGTAACTTTCATCAATACCTTCTTTTTCCAGGCGTTCAAGATTCCTTCATCCTCAATGGAGAGTTCGCTCTACACAGGAGATCATCTTTTTGTCAGCAAGCTGGCCTATGGTCCTAAGCTTCCGCAGACTCCACTGACGATTCCTTTTACTCATAATGTCATCGGAAGAAGTGAGTCCTATTCGACTTTTTTGCAGAATGACTACAGGAGGCTCAAGGGATTCGGTCATGTTGAAACAGGAGATTATGTGGTGTTTGCATTTCCTCATGGAGATACAGTGCTTGTAAAGGATCCGGCAGCAGATTACTACACATACGTCAGGACACTGGGACGTGAATATACATTGAGACATTACGGTCCGGTCAAGGTAAGGCCTTCGGATAAGAAGGATCATTACGTCAAGAGATGCGTTGCATCGGCGGGCGACACTTTGACAATCAAGGACGGACAGGTCTATGTCAATTCATTGCCGCAGGAAAACTGGCCGGGAGTACAGAACTCCTATCGTGTGGTTACGGATGGCAAGAGAATCAATCCGAGAAACCTTGAAGAGCTCGGCATCAATGTGGCTGAACTATGGTATTCGTCAGAAATGCCCGGATACCCGGCAATGCCTCTTACTGCTGAAATGGTCGAGAAAGTGAAATCTTACGGAAACGTAGTTTCGGTGACACAGAATATCGATGTCTATCCTCCGGATTATCCGGATTCGGATCTGACGATTTTCCCGTTCTCATCGGATTACCGCTGGACAAGAGATAACTTCGGACCGTTATGGATTCCTTCAAAGGGCGCGACAGTGGAGCTGACGCTTGAAAATCTTCCTCTTTACCAGAGAATCATAACTTCTTATGAAGGCAATACTCTCGAGGTTGCAGATGGGAAGATCTACATAAACTCTGAGGAAGCCCAAAGCTATACTTTCAAACAGGATTATTATTTCATGATGGGAGACAACAGGCACAATTCGCTTGACTCAAGGTATTGGGGCTTTGTTCCTGAAGATCATATAGTCGGAAAACCGGCTGTGATATGGCTCTCCATCGACGGAAACAGGAAGTTTCCGAAAAGCATAAGATGGCGCAGGTTTTTCAAATTTGTGTAAAATTTTGCAAATGCAATTTTTTTATGCGATATTTGCACCCCGCTAATAATGAATTAATTAAAAAAGTTATATACAATGGCAAAGGTTTGTCAAGTTACAGGAAGAAAGAGAATGGTTGGAAACAACGTTTCCCATTCTAAGAGACGCACAAAGCGTATCTTCGCTCTTAACCTCAAGACCAAGAAGTTCTGGTCAGAGGAGGAGCAGAGATTCATCACCCTCAAGGTGTCTTGCAAGGGTATGAGAACTATTGAGAAGAATGGTCTTGATGCAGTTATCAAGGACGCTCAGAAGAAAGGATTTATTAACCTTGTTTAATTTTTTGAATCATGGCAAAGAAAGCTAAAGGTAACAGGGTGCAGGTCATCCTTGAGTGCACTGAGCAGAGAGAAAGCGGTGTACCAGGTATCTCAAGATACATCACAACTAAGAACAAGAAGAACACAACTCAGCGTCTGGAGCGTAAGAAGTACAATCCGTTCCTGAAGAAGGTAACCCTTCATCGCGAGATCAAATAATTAAGGAGGATTAGAAAATGGCAAAGAAAGCAGTCGCAACCTTCAAGGCTGGTACACTCAAGAAGATAGTTAAGTGTATCCGCATGGACAAGTCACCAAAGACTGGAGCTTACGTATTTACAGAAGAGCTCGTTGAAGAGGACAAGGCTAAGGAGTTCTTCGCAAAGAAATAATCCTGACTTGTAGAATTTATCAGTGGCAGAACCTAAAAAACGGGTTCTGCCACTTTTATTATACGCTAAATTTCTGTAAATTTGTAAGTTTTATGGAACGCCGTGCCGGTGTTCGCAAATACAAGCAGATATGGGCATATTTGATAAAGGAGTAAAGAAGACAAACAGAGGCTTTTTTGACAGGCTTTCACATGCGATTGTGGGAAGGACTGAAGTTGATGATGATGTGATGGATGCAATAGAGGAGGCTCTTCTTGCAACAGATATGGGAGTCGATACTACCCTGAAGATAATTGACAATCTTCAGGAGAGGGTGCGTCGCGACAAGTATGTATCCATGTCCGAACTTGTGGATATGCTGCGTGAGGAAATCGCCGATCTGTTGAATGTGGATGAGGCAGATGAAATCATAGAGCCGTTCGATTTCTCGAAGAAGCCTTATGTGATCATGGTGGTCGGGGTGAACGGTGTCGGAAAGACAACAACCATAGGAAAACTTGCAAGCAGTCTGAAGGCACAGGGCAAGAAGGTCATGCTCGGTGCTGCGGACACATTCAGGGCTGCCGCTGTGGATCAGCTTACCGTATGGTCTGAGAGAGCCGGTGTCGAGATTGTCAGGCAGGCTATGGGTTCGGATCCGGCGTCTGTGGCTTTCGATACCTTGAAGTCAGCTGTGGCAAAGGATGTGGATGTCGTGCTGATAGATACAGCCGGTCGTCTTCATAACCGCATTGATCTGATGAATGAGCTGACAAAGATCAGGAATGTGATGAAGAAAGTCGTTCCTGATGCCCCGCATGAGGTGCTGCTTGTACTTGACGGATCGACCGGTCAGAATGCATTCCAGCAGGCCAAGGAGTTTTCCAAGGCTACGGATATTACAGCAATGGCTATAACCAAGCTGGACGGCTCTGCAAAGGGTGGAGTGGTCGTAGGAGTGGTGGATCAGTTCAGGGTTCCTGTGAAGTTTGTTGGTATAGGAGAGGAAATAGATGACCTTAAAGTATTCGACAAGAAGGAGTTTGTCGGATCTCTCTTCTCAAAAGATGATTTAGTGTAAATTTTAGAATATATGAAGATTTCTTACAATTGGCTCAAGGATTATCTTGAGTGCGACCTCGCTCCAGAGGCCGTTGCAGAGGCGCTGACTTCAATCGGACTTGAGGTGGATTCCCTCGAACAGATAGAGGAGATACCAGGTGGTCTCAAAGGTGTAATTGTAGCGGAGGTCGTCGAGTGTGTTGAGCACCCGGATTCAGACCATCTGCATGTGACAAAACTCAATACAGGCGAGTCAGAACTGCTTCAGGTGGTTTGTGGAGCTCCAAATGTAGCTGCTGGCCAGAAAGTGCTTCTTGCTACAGTCGGTACGGTTCTCGGCGAGGATTTCAAGATAAAGAAGTCGAAGATCCGTGGAGTGGAGTCGTTCGGTATGATCTGCGCGGAGGATGAACTCGGCATCGGAGAGTCTCATGACGGTATCATGGTTCTTGATCCGGATGCTGTAGTGGGAACGCCGGCAAAGGATTATCTCGGACTTGCAACAGATGCCCTCATAGAAATCGGTCTGACAGCAAACCGTGTTGATGCGGCTTCGCATATCGGAGTTGCACGCGACCTTTACGCATATCTCAGGCATAACAATGTGCCTTGCTCATTCAAGATGCCGGATGTGTCTGCATGGGCTGATAGCGATCAGGGTGAGGCAATACCAATGGAGGTGACTGCTGCAGACGGCGCTCCAAGATATACGGGAACGACAATCCGTGGCGTGAAGGTTGCTCCTTCTCCAGAGTGGCTCCAGAAGAAACTGCTTGCAATCGGTCTTCGTCCGATCAACAATATTGTAGATATTACCAACTTTGTCCTTCATGAGATCGGTCAGCCGCTTCATGCATTCGATGCCGCTAAGATCCTTGGTGGCAAAGTGGTTGTGCGCCGTGCTGAGGAAGGAGAGAAGTTCGTTACTCTTGACGGAGTGGAGCGTACCCTCAGCGGCGCAGACCTTATGATTGCAAATACCGAGAAATCAATGTGTCTGGCAGGTGTATTCGGAGGTGAGGAGTCGGGAGTGACCGAAGCTACTACTGATGTCTTCCTTGAAAGTGCATATTTCAATCCTGTTTCTATCAGAAAGAGCTCGAAGAGACATGGTCTGAAGACAGATGCTTCATTCCGTTATGAGCGAGGAGCAGATCCTCTGGTGGTGGAGTATGCTGCCAAGCGTGCGGCGCTTCTTATTCTTGAACTCGCGGGAGGTAAGATCGAGGGAAGGATGCAGCAGTTCTATCCGGAGAAGATCGAAAAGAAGGTTGTGGAACTGGATTATGCCCGGATCGAGAACTTTGTGGGCAAGAAGATCGGAGCACAGACCATTGAGGGTATTCTCCAGAGTCTTGCATACGAGTTCATTGAGAAGACTGAAAACGGTGCAAAGGTAGCCGTGCCGTCATATATGGTGGATGTGTATCGTGAGTGTGATATCGTAGAGGAAATCCTCCGTATCTACGGATACAATAACATCGAGCTTCCACAGGCCATGAGGATGTCTGTGAATGCACCTCAGAAGCCGGAGCAGGAGCAGGTGAGAAAGACTATTGCGGACTTCCTTGCCGCGAACGGATTTGTCGAGACCATGAACAACTCGCTTACAAAGTCCGATTATTATTCGAAACTCAAGACCTTCCCTGAGGACAAGTGCGTAAGGATCATGAACCCGCTCAGTTCTGACCTCAACGTGATGAGGCAGACCCTTATTCTCAACGGTCTTGAAGTGATCGCTTATAACATCAACCGTCAGATCACAAACATCAAGACATTCGAGTATGGCTCAGTATATTCTTTCAATCCTGAGATGGACGGAAAGACCCTTGATTCATACGAGGAGCATACATGCTATGCCATGTTCATGAGCGGACAGCCGGAAAAGTCATGGAGAGTCGATCCTGGCAAGGGCAACTATTTCCAGCTTAAGGGATATCTTGAACTGCTTCTGAAGCGTTTCGGATGCGATATCTATTCTTTAGGTACAGAGGCTGCGCCGGCGGATCTTTTCTCAGAGGGACTCACTTACCTTATGCCTGGTTCGAACCAGCCCCTTGCAGTGATGGGTACTATCTCTCCTGCGAGACTCAAGCAGTTCGGCATCAAGCAGCCTGTATTCGCGGCAGAAATCAACTGGCCGGCATTCTTTACCCTCATCAAGAGGAACAAGATCAAGTATTCGGAACTGCCTAAATTCCCTGAAGTAAGGCGTGACCTCGCTCTGCTTCTGGATGAGTCCGTATCTTATGCTGACCTGCGCAAGAGTGCGCTTCGCGTTGGCAAGAAACTCCTCAAGCAGGTAGGTCTCTTTGATGTTTACAGAGGCGATAAGATTGCTGAAGGAAAGAAACAGTACGCACTGAGTTTCGTTCTTCAGGATCTTGAAAAGACACTCACCGATAACGATGTGGAAAGAGTGATGAGCAAGCTTCTCTCTACATTCCAGAATGAATTTGGTGCAACATTGAGATAATTATGAAGGTTTTAAGGCATATATTTCCGGTAATCTTGACTGTGATGCTGCTCGTCTCGTGCGGGGAGCGTGATGGCAAGGTCATTCCGCGTGGAGAGTTTGCGGAGATCTATGCTCAGATGCTGTTGATGGATCAGTGGATCAGCCAGACTCCCGGCGCCAGACATATAGCGGATACCTCGCTGGTATATGAGCCGATACTCAATGAGCATGGGTATACATCGTCAGACTATCGGAAGTCTGTAGATGTATATATGGATGATCCGGAGCGTTTTTCCAGAATCCTGAGGGAGACTGTCGGAATTTTTGACGGTATGCTCAAGGAACTGGAGGGGAAAAAGGCTGAACAGACCCGCCTTGAGGAAATAAGAAAGCACATTGAACAGCTGCGAGAGAGCGTAACAGTTGATATGGAAAAGTATTTCCCGGATGTCATTCATGAACAGCCTGATACGGTAAGACGCGATTCTACATATTGGTCATTAATGCTGAATCTATGGGAGTCAAGAGAATAGTTGCTGCGTATGTATATACGCTGCAGACCGCAGAGCCGGTCAGAAACGGTTTTGTGGAGTATGATGAGTCAGATGGAACCATCCTGAGGACCGGAGTATGTGATGATCCGGCGTCTGAGGATGTCATTGATGGTGCAATTGTACCTGGGTTTGTGAATGCGCATTGCCACATTGAACTCTCACACCTTCACGGAAAGTTCTACAAGGGGTCGGGCATGGCAGGCTTCATTGACCAGATCAATGCCTTGCGTGACTGGGCCGGTCGTGAAGTGAAAGTTGAACTGACGCAGAAATGGATGGACAGGATGTGGGCGGATGGTGTTTCAGCCATGGCAGACATCAGCAATGATGATTCATCTTTTGATGTAAAGGCATCTCATAAGATGTACACCCGTACTTTCCTTGAGGTATTCGGCAGTGAACCTCACATGTGTGAGGGAGTGATGGCGGATGTGACAGCTCTTGATCAGCTCGCCGGTCAGAAGGGAATTGATGCGGCACCTACTCCACATTCATGCTATACAATGAGTCCGGCACTGCTCAGCGCTTCTGCTGCTGCAGGACTTGCAAAGGGGTATCTTTCATATCACTCGCAGGAAAGCCAGGAAGAGGAGGACCTGCTGATAAACGGTTCCGGAGCAATGTACGAGAACCGCAAGAGAAACGGCATGAGTACTCCGCCTGTGACGGGAGAGTCGTCATTGAAATACTTTATTGACAGGCTTGCAGATGCTGCGCCTGCACCATATGACCAGCAGATTCTTCTTGTGCATAATGTCTGTCTGAAACAGGACGATATTGATGCGGCGAAGAAGGTTATGAAGAATGTTTATTGGGCGGTATGTCCGCTTTCCAATATCTTTATACACAATGCGTTGCCGCCTATTGACCTGATGAGGGACAATGGACTAGCAATAACGGTCGGAACGGATTCGCTTTCAAGCAATGACGATTTGAGCATGATAAAGGAGATCGCATGCCTGAAAGAGAATTTCCCGCACGTGCCGATGGGAGAAATCTTCACATGGGCATCGCTTAACGGAGCGCGTTTCCTCTCGAAGGACGATGTGCTCGGCAGCATTGCTCCTGGCAAGAGACCGGGCATGGTTTTGGTCAAGGGTATTGATGCGGATGGTAATGTCACAAAGGAAAGTACATCTGAAAGATTGATCTGATGCTTCGTTTCGAGAACATAGTCTTCGGACCCATACGCAGTCGCAGACTCGGGTCGTCGCTGGGGGTGAACATTCTTCCGGCGCATGGCAAGATGTGCAATTTCGACTGTGTGTATTGCGAGTGCGGATGGAACAAGGATGGGGTTGAGGACAAGGAGTATCCGAGATATGCGGATGTGGCAGAAGCCCTTCAGACGAGACTGGCGGAACTTTCCGGGCAGGGGGTCATAGTTGATTCCATTACATTTTCCGGTAATGGAGAACCTACTATGAATCCTGATTTTGCCAGGATAGTGGATGTGACCATTGAACTGAGGGACCGTTATTTTCCGGAAGCCAAGGTTTCGGTGCTTTCAAATGCGACTATGATAGGACGTGAAAGTGTATTCGAAGCGCTTAGAAAGGTGGATAACGCCATAATGAAGATTGATGCGTCGTCTGATGAGCTTATCAAGAAGATAAACAAGCCTACCGGAGCATATTCACTTGATAAGGTGGTTGAAGGACTTAAGCGTTTTGAAGGTGATTTCATCCTGCAGACGATGTTCCTGAAGTCAGAAGAATTTGATACTGCGACTCCGGAAGCATTAAAAAGATGGATGGATATCGTACGTCAGTTGAAGCCGCGCGAGATAATGGTTTATACGATAGACCGGGAAACTCCAGACCGGACGCTGGGCAAGTACAGTGTGGAGCAGATGGCCACAATGGTTCAGCCGCTTGTGGACGAGGGTTTTGATATACAGATAAGAGGATAATGAGGACAGTCATTCAAAGAGTTTCGCATGCTTGCGTGAAGGTGCCGGCGGAGGGATACGAATCATCCATCGGACATGGATTGCTTGTTCTTGCCGCGTTCATTGATGAGGATTCCGAGGAAGACCTTCTGTGGACAGCGCGGAAAATAGCTGCGATGCGCATATTTGATGATCAGGACGGTGTGATGAATCTTTCGGTGAAGGATGTGCAGGGAGATATTCTGGCAGTGAGCCAGTTCACTCTATATGCATCGACAGTAAAGGGGAACCGCCCGTCTTATATAAAGGCTGCCAAGCCGGATGTGGCGATACCTTTATATGAAAGATTCCTTAAATTGCTCGAAGCCGAGTTGGAAAAGCCGGTAGGAAAGGGTATCTTTGGGGCGGATATGAAGGTTGAACTTCTGAATGATGGCCCGGTTACAATAATAGTTGATTCAAAGTTGAAGTTTTAGAAGAAAGGAAATATTATGAATTATTTGGAAAAGTATGCTTACACTCCGGATCAGGAGCTGATGGGACGAGCATTGGAACTTATTGCTGCAAATCTTGAAAATATTGCATGTGAGCAGGTTTACAAGGAATGTTTTTCAATGATGGACCTTACTACATTGAAGACTGATGATACACAGGCGTCTGTGGCGCGACTCGTTGGCAAGGTCAACTCGTTCAGGGAGTCTTATCCTGAGTGGCCGCTGCCTGCGTCAGTGTGTGTATATCCTAATTTTGCAGTAACAGTGGCGTCGGAAAGGAAGTGCGACTTCAATATAACAGTAGTGTCTGCATGTTTTCCATCATCCCAGAGTTTTCTCGAAGTCAAACTGAAAGAATGTGAGATGGCGGTGGAGCAGGGAGCAGATGAAGTGGATATCGTTCTTGCACTCAGCAAGTTCCTTGCAGGAGATTATGAGGGTGCAGCCGAGGAGATCCGTCAGGTTCGCGCATGTATAGACAAGGTGGCTCAGGCACAGGGCAGAAAGGTTCATCTGAAGGTGATACTTGAGACTGGACTTCTGCGTACTCCGGAGAATATCGCTCAGGCTTCGTTCCTTGCAATGGAGGCCGGTGCAGACTTTATCAAGACTTCAACAGGAAAGGTTGATGTCAATGCAACGCCGATGTCTGCATACGTGATGTGCGAGTGCATTTCAAAGTTCTACCAGGCTACAGGAAAGAAGATTGGATTCAAACCGGCCGGCGGTATTTCATTAGCTGCTGATGCCATCTGCTATTATTCGATAGTGTCTTCAATTCTCGGTAAGGAATGGCTCAACAAGGACCTTTTCCGCTTCGGAGTGAGCCGTGTTGCGAACAGCATTCTCGCAGCTGTAGAACAGAAAACAGTAAATTACTTCTGATAAACCGTTCGGATTTTATTTCAAAGTTCCGAACATTGAAATAAAATTTATCTATAAAATCGCCATTTGAGATATCTCAGATGGTGATTTTTAATTTTATCCGTGTTCTTTTCAGGAACACGGATAATTGTCTTGAACTTTGCATCGCAATAAAATTTATGTGCTATGAGAAGTAAAGTTCAACTGCTGGTGATGGCATTGGTCATGATGTCATGCAGCAAAGAAATGATGGCTCCGGATCATTGGGTCGACTATTCCTACGGAATGGAGCTGACTCATGACAGGATAGTCCTGGGGGAGCGGCTGGAAAATCCGTACAAGACAGAGAATGTCACAAAGGCATTACAATCCTTGTATCCGACAAAGGCGGACAGGGTCGAGGTTAAGGCGACGGATCTTTATGTGAGGTTTCTGCCAGGCAATAAGGAGGAATTCAAAAGGCTGGAGGCATTGGGACTGGAACTGGTCGATCATCCGCTGGACTACGATATCGCAGTGGAAGGGGATTGGTATCATGATCCGGAGGTGCCGGAGAACAATGTCACATGGCAGTATGCTGTGGTTCCTGTCGGATTTGATTTTCCTGATGATATAGAATATGAACTCATAGATGAGTGCTATATCATAAACTCCACGACAACCCGCACAGACGGAATCGATTGGGAAGCGGTGGAAAGAGAAGCCTATCGTATTACAGGCAATGAGGACCGTTTCGAGGAGATGGTGACCAAGGCTTCCAAGAGGGTGACTCCGTCAGGACGCATAACAATTGTAGATCCGAAGGCTAATGGTGGTAAGCCTGTGGGGGTGGCAGGCGTCAAGGTGTCCTGCAACAGTTTTGTGAAATTTGATTCAGCTTATACTGACCGCGACGGATATTATTCGATGTCGAAGAAGTTTTCGGCCAGACTACGCTACAGACTGGTCTTTCAGAACTCGAAGGGATTTTCTATCGGACTCAATCTTATTCTTGTTCCGGCATCGGTGTCGACCCTTGGAAAATCCGATCCTGCTGGAGTGAATGTCACGGTTACAGATAAGTCCGACGGTAAACTTTTCAGAAGGTGTGTAGTGAACAATGCGGCGTATGAGTATTATTCACGATGTGCAAAAGAAGATCTTAACCTGACACAGCCACCTTCTGATCTGCGAATCTGGATACTGAAGGACTTTGAGGCCAGCAGTGCCATCATGCTCCATCATGGAGCTGTCCTGAGCAATGATTTGATTTCCGGCTTCCTCGGCGGTTACGCGGTTCTTGTAAAATCATTGCTGCCGGACATCACCATCGGTACAAATGGCCGTGAAGATTATGCATCTATCTATTCGTCTGTCTGTCATGAACTTTCACATGCAAGTCACTTTGCGAAAGTCGGGACCGGTTATTGGAATGCGTATATCTTTTATATAATCAGTTCTTATATTCAGTCAGGAGGAATGACCTACGGTGATGGAGGAGGGGGACTCTCCGGTTATTGTGAAGTGGGGGAGATGTGGGCATACTATCTTCAATCGCGTATGTATAAGGACAGGTATGGCGGATCTATGCCGTCATTCGGAACGTCATTCTGGTTTTACCCGCAGATATTCCGTTATCTTGACGAAAGAGGAATGCAACCATCTCAGATTCTTTCCGTGTTGGATGCCAGGACAGTCAGCAGGCAGACCTTGAAACAGAACCTGACAGATGCCTTTCCATCTAAACGGATGATGATAGAGCAGGTTTTCAGCAGATATTAGTTATGAAAGGATTCGGATTGTTGCTGATTACGGCATTGATGGCGCTCCCATGTGTGGTTCAGGCCCGCCAGGTCAGTGTCTCGACCAATCTGCTGGGCTATGCTGAACTGGGAACCATGAATGTTGAGGCTTCATGCGCACTTTCCCGAAGATGGAGTCTGACAGCAGGAGCACGATATAACCCGTTTACATACCATAAAGGAGATGTGTCTCGACAGTTTCAGGCCCGTCAGCAGTCTTATTCTCTTGGCGCAAGACTATGGCCGTGGCATATCTGGTCAGGGTGGTGGTTTGCTACCAAGGTCCGTTATCAGGAGTATAATATGGGAGGACTTGTTTCCCGTCAGACTTCAGAGGGAGACCGTGTGGGTATGGGATTGTATTCCGGTTACACTCTGATGCTGTCAAAGCATGTCAATATGGAGTTCGGTCTTGGTTTTTGGGGAGGATTGGATATTTACAGGAAGTACAGTTGTCCCTCGTGCGGGTTGACCGTTGACCAGGGCAGGAAGGCCTTTCTGCTTCCGGATGATATAACGATTTCAGTAGTATATGTGTTTTAGACCGATTTTATGCATGGTGGCTGCTGCTCTTTGTGTTTCAGCCTGTACCTCATATAAGAAGGTGAGGCAGATGAGCAGCGGAGAGGTTATGCTTGGACTTTCTGTCAGGGAAGATAGTAGGTTTCAGGAGCCGCATTCAGACCCCGTCGTTGACAGTGTGTCTGCAGATGTTACGGACGGACCTGTCCTTATGAATGCAATAAAGGATTCCGAAACAGGAGAGATGGTGGCGACAGATGTGATATCCGCGTCCAAGGTGACTGCGCGTTTCAGGAATGTGTCGGAAAGGAACGGCTATGTGACGATAGGATTTGACATAACAGTGCCGGGAGAGATGATGGATTCCAGATGGAGGCTGAAGATACTTCCATACATGAGGATTGCTTCTGACACAGTCGCGCTGATGCCGGTCTATATTACAGGAAGAGCTTATAGAAATGCCCAGTTGAGGGGATATCAGAGGTACAGTGCCTTCCTTTCTTCCATTGTAACTGATACGACGGATCTGTTACGGATGCGGCAGTTGGAGATTTTCCTGGAAAGGAATTTTCCCCAGACCTACAGGATGAAGACCGATACTTCCATAATATCGCACCCGGATGCGGAAAGCCTTTTTGGAGTGACGCAATTGCAGGCCCTCAGGCATTATACAAGGCATTGGAAGGTTAAACGAAATGAATGGAGGAAACAAAACAGGGGTGCGGTCTTCAATAAGATGGTGAAGGATCCTGTAATGGGGGAAGGTGTGAGACTCGATACAGTGATGACTGCAGATGGTGATTTTGTGTATCAGTATGATCATACCTTCCGCAGCAGACCGGGGTTGAGGCGGGTGATGGTAAGTCTGGAGGGAGAGGTGTGTGAAAAAGGACGAAGTGTGCTGGATATGCCTTTCCCTCAAGAACTTACATTCTATATCAGTTCGCTCTCATCATTGGTCGATACTACTCTGCGTTATAGGCTCAGGGTGCTGGAAAGGGTCGTATATGATCATACCAAGGCATTGATAGATTTTGAGAAGGGAAGCTCATGTGTGGATACGTTGCGGGGGGATAATGCTTCGGAACTGCTCAGGGTCCGCAGATGCATAGGTGATGTGGTCTCAAGGGAGGACCTGGTGTTGGATTCCATGGTTGTTACCGCTTCGTGTTCTCCGGAAGGACCGTACGATGTCAATTCACGGCTTTCAAAAGCCCGGTCAAATGCTGTATTGGATTTTGTGCTTCGCAGGCAATGGCCGGATAGCTTGAAGTCCAGGTGTCTGAAGGCTTCCTGCCAGCCGGAGAACTGGGCGCAGCTTAGACGTCTTGTACAGAATGACACAGTGCTTGGAAGGGCCTCACGGGAGAAGATTTTAAGGATCACAGAGAGTCTGGAAGGTAGGTCAAGGCGCGCTTCGCTGCCAGGTCCTGACGTTTGCGACAAGATTGAGACAGCGCTGTCAGGAATGCCGGAATACCGGTATCTGAGGGAGAAGGTTTATCCTTATTTGCGTAGTGTCTCTTTTGAGTTCTATCTTCATCGCAAGGGAATGGTAAAGGATACAGTACATACTACTGTCATAGATTCTGTATATATGTCAGGAATAGCGGCGCTTAAGTCGCTGGATTACAAGACAGCTGTCGCGATGTTGCGCCCCTATGGGGATTACAATGCTGCACTGGCATGTCTTTCTGCCGGCTATGACCATACGGCGTTGGATATACTGGAAAAGTTGGACTCACAGCAACCCAAGGTGTGTTATCTGATGGCGATGACCTATGCCCGACTCGGAAAGTATGGCAGGGCCCGTGAATTTCTTGGGAGGGCTGTCGGACAGATGCCTGCGTTGCGGTTTCGCGCCAATCTTGATCCGGAACTGTCTGAATTGGCTTCTGGATTTACATCAATATTGAATGATTGAATGATATGAAGAATATGAAGATGATGCTGTCTGTCCTTATTATTGCTGCTGCAGCAGGATGTAGCGTGAAGGAGGATAGAACGATATGTCCATGTGTGATGAGCCTGGACTTCAGTGGGTTGGATACGTCTGTGATTAAAAAGGTGAACGTTTTGGCGATGTCTGCGGACGGTATTGTCTTCAGTGACTGCGTCATGGCGGATGCGTTTGATGACATGTATGAGAGAGAAGTGCCTCATGGGTTGCTGCAAGTGAGTCTGTGGTGTGGAGATGGAGGTATGTCAGGGAAGGATTGTCTCTTACGCATCCCATATGGCGTGGAATGTCCCCCGGTCTATCTTGATTCTTTTATTGCTGATACAGGTGCAGAGAGTTACTACAGAAAGGTAAGGCTTCATAAGAATCATTGCAGATTGACTGTGGAAATGCACGACAGAGAACTTCTGCCGTATAGCCTGACCTTCAAGGGTGGGGTAGATGGTTACGATATGGGTGGACGTCCTTCCTATGGGGAGTTTGCCTGTGTCGCATTCCCTCAAGAGAGGGGAGTGGCTCAGGTTATTATTCCACGTCAGAAGGATAGTTCGTTGATGTTGGAGGTGGATGATCAGGCACCGCACCTGAAGACCTTCGCCATAGGAGAATATCTGGCTGCGGGAGGTTATGACTGGACTGCGGAGGAACTTTCAGATGTGACGGTCGTACTGGATTACAATATGACAGTGATTTCTGTCAGTGTATCAGGATGGGATAAAGAAGAAATTTATAATGTGATATTGTGATAATTAAAAAACATTTTATATCTTTGCACTCCCAATAACGACGCGGATGTGGTGAAATGGTAGACACGCTCGTTTCAGGTGCGAGTGCTTCACGGCGTGTAGGTTCGACTCCTATCATCCGCACAAGAGGGTTCAGCAGAAATGCCGGACCCTTTTTTTTATTCTCTTGCGCGGTATGTTTCAGATTTCGCGGTTCTTCCAGCGACCGCTGCGCAGGTAGGCGTAGCAGAATACAAGAAGAGCGATGGCGTAGACGTGCTCGGCGGTCCAGCAGATCGCGATGTCAAGTTTCAGGATACCGACGATGACCGTACAATATAAGGTGTAGATTGCAAGGGCGGCGAGTTCCAGACGGAAGGCGGTCTTTGTGCTTCCAGTGCCGGCTACTGCCTGGAAGAGAACCATGGCTCCGACAGTGAATGCGTATGAGGTGCACATTACAATCATCGATGGTATGGTGGCAGTAATCAGGTCGGGTATGTCGGTATAGATGCTGATGACTGCTGTGGGGAAGATGCAGAAAAGCAGCGCACATGCCAGGACTATGGTGTAGGAAAGTTTCAGGATACGCTTGATAAGCGATATGACCTTGTCCTGACGGCCGGCTCCGATGATGTTGCTCACAAGGGTGCTGCATGTGGATGAGAATGCGGCGAGTATCATCCAGAGCATGCCGGATACGCTTCTGACGATGTTTGAGATTGCAAGAGGTCGACCGTCGTTTCCGAGATGTTCTATATAAAGGAAGAATACCAGCCAGGTGAATACGGATACCACGTGCTGTATCATTGACCATGTGCATACCGGCATCATGGATTTTATCTCTTTGAAGTCCGGGGCAGCCGGTCTGGCAAGTCCGTATCTGGCGCGGTCGCATTTCACTCTGGTGTATATTATGAAGAAAATCAGAGACACGAGTTCTGCCAGTGATGAGCCGATTGCTGCTCCGGTTATTCCCAGGGCCGGGAATCCGAAATGTCCGAATATCAGGATCCAGTTGAATATGATATTGGCCAGGACCATGATTATGGAGTTGAGGGTCAGCGTCCTTGTCTGTGTCGTGCCGATGTAGAATGCGCGGTACATGCATGTGCAGAAGGCCAGCAGCATACCAGGCAGTCTCCATCGTACATAGTCAAGGGCAGCGTCCTGAATGGCAGGTGATGATACCATATGTCTCATCAGCAGCGGAGACAGCAATTCAGATGCTGCGATGAGCAGAGTTCCGAGTCCGAGAAGGAAGTACAGACCGTTCCAGAATACCTTGCCTGTGTCGCGGAAGTTGCCTTCTCCGTTTCTTCTTCCTATTATGATCTGTGCCCCGACACTGAATCCCAGACCTGCCATGAACAATACCATATAATATACTATGGCTATGGCTGAAGCACCAAGTTCCACCTCTCCTACTCGTCCGAGGAATGCAGTGTCGGTAAGACCGATCATCTGCTCCATCACGAGGCTGATCAGGATGGGGTAGGCGACGCGCCAGATGCCCCTGTATGAATACGTGTGGCACTTAACTCCTTGATTCATAGTATTCTGTGTAAACGAGCCCCAGTGGCTGGTAGATGGGCTCGTGTGCTTAAGGTGTTGATATCTAACTATTTGAGTGTTGCAGTATATTGATGACCTGCTCTACGCTCAATGCATTTTCCACCCTGAACTCTCCGCTACGGCTGCGTTGGAGGGAGTCAAGGTGCGCTCCTGACTGCAATGCTTCACCGAGGTCTCGTGCGAAGGCTCGGACATATGTTCCCTTGCTGCAGGCCATGCGTATTGATGCATGTGGGAGGCCTAGGGCAGAGTTGTCAGTGACATTTATACGACTGGAAGCGGAAGTGATTGTGGTTTGAAAAACAACCCCTCCCACTCCTTCGGAGCGGGCCCCTCCCCCTGCGGCCAGGGGGGTAGCACGGTTTTTCAAACCGCAACCACTTCCTGCTGCGTTAAACTCCAGGAGTTCCAGTTCGGTGATGTTGATGCGGGCTGTACGGATAAGTTCCTGTGCGGCCTGGTCAAGTGTCTTGCCTTCTTTATGGAGTTTGCGCGCGAGTTCATAAGCACGGACACCATCTACTGATTTTGCGGAGAAGAGGGGAGCGATCTGGTCCTGCTCGCCGATGAAAGCCGGCAGGATTTTCTGGATAGACTCTGCAGTGATATGCTCGTAGGGGAAATGTCTGTCTATTTCCTTTTCCAGGTCATAAGACGGCGTAGTGGCGCCGAATGTCACTCCTGCAATGTACTCCTTGTCATGAGACTGCAGCGTCTCGGCAAGTTTGGTGGCCTTTCCGATGCACACAAGCAGAACCCCTGTTGCTAACGGGTCAAGAGTTCCGGCGTGTCCGACTTTGAGATTCTTCTTGCCGAAATGACGGATAGCGGCGTACTTGACCTTTCTGATCACGTCTGCCGATGTCCATCTATATGGTTTATCTATGGGGATAATGATCCCTTCCGGATAGTCCTCGATGTTTCTGCTAAGAGGTGCGCTGCCCGGATTAAGAACTAAGGCTTCCAAAACTGATTATTTACAAGGTATCTTATCGATTCTTCCCTGATGACGACCGCCTTCGAAAGGTTCGCTGAGCCATGCGTCAGTAATCTCGATAACTGTTTCGAACGGTATGAAACGGGCTGGCATCACCAGTACATTGGCATTGTTGTGCTGCTTGATGAGCTTTCCGATTTCAACTGACCAGCAGAGTCCTGCTCGGATACCCTGATGCTTGTTGAGTGCCATCTGCATGCCGTTGCCTGTACCGCAGAACGCGATTCCGAGGTCAACTTCGCCACTCTCTACAGCATTTGCAAGCGGATGAGCCACATCCGGATAGTCCATGCTGTCCGTTGTGTCAGTTCCGAAATTTACCATTTCGTAGCCCTTGCCGGTCAGGTATTCCACCAATGCGTTCTTGTATTCCACGCCTGCGTGGTCGTTGCATATTCCGATTTTCATGATGTTAAATTTTAGCGCCACAAAGATACTTTCAAAAATGCACAAGAAAAAATAATGTTTGTTAAATCAGGAAATTAACTTACATTTATGAGACTGAAACAGAAGCTTATGTTCAAGAAAATTGTAGTGGCATCAGATTCGTTCAAGGGCTCTTTGACGTCTTTGCAGGTTGCTGATGCTGTGGAGCAGGCAGTTCTCCATGTCAGTCCGTCAACTGTTGTGGTCAAGGTTGATGTTGCAGATGGCGGAGAGGGAACGATGGATGCCCTGTGTCATACTCTGGGTGGCCGGAAGATATATGTGGAGGTTTCAGATCCGCTTGGCCGCCCGATTACTGCTCCATACGTTATTCTTGATGATGGGGATACTGCTGTTGTGGAAATGGCGACTGCAAGCGGCCTTCCGTTGTTGTCTGTTGATGAGAGAAATCCCTTGAGGACATCCACATATGGTACAGGTCAGTTGATCGCTGATGCTTTGGAGAGAGGTTGCAGGAAGTTTCTTGTCGGCATAGGAGGCAGTGCGACCAATGATGCCGGAATGGGAATGCTGGAAGCATTGGGGTATAAGTTTCTGGATAAACGGGGTAATGTGCTTTCCGGATGTGGAGTGGCCTTGTCGGAAGTCTTTTCTGTTGATGCATCTTCGGCTGTGCCATCTTTGGCGGAGTCGGAGTTTATTGTGGCCTGTGACGTGGATTCGCCTTTTTATGGTCCTGAAGGCGCGGCCTGTGTTTTTGCCCCGCAGAAAGGTGCTGACCCTCAGATGGTGCAGATATTGGATCAGGGTCTTGTATCCTTTGCCGATGCAATCAGAAGGTTCAATGGCAAGGATGTTTCTTTTATTCCCGGAGCAGGAGCTGCAGGTGGCTTAGGTGGGGGTTTTGTTGCCTTTCTGAATGCGAGGCTTGAGTCAGGCGCCCAGATGGTGCTGGATGCCATTGGTTTTGATGCTTTGATACAGGGTGCAGATATGATAATCACAGGTGAGGGCAGGGTGGATTTTCAGACTCTTACCGGAAAGGCACCGTTTGGCATAGCACGAAGAGCACATAAACAGGGGATACCGGTTATCGCCATAGGTGGAATCGTCCGGATAAGTAAGGAGGATGCTGTCGAGGCAGGTTTTGATGGTGTGTATCAGGTGACTCCGGCCGATATGCCTCTCCAGGAAGCGATGAAACAGGATGTCGCTTCTGAAAATGTCTATAGAACTACTTTGAAAATTTTAGGGTACGATATACCCGTTGCTGATGACCTCTGACCTCCGCTACCAGTTTCCGTATGGGACATGCGGCTCGTTCAGAATGCTCGGGTTTTCCAGAGACTCAATAATATGTATCATTTCTGTTGGGGTAACTATAATCCGAGCTTAATAAAAGTTCTTAGTGTTTGAGTTATCACAGCCTCTGGGAAATCAAATTTGGCTCGGTGCAGTACTTCTGAATATTCGTTGAGGATGTCGTCATTGAATACAGGAACAATATCTCCCACAATGATTTTTTTGATTATTCCCCTCTCCGTGCCAATCTTATCTCCTCGTTGATTTCCTCAAGCGACATTCCTGAGAGTCCTTTCTGCCTTGCTATTCTTCTCATTTCTTCGAATGCCTCCATGCTCTTCGCTCTGATTTCCGCTTCGGTTTCAGCGCGAAGTTCAAACGGGATGCGTCTTTCCCTTACCGCTGCCTTCATAAAAACCGTAAATGCGGCAGTATTGCTGAGCCCTACACTGTCGCAAAGTTCGTCGAAACTCTTTTTAAGTTTCTCGTCGACTCTGATGGATATTGTTGACTGTCCCATAGTAACAAACTTTTGAAATCTGCAAGCAAATATAATGCAAAAGTATGATTGTTGCAATACATTGTCCTGTAATATGCACCTTTGGTAATAGCGTACCTTCCCCGACTCATGCAATACAAATTGCGTAGTTCAACCGTTTTTCAGAAAATATTTCTACATTTGTATAGTTAAGCAATTAGCACATACATATTAGAAGTGTTTTCGCACGTCCTTTGTGGAAAATGTGGAAGTTTTCAGAACAGAAGGATAGACGGACAACACTCATTCTTGGTATATTCCATTGTGAACTGGCGCACTCTGCGCCCCGATGTCTCACATATATACCGAGTGTGAGGCATCATGTCGTTTATTTCTGTTCAGGTCTTTCCACAACCTTCCACAAGATAAACGAAACAGCCTCACACTTTTTGTTTACCCAAACCCATCCGCAGAGGCATAGGATGTTATAGGACTATGTGTAAATTTTGGCAGAAAACGCGGCGGAAGTACAGAGGCTTTCTGAGTTATTTTGTTAGTGTATTTACATGGTTAGGGGTATTTGTCACCATTGCTGCAATTTTAATGATTGTGGTAATAATTGTGGACGCTAATGCTGAATATGATTTGCTGCTGACCCTTGCTGGTATTGATGGGTTTGTGAAATTTTGGTCCGGTTATGGCCTTGTGTTGAAGATTTTTGCAAGTGGAATCACCTTGGTGATAACGGGATATACCTTGACTCATGCCTTACATCTTGCGACGATAAACTCCCTAAAGGATTTGCGTGAGCGGTTTAATGAATCCGGCAAGAAATCATTTATGCTTTTTCTGATGAAAAGCTATAAAGCCCCTGATGACAGTTCCGACAGCAATCTCGCTGAAAGAATTGCTTCAACGTCGTCTCAATTAAACGTCCCCGTTATGATTGAAAACCAAATATCATTCAATTCTACTGATGTCCTCGATTATTTTGGGGTGATTGAACTCGGGGGTCTTATGTTGAAGCGTGGGTTGATCACCATAGAGGAGTTTTATAACCAGTTCGGATATCGGCTTGAATATGTTTTGGCAAATCAACAGATAGTCAAGCATATATACAATGATGCAGAGGGGTATTATAAAGATTTACATTGGGTAATTGATTTGCTGAAAAACGTCGGTTTGCTGAAAGAAAGCCTGCCTGTGGAAGCAGGGTATATCTATAAATACTATACAATAAGGCAGCATAATATAGATGCTTTCAGGAATAATCAGATTTTCTTCTCACGCCCATCCAAATTAAACGATCCGTTTGATACTGCATCAAGGCAGATAGAACCATACAAGAAATTCTGTAAGCGCATAGGCTGGAACCCGCAAATGGCAATTTTAATGGATAATCATGGTATATGCTCATTTACAGAGAGTAACTTACCAGATAATAAGCATTTGTGGACTTTATATGCAGATTCCTTTCGTGGATATGCTCTTGAGTTTGACAGAGATTTATTGACGGAGGGCTTGCCTCGGCAGTTCAGAATGCCGGTTTATCTTCAGAAGGTTATATATGGCTACAAACCTTTTAATTTGGATGATTTCAATTCAAAATTCCGTCTTAATGGAGAAGACTATACTTTGAGGGAATGTATTAAGGATTACCCTGCCGGATTGGATAGAGTATTTCAATATCTTCATTTGTATAAGGATTATGATGTATGGCATCTGGAGAAAGAGAGCCGATTGATAGCAGGAAATCTTAAGTCAGAAAGATTTGAGCCAGTCAATCGTGATGGGTACTTGCTTACAATGCCAGAGGGTGCAGTTACATCTTTGACACTCGGGGGTGATATGCCGAAAAACTACCGTGAGGAGCTTGTGGAAATTGCTAAGCAGAGAAGAATACCTGTTTATATTGCAACTCCGGAAATAATAGACGGTCAATGGACAATATCAATTCAAAAATATCAAAACGTATGAAGAAAAGAGTATTTTTTGCAGTATTAGTACTGCTATGTGCCGGACTTTTTGTAACATCTTGCGATGACGGCCTTGAAAGTGAGACAAACGTAGAACAGAGTGGAAATGACGATGCCGGTTCAGGAAACGGAGAAATTGATGACGGACAAACACCTCCTTCTACAGATGGCGTTCAGACCCAGAAGAGAGGTCCGATGAACTTTAAGCCTGTCTGCAGTTACTTCAACAACTGCTACGTTTAATACACTCCTTGATGTGGAACAAATGGCGGATTATCAAGAAGTAGGTTTCATATATTCAACTATTGATGAAATGGATGTCGAAGCAACTCATGTCTCGAAGTTACGAATAACGCGCGAGATGTCTTCAACAAAATTAAAGCATCTTTTGCGTGCGACAGAATACTATTATACTATCTATCTATGCAAGAATGGTGTCTATATGTATGGCGAAACTCAGAGTTTTGTTACACCACCAATCGATAGTAATTTGTCTGTTGACGGAACAGCAAATTGCTATATAGTAGATAGAAAAGGTACTTATTCGTATTATGTAACTGAAGGTAATAGTGATGTTCCTATGCGAGACATCGCAAGTGTATCTGTCTTGTGGGAGTCCTTTGGAACCTCAATAGCACCATTGGTTGGCGATTTGATAAAGTCTGTATCATATGCTGACGATTACATTACTTTCCAGACCGCAGATACATTCAAGGAAGGTAATGCCGTTGTCGCCGCGAAGGATGCCTCCGGTAACATCCTTTGGTCTTGGCATATATGGTTGACCGACCAGCCTGAGGCACATGTTTATAGGAATAATGCTGGCACAATGATGGACCGCAACCTCGGTGCGACGAGTGCTACTCCTGGTGAGGTCGGTGCCCTCGGCCTGTTGTATCAGTGGGGCCGTAAGGATCCTTTCCTTGGTTCTACTTCAATTTCGTCAAGCACTATCGCCAAATCGACAATTTCTTGGCCGTCACCGGTATCAACTAGTTCGTCGCGTGGTACCGTGTCTTATGTCGTGGCAAATCCTACAACTTTTGTGACGGCTTCATCGTCTCCTTATGATTGGCATTATTCTTCTCGCGACAATACATTGTGGACGACTTCCGATAAAGAAAAGTCGATTTACGACCCATGTCCTGCGGGTTGGCGTGTCCCTGACGGCCGAAGTAGTGGCGTTTGGTCAAAGGCTGGGTTTGATGATACTACATATGATTCGACAAATGAAGGAATATCGTTCAGCCTCTCATCTCCGTCTACAACGTGGTATCCTGCTTCGGGGTATCGCCGCAACAACGATGGCAGTCTCAGAGCTGTCGGTTCCGACGGCCTCTATTGGTCTGCCTCTCCTAACAGAGACTACGCGTACAACCTGCTCTTCTACGACAATGGCGGCGTCAATCCGTTGTACGACTTCAATCGCGTGTACGGTCTATCAGTCCGTTGTCTCCAAGAATCAAAATAACTTAATCAGCGTGGTCGGGAAGCGGGATCCTTCACTCCGTTCAGGATGACAGGATCGGCTTCCCAGACCATGCGTTTCAAAGTCTAACCCTCGCGCTCGGCGCGGGAAAAATTTTCTACCCAAAAATCATAAAAATATAATATGGAACATTTGAATGACTACGATTTTGTTGAACGGACTCAGAAGATACTAGATCAGTATCAGTCTCTGAATTTACCGGAAAACGAGAATAACGATGTGACATTGTTTATCAATGCTTGTGTAGGGTTGCTGTTTGTTGCTCATGAACAGAATATTCTTCCAAAGGGTGAAATTTCACAATTTGGTTTGGCGGCAGCACTTATTTCTGATAATAGTATCGCTGATGGTGAAACGGAGCTTCAAGCAGTTTGCAGACATGTACGTAATTCTATTGCGCATAATCGTTTCAGAACACAAGGAAGACCAATTTCTACCCTGTTTTTTGATGATCAGCATAATGGAAAGAGCACATTTCATATGGAGGTCAGTTTAAATGAGTTCAAGGCCTTTGTGATGAATATCTCTAACTTTTTTATGTCAGGCAAAATATAAACTCTATCCAAGCAAGGTGTCTGCATGGATATTATCGATAAAGCTAAATGTTTAAGGGAATTCATGCGTCAGCAAAATCTCAATGGTTAGAGACTGTTTGCTCCAATATGTCTGTTTTAAAGAATATGTCGCATGCAATGGATAGGCTTGGATTACTTGAAGATTTGGCATCGCAGATAAATGGCATTGGCAAAGTAACTGTTTGGGAAACATTCCTTTATATCGAAAATAGTATTGACTCATTATGAAAAAACTTTTATTACTTCTGTCAGTATTGGCGCTGACATTCGGCTGTTATGACGACAGCGACATCCGTAGCGAACTTCGTGAACATGAAGCACGATTGACAACATTAGAGACCCTTTGTCAGCAGGCAAATTCTAATATCGAGGCCTTGCAGACGGCTGTTTCTGCTTTGGAAAAGAACGTGTATGTGTCAGCAATCGTTCCTGTGAAGAAGAACGGGGAGGTGATTGGTTATGCTATTTCTTTTACGAATGCTGAAACAATAACCATATATCATGGGCAGGATGGTGATAAGGGTGAACAAGGTGAAAAAGGAAATGATGGTGCGACTCCTGCAGTCGGTTTGAAACGGGATGCGGATGGGATATATTATTGGACACTAAACGGCGAATGGCTGTTAGATGATTCCGGTAAGAAGGTTCCGGCTTCAGGAAAAGATGGTGCGGATGGCTTGCCAGGTGCTTCGGGTCCGCAAGGCGCTGCCGGAAAGGACGGCGTTACTCCTCAGCTGAAGATAGAGGAGGGTTATTGGTATGTGTCATACGACGGCGGCAAGACTTGGGAAGATGAGCCGCTTGGTCAGGCGACTGGCGACAAGGGGTATACCATGTTCGAGATGGTAGAATATGACGAGGAGTATCTATATATCACCATGACAGATGGAGAAAAACTCACTCTTCCGAGAATGGATCATGGTCATGGTGGAGTTGGCCCTCTTATATGGTCTATTGACGCGATTACAGATGTGTCTGCGACCATTACAGGTAGCCTCTCTGTACCTGTTGACGACCTTGCTTTTAGTAAGGTGACTGTGTGTTATTCTGATGGAGAGAACTTTAATGTCTATGATGCTAAAAAGGTGTCAACTACAACTTTTGATGCTGATCAGAAATTCTCGATTAGCATCACAGGCCTAAACCCAAATGTGAGATATAATTACTGTCTTATTGTCAAAGTGAAATCAGAAGAAATATATGGGAAATTAGAAAGCTTTACAACATTATTACTTTTAGAAGAGGGTGGAAACCTGGATGTATCATTCGGAGAAGTTAAGGTCGGCCCTTCAACTATCAGTGTCCCTGTGGAGTCTAAGGGTGCGTCAATGATATATTATGCTCTTCTGAACAATTCGGACGGATACCGCTACTCATCTTCAGAGGTGCCTGATGCTGAGAAATTCCAGAAGATGAAGGAGAATTCGTTTGTATCAGTGAAAGGCTCCGCCGCAACAGCTTCATTCTCGAAACTGAACCCATCTACAAGTTATTGGGTATATGCAGTAGCCGTGGATGCTGATGGCAAATATGGCCCTGTGACTTGTGTTTCCGGAAAGACTGAAGCGTTGGTGTATGACAATAGCATATCATTGAAGGTGGAGATGCTGGAGCGTACAGCCAAGAAGATGGTTCTTAAGGTGACTTCAACCGGCGGCGATCTGTCGGATTATATTTATTGGACAGGCCGCATCACAGATCCGTTCTGGGCAAATTCTACACACTGTGGCGGAACATACCGTAATGCTCAGAAATATATGGCGCTCAATCCAGATGATGAGAATATCACAAGGGCGATGAATAAATATGGTCCTCTTAAAGAAGATGGTACAATCGTGATTGAAGGACTCACCATGGAAACGGATTATGCATTTGCAATTTTGGAGAAGGGTGAGAAGAATTATTCTCCGATAGGGTATATCAAGGTCACCACTCTTGTTACGCCTCCGGTTTCAGAAGAAGTCGCAGTGAACAGTTCCTCAATATTGGGGGATTGGGAGATTACTAACCGTGTGTGGGAGTATATTGAAGATGGAAAAGTTGTTGATGCTGAAGAAGAACCGGTGGAAGGACAAGATGATATAGTCTTTACTCTTGTAGAAGACTCTGATAAAATTCAGGCAAAACTCTTGCATAATAGTGCGGAATCGCTAAATTTGTAAGCGCTAAGACTGATTAATATGTTTATTGTACATCATCACCACTCTTATACTGTCGATATCGTCGAGGGTTAGAGCGGTGTTTCTGTATGTTTTATATGACCTGCTTTCCTCGAAAGCGGGTTTTTTATTTGAATGGATATGGAAGAAAATGTAATGTTGAGGATTGCGGTTCAGGCCAAAGGACGCTTGAACGAGCAGAGTATGGAACTTCTTAATGAAGCAGGAGTTTCGGTCAGCATGGAAAAGCGCAAGTTTCTGATGCGCGCGTCAGATTTTCCGGCAGAGATTATACTTCTTCGTGACGATGATATACCGCAGACTGTGGCTATCGGTGCGGCGGATATAGGAATTGTGGGTTATAATGAGGTCGCAGAGAAGGACTTGGAAGTAAATGTGCTGCAGAAGCTTGGCTTCGGGGGATGCCGTATCTCGCTGGCTATTCCGAAAACAGAGGCTTATACCGGTCTGGACTACTTCAACGGCAAGCGTGTCGCTACGTCGTACCCTGAGATCCTCCGTAAGTTCTTTGAACAGAATGGTATCGATGCTCAGATACATACAATTACCGGTTCGGTCGAGATTGCACCGACCGCAGGACTTGCAGACGCTATCTTCGATATAGTTTCTTCTGGCGGAACGCTGGTGTCAAACGGACTGGTTGAGGTGGAAAAGGTGCTTTTTTCTGAGGCTGTGCTTATAGGTAATCCGAATCTCTCAGAGGAGAAGATGGCGCTTGCGCGTCAGCTGATGTCCAGATTTGAGGCTGTACGCAACGGTATAGGCAAGAAATATCTGCTTCTGAACATTCCTGCGTCAGCCCTGGATGAGGCGATAAAACTGCTTCCGGCGATGCGCAGTCCTACTGTGATTCCGCTGGCTAACAGTGAGTGGTGCTCGCTTCAGACCGTGGTGGATGAAAAGAATCTCTGGAACTTGATCGAGAGTCTCAAGGCAATAGGAGCTGAGGGAATCCTGGTGCTTTCACTTGACAAAATTGTAATGTAAGATGAAACTATACAATAACCCTGACAAGGCCCTATGGCCGCAGTTGACCGAACGGGTCACGAGCGATGATGCCGTGATCGAGGCACGTGTGCTGGCTATATTGGAGCGGGTCAGAAAGGACGGTGATAAGGCTTTGGCTGAGATTGCAGCGGAGATTGACAAGGTGGATCTGTCTGAGGGCATCGAGGTTACAGCAGAAGAAATCGAGATAGCCGCGGCGGAGGTGTCCGATGGACTTAAAGCCAGTATCGCCAATGCATACGAAAATATATATGCATTTCATAATGCGCAGACATTTGGTACTATAGAGGTGCAGACCGCTCCAGGAGTCAAATGTCTCCAGAAGGCTATGCCGATTCAGAAGGTAGGCCTTTATATTCCTGGTGGTTCGGCTCCGCTTTTCTCGACAGTGCTCATGCTGGCGATTCCGGCAAAGGTAGCAGGATGCCGCGAGGTCGTGCTCTGTACTCCTTGCTCGAAGGAGGGAAAGGTGGCCTCGGCGGTGCTCTATGCGGCAAAGGTGTGCGGTGTGGACCGTATATTCAAGGTCGGTGGTGCACAGGCAGTTGCGGCGATGGCCTATGGAACGGAGACTGTTCCTGCTGTGGATAAGATCTTCGGCCCGGGTAACCGTTATGTGACCAAGGCGAAGGAGATTGTATCTCGCAAGGTGGCCATTGACATGCCAGCAGGACCATCCGAGGTGCTGGTAATGGCAGATGAAACTGCTGTGCCGGCATTTGTCGCATCCGATCTTCTTTCTCAGGCGGAACATGGTCCTGACTCGCAGGTCATCCTCGTGTGTCCGTCAGAAGATATCGCCGGCAAGGTTGAGGCGGAGGTTGCTGTCCAGTTGGAGAAGCTTCCTCGCAAGGATGTTGCAGTCAAGGCTTTGGAGAACAGTCGTGTAATTGTACTTCCGTCTCCGGACAGACAGATTGAATTCGTGAATATGTATGCTGCGGAGCATCTTATCATATCAATGAACAACCCGTGGTCGGTGGCGGAAAAAATCACTGCGGCTGGAAGCGTGTTCATCGGAAACTATACTCCGGAGAGTGCAGGTGACTATGCTTCCGGAACAAATCATACCCTTCCGACTTCCGGATGGGCCCGCAGCATGAGTGGTGTGAATCTCGATAGTTTCGTCCGCAAGATCACTTATCAGGAAATCACCCGTGAGGGTATTACCGCCCTTGGTGACACCATAGTGACAATGGCTCATGCAGAGGGTCTTGATGCCCATGCAAATGCGGTGTCGGTTAGAATGGAGATTGCCACGTCGCTTCGCTACTCGCAATGACGTAATTGGGCTTCGCTCCTCGCAATGAAGTACGTCATTCTGAGCTGCGACAGCAGCGTGAGAATCTAAAACAAATGAATATGAAACAGATAGATATATACAGTCTTGCCCGTCCGAACATCCGTAACCTTGCACCGTATTCGACTGCAAGAGACGAATGTCAGGTCAAGATAGGCTCATTTCTGGATGCCAACGAAAACCCGTTTGACAATGGATACAACCGTTATCCGGATCCGCGTCAGGCAGAACTCAAATCGCTCATTTCCCGCATCAAGGGTATCCCTGTGATGAATATGTTCATCGGAAACGGCAGTGATGAGGCTATTGACTTGTGTTTCAGGGTGTTCTGTAAACCGGGAACAGACAATGCGGTAAGCATTGCCCCGACATACGGAATGTACAAGGTCGCTGCTGATATTAACAATGTGCAGATGCGTGAGGTACCGCTCGGGGAAGGATTCTCCCTGCCTGTGGATGTACTGCTGAAGGCCTGCGACGCGAATACGAAACTGATGTTTGTATGCTCGCCCAACAATCCTACAGGAAACGCATTCCCGGTGGGCGAAATCCTTAAACTTGCAGAGGCGTTTGACGGAATGCTAGTGGTCGATGAGGCTTATATAGACTTTTCTTCCCAGCCGAGCATGTCGGAATATATAAAGGAATATCCTAATCTGATAGTCCTGCAGACCCTTTCAAAGGCATACGGTATGGCGGCTCTGCGTCTTGGGCTTGCCTTTGGCGACAAGCGTACCATGTCGATGTTCTCCAATGTGAAATATCCATACAACATATCCCTGGCGGGAATGGAGAAGGCAATGAGTCTTCTGCGACGCGATGTTGCCGCGGAGGTGGAACTGATAAAGTCTGAACGCTCAAGAATGGCCCAGGCTCTGGCTGCGCTCCCAAGAGTGCGGAAGGTATGGCCGTCGGATGCGAACTTCCTTCTTGCCCAGGTGGACGATGCACGTGGAATGTATGATGAACTCCTTGCTGCACAGGTGATTGTGCGAGATCGCTCGAAGGTGCTTGGCTGCTCCGGATGTCTGCGTATCACGGTCGGAACACAAGCCGAGAATGATAAGGTGCTGGCCGTAATCGGCGGTTTGAAACCTGAGTCAGTCGTGGAAAGACGTGCGGCAAAGGTTGTCCGCAAGACGCGTGAGACACAGATTGAGGTCAGCGTTGATCTGGATGGAAAGGGAACCGATGGCATAGATACAGGCCTTAAATTCCTTGACCATATGCTTGATCAGATAGTTCACCATGCAGGTATCTCGCTGTCAGTCAAGGCGGTCGGTGATCTGGATGTTGATGAACATCACACGATGGAAGATGTGGCTATCGTTCTTGGAGAGGCTCTGACAAAGGCGCTTGGTGACAAGCGAGGCATAGAAAGATATGGTTTCGTGTTGCCGATGGATGAAAGCAAGGCGATGGTGCTGATGGATCTCGGTGGCAGGATTGAGTTTGTCTGGGATGTAGAGTTCAAGCGTGAATATGTGGGTGATGTGCCTACGGAGATGTTCTGGCATTTCTTCCGCTCTCTGGGTGCTGCAATGAGTTGCAATCTCCATATCAGCGCCAAGGGTGAGAATGACCACCATGTTGCTGAAGGTATATTCAAGGCATTCGCACGTGCACTCAAGATGGCGGTCCGCAAGGAGCAGTTCAGTTATTCACTTCCAAGCAGCAAGGGTGTTTTATGATAGCGATAATCGATTATGATACAGGTAATTTGCGTTCGGTCTGCAATGCTCTTGACCGCATAGGTGCGGAGTATGTGCTGACTGATGATCCGGAAACTATCCGAAGTGCAGACCGTGTTTTGCTTCCGGGTGTAGGCGAGGCTTCTTCCGCTATGGCGAAACTGCAGGAAAGGGGACTGTGCGATGTGATAAGGTCCTTGACAGTGCCTGTTCTGGGAATCTGCATAGGAATGCAGCTTATGTGCAGGCATAGCCAGGAGGGAGATGTTGATTGTCTCGGGATTTTTGATGCCGATGTCAGGAAGTTCCAGGCCGATCCGGAAGCCGGTGTCAAGGTACCGCACATGGGTTGGAATGCCCTGACGGGCTTGAAGACAGGTCTGTTCGATGGACTGAAGGACGGTGATTTTGTATATTTTGTCCATTCGTTTGCGGCCGATGTATGCGAGGACAGCATAGCGGTATCTGAGAATGGACGCCAGTTTTCGGCGGCAATACGCAAGGGGAATTTCTATGGTGCTCAGTTCCATCCTGAAAAGAGCGGAGACATAGGAGAGAGGATATTAAGAAATTTCATGAATCTATGAAGACTATAATAATACCAGCCATAGACCTGATGGATGGAAAATGTGTCCGTCTGACTCAGGGAGACTATGGCCAGAAGAAGGAATATTCGGCCGATCCGCTGGACATGGCAAGGCAGTATGAGGATTGCGGAGTGACAAGGCTTCATGTGGTGGATCTGGATGGTGCGAAGGCAAAGCAGCCGTGCAATCTCAGGACCCTTGAAAAAATCGCTTCCGGCACATCTCTGGATGTTGAGTGGGGCGGTGGTATAAAGGATGCGTCGGCGTTGAAATCAGCTCTGGACGCAGGTGCAGGCAGGATTATCTGCGGAAGCATAGCTGTGGACAATCGAGATGAGTTTACTGCATGGCTTTCTGAGTTCGGCCCGTCAAAGATCATTCTTGGGGCTGATGTACGTGACGGAAAGGTGGCGACTCACGGCTGGCTCAAGGATAGCGGACTCTCTCTGGAAGAACTCATGGGATGGTATCTGCCATGCGGATTGAGTCAGATGATCTGTACGGATATCAGCAAGGACGGAATGCTACAGGGACCTGATTTTGATTTCTATGTGGCGTTGAAGCAGGCTTTTCTGACAGTGGATGTGACCCTGAGCGGAGGCATCAGCTGTATGGCCGACATTGAAAAGGCAGAAGAATTGGGACTACATAGCGTGATAGTCGGCAAGGCCATATACGAAGGTAGAATTTCTTTCAAGGAGATCGAGTTATGGTTGCTAAGAGGATAATACCCTGTCTGGATGTAAAGGATGGGCGCACCGTGAAGGGAGTCAACTTCGTGGGGCTTCGGGATGTCGGTGATGCCGTCGAACTTGGTGCGGAATATGCTCGCCAGGGGGCTGATGAACTTGTATATCTGGACATCAGCGCAACTGTGGAGGGACGCGGCACATTCGTCAATCTGGTGCAGCGTATATCCGAGCGCATCAATATTCCGTTTACAGTCGGTGGCGGAATATCGTCGCTTGACGATGCTGCCAGGCTTCTTGATGCTGGTGCAGACAAAATTTCAATAAACAGTGCAGCTGTGCGTAATCCGTCGCTGATAGACCAGATTGCAGGCAAGTACGGCAGTCAGTTTGTGGTATTGGCAGTAGATGCAAAAAGGGTGAGTCTTCCTGAAGACTGTGTAGGTGGTGAGGTGCCTGCAGGTGGGGGTTCCCATCGCGCTGACAGATGGCTGATAACCACTCATGGTGGTCGCCAGATGACTGATGTGGAGTTGTTCTCATGGGTACGCGAGGGACAGGAACGCGGTGCAGGAGAGATTCTTCTGACATCCATGGATCATGACGGCACGAAGGCGGGCTATCCATGTGAGCTGTTTGCAAGATTGTCAGAGATATTGACCATTCCGATCATCGCTTCCGGTGGTGCAGGGTCCGCGGAAGACATTGCAGCCGTGCTTTCAGAAGGTCGGGCAGATGCCGCCCTGGCTGCCAGCATCTTCCACTACGGCGAGATGACAGTGGGGCAACTCAAGACACGCCTTCGCGAACTGGATATACCTGTACGGATATAGATTTATATAGTAATTTAAATTGTAAGCAAATTTGTGGAATGAACGGAAGAAACATGCCACCCCCGGCTAGGGGGTGCCTGACCAACGGGAAGGCGGGGGTTTCTGTAGTTCATCCATAAATTTGCGGATGAAGTAAAATTATATGAATATGAAATTCGAAGAATTCAACCTTTCAAAAAATGCTGACGGACTGCTTCCGGTAGTAGTTCAGGACTGCGAGACCCTTAAGGTTCTGATGGTAGCCTACATGAACAGGGAGGCTTTTGAAAAGACATGTGAAACAGGCAGGGCAACCTTCTACAGCCGCACACGAGGTGCACTCTGGACAAAGGGGGAGACCAGCGGCAACTATATCGAAGTCTATGGAATATTCCCTGATTGCGACAATGACACTCTGCTGCTTATGGGCCGTCCGTTAGGCCCAACTTGCCACAGGGGCACAGTAAGCTGTTTCGATACACCTGAAAACGAAGGATTCATCCGTCACCTCGAAGGAGTTATCCAGAGACGTCACATAGAGAAGCCTGAGGGATCGTACACAACACACCTGTTCAACAAGGGCGTGAATAAGATTGCCCAAAAGGTAGGAGAGGAAGCTGTCGAGACAGTGATCGAGGCGATTGACGGTAACAGGGACCGTTATCTTTATGAGGCAAGCGACCTGATCTATCACCTGCTGGTCCTCAATGAGCAGATGGGCTTCACGATTGCTGACCTGGAAGACGAACTCGCTTCAAGGCATAAGTAATGTCGATTGGCCTTGGTACGACAGATTATCTGTCTTAATTATAGCTTTCAGGCCAACTGGCTATATTGTAAATTTAATCGTCACAGATAAAATGCATGATTTATCTGTGACGATTACTATTTTGGAACTCTATTTTGTCATGTGTTACAGACAGAATTGCGTGTTTATCTGTAACGATTGCTTGGTATGTTATGGAACACTCAAATGTTCCCGTGCCGATTACCAGGCAAAATCAAAGACGATGTCGCGTGGGATGCCGGCCTGGTTTACTTTCTCGATGTCAGCGGCAAGAGCCTCGCGGATGCTGGCGTTCTCTGAAGAGTACTTCTGAGCGAACTCAAAGTCGCCGTTAGCCTGGGTAGTCAGAATAAGGTCTGCCCAGGAGTTGATGCACTCGGCAGCCTTGTCGAAGTCGATTACCCACTTGCCCTCAGCGTTGCGGGTGAATGCTCCGTTGTCTTCCATGAAGTTGTAGCACATCATGTTTGCCTTTCCGTGTGATGATGCGAAACCGAAGCGTACAGAGCGTACGATACTTGCGATGAATGTCGCGACTGACTCTTCCTTGGTGATGTCTGTGATCTCGCCCATGTCGATGAGCTTGCTTACCATGAACAGACCGAGGATGTCAGCCTTTGCTTCTTCCCATGTTGTCTTTTCAGATCCCATGGCAGCGTCAACTGTACCCTTGCCGTTTACAGTCTGCTTTACTCCGAGTCCGTGAGCTACTTCGTGGAAGGTCACATTCCAGAAGAATGCGTCAGCGCTGAGGTAATCAAGCTGCTCAGGAGTCATCAGGACTTCTCCGATCGGAGCCATGATCTTGTCGAATTTGGCCATCATGCTGTTGTAAAGCTGCAGACGGCGTGCACCTTTGGCTGCATGAACCCTCTCGTCGTTAGGAAGGTTGATGGCGATGGTCTTGCTGCCGGCATTACAGTCACCTGCATAATAGATGGCATCGTATACATTCAGGTCCGATGATGTTCCCGGTACGAATGTCTTGTATTCTGGAGCGCACGGAAGGGCCTTCTGGAGCTCCGGAAGCAGGCCTACATATTTTGCAAGGTTTGCACTGCGGGCCTCGTCCTTGAGGAGGATGAATGCTTCGTATGCTGCCTTAGCCTCGAAAAGGTGGTCGTCGTAGTTTTCGATAGGTCCTATGACAAGGTCCATGTTGCAGTCCTTCATATCCATCCACGCCATATCGCTGGCAAGGTAGTCGTCGCTGCGGAATGCCTTCACGCGCTCTGTGAGGTACTTCTTCATGCCCTTGTTGGTGGTGAGTTCGATGGCCTGCTCAAGAAGACCACACACCTTCTCTATCTCCTCCTTGTACTCGTCACGATACCATACAGTCTTGAGGGCACCGTTCTCATCACGACGGATTACTGTATAGAGGCTGAGTTTGTTCGGATCATCGAATGCCTCAAACTCCTCTACGGTCATATCCTGCGGATAGTACTGGCAGCCGAGTGGCTTTTCGCCGTAGCCTTTGATGAATGGGGCGTTGTTGTCAAGGTGATCCCATGCTCCATAGTTGATAAGTGCGTATGCCTTCTCAGGACCTTCAGGGAGAGCATCAATCAGAGCTTTGTCTCCGAATGTCTGCTTCCAGAACAGTCCGTCCATTATGTCCGCAGCCTCACGGAAAAGGGCTACAATCTTCTTGTCGTTCTCTGAGAGCGCATCGTAAAGCGGCGAAGTCACCTCCACCACTGCATAACTGTCAACCTTGGTCTGCAGTTCCTTGTTTGTGTCGTTACACGCTGTCATAGCAAAAACTGCCATAGCAATTAGTAATGCTTTTTTCATTTTTCTGATATGTTTTCATTAATCCCGACCATCATCTCGGTCTTTCAGTATTAATGAATTAGTTTTATTAAGTGATTGATTTACACAAAGTCTGGCCGTTTTGATTCAAAACGGCCAGACTTTATAAACATTTCAATTAGAAGCTGAGTGCAATAGCCTTGAAGCTGTCAGCCTTGAGAGCTGCGCCACCGATAAGACCACCGTCGATATCCGGGCAAGCGAAAAGCTCCTGAGCGTTTGTAGGGTTGCATGAACCTCCGTAAAGGATAGAGATCTCCTGTGCGAGGTCACCAAACTTCTCTGCGAGCACCTTGCGGATCTCAGAGTGGATCTCCTGTGCCTGCTCAGCAGTTGCGGTAAGGCCTGTTCCGATTGCCCAAACCGGCTCGTAAGCTACTACAACCTTTGCCATTTCCTCAGCTGTAAGCTCGAAAAGAACATTCTTTACCTGAGCTGTAACCACTTCGAAGTGACGTCCTGCCTCACGCTCCTCTTTCTTCTCACCGATGCAGAAGATTGGTGAAAGTCCCTCAGCAAGAGCAAGTTTTACCTTCTCTACCAGAGTCGCGTCAGTCTCACCGTAGTACTCTCTTCTCTCAGAGTGACCGAGGATAACGTACTCTGCGCCAAGACCTGCAATCATGTTTACTGCAACCTCTCCGGTGTATGCGCCCTTTACATGGTTAGCGCAGTTCTGTGAAGAAAGGCCAACAGAAGTGCCCTTTACAACCTCAGCTACAGGATAGAGGTGAGTGAATGGGGGAGCGATGATAAGCTTTACGTCAGCCGGTACTTCAGCCGCTGCTGCTACTACTGCCTTTGCGAGTTCTACGCCCTCTGCAACTGTGGTGTTCATCTTCCAGTTGCCTGCTACAATGTGTTTTCTCATGATATTTTATGTTTAAATTATTAATTCTGCAAAAAGCGGCTGCAAATTTACAAAAAAAATGCTGATATGCAATCAGAGTTGAGATTCCTCGACAAGCTCGGAATGACAGAAGAACAAGCTCGGAATGACAGAAGGACGGGCTCGGAATGACAATAAAAAAGTCCGGATGCGTTAGTCGCGTCCGGACTGTAGTCTGTCGTCAATTATTATTTGGTCAGTTCGAATTCAACTGGCTGGCCGTGCAGGCCCTTGGTGGTGACGATGCTTCGGCCTTGTTCGTGACGAATAGCAATGTCGCTGGTGTCGCCTTTAAGTTTCCAGATGCCGTTAATTGTTACCTCGCGCACCCGTTCCTGGCTTGGGTTGACGGTAGTATATCCTTTAAGTTCAATGCCAAGATCAGGGCAGCATACGCTCATTACAACGCTTCCGTCTTCCTTCGTCCTTTCCATTACGATAGTTTCGGCAGGTATGTCAGCGGCAAGGGTCTTGTCGGAAGAGTATCCCTTGTAACTTATGTATGCCGTGATGCCTGTAATGTCGTCCTTCACAACATGTGCGGCGTTATCAGCCTGCAGCACCTTGTAAGGCAGTTTCTTCGTGTACTTTCCTTCTTCCTTGGAAGTCGCCTCAATTACCATCAGATATTCATAGGATGCTTCCTTTGGAGATACCCCGTGGTCAAGATATGCCGTAACAAACTCTCCAGTTCCCGGCTTCTTTTTCTTTGTGTCGTCAGGCGAAGTCTGGGTCTTCTTCTCAACAACAAGACCGTATCCGTCCTTTATAATATACAGGTTCCCTTTTGTATCCGTCAGATTGACCTGGCCGGTCTGTACATGCTTGTAAGAGAATGGGAACTGCTCTGCATAAATATCATTGATGTCTACGCACTCGGTCTTTTCATTGAGCTTGAGCTGATAGAGGGTGGTTTCGGTCGGATATGACGAGTTGTTTGTAATGCCTGTGCCTAAGTGTACGATCCTGTTGTCAAAGCAGAATACGCTCTTGGTTGCGGTTGCGCCAGGGCAGAAATTCTTACGGTCCTTCTCCACAATCGTAAAGGCAAGACATCCGTTCATGCCTTCGAGCGAAGATACTCCCGGGAATCTGGAGTCGTTTCTTTCCATAAGGGTTCCCTTGAGCGGATTCTCCAGAAGTTCGAAAGGAAGGTGAATCGAAGTCACTCCCGGATAGCGGTTCCAATCCCATCCTACCTGGGTGTATCCGCTGGCCTCGGCACCGTCAATACCGATGAGCTGTGCTGAACCGTAACTGAGGTAGCGTCCGAAACGGTTGTCTGCAGTATAGATCTCTGAACCCCATACAACACTGTTGAAACCTTTCAGAGTTAGCATCCAGTTGCCGCGGCGGTGAATGCCGAATGCTCCGTAATTATAGGCTCTGAAGCCTTCTGCCGGTCCTTTTGCCTTTATCCCGGCCTTCTTGAACTCGGACAGGATACTCTTTTCATCTCCACCTAAATAAATATATGCCCCAGCAAGGTCCGGGTCCACTGCAGCGCCGCTTCCTGTCAGATCTCCGAGTAAAGCCAGACGTGCAAATGCCAGGACATCTTTGTCAGGTATGGATCCGTTGAACGGGTGGCGTCCACATACACCGATACCCCAGTCGCGGCGGTTGGTGTAGTCAAGCAAGGTCATAAGGGTGTGTTTGAATACCTTTCTTGCATTCTCGGTTATCTGAAAGTCAGTGTCTTTTGTAAAATGACACCAGTCCCCAAGCACTGCAAATGCGCCTACGGAATATCCCGGGTAATGTCCGCCGTGGTGGTAAGAAGTTCCGTCGACCTTGATACCTCCGATGGTGCCGGATGTGTATGAAAGCGATCCTGATGTCCAGTCACCGAGCATCTTCATTGCCGTGTATTTCTCCTCATCTGAAGGTTGAAGCATGGCAGAGATAACCTTTGCATTGTGGAGGGTGTGCCATGCATCCAGAAGGCCATCGCGGTCTTCTTCAAACGGCATACGGGCTTCCTGCAGTGCACTCCAATACGTCAGAGTCCTGACATATTCATTCCAGTTCGGATACTTTGAAAGTTCATTGCGGAGAATCCAGATGCCTTTATAAAGATCGCGTACCTGATAACCGTAATGGTGGTTTGTACCCCAGCCGCTGCCGTATGCAAATCCCTGGTCCAGAGCATGATCAAGTGCGTCGACTACGCGAGGGATATTCTTCGTGTTTCCTGTGTACATATAGTCCAAGGCACACCAGTAAACGATTTCCTGGATGAAACGGATTCTCATCTCGCCGGCTCCGTGGTTGAACTCGTCGTCACTCATCAGAGGCGCTCCGGTAACTGAACCGTCGGCAAGTCTCTTGATGCCGTATTTGGCAAAGTGACCGTCAACCCTCCCCATCAGGGTGTTGGCTGTGTATTGTTCACCTGGATTGCCGCGCCCGGCCCATTCGTCCATTCTCTGCTCGACCTTTCGAAGCATGTCTTTCTGCGGCTGTTCCACCTTGATGACCTCGGGTGCAGGGTACTGCTCCCACTCCCAGAGGCGGCACCACTGCCACATGTCCCTTTCAAGATTCCAGTTGTTCTCCGGAATGAGCTGGTCAGGAGTTATCTGGTTGTGGAGTTTTGTCTTGGAAAATGTCATCCTGTCGATGTAGATCGTTCCTTCTTTTGCGGACTGCGGAACTTTCATGATCATACCCGCTGCGTCAGTAATCCTTTCCTTGGCTTTTTTGTCGCCATAATGTCCGTAAGGTGAGAGCATGTCGATATACTTGATCCAGATAGCTCTCCAACCCACGAAGTCCGCATTGATATCGAAGTGGCAGATTTCATTCATGTTCCAGTCAAGGAATGTGAAGGTTACAGGGTCCTTCATCGGATTTGTATTATAGACCCACAGCATCAGACCCGCTCCGTTTATTTCCATCGAAGCCTTGATATCTGCAACGTTACTGAATACAAGTTCTGCCGGCGCTTTCCACGAAAACTTTATTGATTTCGTGCCGTCCTTGAATTTTTCTGACGAAGATTCGACCCTTCCGTCACCGTTCACGCTGACGAAATCAGGTAGACCTGCTTCAAAGTTATATTGCGCGTTGATGGCCGCATGAGCCCCCAAAGCGACAATCAGAAAAAGAATAGTGGAGAGTAGTCTCTTCATAATGCTTCCGCTTAATATTTATCTGATTGGCAAAGATAAAAAAATCCCCGCAATTTCTTACGATATGTTACTAAGTGAAATTGACTTATAATTTTAAAGATTTTTGGAAATTTGCTTACATTTTATAACTTTGCATCTAATGTCGTTATAGGCAATGGCTTGTGAAATTTTATTAACATAACAATATGAAGACTAAACTTTTTTCATTGCTGCTTCTTGCAGCCACAGCAATCGGATGCGCTGACAGGAATGACATCATCCAGGAGAATGTAGAAAACGCGAAGGCTCAGCTTGCTTATCTGATCGAGGCATCTGAAGCAGGCGATACACTGCAGATTCCGTCATCTTACAAGAACGGAAAAATCGAATTCGTGCCGACTGACGACTGGGTAAGCGGATTCTTTGCAGGTACGCTGTGGTACATGTATGAACTTACCGGCGATGAGTACTATGCTGAGAAGGCTCAGAAGCATACAGAAATTCTTCATGATATCCAGTTCTTGAAATGGCATCATGACGTAGGTTTCATGGTGTATGACAGTTATGGTAACGGTCTCCGTCTGAAGAATATCCCGGGTTATGACACCGTATTGGTGAACACAGCGAAGTCTCTTGCCACACGCTTCCGCCCTGCCGCAGGAATCATTCAGTCATGGAATACGGATAACCCGGATCATTGGCAGGCTCACAAAGGTTGGGATTGCCCTGTGATCATCGACAATATGATGAACCTCGAGCTCTTCTTCAAGGTCAGCGAGATGACGGGTGATGATACTTATAAGAATATTGCCATCAGTCATGCCGACAAGACGATTGAGAACCATTTCCGTGAGGATTTCAGTACATATCATGTTGTGGACTACAATGATGAGACCGGAGAAGTCCGTCGCAAGTGCACAGCTCAGGGTATTGCAGATGAGTCGCGTTGGGCTCGTGGACAGGCGTGGGCTATCTACGGATATACTGTAGCATACCGTTTCACAAAGGATGCAAAATATCTGAAGCAGGCTGAGGATATTGCAAACTACCTTCTTGTTGAGGAGGATAACATGCCGGAGGATCTTGTACCGCTTTGGGATTTTGATGTTGCGGAGTTTGCAAGTGACGGAGAGGAAATGGTTCACCTGTTCAATAAGTGGGTCAATATCTTCGAGGATCCTGAAACAACAGAATACTACAAGAACCTCAGAGATGTGTCGTCTGCAGCAATCATAGCATCTGCACTCTATGAACTCAACTGGTATACCAAGAATCAGATGTATAAGGAGAAGGCGGATAAGATGATCGAGTCATTGTCGAAGGAGCCGTATAGAGCAGAGGTCGGAACAAACGGAGGATTCATCTTCAAGCATTCGGTTGGCAGCCTTCCACACTCTCATGTAAGGAGGGTTGAGAAAAATGACAAGAGTCTAGGAAATATCGATGTTCCGCTTAATTACGCAGACTACTACTTCCTCGAGGCACTCATCAGAAAGGGTCGCGTTGAGAAGGGTGAAAATCCTATAAAATAAAATATGAAATCAACATTTCGATTTCTTACAGTCTTACTTGCGGCCTCTGTCTTCTTCATTTTGAAGGCAGAGGCTCAAGTGGCTGATTACGGTAAGGAGAACGGAGTACTCTCTTTTGAAGAAGACCTCGGGTCCGTAACGGCTTCAAGACATTCTCTGCTGGGAGTGTCTGCAGATCATAACAAACTGGGAAAGCGTTCGCTGGTATGGAACTGGAGCAGGAAGGGAGCCTATATATCCATTGATGAACCAGTGCCGTATCTTCCGGAAAATCCGGATCCGAAGGAGACTTCGGTATCGTCTTTTGTATTCTGGGTATATGCTCCGAAGACTATGGAAGGCAGTCTTAAGTTTGTTTTCCTGAAAGATGGAAAAGAGTGCTGCCATTTCACTTATGGTCTCGGATTCCAGGGATGGAGAGGAGCATGGGTGGCGTTTGACCGTGACATGCAGGGAACGCCGGAAATCGGAATGGACGAAATAAGAATCTACGCTCCGGAAGGCGTAAAGAAGGGGTGTCTGTATTTTGACGGCATCATACCTGCATCATTTCAGGATGTCAGATATCACACTCCTGACTGGCAGGCGCCATTCATAAATGAGCGGACAAAAATACACTGGCTTGTCCTTAACAATAGTTGGAAACTCAAACTGGACATTCCGCTCAAGGACAAGCTCTCAGCCTCTGACCTTCAGGATATGGATACGGTCAAGGCAAGATTCATAGACCTGATAACGGAGAATGCCAAGCCATATACTATGAAGAAGGCGAAGCAGGTCTATGACAGCTATGGCATTTCATTCAATCCGGACGGCACGATAAAGGGAAAACCGATCTATTTTATCAGATACGGCGAGACATTCCTCAATTTGAATATTCCCAACGCAAAAGCTACGTTCCAGAAGAACGGACAGCTGCTCAGGACGCTCAATGACCATCTGCTCAGACTGGCTGTATCAGCAAGACTGGCCAAGGATGCCGACGAGAAGGCCTCATTTACCGGGATGTATATAAACCTGACCCGACATCTTCTTGACCAAGGATTTGAAGCCGGCAGCGGCCAAGGCACACTCCATCACCTTGGCTACAGCATGCGGAACTTCTACACTGCGCCTGTAATAATGCAGGATGCTTTGCGTGATGCAGGTCTTGACAAGAAGGTGCAGCAGGCAATGGAGTGGTTTTCAGGGGTCGGCGAGATCAAGGTCGCTCCGACAGAACCGGGGATGGATATAGACGCATTCAACACATCACTCATGGGTCGAATGGCATCAGTGATCATGTTGGAAGACACTCCGTACAAATATGCCTATATGCAGGCATTGTCAAGGTGGATAGACAACGGTATGAAGCATACAGAGGGTCTGCGTCCATGTTTCAAGAGGGAAGGCAGTGTGGTGCATCACAAGAAATCATATCCGGCATACGCCACAGGAGGCTTTACCGGAGCAGTAAACGCTGTATGGATGTTGTCAAAGACAGGTTTTGCCATCTCGCAGCAAAGTCACCAGAACCTGAAGGACGCCCTGATGGCAATGAAGTTCTATTGCTATGACGGATATTTCCCACTCGCCATGTCGGGAAGGCATCCGGACGGAAAAGGTGCCTTGATTCCGGAACATTACGAGCGTCTGGCAAAAGCAGGCAGTCCGGATGGCAGTCTGGCTACAGATATTTCACTTCTTGATGACGCACCTCAGAAAGGTACAAGGACATTTGGTTTTAACTGTTCGATGTCGCATCGCTACGGCCATAGGCTTGTGACAATAGCCGGCCATAGCAGATATTTATGGGCTGCAGAAACATACCAGAAGGCTAATCATTACGGCCGCTATCTCACGCACGGAAGCATGCAGACAAACGGGCTTTTCAGGCAGGATGGCTGGGACTGGTGCCACATTCCCGGAACTACTGCCGCAGTACTCCCGATGGAAAAGATGAAGTCAAATGTACTCAATGTAGACCAATATTCGGGTTATGAAGAAATGCTGCTTTCTGACGAATGGTTTGCCGGTGGTGTAACCCACAAAGGAATCAGCGGCAGTTTCGGTATGAAACTTCATGAGCACGACAAATACAATGGATCGCTGCGGGCCCGTAAGTCCTTCTTCGCATTCGAGAACAGGGTCATTTGTCTGGGGTCTGATGTTGAAAGTTCGCTCGAAGGGGCTCCTGTCCATACGACGCTGTTCCAGAATTATGTTGAAGACGTTCCGGAGATTACGTCTTTACCATATATAAATGATAGAAGAGACATTATCCGCAACTGCCACAGTGAAGTGTACTTCATACAGGGAGCGCATGTACACCATGCTAAGGGCATACAGCAGTCTCTTCACGAAGAAACGGATAAGCCTACGGAAGGGGAGTTTGAAAAAGCCTATATCGATCATGGAGATATCGTCAACGGCGGCAGATACGAATATATGATATTTATGCCTGCAGACAATAAAGATGTCATGTTTGCACACGACGAAAATGCTCTTGAAGAATACGGCAAGGCTTTACCGTATGCCGTTCTCCGCCACGACACATCGGTACACGGAGTAGAAGATCATGCCTCAGGTACACGCGCATTTGCAGTATTTGAAGAAGGTGCTGTTGATTCAATGATAGTCAGAAGTACTGCTGCAATGCTCATGTACTCCATCGAAGCCGACGAGATGACCCTCAGCGCATCCAACCCGGACCTGGCGCTTTATGAAGGCCCTTCCGATGAGAAATTCGACGAAAACGGTAAGAGGATTGAACGGAGCATATATGGACGCGAGTGGGTGAACAATCCGTGCGGCGAAACCACTGTCACCCTGACCCTTGAAGGGCTTTGGGATATTACTGAAGGTAACGGATGTGATGTGACAGCATCACAAAATAACAGACAGACGACTCTGGTCTTCAAGTCAAGAGAAGCGCGTACTGAAGAAATCAAGCTAAGAAGAACAACTCTATGAAAAAGATAAAGAACATGTTACTTCCTCTTTCTTCTCTTGCCCTTGCCGGATGTGGCTCGGTGCAGGAGCAGAAGCCTAATATTATATATGTATTCCCGGATCAGTTCCGCAATCAGGCTATGGCCTTCTGGAACGAGCCGGAGTATGCCGGACACGTGGGCTGGCAGGCTGACCCGGTGCAGACGCCTCGTCTTGATGCCTTTGCAGACGAGTCGGTAGTGCTCTCGCGTGCGGTGAGCAACTGCCCTTTGAGCAGTCCATACAGGGGAATATTCCTTACGGGTATGCTTCCGGAGAGAAGCGGAATTACTTTGAACTGTAACGCCGAGAGACCGGAAAGTTCATTGAGGGAGGACGCAGTATGTATAAGTGACGTTCTCAATGCCCAGGGATATAGCTGCGGATATATAGGAAAGCTTCATGCTGACTATCCGACTCCGAACGACCCCGCGAATCCAGGACATTATGTGAGCGACCGCAGACCTGAGTGGGATGCATATACACCGGCTGAAAGGCGTCATGGATATACCTACTGGTACTCTTACGGCACATTTGACGAGCATAAGAACCCTCATTACTGGGACACAGACGGAGTTCGTCATGACCCGAAGGTGTGGTCTGTGGGACATGAGACCGACAAGGCGATAGAGTTCCTTCGCAACGAAAACGGGGAACGCAAGAAAGATGCACCTTTCTTCCTGACTATTGCATACAATCCTCCGCATAGCCCATACGAAAGTCTTGACGACTGCATGGAAGAAGATTTCAATCTTTACAAGGACATGGGGTATTCTGACCTATATGTGCGCCCTAACGTGGACACGACCTTGTGGAAGGCTCCTGCAGCAAGGTACTATTTTGCAAATGTCACCGGAGTTGACCGTGAGTTCGGAAGGATTCTGGATGAGCTGGAGCGCCTGGGACTGGATGATAATACGATAGTAGTATTTACTTCCGACCATGGAGAGACCATGTGCAGCCAGGGAACTGACGACCCGAAGAATACGATTTATACCGAGTCGTTCAATGTGCCTTTCATCATAAGGTATCCGGAAAAGATCAAGCCACATGTGGACTCGACGCTCCTCAGCACAGTAGACATAATGCCTACCCTGTTGTCAATGGCAGGTCTTGCCGAGCATATTCCTTCAAGCGCGGAAGGCCGCGACCTCTCACCGGTATTGCTTGGAAACGGACAGGAGTGTGACGCTCCAGACTGCGCATTATATATAAGGAATGTAAATGGACCTAAGGACGAGGAAGGCCTTGTCAGAGGTTTCTTCCCTGTGGCGCGTGGCATAAAGACGCATAGATATACATTCGAGATCGCGATAAAGAAGGATTACTCGCTCAAGAGCGTGACCATCTTTGACGACCTCGAAGACCCATACCAGATGACGAACATCGACTATAAGCACCATCCTGAACTATTCAAGACTCTGCTTGAGATGCTCTCAGACAAACTGAAGGAGTCGGATGATATCTGGTACAGAGAAGATATTTTGAACAAACTTAATTTATATAACACAAAATGAAAAGAACTGCTTATTTATTGACGATGCTTCTCGTGGCGGGTCTTGCTGCAGTTTCCTGTCTGAATAAGGAAGACATGGAAAACAAGCTCAAGGACTTCGACCAACGGATAAGCAAACTCGAAGAAGCTGCCGGGATTGCCAATGACAATTCCATGGCGCTGAGAGCCTTCCTTCAGAAGGAGACCCTGGTAGTCGGTCTGAAGGAAATTGAGCACGGATATGAACTTGAACTCAATGACGGTTCTAAGGTTACTGTCATTGATGGCCTCAATGCCCCTACAATCATTCCTATCGTAGGAGTTGACCAGAACGGTGATTGGGTCATGTCTCTGGACAACGGTGAGACATTCTCTGCCATAAATGGAGCTGACAATGCACTCCTCCAGACAGGACAGACACCACTGCTGAAGGTGGATGAGAACGGTTACTGGCTTGTCAGCCTTGACGGCGGAAAGACTTTTTCTCAGATCAAGGACAAGGATGGAAATCCACAGGGATCTGTGGCCGGAGCCGGAAGTGCATTTTTTGAAGATGTGGCTTATGACGCCCAGAAGAAGGTGCTGAACATCGCACTCATGACAGGAGAGGCTCTTTCTGTTCAGGTTGTCGATACATTCTATCTGAACGTGCCGGACTTCACTCCAAAGAGTGTGATCTATCTTGACCAGACCAAAGAGTACGAGGTGGAGATGTCTGATGTCAAGGATGCCCTTTTCCAGGTGCCGGAAGGTTGGGCTGCCGTTCTGACTGACGAGGCTTTGCAGATTACAGGACCTGCTTCAGGAACAGCCGGAGAGTATACCATAAATCTTGTAATAACTTCTACTAAAGGGTATATCAAACATATGTCATTCTCTTTCACACTTAAGGCTATGAAAGAGGATGAGGATGCCTGCCAGATATATAAGGACTGGGCTCAACAGAATGAGAACAATATGCTTCTGGATTTCTCGTACGCAGGATATAATCACGGTGAGAGTGCTCCGCTTGAGGCTTCTGCGTGGGGATATACCGTATATGATGTAACCTCTTACGGTGCAGTAGCAAATGACGGCCAGTCTGATAGAGAAGCTTTTATAAAATGTCTTGAGGAGGCAACAGGTAAGACATTTGTGAGTGGTAATAATGCCTTAACCTTGGGTGATAAGGAAAAGGCAAATGCTATCATATATTTCCCGGAGGGAGAGTTCATTCTTCATACAAGCGCAGATGATCACGAAGTTGATGGAAAGACTCAAAGTCAGACAATCCAGATCCGTTCCGGAAATATTATCCTCAGAGGTGCTGGTCGTGACAAGACCATCCTTGTGATGAAAGATCCTAATCAACCTAAGAACGAGGCTTTATACAGTTCGCCTATGATGATCGATTTCAAGCATAACAGCGGACTTGGTTCAAAAGCAGGAGGAGTCGCCATTGATATTGCTGTGACTGATAATGCTCCTCAGGGCAGCTTCTCTGTAAAAGTTGCTTCAACAACAGGACTTTCTGTTGATTCGTGGGTCTGTCTGAGTGTAAAGAACAATGATCCGGCTTATGTTGCAAAGGAACTCGAAGGAGGTAAGCCTTCGGCATCGGAACTCGAAGGTATGGTTGATCTCGTAAAGGAAGGAGTCAAAGTGTATGAGTATCATAAGATCAAGTCGATAAAAGACAATGTGGTCACATTCTATGAGCCTCTTCATAAGGAAGTCAATGTCGGTTACACTGGTTTTACAGAAGGTTGCTATAACTGGAAGATCCTGAGCTATCCTCATTATGAGAATGTCGGCGTTGAGGACTTGACTTTCAAGGGTTTTGCAGAGGAAGGTTTCAGACATCATGAGGCTTGGACTGATGATGGCGCGTATAAGCCTCTGCAGTTTACACGCGTTGTAAACTCATGGATTCGCCGCGTACGATTCACAAGCGTAAGCGAGGCGATGACGATCTCACAGTCAGCCAATGTGTCAGCATACGATGTCATCATTGACGGAAACAGGGGCCACTCTTCAATAAGATCAGCTCAATCTACACGTGTATTTATCGGAGCTGTCACTGACCGTACAAGCGGCCCAAGACATGATGGAAACGGATATGAAGAAGGGGCCGGACAGTACCATGCAGTCGGCGTATCAAAGCCGAGCATGGGTGCGGTGCTCTGGAGAAATACATGGGGATCGGACTCTTGCTTTGAGTCTCATGCTACACAGCCTCGTGCGACCCTTATAGACTGCTGCAAAGGCGGATGGGTGGCTGAACGTCAGGGTGGAGATGAGGACCAGGTGCCTAATCACCTTGCAGATCTCACTATCTGGAATTTCGATGCGACAAATGTTAGAGGAAATTGGGTATGGTGGAATCATAACAGCAGATGGCATAAGTATCTTCCTCCAATAATGGTCGGTTTCCATGGTGCATCTGTGACATTCGATCAGACACAGGTAAAGGCTGACATCAGCAATGGAACTCCGGTTTATCCTGAGTCACTTTACGAAGCACAGTTGAAAAACAGACTCGGCGCAGTGCCGGCATGGCTTAATTCATTGAAATAATTCAATGTCATTTCGACTGACCGAAGGGAATGGAGAAATCTAAAATAAAAAATAAAACAACATATATGAAAACAATAACACGTTTTTGGGCTGCTGCGGCAGTATTTGCAGGTCTGTTCACAGCTTGTTCGGACCTCGATGACATCAAGAACAAAGTGGATGAACTCGATGGCAGACTCACTGCTCTTGAGACCATCACTACTAATCTTAACAAGAATATAGAGGCAATGCAGGCTCTGTATTCAGGTGCTACCGTCAACTCTGCTACAGAGAAGGACGGAGTATGGACAGTGGTCCTCAGCAATGGAGAGACTCTTACTCTTAATCAGGGAAGCATAGGTGTAGCAAATGCTCCTGTGATGTCTGTGGACAAGGACGGATACTGGATGGTAGACTATGACGGAGCGGAAGGCAATGCTCCTTCACATATCTTGAATGGCGAAAACAAGGTACAGGCTACAGGTGCTGACGGAAAGACTCCTCTTTTTGCAGTTGATGCCGAGAAATATTGGACAGTCAGCTATGACGCCGGCACAACTTACGAAAGAGTGCTCGGAGCTGACGGCCAGCCAGTCAAGGCTATTCAGGATGGTCAGGCTCAGGATTCTTATTTCAGCGATGTGAAGCTTGATGGCGGTCAGCTAAAGGTGACGCTCAAGACTGGTGAAGAACTCGTTGTTCCTGTTGTCCCTGATTTCCTCTGTGCAATCGAGGCTACCGGCCTGCAGCAGTTCAATGCTGGCGAAACAAAGCCATATAATGTTACAATCAAAGGTGTCAGCAGCACAATGATCACTGCTCCTGCAGGTTGGGTTGCAACACTTTCAGAACCAGTGGACAATAAGGCGGTACTTACAGTTACAGCCCCAGCACTTACTAAGGCGGTCATCGCTGACAGCAAGTCGGATGTATCTATCCTGGCCTTCTCTGAAAAGGGCTTTGCAACTATAGCTAAGATAAACGTGAGCATTTCTGATGCTCCGGTAGTTATCAATCCTGTTGCATCTGTGACAGCTGGAGAGGCTACAGAAAATACTCTTGCATACAACGTCGCAGTATCTGATGTGACTTCATGGAAATATATCCATCAGAAAGAAGATGAGACAGCTCCTGATGCGGCTAAACTTCTTGCAGATGGACTCTCAGGAACCGATGCGGCTCTTTCATTTGAAGGACTTGATGCAAATACCTCATATGTACTTTATGTGCTTCCTGTCAATGGTGACAAGCAGGGTGCGATAGCAAGCGTTAAGAACAAGACTCTAGAAATTGTTGCTCCGGCTGTTACCGACCTCTATCAGGCATATGCCGATGGTAAGGAGATTGAGATTGCTGGTGTGAAATATAGCAAGACTGCAAATGGATATGCAACCCTGCTTACAGCAACTGAGGCAGAGACAGATATCACAACTGAAATCAATAAGAAGAGCGGTGTTTACTTCCTTGATGCAGAAGAGGGTGCAAGCTTTAAGACCTCGGCCGTTATTGGAATTGAAAATGGTGAACTTGTCCTTATAGGAAGACATACAAATAAAGAGGTTACTCTCAAGCCGTCATTCTTCTTCAAACTGGTTGTCGGTGGCTTCGCCATGAAAAACGTTACTCTTGATATGACGCTGCTTGACAATGTAGAGAAGAACACAGGTTACTTCCTCAATAACAGCGGAACAGAAGATCTCACCAAGGTTCATTTTGACGGATGTACTGTCAAGAATATCAAGAGGTCAGTTTATACTGCTAGTACAAATGGATGCGCTTATGCAGTCAAGAGTTTCAATATTGTAAATTCTAACTTTGAGATTGTTGTTGCCGCCAATACACAGTTGTTCAACATCTATAACTGCAGCGTACTTGATAAGATCGAGGAGATTGTTTTCAATAACAACATTGTATGCAACCAATCCGCATCAGCTGTCTGTCAGGTATTCAACTGGGGTGACAAAACAGCTCAGAGCGGTACAACCTGGAATGCTAAGATTTCGTTCTGCAACAACACCTTGTATAACGCCCCAAGTGCAAACGGTCACTTCAAGTTCTATCAGGTTGGTTCACTCAAGATGAACAAGAACCTTCTTTGGGCAGACCCTGCAAACGAAAATGCTTGCGCAATGATGATTATCTACAGTGAAGGACAGACTGGAGATAATATCGATACCAGTGACAATGTCGCATACGGACTTATCGACGGCAAGAACTGGGATATCGCTCACAGTAATTCAAAATACAAACCTGAGTCAAACAGACTCACCAAGTTGGCTGAATCTCCGATTGCAACTGCTGACTTTGCAACATATACCTTCACTCCAACTGCTGAATACGCAGGCTACGGAGCACAGAGATAATGAATAACATAAAAACTATTCTTATGCAAAAATTGACCGGATTTTTAGCATCCTTGCTTATGCTTCTGGGCACACTTACAGTGTCTGCCCAGTCGCTGAGCATATCAGGACGCGTGGTCGATGCTTCAGGCGAGCCGCTTATCGCTGTGACTGTCTTCGAAGACGGCAACACAGCAAACGGCACAATGACCGACATCGACGGAAACTATACGCTGAATGTATCTTCAGCAAAGGCGACCATCGTCTTCTCCTGCCTCGGTTATGCTGAGATAAAGGAAACCGTAGGACTCAGAAAGACAATAAATGCGACTCTGAAAGAGGAGTCACTCTCACTCGATGCAGCAGAGGTAGTCAGTGTGGGTTACGGTACGGTAGCCCGCCGAGACCTTACAGGTTCTGTCAGCAAGGTCGATATGGGAGAGATCATGAAGGCACCTGTAGTCAATTTCGACCAGGCTCTCACAGGTAAGGTGGCCGGTGTGGTTGTCACAACTTCTGACGGTGCTGTCGGCTCTGAGGCCAATATCACCATCCGAGGTAACAACTCCCTGACACAGAGTAGTGCACCTCTTTATATCATTGACGGCTTCCCTACAGAGAGTTCTATGGCTGCGTCACTCAACTCGGCAGATATTGAATCAATCGACATCCTGAAGGATGCTTCCGCGACTGCAATTTATGGTGCACGTGGTGCAAACGGTGTCATTGTGATTACGACCAAGCAGGGTGTGGAAGGCAAACCGAAGGTGAATTTCTCGTCAAACTGGACAGTAAGCAAGATCTCAAACAAGATTGAACTCATGGACGGTCTGGAGTATGTTGAGCTTCAGAACGATCTGTTCGCTTCTCAAGGTGGTACGAATTCATATCTCAAGCCAAGCGATGCTGATATTGCTGCAAATCCAGAACTCAAGACTTATACCTTGGATGATTACAAAGATCAGAGCATGTGGAACGACTGGCAGGACAAGATTTACAGGACGTCGTTTTCTCAGAACTACAATCTATCCCTCTCGGGTGGAAGCAAGGAAGCCGGCAATATCTACAATGCAAGTTTCTCTGTAACCGATCAGGACGGTATTATCGTAAAGTCCAATTTCCAGAGATATCAGGGAAAGATCAATTTCCAGCAGAAGCTTGGAAAGAAGGTTCAGTTCAACCTCCTTGCCAACTATTCCCGTTCGATCACCAATGGTTTGACTCCTACTGATGCCCAGGCATCATCAAGTGCAACCGGATGGCTCATGTACTCAGTATGGGGCTACCGTCCTGTAAAACCTAGAGCACAGTGGCAGAAGGATGAAAACGGCAATTTCATCAATGTTGATGATACCATCACAATTGATGAAGAGGCTTCCGGCGCAGGTGACTACCGTTTCAACCCTGCCAAGACCGTGCGTAACGAGTACAGAAAGACTATCGTCGATTATCTGAATGCCAATGCCGGACTTACTTGGGAGATTATTGATGACCTCAAGCTGAAGGTAACCGGAGGCTATACTATGAACAAGCGCAGAAGAGAGATGTTCAACGGTACCGAGACTTATACCGGACATCCGAGCTCGTCTTCAGGAAAGGGAATCAACGGAGCGATCTATTGGTATGACAAGAAGTCTTGGGTCAACGAGAATACCTTGACTTATACAAAACGTTTCAACCGCAGGCATAATTTCCAGTTCCTCGGAGGTTTCACGATGCAGGGCGAGACTTACGACTATCAGGGTACGTCATCTACTCAGATGACAACAGAATCTCTTGGTCTTAATGGACTCCATACAGGTAGCTATCAGACAGTTACGCCTTGGCAGTATGACTGGACCATGATGTCTGCACTGTTCCGCTTGAATTATAACTACAAATACAAGTACTACCTTACTGCTTCATTCCGTGCCGACGGTTCGTCGAAGTTCCCAAAACAGAACAGATGGGGATATTTCCCTTCAGTAGGTGCTTCTTGGAACATCAACAGAGAAGACTGGCTTAAGGATAAGCCATGGCTCAGCAATGCCAAGTTGCGTGCATCGTGGGGTCTTACCGGTAACAACAGGACTACGACTCCGTACGACTTCTACTCCCAGATCGCTACCCTTCCGGGTAACAACCAGTCATACGACTATGTGTTCGGTGGTGAGTTCATTTCGGGATATGCTCCTACAAATATGATGAACGACAAACTCAGATGGGAGACAACCGAGCAGTGGAATGTCGGTCTGGACTTTTCTGTGTTTGAAAGCCGCATCAAGCTTACTGCTGACTGGTATCTCAAGAATACCCGTGACCTGCTTCTTGAGGCTACAATGCCTTCATCTTCAGGATATACTACTGCGATGATGAATGTGGGATCTATGCAGAATCATGGATTTGAGCTTACTCTTGACCTGGTTCCTGTTCAGAGAAAGAACTTCACATGGAATATGAACTTCAATATTGCAATGAACCGCAATAAGGTTACCGCTCTGACCAATGACCAGTACTCTCTGTTGAGGTCGATTTCATGGGACCAGACCTTCAACAGCCAGTATCCTTATATCACCCAGGTTGGCAAGCCTTCCGGTCTGATGTATGGATTCATATATGAAGGAACATACAAGAAAAGCGATTTTGAAAATGGCGCTTTGAAGAAGGAGATTGCTTCCCTCAGTACAGTTCAGCGCGACAAGATCGCTCCAGGAGATCCTAAATATCGTGATATCAACAGGGACGGTATCGTAGATGATAACGACCGTACCGTTATAGGATGCGGACAGCCTCTGCATACCGGTGGTTTCGGTAATACTTTCAATTTCTACGGATTTGACGTGAATATCTTCTTCTCATGGAGCTATGGCAATGATATTCTTAACGCTAACAGACTTTATTTCGAAAGTGGCTTGAAGAAGCATACCAACCAGCTTAAGTCCTATGTGAATCGTTGGAGAGAGGAGAAAAACGAGAACAGCGATATTCCAAGGGTTAATGCCAACGGAATGTCAGTCTATTCTTCACGTGTGATCGAGGATGGCTCGTTCTTGAGACTAAGGAACATCACCATCGGATATACCCTTCCGAGAAAGACTCTCAGAAAGATGCATTTCGATACCATGAGGGTATATGTTTCCGGCGAGAACCTTTGGACCATCACCGGATATTCAGGACCGGATCCGGAAGTATCCACAAAGAATTCTGTGCTGACTCCGGGATTTGACTGGTCTGCCTATCCTCGTGCCATGGGTGTAACAGCCGGATTGTCATTCACATTCTAAACGATTCTTACCGTCATCCTGAGAGCAATCGAAGGATCTAACAACAAGAGAATATGAAGAAAATACTAAATAAAATATTGATTGTTTCCGGACTCTGCGCCGCTGTCTCATGCAGCTTCTTCGAAGTGGAGCCGCAGGTTATCTGTTCGGATACTTTTTATAAGACAGAGGCTGAGGTCAAGTATGGTCTTGCCGGAGTATATGGCGTCATGAACAATGAAGAGTTCTATGGAAACGATTACTCTTTGGCATGTTCGAACATTGATGATCTGTCTTATTTCAACAGAACAGTTTCGACTAATTACCTCCAATGGTATATTCATGGACCGGGCGAAGCTGTCATATATGATGTATGGACTGAGATTTATCAGGGAATCAGAAATGCAAATGACTTCCTTCAGGCTGTCTCGCAGACAGATTTTGACACGGATGGAGCGCTCCGTGCAGAGGCTCGTTTCCTTAGGGCATATTACCATTTTATCCTTGCTCAGGCATGGGGCGATGTGCCTCTTAGAGACAAGCCTATAAAGACACCGGATGATGTCATGTGTGCGGCAACGCCTCAGCTGGATGTTCTGAAGTGGTGTGTAAGTGAGATGGAAGCATGTCTTTCGTCAATAGGAAACAATGTCTCTGAAACTCCTTCGCGAGTGACAAAGAATACGGTTTTCGGAATACTTGCCAGAGTGAACCTATTTATGGCTGGCCAGAGTGTCAAGACTACTGATGCCGAGAAACTTGCATGTTGGACTGCTGCCCGTGATTATGCGGACTCCGTTATAGTGAGCGGAGATCATAAGCTCAATCCGGACTACTCTCAGGTGTTCAAGAATATGATATCGGACAAGTATGATACAGAGTATCACGAGTCTATGTGGGAAGTTGAGTTCAAGGGTGACCGTTCAAATGCAGACAACTGGAGCAACGGCCGTATCGGAGACATTCTGGGCTTGCAGAGTGGTGACAATAATTCAAGCAATTTCGGAGACTTCAAGTGTAATTTCGCACATGCGCAGTATAACGGTTCTCTCAAGCTGTGGAATCTGTATTGGCAGACAGACAGGACCGATGCTGAAAACCAGCTCAGTACTGTAACAGACAAGCGTCAGGAGTGGAATATGCCTCCTTATAATTATAAGGGTAGTTCGGCCGATGCACCTTATGGTCAGACCACAGGTACGGCCAGGGTCGGCATAGACAAGACACCTTATAAATATAATAAGGTGACTACAACTGCGGATCCTATCACAGCCCGAGCAGTCAGAAACTGCGGTAAGTTCAGACGCGAGGTCGAACTCGAAGGGCAGAAGACAGCGAAGTTGCAATATACAACAATCAATTATCCTATCTTGAGATATTCAGATGTGCTGCTTATGTATGCAGAAGCAGCAAATGAGCTGGACGGCCCGACTGATAAGGCTTATGACTGTGTGAAGCAGGTCCGTGACCGTGCAGGTGTCGCTACCCGTGATGCAGCAGAGTATGACAAGGATGGATTCCGTGAGCTGGTGCGCAACGAGCGTGGTCGTGAACTCTGTTTCGAGTCCCTTAGAAAGTATGACCTGATCCGTTGGGGAATCTTTGTAGAGGAAATGCATGGCTATAAGTACCAGGTGGCTGATGAACAGTGGGTTAAAGAGACTTCGCTGTCAGCGATAGCGGTGGCTATCGGAACAAATGTGATGGAGAAACATATAGTGCTTCCGGTTCCGTCTATTGAACTCGGCGTCAATAAGCTTCTGGTACAGAATCCATTGTGGTAAACCGTCAACCTTAATACAAAATTACACAGATGAAAAAGATATTGTTTTTTATAACGGGAATTGTCCTGATGACAGCATGCCAGCACGATGTCATTCATAAGGTTGACTATAATGTGACCTTGGATAAGGAGAATACTTACTATGTCGGCCAGCCAGTCAGATTCAATATAGAAGGTGAGGTAGATAATATCGTCTTCTACAGCGGAGAATCAGGTTCTCAGTACATCTATAAGGACCGCTATCAGGTTTCTGCTGCCGATGTCGAGAGCGTGAAGCTGGAAATGAATTATGAGCCTCGGAATGGTCTTAAGGGTGGTCTGAAGGTATATTATACAGATAAGTTTGATGGCCTTGCCGGAAATGATCAGGCAGCTGATAGGGAAAAGCTAACAGCAATGTCAGCCGATATGACAGATTGGATCGAGATGCCTTGGACAGAGGGGGATAACAAGACAGAGGTCAAGCATACTTACGATATTCCTTTAGAAATGTTCGAAAATCTCTCGCTTGCCTTCTATTGGGAACCAGTCTTCAAGGCCAATAATGCTCAAAGAACGTACCTTGTAAGCGGTAACTTCCTTCTTGGTATGAAGGGACTTGAGGACCCGATTCCGGTTTCTCTGAAGAACATGGCTTTTACTTCAGTCATGATGAACCCAGAGTATGATGATGCCTATAAGACTGACAATGACAAAGGATCGATCCTTTTGAACGGAACTATGAAGTTTACTACTTCCCAAGTGGTGGCAGATATAGTGTTCAGTGGGTTTAGCAAGAATCATGATTTCGGAAGCAAGGGATGGCTTATTGGCAACATGCCGAAAATCAATGTCGATCCCGACAAAGGTGAGCCTATCAAGAACCTCCAGAACTATCTTCACTCTTATGAGTACACCTGGACAGAACCGGGTACATACGAGGTTGCCTTTGTCGGCCGTAATGAGAACTATGCTTCAGCTTCGGAGCAGGTGGTGAAATATAAGATTACGATTCTCGAAAAACCTGAGTTATAGAAAAATAGCCTGCAAAGATGCAGGCTATTTTTCTATAACTCTATTTCTCCGAACCATTCCGGACAATGGAAGTCCGGTTTTGGAAGTCCGATAGGTGACCAGCTGAGGAAATGCGGCTGGTCACATTTGTCTCCGCACTTGTATAGGTTGGCACGCAGGCTCTTCGGTTTCTGGATGTACCCGAATGATTCAAACGGGATTACTTCCATTGCCCACCATGACTGTCCCTCTGAGCGGGAGTCAATAGGCTCGTGGGGCAGGGAAGTGATGCGGCGGATGGCGCCGAACTGCTCGTCGTTGAACTTTTCCGGATCGTGACGTGATGTCCTCAGAGCCGCCAGCATTGTGCCTGCGCAGTTCATCTCAAAGTTGGTGTAGTGTTTTCCGTCAGGTGCCTGAACGAAGAATTCCACGCAGCTGTCTTCCCAGACAGAACCGTTGTTCTCCATTGCTTCGGCCCTTACATGGTCTTCGCTGACTTCGAATAGGATGGCTATTGCCTTGTCTGAATATGCGATATGGAAGCCTGCGGTCGGCTTGTATGGGAATTCTGCCCAGTTTACACATCCTATTTCGTGCTTTTCAAGGGCTGAGAGTGCCTGATGTAGAGCTTCATTTGAAAGAGACTCCACTCCTGCAATGTATTGTGCTTTGATCTTGTTCATATGTATAATAGGTTTTGAGATTGCCACGCTTCGCTCGCAATGACGTGTTGTGCTTTGTTTGTAATGACGTTAAGGTCTTGTTTACGTCATTGCGAGGAACGAAGTGACGTGGCAATCTACGCGTTCTTGATGATTTCCTTCATGGCATCGTACTGCTCTTCCATAGAGCGGAGAAGCTTGTACTGTGCATGAGTCCTGACAAGGTTATGGTCAGGAGCATTTGTCTTGTAGTATTTGTCACCATCGATGTAGTCCATCAGGAAGCGGAGCACCTGCTCGAATGTGATGTAGCGTGCAGAGAATGCAAGCCACTCGAGTTCGCTCTCGCAAAGTGTCTCGCGGCGCTCCGAGAGGTAGCCTTCTGCGTATGCCTTGAACATTTCAAGAGACATGCTGACCTTACTCAGGTCCCTGTCGTCTTCCGCACCTGTGTTCGTGTATGAACGGATCGCATCTCCGAAGTCGTTAAGTGATGTGCTGCTCATGCAGGTGTCAAGATCAATCACACAGAGCACCTCTCCGGCTGCATCAAAGAGGATGTTGCTGATCTTTGTGTCGTTATGGGTCACACGTGTCGGGATGGTGCCGTTCTCGACAAGGCTCCAGAATGCAAGCATTTCCTCCTTGCGTGATTCGATCCAGCTGATTTCTTCGGTCAGATCTTTTACGCGCCCGGCTGCATCTTTTGCCATTGCCTCTTCCCACTGCTGGAATCTCCAGCGGATGTTATGGAATCCCTTGATGGTTTCGCTCAGTGGGGTAGTGAAGTCTGCAAGCTGTGCCTGGAACTTTCCTATACCCTGTCCTCCCTTGAATGCAAGAGCCGGTGTGTCAGCCTTTTCGTGTGTAATCGATCCTTCGATGAATACGCATACGGCCCAGAAGTTACCGTTCTCATCCTTGTAATAGAGGTCGCTGTATGGCAGAGCCTTTTCCTCGTCAGTCAAGGTTGCTTCCGCTCTTTTGGTTACTGTCAGTACCTCACGCATAGGGTCTCCGCCCGCAGCGGCCACCTTTGCCTTGATATGCTCTGTCACCATGAGGATGTTGTTCATCATGCCTGGGACGTCAGGAAATACCACGTGATTCTTCCGTTGGAGGATGTATTTAGGACCTTCCTGTGTCTTGACGATGAATGTGTCGTTGATGAACCCTGGTCCGAGAGGCTTGATCTCGTTAATCGTGCCTTCAATTTCAAATTTAGAGGCAATGTTAAGATACTGTTCCATAGTGTTATTGTATGTCTTTGATGATTATTCCGATTCTGTTGTCATTGTTCCAGAGCCAGATCAGGCCGTCTTCGCTGATTCTGCTTACGGTGAATGACAGCCCGTTGAAGGTTTTCGGGGTTCTGTCGCCTGTCCATGAGACATCTGCCACGACAGTCTGTCCTTCTGCTGAAGGCCTTCCAGCACATCTGAGGGTGAACCAGTCCGCCAGCTTGTCATCATATACCCGGAATTCGTTTTTCTTGTCATTATATGCCAGCTGGCATGTTTTCTCGTTGTATTGTACCTGTACATTCCCCTTCCATGTAAGGGAAATGCCGGAAGACTCCATGAAAGAAGCCATCGTGCTCTCATGGGTGCATCCTGCCAGAGCAAATAAAAGGGAGAATATGATCAAGGCTCTTTTCATGGCTTTACTACATACAGGTTCTTGACTATAGTGTCTGTGCCACCGTCTTTCCAGAAGATGATCGCTTTCAGCGTGCCGCTTCTCTGAGGACGGAAGTAATGGTCCTTGTCCGGTGAAACCGGCTGGCCGTCATAATACCATTCTATCTTTACCGCATCAGATGCATTTACAATATGAAGGGCAATGCCGTTTGATGCGTCTATATGCGAATCGGTTACATAAAGGTAGGGCCACGAAACGGCAGGTTGTCTTTTGGTTATTAACGGAATCCTGTAGGTAGAACCAATCGAGTTCTCGATTTTGAACCATATCAGGACCTCATATGTTACATTGCCGCTCTTGAGACCTTCGATCTTGCATGTGTATTTCCCGTTTTCATCCGCTTCGGGATAGATGAGCACGTGCGGTTTGTTGCTGTCAGCTTCTTTCCATTCGACAACAGCTTTGGCGTTTGTCATCTCAGGATTACCGGACCTGAAGTTTATTATGGCAGCGTCAGGAAATGTCGTAAAGGATACGTCTGTAACTGTCGGGACCTTATGTACGGCAGATTTGTCTTTGACACTGAAACTTATGAGCCCATCCTTGTATTTGATGCCGGTTATAACGAGGTTAGATGATTTGCCGTTCCAGTAGTTCAAGGCAGGCGCACCGTCAGTACCGAGTGAGGTGACATCCATTTGCGGGAAGAAAATTGTTGAAATGTCGCTTCTCTTGAGCTGTTCAAGGCTTGTGATGGCATCACTTCTTCCGTCGGCTTCAATAATGTCTGCACATTGGTGATTCAGATTGGAGTTGACTGTGTTGAGTTCCCACTTGCTGTAATAATATTTTCCGCTCAGTTCCTTTGCATTCTTGTCTATGTGATAGACCAGCATGCCCTTGCCACCGATGAATTCATCCCAGCCGTCGTTGCCACGGCATTCCAGAAGGAAGTATTCGCCATCCGTATCGGTGTTCAGCCTGTAATATTTGCCGTTCTGTATAGGCTCAAGAGTACAGTCCATATCCTTCTCCAGGATTATGGGCGAAGATAATCCAAGCATCTCCCGTTCCAGGCAGTTGAAATATGGAGGCGTTTTAGAATCATTGTTATAACTTCCACCGTCCATAAGGGATGTCTTTCTCCATGAGCCGGCAGCCCATCCGTCTTTTTTCTCATAGTCGGTGTCATACAGGTCAACCAGTCCGAATGTGTGCCCGTATTCGTGACAGAAAGCACCGATCCCGGTCATTGACCGTACGCCGCTTATCTCCTCCGAACATGCGTATCTGTCTATTTTCTTGCCGTTCAGTTCAAGGTGGATACCTGCGTTGCCACTATAAATATAGTACTGATGTGGCCATATCAGATCCGGCTTGGAAGTGTGCTCTGCCTCACTCTGCCCGGCATAGAATACATAGACATTGTCAACTATGTCGTCCCCGTCCTGGTCATACGGTGAGAAATCGATGTTATGATTCTTATGTGCGAGGCTGCATGCCTGTGCTACCATCTCTTCCGCATTTCCGTCAAAATCATTGACATTTCTTCCGTAGTAAGCGGATTCTTTAGGCAGGGTGATGATGTCGCTGACGTCGAAAATGAACTCCCATCCGTCTCCGAACTGTTCTTCGTAATAGTCCTTTACGCTGCCGGTCCCGTTGTAACCTTTCTGGTTGAGCAGATTGACGAAGTCTTCTTTTTTGTATGTGAACTTCACATCAGAGAACTGCACGAGCAGGATGATGTTGCGCTTCTGTATTTTACTGCTTCCTGACTTGGTCCGGATCGCCTGGGCTCTGATGTTTTCGAGCGTCTTCAGCGCATTTTCTTTTACTGCGCCTCTTCTTATCCCTGCTTTTTCCGTGAGTAATCCGTATGGGATGTTTCTCGAGGCTGCCATGACTTCTGCGGGAGCGTCCCCTATATGGTATCCCGAATTCCTTATGTTGCCTTCGCTGTCATATGTTCCGTAGCACCACCAACCGTTGTCGTCTCTTATGATGGCGCATTCGTCCTCCGTCATGCGGATGCGGAGCCATTCGTCACCGCTGACCTTGACGGAGAATGTGCTGCCGTCCGGCTGGGTGTAGACATCGCTTCCGTTTCTGACCGGTCCTGCAAAGGAAATGTGAGTCAGAAAGATCAGGAAAACGACTGAATATTTGTTCCAAAAGGCCATAAATTTCTAAAAATGCAAAAACATCCGTATCTTTGCAAAAGAATTGCAAGATACACATTTTTTATGAAGTTAACAAGGTTGATCGCCCTATTAGCGGGTATGGTTGCTTGCGCTGAGGTCTATGCTCAGGAGAATATAGTCAGACTCATAAACGAATATGGAAAGTTTGATACCTGGTGCCGTCGTGAGGTAAAGGAGTCGGGACTTATCGGAGGAAATACAGAACATCTGTACGAATTCTATGGTGATACAACTCAAATTCATCAGACAGGAAAGATACCATTCTCTGCCCCGGAAGGTTATCTCTGGCGCACTAATAATGTGTTGGCCGTTGTCGCCGGCATAGTCAAGACCAATAATACCGTCTATCCGGAAAAGAGAGGTGACGGATATTGTGCGAGGCTTGAAACCCATCTTGAGGAAGTCAAGGTGCTCGGTATGATCAATATGGATGTTGTCTGTCAGGGAGCCATAATGGTCGGTAAACTTCCGGAGCCGATCACCACCACCAAGGATCCGATGTCCAAGGTCTTATATGGTGTTCCTTTTTCAGAATGTCCGAGGGCGGTAAGACTTGATTATAAGGCTGACGTCTGTCATGAAGTTTACAGAGGAACAGGTTTTTCGAAACTCAAGCCGATGGGTTTTGTAGATCACGGGGAAATCACTGTCATGCTTCAGAAAAGGTGGGAGGACGAAGATGGAAACGTTCATGCCCTTAGGGTCGGAACTGCAATCGAGCGGATTGAAAAGGATATCCCTGAGTGGGTCAATGGCCATGAACTTGTCATTGACTATGGCGATATAACAGGCAGACCATATTATAAGCCATATATGGGATTGAAGACGGATCCTAAGACCGCATATCGTGCACTTAACAGCAAGGGAGATGTCGTCATGATCATTGAAGAAGGATGGGCTCCGAAAGGTACTCAGCCGACACATCTTCTTCTTCATGCAATTTCAAGCTGCGGAGAGGCGTTCTATGGCGGACTCGGAAATACTCTGTGGCTGGATAATGTCGAGATTGTAATGTAGTTTCCGGCATAGCTGGTAAAAATGTAAAGGGGTCGCAAGCAGATGCTTGACGGCCCCTTATACGTGTACTAAAACCTAAACCTGATACATAGATGCATCCATTGGTCTAAGTGTTGCATCATTTTACAAAAAAAACTGCCCTGCGAAGGACAGTTTTTATTGTTAAGCGAGTAAAAATTACTTCGCAGCCTCGATAGAAGCCTTTCTGAAGTCCTTAAGGAGCTTCTCAAGTGCGAGTGAAGACTTACGAGCGCGTGCGCCTGCTGCCTTGTTACCCTTAGCAGCCTGTGCCTCAGCGTTAGCTGCGAAAACTGCGTACTCTGCTACGATTGCATTTACAAGTTCATTCATGATTGTAAAAATTTAAAATAGGTTAAACGTTTAGCGTACAAAAATATGCGCCAAGATATGGGTATTTTTTGAAAAAACAAAATAATTCGCCAAAAAGACGCTTTGTATGCAGATTTTACTGGCGTTTATACATCTTTTTTCGGTTGAGGCCGCGTGTTTATCACATTCATGGCCCTGTCTGCTCCGATAGTCGCCCATGCCTTGATTCCCTCAATTACCTTCTTGGAAATCTCCGGCATCTGCTCCATTTCCTCTTTTGCAAGTTCTCCGAGAACATAACCTATCTGCTGGCCTCGACCGAATTCGTTGCCGATGCCGACACGGATCCTGGCGTAGTCCTGCGTGCCGATGAGTTCGTTGATGTTGGTCAGACCGTTATGTCCTCCGGCGCTGCCGTTCTTGCGAAGTCGAAGAGTCCCGAACGGAATGTTCAGGTCGTCTGAAATTACAAGAAGATTTTCTACAGGAATCTTCAACTCGTTCATCCAGTAGCGCACTGCCTTGCCGCTGAGGTTCATGTAAGTAGAAGGCTTGAGCAGGTGGAATTTCCTGCCCTTGAATGATACCGTCGCCATATAGCCATACCTCCCGGACTCAAAAAGAATATTGGATGCCTGTGCCCAGGCATCCAATACCATAAATCCCATGTTGTGTCTGGTGTTGGCATATTCGACGCCGATGTTTCCTAAACCGACGATCAAATAGTTCATACCAGGTCAGATTACTTCTTCTTACCTGTAGCCTGAGCCTCCATCTTAGCCTGCTGAGTAGCACGAGTAGGACGTACTGAGCAGATGATGGTAGCCTTTGGAGATACGATAGTAACGCCTTCGAAGTTCAGGTCGCCGGCAACAATCTGCTTGCCGATCATCAGGTGAGTAGAGTCAACCTCAAGAACGTCTGGAAGATTGTTCATCATTGCGCTTACGCGGAGCTTGCGGCTTGAAACGAGGAGCTTACCACCCATCTTCACACCTTCTGCGTGTCCTGTAACCTTAACTGGAACCTCGATAGTAACCGGCTTGTCCTCAGATACGAAGAGGAAGTCTACGTGGAGAGCCTCGTCAGTTACAGGGTGATACTGTACTTCGTGGAGCACTGCGTATCCGTTTCTTCCATCAGAAAGCTTGAGGTCTACGATATAAGAGTTAGGAGTGTGAGTGATAGTCTTGAGATCCTGTGCATCGATAGTGAAAAGGATGTTCTCCATTCCGAGTCCATAGATGTTGCAAGGAACCAGTCCTGCTCTGCGTACAGCCTTTACAGCTGCCTTGTTTCCGGCCTCGCGAACCTGGCCGTTGAGTTCAATGTGTTTCATTGTTGATAAAAAATTAAAATGTGTTACTCATTTTTTGGAGAAACCTCCAGGGCTCCTTCCAAAAAACCCATTGCACCAAAAAGCCGTAGGTGGCTTTTTATTTTGGGGCTGCAAAGATAGACAAAATATTTGAAAATCAAACATCTTGTCTTCAAGTTATGTTGCGCCGGTCAATGAAAAACGAATATGTAAACTGCCAGTTTCTTGCAGCCAGGTGACGTAGATTTGCACTGTAAACTTAAAAATGCACATTTATGGAAACAAAGACACCTCTGAACATTGAGCAGTACCGGGAGCATTATTCCGAATCAGGACTGTTCGAAAAGATCGGAAAGGTCTGCAAGAAGGCTGGAATCAAGGCAATATATTATGTATTGCTCCTATATTATGTCCTTATGGACGGTAAAACGTCTCTTAGAGATAAGGGCATTATTATAGGAGCATTGGGTTATTTCATCCTTCCGATCGATCTGATACCCGATTTCATTCCTGTTGCAGGATTCGCTGATGACATTGCGGCACTGACAGCATGTCTGCATACGGTGAAGGCTAATATCACGCCTGCTGTAAGAAAGAAGGCTGTTCAGAAACTGTGCGACTGGTTTGTCAATATCGACTACAGTAAGGTAGAGGAGTATGACGAAGAAGTGCAGGAGGGCTAGACATGAACATTACATATAAATGTCTGAAGCACAGTTGTGGTTTTCTCTAAGTTCCCAATATCTCGGCACGCCTCCCCATACGGAGTATTCTTCAATTGCCTGTTCTGGAGTAAGATTGAGAGCTTCCTGAAGATAAGGCAACTTTATTGGACTGAATTTCATAACAACGTCTGCCCTGCAAACATAATGTTCCTGAAGCATATTTTATTTTGAGGCAAATGCCCTGGCACTGACCCTGACTTGATCAACCGCCACGCAACGCGGCTCCGTCTCATCACGGCAACCTTGGCCAACCGCATGAACGAGCTCATCACCTTGCTTGGTGAGGGGCATGAGAAAGATGGCTGATGCTAAAAATGCAGCAATGGCGTGTAGTTTGATATGAAAGTTGACAAATTAAAATAATTTATCTACTTTTGTAAACCAAACAACATGCATCAAGAATTATGAGAACTTTTAACGAAATATTCAGCGACCGATTGAAGAGAGCCAGAATAATGCGCAATCTTTCAATGGACGCCCTTTGCGAAAAGATTGGTAATGCTGTTTCCAAACAGGCTATCTCAAAGTATGAGAAAGGAGAGAGCCTCCCTGGCTCACAGGTTCTGATCCTGTTATCGCAGGCCCTCGATGTCAAACCGGATTACTTCTTTAGAGAATCGCAGTTTGCAATCAGCAATATCGAGTTTCGAAAGAAGGCTAAAATGGGAGTAAAAGAGGTGGAAGCTATAAAGGAGGAGATTCGTGATATCATTGAGAGATATCTGGAGATTGAGGATATTTGGGGCTGTGTCCCATCTTTTGCAAATCCTGTCAAAGAGATGCTTGTTGCTTCTGAGGATGATGTTTATGAGGTTGTCAAGAAGTTGAAGGATGTCTGGAATATCGGTGAAGATGGTATTCTAAGCGTTACTGATCTTCTTGATTCAAAGAATATCAAGGTGGTAGAAATTAAGGCAGACTTATCGTTTGATGGTCTTAGCGGATATGTTAACAACGACGAGAATATGCCATTCGTCGTTGTTAACAAGTCTTTCGATGTGGAGAGACTTCGCTTTACCGGCTTGCATGAACTTGGACATCTTGTGATGAACCTACCAGAAGAAATGGAGAAGAAGGACAAGGAAAGACTTTGTAACCTTTTCGCTAGCGAAATGCTGATCTCTCGCGATATTTTTGTGGATGTCTTGGGAGAAAGGCGCAGCGATATCTCATTGCAGGAGTTAAAAGTCTTGCAGGCTGTGTATGGTATCTCTGTAGATGCTTTGATGTTCAAAGCGAAGACCGTGGGTGTGATCAGCGAATCCAAGCATACTTCTTTTTGCATAAGGAAGAATAAAAGCCTTGCATTCAAGGACGCAGTGGAAAGATCATCTTATCGAGGAATGGAGGAGTCTAGCCGTTTCGATCGTCTCGTATATAGGGCTCTGGCTAGTGATATGATATCTTGCTCTAAGGCAGCTGTTCTGCTTAATGAGCCGATGGAGGAGGTAAAGAATAAACTTGAGCTGGTGTAATGGAGATAATAGTCAACGATACGAATATATTCATTGACCTGCACTCTTGTGGTCTTCTGGACACTTTCTTCAAACTGCCATATAAAGTCCATACGACGGACCTGGTCATGAGCGAATTGACGAAAGGAACTCAGCATAAAGATGTTGTGACCTTTTGTGAACAAGGTCACTTGACTGTTAAGTCGTTTTCGTCAAAGGAAGTTGTTCGCATCTGGGAGTATTATACCGAAGCTAAGAAAGTATGCAATGTGTCCATTGAAGACTGTTCGGTGTTGATATATACGAAGATGCTGGGAAGTGCCAGATTGCTCACCGGAGACAAGATCTTGAGAAAAAGAGCAGAAGGGGAGGGGATCAATGTGTCAGGAATCCTATTTGTCTTCGACGAGTTGGTGAATCATAACATCATTTCTCCCAAGGATGCTGCAGCTCATTTGGAAGCGCTTTACGAAAATAATGTCCGTCTGCCAAATGAGGAAGTTGAGAAAAGGCTTGAGCAGTGGAAATAACAAGTCTTCAATATTCCATAGATGCTGCCTACGAATTTTATATGCACGCCGAGGGCGACTCCGCATAATCGGAGCCGCCCTCGGCGGCAAAATCGAGTGGCTGATTCGGTTTATGGAAGGGAAGAGGCTGGAAGTGATGTGATAGGTGGAATACAGTTAGGGTTGTTATATAGTCCGTGCTTCTGCTAGGTCGTCTTTGGTAAATGGCAATGAAATATCAATCAAGTGGTATAAATCCGATAGGGCAATTCCGTCGTTTATTTTTTCAAGGTTACGTATGAGATTATATGCGTATGTGTGCTCTACCTTGTGGGGTTCAAAGTTAAGTACCGGTAACTTGTCAAGTCTCCGATAGTCTCCAAGATACGGTATGCCATCTATACCTAATTGTTTATTGTATCTGTAAAGCAGATTGATTACAAGATAACTCATCTTGTAGGGACCCTGATGGGCTTCTTTCCGCAGCCAGCTTCCATATTTGTCAGAAAGTAATTTTGACAGACTATTTACATCGTACCTTGATGCCTTCAGATTGTCATATATCTCTGGATTGAAGTACTTGTGGAAGATAAGGAATGCAGCCAAGTCGTGCCATACGAGCAATTCTCTATAACTTGCATAGCATAGTTTCAGTTGAGATATATACCTTTCCACCTGTCGTAGAGTGATGTTTTCGCTTTGAACAAGCATAAGGATGATATCTAAAAGGATGTCCTTTTCTTTGTCCGTCTGTACTCCGTCAAGGTTTTCTCGTTTGAAAATATATTCACAGAAAGCATTTATTTCTGGAGTTGGTAAGTCGTATTCGATATCAAAAAAACGCCTGAGATATTCGTCTGTATCAATGTCTGCACTTCCATAGTGTCCTTTGACGCTTTCTGCTAAATGCCTTTTGTCAACTGATATGATGAAGATAATATTGTCAACGCAAAAGAAATGCTTGATTCTCTCCAGAAACTCAACGGCATAATCTGGCCTGCATCGGTCCAGTTCGTCAATGAAAAATATCAACGGCGTTCCTCCGCAATTGACTTCAATGAAATTTTGAAGTTCAGAGCGGAATTGCTGCAAAGCATCCTTCTGATCACAATAAGACGTAATATCTTCATCAAAAGATTTATGCCTATTAAAGAGGTTTTTGATTGCTCCTTGTCCTGTATATGTACTTATAAAGCCTTCTGCTCCAAGGCGTACAGATTTTGGTAAAGCTTTAATGATTTTCTTGAATGCTCTTCTGTCCTTTCCTGTCAGGGAACCGACTTCTCCTAAAATGGATACTAAAGGATTTGTCGTAAAGTCCATCTCCCAGGCATTGATATATGCGGTTTTATATCCTGATTTTTCAAGATACTTTTGCCACATCCTGACAAATGTGGTCTTTCCCGTTCCCCACGATCCATTCAACGCCATAGTGAATCCACCTTCTGCACAATCTATTACAGAAGTAAGAATCTTAGCAAACGGTTCCCTTTCAAGTTTGCAGTTTGCAAAAGGATTGTCTACGGGAATTTCTGGGAATGAGGGCCTTAGTTTCATAGTTAGTATTTAATGTCGTCAATATAATATCAATTTATGTTCCTGAGGTAAGTCTGTGACAATTTGTCAGTTGGGAGACTAAGTTATAGAAGCGAATGTTTTATCAGTAGTGGATTCTGTGCTTAAAATTCTTATCTTTGGAGATTCAACTTACTAAATATGATAACTGGAGAGATCAAAAGTCGCATTGATGCGATTTGGGATGCCTTTTGGACAGGAGGTATTACCAATTCTATAACTATATTGGAGCAGATGACCTATCTGTTCTTCATGAAGATGCTTGATGATGCACAGAAGACAAAGGAGGCAAATGCATCGTTCATGGGTGTCGAAGTAAAGGACACTACATTCAAGTCCGGTATGTGGAAGAACCCGGACACCGGAATGGATGTTCCTTATGACAATCTTCGTTGGTCAGTATTCAAGAACAAGGAAGCAGAGGAAATGTACCGCATCATCAGTCGTGATGCATTTTCGTTCATCAAGAATCTGAATACCGGAAAGGAATCAGCATATAGCAGATTCATGTCTAACGCAACATTCCTTATTCAGAACCCAAGAACACTGGTTAAGGTCGTAGAGGGTATTGATGCCCTTGATATGAACAACCGTGATACTATGGGTGATGTGTACGAGTATGTGCTGGGTAAGATGGCAGCATCTGGCAATAATGGTCAGTTCCGTACACCAAGACATATCATCAAGATGATGGTCGAGATGATGCAACCTACCTTGAAAGATAGTATCTGCGACCCTGCTATGGGTTCTGCTGGTTTCATCGTGGAAAGTGCGAAGTATATTCAGGAGCACTATAAGTCAGAACTGTTGCAGAAGGCAAATGCTGAACACTACAAGAACGGTCTTCTTCATGGTTTTGATACTGATACAACAATGCTTCGTATCGGTGCAATGAACCTTATGCTTCATGGTGTGGATAATCCTGATGTAGAGTATAAGGATAGTCTTTCAACTGACAATACCGATGAGAACAAATACACCTTGTGTCTTGCGAACCCACCATTTGCAGGCAGTCTGGACTATGATGCAGTAAGCAAATCTATCCTTGCCATCACCAAGACCAAGAAGACCGAACTGCTGTTCATGGCACTGTTCGTAAGAATGTTGCAGATGGGTGGAAGATGTGCTTCTATCGTTCCTGATGGAGTGCTTTTCGGAACCAGCACAGGTCACTTGTCAATCCGTAAGGAGATTGTAGACAATCAGAGATTGCAGGCAGTCATTTCAATGCCATCTGGTGTGTTCAAACCATATGCGGGTGTATCTACAGCAATCTTGGTATTCACAAAGACAAACGCAGGTGGAACTGATAAGGTGTGGTTCTATGATATGAAGGCAGATGGATTCTCACTTGATGATAAGAGAAATCCCGTTGCAGACAATGACATTCCAGACATCATAAATCGTTTCCACAATCTTGCCGATGAGGAAGGCAGGACGAGAAAGGAACAGTCGTTCCTTGTTCCGGTAGAGGAAATCCGTGAGAAGGGTTATGACCTGTCCATCAACAAGTACAAGGAAATCGAAAGGGAGAAAGTTGAGTATGAAAGCAGTGAGGTGATTCTTGACAGGATTACAACATTGGAAAAGGATATCATATCTGCCTTGAATGATTTCAGGACTAAGTTTATGTAGATTGATTATGAACAGGTGGCAGTTTGAACAATTGATTGATGCTTTGGATGGTCCAGATTGGTGGAGCATCGGCATAACCATAGTCAATGCTTTGATTATGGTTTGGTTGGGCATTAGTCAGTACAAACTTCAAAAACGACAGACTGAACTTCAGCAAAGACAGACCGAGGCACAGGAATACGAAATCTACAAACGATTATATATGTTGCTTGTGCAAGTTCACAATGAGGTGAATGAATTTATGCACAATGTTTCTTTCGGCACTTGGGGTACATATTATCAGGCAGATAAGGAGTTGCTGGTTCGTAAAGAGAAGTCTATTAATCAGTTGAAAAATGACTTGTTGACGAACTATGTTGACTATGAATTAAAATTCTCGAAAGGTCTTTTTGACAAGGAGGCATATCGTCAGATACTGAATACAATGTCAGCAATACTATTTCATGTAAATCAAGCAATTGAAAAGGATGAAGTAAATATGCCGGTAGGTAGTCAGCAGATTCCGAGCATTGATGGTGATATGGAAAAGGGTGAAGCATTTGCACTGGCAGGTCGTTTCAAGCACATGGAGTTTATGCTACAGGGATTTATGAATTTTGTTAACCAGAAGAGACGACTTGGCAGTTGCGAGGAAGCATTGAAGGTAATCAAGGAGAAGTGTAAAATTGATTAGGGTATGAAGCAAGGTTGGGAAATAAAGAAACTTGGTGATATTGCTAAATTTTATCGAGGATTGACATACAGTAAAGGTGATGAGGTCCCATCATCTACTAATATGGTCTTGCGTTCCAACAATGTGGACTTGGAAACAAATGCTTTGGTCTATGATGATATGAAGTGTTTGCGTGAAGACCTATTGGTAGGTGAAGATAAAAAGGTTAAAGCAAATAGTATATTGATATGCATGTCCAATGGTAGTAAGCAGCACATTGGTAAGGTTGCATATATTCAAGATGAAATAGATTATGCTTTTGGAGGATTCATGGGATTAATCGTCCCAACCAAAGACATTGAAGGTAAATATCTTTATTATTCGTGCGTTTCCCATCACTTTAAGCATTTTCTTGCTGGGATTGGCAATGGTATAGGCATTACTAATTTAAGGTTTTCTGATTTGTCTTCATATTGCTTTCCCGTTCCCCCTATCGCAGAGCAGGAAAAGATAGTTGCTGAACTTGATTGTCTTTCGGGGATTATTGAGAAGAAGAAACAGCAGTTGAAAGAACTGGATAATCTTGCACAGTCTATCTTCTATGAGATGTTTGGTGACCCTGTTGAGAATGATAAGGGGTGGGAGGTTAAGAAGTTAGGAGAGGTTTGTGATGTAAGAGATGGTACCCATGATTCCCCTAAATATTTAGAGCATAGTGAATATGTACTGGTTACTTCTAAAAACATAACATCTGATGGGGATATCGACTTTACGACTGCCAATTATATTAGTAAAGAAGACTATGATGCCATTAATAAAAGGTCATATGTAGACTTCGGTGATATTATAATGGCAATGATAGGTACCATAGGCAAACCTATAATCGTTAAAGAGACATCAAGGAAATTTTGTATCAAGAATGTGGCACTGATAAAGTTTGAAGAATCCACATCAGTTACCAATACATATATCCAAGCATTGTTAAGCAACAATAGTTACGCATCATATATTCAAGGAAATAACAAGGGTGGAACACAGAAATTTATCGCATTGGGTACTATTAGGAAACTATTGACACCTATTCCACCACTTACCATTCAACAAGACTTCGCATCCAAGATAGAATCAATAGAAAAGCAGAAAGAACTGATTGCCCAGTCTATCAAGGAGACTGAAACCTTATTCAATAGCAGGATGGACTACTATTTCAATTAGTATGAGAAACTTTGACTACATAAAGGAATTAGGTTTAACAGATCTGTACAGATATTGTTCTGCTGCCGAAGAAAATCAGGTCAGCAATCCTGATATATGTGCTATCAATGCACGAAGAGCATTGGAGTACATCGTGCGTGCCTTGTATCAGATGAAGAATATTGAGATAGGTGAACGCACATCACTTTATGAACTTGTGGACGGTGAACCTTTCAAGGAGTTCATAGGTGATGAAAGGGTGATGATGGCAGTTCATTTCGTGAGGAAGGTCGGTAACAATGCTGCACATGCATCTGCCGTAACAAAACGGGATGCTTTCTTCTGCCTGCTGAATATCTATAATGTAGTCGCATCCGTATTGCTGAAATTAAGGGTCGTTGAAGAAGTAAAACCTTTTGACCGTTCACTTGTTCCATCGGTCCCTGGTACTCCTGTAATCGTTCCTACCAAGGTCGTTGAACCAGATAAGATTGTTGAGGTTGCTGATAAGGTTGCAGTATCATCAAGTGAACCGGTTGAGGTTATCCCTACTGATATAAGTGAAGCAGAAACAAGGGCAATGTATATAGACCTTATGCTTCGTGAAGCAGGTTGGAAAGTCCTTGATGTGGATGGTATGATTGCAACATCTTCTGCTTGCGTTGAAGTGGAACTGCATGGTATGCCGAATGCCCATGATGTAGGATTTGCCGACTATGTCCTGTTCGGAAGCAACGGTAAACCCCTTGCAGTCATTGAGGCAAAAAGAACATCAGTATCACCATCAAAGGGTAAGCATCAGGCAGAACTTTATGCTGATTGCTTGGAAGCACAGTATGGTGTAAGACCTGTTATCTACTATACTAACGGATTCCAGACATATATCATAGATGGATTGGGTTATCCACCAAGAAGACTATACAGTTTTCATAGTGAGGATGACCTTGAAAGACTTATCCAGAAACGCAATAGAAAGGATATTACGGACTTTTCCATCAACGACAATATAACTGACAGATACTATCAGAAGACCGCAATCAAGGCAGTCTGCGAGCACTATAACAGCAAGCACAGAAAGGGTCTTCTTGTGATGGCAACCGGTACCGGAAAGACAAGAGTTGCCATATCACTTGTTGATGTTCTGAAAAGGAATGACTGGGTAAAGAATGTCCTGTTCCTTGCAGATAGAACATCATTGGTGAAGCAGGCACACAAGAACTTCGTGAAACTGCTGCCGAATGAGACTACCTGTGTACTGAACGAAGGTGGTGACCGTGATTTGAATGCACGAATCACGTTCTCAACCTATCAGACAATGATTAACTTCATTGATACTGATGATAAACCTTTTTCAGTCGGTAGATTTGACCTGATAATCATTGATGAAGCACACCGTTCAATCTTCGGAAAGTACGGTGCCATCTTCAACTATTTTGATTCCATGTTGGTTGGACTTACAGCAACTCCAAGAGACGAGGTTGATAAGTCTACATATGACATCTTTGAAATGGAACAAGGCAGTCCGAACTATGCATATGAACTGGAAGATGCAGTAAGTGACAACTACCTTGTGAACTATGTGGGTTATAAGAGAGGTACTGCGATTCTTAAAGATGGTATCAAATATTCAACCCTAAGTGCGGAAGAAAAGAAGCAGATGGAAAGCATCTGGGAGTACGAAAAGGCACGAAAGGCACTTGAGGGTGATGATTATCATAGGGATATTGCCGGTAATGAGATATTCACATATATCCATAACATAGACACTATTGATAAGGTTCTGCAGGATTTGATGCAGAATGGTCTGAAAGTACAGGGTGGTGAAAGGATTGGCAAGACCATTATCTTCGCATACAGGCACGCACATGCAGAGCAGATTGTTGAAAGATTCAACGTCCTATACCCGGAATATGGTCCATCTTTCTGTGCATTGATAGATAATCGAGTAACCTATGCACAAGACCTTATAGATAAGTTTGAAAAGAGAGATACAGACCCGCAGATTGCAGTGTCGGTGGATATGCTTGATACAGGTATAGATGTACCGGATGTCCTGAACCTTGTGTTCTTCAAACCTGTGAAGTCCAAGATTAAGTTCATGCAGATGATTGGTCGTGGCACACGTCTTTGCAAGGATATATACGGCATAGGTGAAGACAAAAAAGAGTTCTACATCTTTGATTGGTGCTGTAACTTTGACTATTTTGAGAAGAATCCGAATGGAAAGGAAGCACCTGTTTCGCAGTCGTTGACCGAAAGATTGTTCAGTCTGCGAACTGATATTGCCTTCCACCTTCAGCATCAGAAATATCAGGAGGACCCATTTGCAAAAGGACTTCATGATGACATCAAGACCATGCTTAAAGACCAAGTTGCACTATTGAATGATAGTCACATATCGGTCCGTGCAAAGTGGGAGGAAGTCAGTCATTTCAAGGAGCAGTCTTCGTGGGTGTATATTTCAGAGGTTGACACCTTGACCTTGAAGAATGACATCGCACCATTGTTGGTCAAGAATACCCTTGACGAAAATGCAAAGAGGTTTGATGTACTGATGCTGGCAATTGAACTGTCTATGCTTGATAGTGAAGTCAATGCAGGAAAGGCAGTCGGAAATGTTCAGTTGGTTGCTGATAGACTGCAGGAGAAAGCATCTATCCCGCAAATTCAGGCAAAGATGAATACCATCAAGGAGGTTCTGAATCCTGTGTTCTGGGAAAATGCTGACCTATCATGGTTGGAAAAGGTTCGTAATGACCTTCGTGACCTGACCAAGTTCCTTGTCGGTGATAAGAGCAAATGGTTCACTGTTGATATTGAAGATGTCGTGTCATACGATGGTGCCAGTGCTGGAATAGTTACAAGAGTGTCATACAAGCAGAAGATTCTTGATTTCCTTGCTGTGAACAGGGATTTGCCTGTGCTTCGTAAGATATATGCAATGGAGCAGTTGACTTCTGATGATGTCCGTGAACTTGAAAGGATATTGTGGAAGGAACTTGGTGATAAGGAAGATTATGACAGATATACTGCAGGCATGCCTTGTGGACCGAATGTGGCAATGTTCATTCGTTCAGTTATCGGTGTGGATAGAAAGGAAGCAGTAGAAAGGTTCAGCAGATTCTTGTCAGGTGCAGTCCTTAATAGTGAACAGGAAGAGTTCCTGATGACCATCATATCATATGTCTGCGAGAACGGTGATATCACCAAGGAGATAGTTGTGAACGAATATCCGTTTGATGAAAGACTGTCCGTGTTCAGCACTTATATGATGCCGTTGGCAAAGTATATTGACAACATTCATAATGTGATTAATCCGGAAAATATAACGGCGTAAATTTTCTACCTTGCAAAAAGTGCTGTTATGAAAGAAAGAGTACAGTTAACGAAGAATGAAATCATAATGGGATTCGTCGCATCATGCATTGAGGATGTGGCGGATACTCTTGGTGTAGATTATTCTGAGGTTTATTGGCGGATGTATGCAGTGAAATGATAGATGGATATATGTAATAATATAGTTTAGCAATGGCAGGTATAAGTAAGATCTATATATTGGAATGGTATGGCCCGTTCACTAGTGTAGATGAACTGAGAAACTGGGAGAAGATGTATCCGGCAGAGCGTGGCTTTGGTATTTATTTTATTTCCGGTAAACCTCCTTGTAAGCAAATTGTGAGAAACTATGTTGGAATCTCCTTGAATAGATCCGGTCTTATTTCGAAGCGATATTCTTCAGATAGTCAACATCAGATTCATGAATTGAGAGAAAAAGAGTTCTGGATTGGTCGATTTACGGATAAAAGGAAGTGTAATAGGAATAATTATGAACTTTGTGAAACGCTCTTGATTTCATATCTTCAACCTGAACTGAATATCCGAAAAAAGTCATATTACCCAACAGATGATATGGCCTTAATAAATCGGTGGTTTACAAAGGAATTTCGTCCAAGGCGGAATAGGGTGTGTTCGGCCCAACTCAATATGCCAGATGTTATTCTTTTGGACTATGATAGTGGTATATGGACCTCGGATAGTCTTAAACTGAATATTTCTTTTAAGGAATAAGGCAGATATTATAAAGAGTGATTATTGATGGGTGTAAAACTTCAACTATCTGACGATGACTCCTGATGGGCCAGGTGGCCGCTCTGATAGAGTCTCCTTACGACCCGTCAGAAGATTATGTTGAAAGATATAAGCGTGTCACTGATATGAGCCTTGATCAAGATACAGTAAAGAACTTGAATCATCTTACTCCTGAGCAACACAGAAAAGTTCGTAACATAATCCGGTGGCAACGTATCGGATGCATTGTGGTGAAGATTTCGGAGACTCTGGGTGTTTCTCTGAAGGAGGCTCTTGATTTGTTCTATAGGAGCGAGACCTGACGGAGGTTTCACGATGAGGAGACCGGGCTCTATCTTCAGGGGAATCTATATGTCTTGAATGACTTCCTGGCAGAGATTTCTGCGTGATTCCGTGCCGGGGACAGTTTGTCCCCCTCACCAAATTCCCTGCGACTCAGTGCAAAGACGTTTGCTGTCCATAAAAATGGCCGTTTTTATGGACGAAGTCTGCAAAAATCAACTGCTGTCCACGAAAAGGGCTGTTTTTATGGATATGAAAGTAAAAATAGGCACTACGGTCCCAAAACAGCCCCTTCGGTGGTGCAAATGTGCTGCAACAGGTTTAGAGCGAAGCGAGGGCGCATCAGCGCCGCGTCATCCGCGTCAGCGAGACTTTCGGAGAAAGTTGAAGCAGCGGGGACGCCCGGCTGGAGCGTGAGCGGAAGGCGGCATGCCCCTGACAGGGGCTGTCACGAAGTGACTGGGGTTAAGAAGCAGGTACAAGCAAAAAGACTCAGCGCAATGCTGAGTCTTTTGCTTGTACCCGGAGCCGGGGTCGCCAAATGGGTTTCGCGGCAAATTTGCGAAATTAAATTAAAATTTACAAAGTGTTAACAATCAACATAATACAAAATCTAAATTTGAAAAGTTATTCTTTGGAGTTTCTCTGATTTTCATTAATGTGGTGCAAGAAATTTGTAATTTGCACCACCGATATTATCTTTGTGGTCAGAATTAAAAAGGAATAAAGTATGGCTACAGTAACAGCTTTTATTAGGGTGGCGTCCAAGAAGAAGGACAAAGTGAATGTGCGTTTCAGATTGAGAGACGGTAGGGCAGTGCAGCTGCTTTACGTGAGTGATCTGACCGTCAATCCGGACCATTGGAATCCGAAGAAGGAGGAGATCAAGCCTAAGGCTATAATGCATCCGGCCGATAAGGCTGAATTCAACAAGCTGGTCGCTCTGCGTAAGTCGCAGATTATCGATCTGTACAATGCAGCTCCGGATAAGACGCTATTGACTTCGGAGTGGCTGAAGACTGAAATGAAGAAGATTGTATGTCCGGAGGAACGAACTCTGGACGATAATGGTAAGTTCTTTCAGGACTTTGAGCATTTTCTGCAGGTCCGTAATTTGTCGGATGTCAGAACTAGAAATTTCAGAGTGGTCTTCCGCGCGCTTCAGCGTTTTGAACTCTACAAACGTTTGAACGGTAAGAAGAAATTCTGCCTGACATTTGATGTTATGACTCCGGACTTATTGCACGAATTTGAGGCTTTCCTGCGTCAAGAATACACTTTCTTTGAGAAGGATGAGGAAACGGGCAAGTTGATGCCGAAGTCTCAATATAAGCCGATTTATGACGTTTATCCGGAGACTCGTACTCCGAAACCTCGTGGCCAGAATACAATAAATGACATCTTTACCAAGCTGCGCACTTTGTTCAATTGGGCATTCGACCTCGAACTGACCAGGAACAGACCGTTCAGGCACTTCAAGGTTAAGGAGTGTGTGTATGGCCAGCCGATCTTCATCACAATAGATGAAAGGAATAAGGTGTACAATACCGACTTCAGCTTTGATCCGGTATTGGAAAAGCAAAGGGATGTTTTTGTGTTCCAATGTCTTGTAGGATGCCGCATAAGCGATCTATACAGTATGACCAAGCGTAGTATCATAGACGGAGCTGTCCAGTATATACCGAGAAAGACCAAAGATGGAAATCCGGTTGTGGTGCGTGTGCCTTTGCTGACAGCGACAAAAGAGATTCTTGACAAGTATAAGGACTTGCCAGGAGATGCAATCCTGCCGCTGATTTCTCAGCAGAAGTATAATATTGCCATCAAGAAGATCCTTAAGCATGCAGGCATCAATCGAGTTGTCACTAGGTTAAACCCTACGACCGGAGAACCAGAGCATTGCGTGATTTCTGATATCCTGTCATCTCACTCTGCGAGAAGGGCCTTTTCTGGAAATATATACGATAAGGTTCAGGACCCTAACCTGATCTGTCCACTCACCGGTCACAAAGAAGGTAGCAAGGCCTTCAACCGCTACCGCAAGATTGACGAGGATACAAACCGTAAGACTGTCTCGCTGTTGGAGTAGATTTTGAGTGCGCGATGTGAATGTAATTATTTGATAAATAATTTATTGGGTGGAAAAATGAGTTAAAATATTGTACCAAAGTTGCTAAAATTTGCAAACTTTGGTACAACATTTTGTTGATTTTGTTATATTTGCAAAAATGCTGAATACTATGGATAAGATTATTGGAAGAGAGTCTGAACTTGGATTGTTGGATAAGTATAATAAAAGTGGCAAGAGCGAGTTTGTCGCTTTGTATGGACGACGTCGAGTCGGAAAGACGTCGTTGGTAAGGTATTACTTTAAAGATAAGTTTGACTTCTATGTTACTGGTGTGCTAGACGGAACCAAAGCGGATCAAGAGGATGCTTTTTATGATGCTTTAATCAAGTATGGATACTCTGGTGAGAAGCCTAAAAATTGGAAAGAAGCATTGAATGCTCTGGGTGCTATATTGGAGAAAAAGAAAAGAAAGAAGAGGTGTGTGGTATTCATTGATGAACTTCCATGCTTTGATACGGACTATTCAGGATTTGTAAAGGATTTCGGAGATTTTTGGAATAGGATGGCGTCGTGGTATGACAATATATTCTTGATTATATGTGGGTCAGCGACAGCTTGGATGATTCGTAATGTAATAGATTCCAAAGGCGGACTGCATAATAGGGTTACTCACGAGATGCATCTTCGCCCATTTGATCTATATCAGACAGAGCAATATGTAAAGGCTAGGAAGGGAAAATGGGATAGACTGTCGATTCTTCAGATGTATATGGCGTTAGGTGGTATTCCATATTATTTTTCTTTAGTTGATTTTAGTAAGAGCCCAGCAGAGAATATAGATGCTCTATTCTTCTCACAAGATGCAGAATTGAAAAAAGAATATCGCAGGTTGTATAAGTCATTGTATAAAGATCCAGAACAGTATCTTGATATTATCAACGTGCTTGCTACTAGCAGAAAGGGAATGACCCGTAAGGATATACTGACAAAGTTGAAGTTGACTTCTGGAAGGATGATATCAGAGCGACTTGAGGATTTGGTTTTATGTGACTTCATTTCTCATCATAGTAATGGCGGCAAGGAGAATTCAGGAATCTATCGTCTCGTGGACTTCTATACATTATTCTATTTGACTTTCTGTAAGAATGAAATAACAGATAGGGCATATTGGAGGCATACGATAAACACTCCGGTTCAGAATACGTGGTATGGACTTGCATTTGAGCGTGTTTGTATGTGTCATATTTGGCAGATTATCCAGTCTCTCAGGCTGGATTCGATGTTGACAAAGTATTATTCGTGGAGAAGTAAAGAATCAGAAGTTGGTGCTCAGATTGATATGGTGATTGAGCGAGCTGATGGTATTATCAATGTCTGTGAGATGAAGTATTCGCGCTCTGATTATAAGCAAGATATAGATGATAGTAGAAATCTTATTAATAAAATAGATGATTTTGTATCAGAAACAAAAACAAAGAAATCTGTGCAGACCGTCTTGATAACAACATACGGATTAAGAGAGGGTGCTCATGCTGATGATTTCCAAAAGGTTCTCACTCTGGATCATTTGTTTACTGAAAATATGGAATGATAAGGTTGTACCAAAGTTGCGAAAAATCGTGAACTTTGGTACAACCTTGTTAATTGCCTTAACCGAAGAAAAAAACAGTGCTACCTATCTAAGATTTGTGGTAAAATGCCTATGAACCAGACGGATAAATATATCTCCTACCTTGAGGCTGAAATCCAATATCTCAAGAAACTGTTGGATGATAATGGGATAAGTTATGATTATGAGGCTCATCTCAGAGCCTTGCAGTCGGATGTCGGAGATATTATCTTTCCGGAACTGGGTCCGGAGCATGCTAACCTGTTATACTCATATTTTAAGGGACGTCATGATGTGTATGCCCTGCGCTCATCGAAGAAGGGTTATTATACACAGTGCAACAACTTTTGGAGGTACGATATCTGCCCAAAAAGGGAAGGGACTAAGACCAAATGCCAGGATTGTCCTTCAAAAGATTATAAAGAACTCAAAGGCAGGGTTGTTCTGCAACACTTGCAAGGTCTCAAGGAGGATTTTACTGATGTTGTGGGCCTTTATCCATTGTATCCTGATGGTACATGCTGGTTTTTGGTCTTTGATTTCGATAATCACGACGAGAGTGCAGAGCCGTCAAAGGGTTGGCAACAAGAAGTAAATGCTCTGAGGCAGATGTGTATAGTATTAGGCGTTGATGCTCTTGTTGAGAGATCTCGTTCAGGGCGAGGAGCACACGTATGGATATTCTTTAGCGATCCTATTCAGGCATCAAAGGCACGCAAATTCGGTGAGGCACTACTGAGAAAAGGGGCTGAGTCTGTAAGTTTGAAGAACTTCACTTACTATGACAGAATGATGCCTATGCAGGATTCTCTTCCTGAAGGTAAGTTAGGTAATCTCATCGCGCTGCCTCTCCAAGGGCGTGCGCTGCAGAACGGGAATAGTGCTTTTGTTGATGAATCCTGGATGACATATAAGGATCAGTGGAAGCGTTTACGTGAGACAAGAAAGTTGGGCGAGAAGGAGATTGACGAACTCATAAAATTATGGTGTCCTGACGATGACACGATGAGCATATTCCAGAATGATATTGAGGAAGAATCAACTGGGCAGGCTCCTCTTCTATTTGGGCAGAGTCCTGCTTCTAGAAGAAATTTTCATGCTGAGGATGCTGATGACGTTGTGAAGATATATCTTTCTGATGGTATCTATGTCAATAAGATGGGTCTTAAAGACCGTATGCAGAATGCAATCAGAAGAATCGCAGCCTATTCCAATCCGCAATTCTTTCAGACTCTCAAACTCGGTTTTTCTACCAAAGATACTCCGCGAATCGTATATAACGGCTATGATGAAGGTGATTATATCATTATTCCACGCGGTTGCTATGATGAATTGATATCTCAACTGTCAAGCGGCGGAGTACGGTATGAAGTTGTTGATAAACGACAGCATGGACGTAAAATTGATGTTCGCTTTAATGGTGAACTTTATCCCGAACAGCAGATTGCTGCAGCGAAGATGTTGTCAGATGACATAGGAGTTCTGGCAGCTGCTACAGCATTTGGTAAAACAGTCTTGGGCGCGTACATGATTGCCCAAAAGAAAGTCAATGCCTTGGTCTTGGTTCATAACGTTGAGATTATGAACAACTGGATCAAGGACCTTAACGCATTCTTGACAATAAACGAGGAACTACCAACATACACGACTCCGAAGGGGCGCATCAAGAAGCGCAGTTCATTGATTGGAACATTCTCATCACAAAAGGATAATACCACGGGAATAGTAGACATTGCGATGATTACTTCTCTTGGAAGGGAAGACAATATAAACGAATTGGTACGCAACTATGGAATGGTAATAGTTGATGAGTGTCATCATTCGGCAGCTGTGACCCATGAAAACGTGCTGAGAGCGGTTACAGCAAGATCTGTCTATGGTATGTCTGCAACAATACAGCGTGGTGACAGGCAGGACAAGAAGATGCTTATGCAGTTGGGGCCTATCCGGCACAGGTATACTGCCAAGGAAAGGGCTCAGAAGCAAGGGATAGGTCACTATGTCTACCCTCGTTTTACCAAACTGGTAGATTTGAACCCTTCGGAGGGAAAGAATCCGTCTGACTATTACCGTCTTATCATGCAGAGTGAGCTGCGTAATATGCAGGTCGTATCTGACACAATAGACTGTGTTAAGCGCGGACGAACTCCTGTTATTATGACAAAATACAAGGAGCATGCACAGAAACTGTATGATATGCTCCAGGGATCTGCCGATCATGTGTTCTTGCTACAGGGAGGTAAGAGTCTGAAAGAACGTTCCGCTATACGAGAGCAGATGGCTGCTGTCAGAGCTGATGAAAGCATTATCCTTGTTGCCATTGGTCAGTATGTGGGCGAGGGATTCAACTACCCGCGTCTTGATACGATGCTTCTTGCAATGCCTATTTCATTAGAAGGTAATGTCGAGCAGCATGCCGGTCGTCTGAATCGTGATTATGAAGGAAAGAAGGATGCCATCATCTTTGACTATATAGATCAGCATGTTCCGGCCCTTAAGAGGATGTACTATAAGCGTTTGAGAGCATATAAAAAGATTGGATATGAGGTTTGCTCTGAAATAATTGATAAACAGGAGATTACTAATTCTATATTCGATAGTCAAAGCTACTTTGATATATTTGAAAAGGATGTAATTTCTGCTGCAGGAAGTGTGGTTATATCCAGCCCGTCATTCAGTTTCAAAAAGGTCAACTGGCTATGTTCTGAGAGTGAATGTCTGCAGCTAAAAGGTGTGTCTGTTGTGGTGTTGACATTAGATCCGGAAGATTATCCGGAGGATGGACGAGACCAGCATAAATCCCATATTGAGCATCTGATTTCTGCTGGTGTCAACGTAATCACACGCCATAAATACCGTGAGCGCTTTGCAATCATAGATAAGTCGCTTGTCTGGTATGGTAGCATGACTCTCCTGTCCAATGAAAAGGAAGACGACAGCTTGATGCGTATCAGTAATCCGGCAATAGCCGAAGAACTTCTAGAGTTTGCTGTTTTGCAATCTTAACTGCCAAATATGTGAAAATTTCACATAAAAGTGAGTTGAGATTGCGATTTTGCGACTTTAACTCGAAAATCTGCGAAAGTTGGTTCTAATAAATATAAATCTCGTTGTGCAAATTCGGCGGTCGCTAACCGCCGAATTGAACTAGTTGTTTCCAAAATGGAAATAACTAGTTTGGGACCGATGGTGTGATTAAGTATGTGTCTAAGATAGTGTCGAAGCTGTAATGTGTATCAACGTGGAAAATAGCATCTTGCATGTCGTATCCTTTTAGAAATAAAGAAATAGTGTCGAAGTTAGTGTCTAAGCTGAAGTTCGATTATCTGAATCAGTTATTCATAGGATAATGGTGAGGTTGATGGTGGAGTTATCGGTGTGCATGGTGAAGATAAACGACTTGTAGATAATGTTTTAACAAGTGATAAAAAGAATGGCGATCGAGGTGATGGTGAAGATTACGGTGGAGTTGGAAGAGTGCCCAACTGAGTATTTGCGATATAGCTTACGACAGAGTTAACGACAGAGCTGACGATAGAGTTAGCTATGATAGTATCTTGTAGCATAGCGAGTTATAGGACAATATGATTAGTGGCTGTCAAGGATACGATAGAGTTTACGACATAGTTCTATATCACCAGTCGGAGCCGATACAGAAGATTATAGATGAGTATGTGCAAAATTTGCACATACCACTATCAGCATGATGAAAACTATCGTTATAACGATACTTTACTCCAGAGAATGGGGCTTCAAGAAAAAACTTTATATCTTTAGATATAAGCGATTTCGCTCTTGAAAAAAGTTGCCTGGAGGTGTTTGAGATAAGGAAAAAGTCTCTACATTTGCATCCGCAAACAAAGAAAAACCATGAGATATTCAATGAACATAATCACACTTGAACCGAAAGTCAGCACAGGATGGATCCTGGGTTGTAGAGTGCGATATGCTCATTGTAGTGGTAACTGATAGATAGATCTGTCAAGACTATATACGGAGGTGTCGCAACAAAGCGGCGCCTCTTTTTTTGTACCCGTTATTATCCACGAAATATTAACAATCAAAATCATTCAATCAAAAATGAAACAGACAATCAGAACATCTGAATGGCTATCGGTGATAGCCCCGATGACGCAGGGAAGCTGCATCCGTGAAACATTTACCATTAACCCAGGAGCCTTCAAGCGAAAGCGGCTTCGCAACCGACGATGATTATGAACAAGATCTTTTTTACCGCAGACCTTCACTTTGGTCACACTAACATACTAAAGCACCAACCAAACCGTCCTTTCGCTCAGGAGGTAGATACCAAGGCGCACGATGAGTACATGCTGAACTTATGGAAGTCCAGTGTTGGAAAACGTGACCTGGTGTATATTCTAGGCGACCTCACATTCTTTAAGAGCGAAGATGCCCGTCATCTGCTGGAAAAGCTTCCAGGACAGAAATTTCTTATACAGGGCAATCATGGCGGTTCAATAAGGGCATACTCCAACTATTTCAAGACTACGGCACAGATCCTCGATCTGACTGTCAAGCCGACGGCATGCCCTTTCCTTACTGAGAATCTTCAGCTCACCCTATGCCATTATCCGATGGTCACGTGGAATAAGAAGCTACACGGATCTATTATGCTCCATGGTCACTGCCATGGTAAGTTGGACGAGCATAACCGCCTCTCTAACGACCTGCGTTTTGACGTTGGGATCGATGGCGAACTCGCCAAGAAGGCCGGAGGACTCGTGCCATTGGAACTCATTTATGAGACCGCAATGGAGAAGACAGGGGGTGTCCCTTTCCACCAGTACGCAAAACAGAACTATCGCTCGGAAGTGAGATAATGATGTGTCCTATGTTGGCACATTGAAGAGGTAAATTTGAACCGAAAACCGGCGGCTATATAGATACTATATTAATATTTAGTATAAGTTTTATATATAAATATATATAGTAATCTTATAGTAAACTATATATTTATATATAAGCAAAAAGTCGTTGAAAATCAATGTTTTATAATTGGTTTTTGTTTCATAGATTTGCCTCGATATCAGCAAATCCCGGGGTAATATTTGATGGCTTGTGAAAGCCGGAAGTGTAACAAAAAACTATTCGAATTATGATTGAATTTAAGAAGTACAGTTCTATTGAGAACCATTTTTATAAGGATTATCTGGACCAGGTAAGGGAGCAGGTTCCTGCTGATATGCAGTGGGTGGTCCAGGAGAAGGTACACGGTACCAATACCAGCTTCCTGTGTGACGGTAATGATGTGAAGTTTGCGAAGAGAACCTCGATTCTTGAGGATGATGAGAAGTTCTATGACTATCAAGAAATCTTGGAGGAGTATCGGGATAAGGTGATGACTCTATACCGTAAGGTCTGCCAGCTTCATGAGGACGTAGAATCTATCTCTGTATTTGGAGAGCTTTGTGGTGGAGCATATCCACATCCTGATGTTCACCGCATCGGTCGCCTGACTTTGATTCAGAAAGGAGTGTTCTATACTCCAGGTCACGAGTTCTATGGATTTGATATCTATTTGTTCACCAAGGATGGCGGATACTACCTTTCTGTAGACGAGACCAATGCACTCTTTGAAGCAGAGGGATTCTTTTATGCTCGTAGTCTCTTCACTGGTTCACTTGATGACTGCCTGAAGCATCCTAATCAGTTCCAGTCAAAGATCGCAGAGTGGCTGGGTCTCCCAGCAATTGAGGACAATGTCTGCGAGGGTATTGTGATTCGTCCTGTGATTCCATTCTATCTGAGGACCGGCAGCAGGGCTTTGATCAAGAGCAAGAACGAGAAGTTCGCTGAGAAGAAAAGCGTCAAGAGACGTAACAAGCAGTTGGAGCAGCTGGTGGAGTACAGCAAGGAACTCACAGAACTGCTTGGCCTGCTTGATCCTTTCATCAATGAGAATCGTCTTGCTAATGTTGTCAGCCATATCGGTGAAGTGCAGATTCCTCGTGATCTTGGAAAACTGATCAAGGCGATGTCATACGATGTAGTTGAAGACTTCCTCAAGGAGCATTCTGCATTGTATAATGTCATTGATAAGTCTGAAATCAAGGTCTTCAACAAGGAGTTGAACAAGAAGATTACCGCTGTAATTAAGAGAGTGTATATGACTGCACACTAAGATATAAGTGGCGGTTCTTGCAAAATATGCAACTATCCATAGTACGTGAGAGCCGCCATTAAAAAGAAAAATATCATGAAGAAGAAAGAATTCAAGGTCTTATTGATGGATTTCAATAGGAAGAAATATGAAGCATATGATGTCTTGCCGTACTTTAGGAATATATGGAGAGGTCACCGCTTTAATTGGGACAAAGATTATAACAAGATTCCAGTAAAGACCAAGGAGCAGCTGAAAGAATGGATTATTGACTGGGCAAGATACCAGTTCTGGGCCAGATGCGAATATGAATTCCTTATGGCATCCTGGCCGTTTGGTTCACACAGCATGACTGAGGAAATGAAAGAATTTCTTAAAACAAATCCTGATATCGACAATTATGATGACGATTTGAGATTCTGCAACATCATCATCCGAGATATGGTGAAAATTGATGTGTACGAGCAGCTTATGATGAATATAGATATTCTGGTTGATATCCTTAACGATGAGTTTTTGATGAAGAATAAAAAGTAGGAGGTTGAATTATGAAGATACAATACGCGTCTGACTTGCATTTGGAGCTGTCAGGCAATTCAAAATATGTAAAGGAAATTCCTTTTGAGGTAACTGGAGATGTTCTTGTACTGGCAGGTGATACTGCCTATTTACGAGACAAGAATCTCCCTAACAGTAAGTTTTGGGAATGGGTTTCCGAGAATTACCGTGAGGTGTTCTTGGTGCCAGGAAATCATGAATATTACGGCTTCGGTGATGTGCTGGAGAATGGTGACAGCTGGAGCCGTGAGATTCTCCCGAATGTACACTATCACCAGAACAAGGTTGTCCGAGTTGATGACACAGACTTCATTCTTAGCACTCTGTGGTCACGCATAAATCCCGCAAATGAGTTTACTATTTGGCAGGGTATGAACGACTTCTATCAGATTCGATATGGAGGGAAGAACTTTCTGCCGGGCCACTTCAATGATGAACACGAGAAATGTCTTGCCTTCATAAAGAAGAGTGTAGCAGAGAGTGATGCAAAGCACATCGTGGTGGTGACTCATCATCTTCCGACAATGGCTGTCGTTGCGCCGCATCATAAAAGGAGCCCGCTAAATACTGCATTTGCGGTGGATCTGCATGACTATATCGCCGATAGCCGGATTGATCTGTGGATATATGGACATTCCCATACTAACATCGACACAGAAATCAACGGCACCAAGGTCGTGTGCAATCAGCTGGGATACGTTCAGCGCGGTGAGCATGAGTATGGTTTTGATGGACGAAAGTTCATTGAGGTGTAATAAAGATAGATGCAATGAAAGAGCAATTTGAGAAGGAAATACATGGCCTGGCGCAGCAGATTAAAGGTCTCCATGATATGGCAGTGGCAGTATATACACCTCTGGTGGACGATATTTGCAGCAGGGTTGCACCGATGAAAGATGTCGAATGGCTTCTTGATTATATGTTTGGTTTTGCTGGAGATGAACGAATGCTGTTGTTATACAGGAGGGTATGCCGCCATTATTGGGAAGTGTATCCGGAAATGATTGCGTGGCATATCATGGAGTATCGAAAGGAATATGATCCGGAAAGCCTTCCGGGATATAAAAAAGAAGAGGAAATTCAAGATGATTAGAAATTGAGGAGGAAGCAAGAAATGAAAGTAAAGGAATTATTGAAAGCTCTGGAAGGTGTGGATCCGGAAGCCGAGGTGATTGGAGGAGTCTGGAATGGAAGGGTGGATACCTATGAAGTGTTAGACCATACCCATCATATCCCTTATTGTGAATTGAGGGGCGACTTTTACGGAACTCCTGGTGAAATGGACGACCGTTTGTTCAAGATCGACTCTAAGATGGTTCTCTATATAGGTTCTCATTTTTCAATGCTTAATAGAAAAGCTTTCGCTGATAAACATTTCATTTGGCGTTTATGTGAGGTCGCTGAGAGTGAGGGTACCGATGAGGAAAGAGGCCTAGAACTGTTGCGTATGCTGAATAAGTTTATTGAAGAAGAGTATGAATAATCCGAAAATACTGATTCTGCCGGACATACACGGCAGAGCGTTTTATCAAAAAGCTTTATCAGAGGCTGTTGATAAGGGTGCGGAAATCGTCTGCCTTGGAGATTACTTGGATCCGTATCCGGGTGATGACTTGCATGAGCGAGGTGTGTTTGCTCCATTGAAGGAACTAGTCGAGGTGAAGAAACTTCATCCGGGGCGTGTACATCTGCTGATAGGCAATCACGACAGTAGCTATATGCTTAATAGACACCTATGCGAGCATAGATATGATTATAAACAGGGACCGTTCTATATGAAGTTTTTTCGCGAGAACTATGATCTGTTCGAACTGGCATATATGGCAGAGGTCAACGGAAAACGTTTTCTGTTCAGCCATGCCGGAATTTCAAAGTATTGGTTAAAGAACAACGAGCAATTCTTTGGAGCAGATGTGCCTGGCCCTGAGAAAATCCTGGCACTTCTTGACAATGGCTTAAAGATATATAAGCAGGATGTCCATAATGATGCACTCTTGAGGGTCTTGGCGCAGATTGGAATGGGACGAGGCGGACGCTACCTTGACGGAAGCATGATCTGGGCGGATCTTGATGAATATGTGAGCGAGAAGTCTTTCCCATGGGATTATGTGATTCAGATATTCGGTCATACTCAGCAGAATCTGTATCCGGTCCGAATAGGAAATCAAGCATATTGCCTTGACTGCAGACAGCCGTTCTATATTGACATGGAAGGTGTTCTTAGATCATATTACTGGGATGACAAGCCTGTCAATGTAGGAAAGGTGATATAGCTTCGTGAGGGGGACAATTTGTACCCCTCACCAATTCTTTTCTTTATAGAGCGGATAGATGAACTGGTGACAAGTTGTAACCGGTTGGATTATGAATGTTGCACTGTTTTCAGTGCAGTTTTCTGAAAAATCGCACTAAAGTCAGTGCAATTTTAAGGCTGGGAAAATATTATAATTACGGGTGGTGAAATAACCATCGAAAAAATTGCGGAGTAAAAACGGCCTCTGAAGGGCCTGTAAGGCCGATTGTGCTATTATTTGAAAATTTGTGTATATTTTTGTGGTGCAAGCAAGAAGGAAAACCACATAAATATGGATAAGAAGAAAATTCAAGAAAAAGCACGAGATGTTGCGAGATTGACATATGAGGTCATAGATGATATTTTCGGCAAGAGGATTCTGATCTTTGCCTATATTCTGGCAGCAATCTTTGCTGCTTCAGTCATCTTTCAGGTATTTACGAAATATATCTACGAGGAAGGTTTCTCGACGGCAGACGCTTTAGTCGCTACGATCGTGCACACGTTCAGCAAAATCTGGGGAGGCATCCTGTATGGTGTCTTGCCGGCTTTTGGTGTGTTTGTCGTTCTGTATGTTGTAGCTAAATGCATACGAAACAAAAATCTGAGACGCAAGGCGGAGGAAGAAAAGATAAAGGCAGAACAGGAGGCCAAGTTGAGAGAGGAAGATGCCGCGAGAGCAGCCAAAGAAATAGAGGAGCTTGGAAGGCTGGAGTGGGAGACAGAGAAGATGCTTATGGATATGGAGATAAAAAATCCGGTTGACCTTGTCTCTGATGCGAAAGCAGATGATGAACCAAGCCTTAAGCCAAAGCAGTCTGGACCACATAGGTTCGGCGTGGCTAACATCGAAATTAAGAAGAAGGAATTTCGAGCTTTGTTTACTCCGGCCTTTAGAGGTAACAAGGGTAAAAATATCGACTATTGTTTGGCATTAGAGTGTATTCTTGGAGATAAGCGTGAGAAATTCAGTATAACAGATCTAGCTCGATTAGCTCTGGTTCTACATGAGACAGAAGGAGTGGTGGCCGAGGAGATGAGTTTTCCTAAGTGGTTGACAAAATTTTGTGAGGCCTTAAGCGTGAAGCCTCCATTGGAAACATCCAAGAACAAGTATCGCACAGATCAAAACATTGCAGAACTTTACAATTTTGCGAACTTTTCGAAGAAAAAGTAAATTCATTTAAGAGATTTTGGGCCGGATATCTGCCGACACAAGCGTTGTAGTGCAATCGCACTATCCGCATGTGTCGGTTTTTCTTTGTCTAAAGTGTTGAAAATAAGGGTGATACTCTGACCGGATATCCGCTCCTTGGTATGCGGAAAAAGAGGGTGAATCTTTGCAAAACCATGAAACCCGTGACAGCTAACCGGGGGTTCATGGGGAGTGTTGAAAACCCCGCGGGTTAGCTGCCGCGGGCGAGGAACACAACCATTTAACATGTGAACACTATGTTACAATCAGTAAACCTCTTGGAAGTTGCAAAGCAGTTCCCGGACATGAGTATCACCGTCAGACTCGAAGACTTGATGGAAGCAAACAGGAGCCTGTTAGCGGAGCTCCTAGAACAGGAATCTCTAGAGCGCGAGAAGCGTTCGAAAGAGGAGACATATCTCACCAGAGACCAGGTGATGGATATGCTGAACATCTCTCCGACGACTCTATGGCGTTGGATGAAGCAGAAGTATCTGGTGCCAATTGAGATTGGTGCCAAGAGACTCTACCTTAGGTCGGAAGTCGAACGATTGCTCAAGCACTAGGCCATGGACAGAGAGAACTCTTTAGTGTTCTATCGAGGATTCAAGGAATCTATCGATAACTGTCCACAAGAGGAAAGGCTTGCCATCTACGAAGCCATTGTGGAGTATGCACTTGATGGAACCCCTCCGGATCTTTCCGGAGGATCTATCAAAGTGATATGGCCTCTAATCGGACCGCAGCTTGACGCCAATCGAACCAAGCGCAAGAACGGCAGAAAAGGTGGAGCACCCCGAAAGACCAATGGTTCTGACAACGGAACAACCACTGGTTATTCAAAAGCATTAACCACAGGTTCTCATTCTTCACAACCCAATGAAAATGAGAATGAAAATGTTAATGAAAATGAAAATGGGGACTCTGGAGTTATTCATTCTTTTGATGACATTCCGCGATGATGAAGAAGAATAGCTCCCCAGAAATCGAGATGCTTCTGATGGCAGAACTCATCTCCTACCCGTATCTTCTTGGTCGAGTTAATCTGGAGTCGCTCACTTCGCTCATAGCCAGCCCGCACGCCCGTAAAGTCTTGGGCGTGCTGGTTGAAATGAGGAAGAATGACGAGGAAGTGACCTTGGTGAATGTTGCCTATCATCTGAAGGATTCGGATGTGACAGCAATATTGACAAAGTCAACCCAGAACGTCACCACAGATGCTTCCATCTATCAGCACATCGACTATCTCAAGGAACTTCGCACAGTCAGGTTCTTGGAGATGTTGGCCATGAAGATGGTCCAGGTGTCCGGTGATATGTCCTTATCTTCTTCGGAAAAGTTCAACAAGTTGATTGATGAGTTAAATCACGAGGCGGATATGCTCTCAGAGTGCAGAAGCTTGCATCATATCGGTGAAGTCATGAACGAGATAGCCGATGATATCCAGAAGAGAGCAAGTGAGCAGGCGTCCGGAAATGTCATCAGAGTTCCAACAGGAATCGACGAACTGGACCGCTTCCTTTATGGCGGATTCGGACCGGGAAATCTGATTGTTCTAGCTGGCCGTCCTTCAGAGGGAAAGTCGGCCTTGATGGTGCATATGGCTCAAGCTGCTGCGATGGCGGGTGTCCCGGCGCTGATCTTCAGCCTGGAGATGTCCAAGGAAGAAGTCGTTCAGCGATTCATGGTCTCAACAGGCTATGTCAGACCGGAGCAGATCCACCAGGCTAAGATTGAGGACTGGAGCGTCTTCGAGCAAGGAGTTACCAAACTGTGTAGTCTCCCGATTTATGTCGATGATACGACTAAGTCAGTCGGAGATATGGTTGCGAAGGTCAACTCGATGAAGGCGAAAGGCAAGTGCGGAATAGTCTTCATCGACTACCTTGGACTGCTCCGCTTTGAAGGGACTCAGCCTCTCTATCAGCAGATCTCTCAGGCAACCAAGACCTTCAAGCGATTGGCCAAGGATTGCCGCTGTCCGGTGGTCCTGCTCTGTCAGCTGAACAGAAACAACGTCAAGGAGAAACGTCCGCCCCAACTTCAAGATCTGAGAGACAGTGGAAGCATCGAGCAGGATGCGGATATTGTCCTTATGATCGAGAGAAAGGAAGGACGCGACCTTGATCTCTGGCTTCGCAAGAACATACATGGCTATGGCGGAGAGGTCTGCCTTGAGCTGACGCATGACAACCTGTACTCAAACTTTAAGTCCCGGAACGAGTGAATTTAGTACTGGACTAGTAGCAAGATGGGTGTTCGTTTAACAAACGTAACACATCGCGTGACACTTGAAGCGGAACTTTACATGTCCTTTTGTTCTGGACATGTAGCAAGATGGGCGTTTGTCAGACAAAACGTGTCACACTGCGTCCGCAATAGCGTCCGGACACAACTTGCTCCCGAGTCGCGTTGTCATCAAAATCACAATTATTCACACTTTAAACTTTTAAAATTATGGAGACTTATTATGGTCAAAGACGGACTTATTTCCACAACGTCCGTTTCTCCCCGGAGGAGGAGAAAATCCTTCAGAAACGTAAGGATAAGTACCGCTATGACACGGTATCTGACTTCATCCGTGCAGCTGCACTTGACGATCAGATTAAGGTTGTTACAGTGGTTCATCAGGACCCGATCCGAAAGGATTATACCGTGCTCATCAAAAGTACGGTCGACTGCATTCGCACCCTTGAGTTTAGAATGAATCGGGCGCAGAGTGACTTCCAGAAGGCACTTAAATGCCCTGGCACTGACCCTGACTTGATCAACCGCCACGCAACCCGCTTCCGCCTCATCACGGCCACCTTGGCCAACCGCATGAACGAGCTCATTACCTTGCTTGGTGAGGGGCATGAGGTGAAACTGTAAGCAAATTGTTATGGGTAAAAGAAAATTTCTTATTTTTGTAGTTGATAGAAGCAAGAGATAGTAGCGAAAGACATAATTAGGAAAATATTGAGTTTTCTTTTACCGTAACATCGAATCGGCAAATTTGAATTTACACGGGTGAAAGAAGACCGCGTCGTTTGGCGTGGGTCTTCTTGGCGTGTATAGGTTTTGCCGAACCGGATGTTGCACAAGAGGGGTCGCGCCATTTGCGTGTTTATGGCTTTGGTAAAGGTTATTCAATGTTTGCAATAATGACTTACAACCATAAACTACCCGCCTATGGGACTTGTATTAGATTATATTGTAAACTCTTCAGACGGCAATGTGAAATCATATGATAGCCAGAAGAGATACATCGATGAAACTGAAAGCGATACTTTTGGAGAATTCGATGATCATTCTAATGACATACCAATAAAAGACAAGTCACTATTATTTGCTGAAGATAATCCTTCTAAGGACGATCAAAAAGAGATAAGTCTTGATACTATTCGTAAAAAGCACAATAAAAGCTTGTTTAAATATTTCTTAGACGGTACCAGACACGTTTATAAAGTTGGAGATATCGCCATAGGTGGTGTTATATATCCTGTGGCTGTCGGACAGATAATCGTCGGATATTGTGGAAGAGAAGGACGCGACATAAAGACAGGAAAGGTTGTTCGTAAACTAGTTTTAGCTGTGCCTGCACAATATGACACCAAAAAGCAAGGTGCCAATTTCTTTAAGAAACAGTGCGAGGAAATCAACAAAAGAATTCGAGAATCATTATTCTACAAAAAATTCGGGATGGAATTTTCTGAAATTATCTCATATGGAAACATTGGAGATAATCAGGTTGAAATGGGTAGGAATAAGTACTTGCGATTGGCCATTTCAAAAATCCAAAACGAAATGTTAGATGCAGAGCGTTTACTCGTTGAAGAAATGGTGTTAAATGATCTGGTATCTAACGACGACGCAATGCTCATTAAAGACGGATCTATAGAGTATAAAAAAGACTTCACTAATAGACCTGATAAAGAATTTGCAAGCGCTAAATTCAATCAAAATTTCAGAGATGTGGTCGGCGTTTCCAAAATGTTTGATCCAGAATTACTTAGTCGTAGCCAACCACATATAGGAACCCTCATCGCTGAACTAAAACCTATGCATAGAACTAATGCATATAGGTATATCCACGAGGGCAAAAGTTACTGCGTGTGGTACATTAGATTAAGGAATACCTTAAATAGGTCAAACAGTTATGCGGACATTATTAAGGTGGAGATGTTTATGGAGGGGGATCAAAAGAAGCAAACATCTTTAATTGACACAATTTCTGCCCACTTAATCAATGAGGCGTATCCTGTATGTTATGGCAAAGACGCAAGGTGGGCTAATCATCTATACCCTATTTATATAGCGGAAAAATTCTGCAAATCTCATTTTGTAGATGAAAATTTGATAATTAAAATTATATAACGATATGAGTACAAAAGGAAAAGTAATTGGAAAGGTATCTGCAACTGAGAAGAATCCGTCAACAATCGATTTCTTCTGTTTTTGGATGGACTCCAATAATGACGACCTTAGTCCGTTTGATGTAGTTATGGTAGAGAATCATAACAAATCTATAACATATGCAATCGTAGAGGAGATTAACCATGTAACCGATTCTTCTAGTCATTTTGCAAGCTATATTTCATCCGAATTTGGCTCATTAGTTAGTGAACAGCTTCAGCCAGGTAACACGAATAGACTATCGTTCAGTTATGTTAAAGCTAAAGTCGTTCACAATACGGAAAACTCCTACACTCCAGTAATGCATGATAGCCCGGTCTGCTTATGTACCCCAAGCGGTATTAGAGAAGCCCTTGGATTGAATGAAGTTAAGAATCCACTGACATGTGGTTACATGGAAATGTATGGCAATAAAGTAAAAGTGGATATAAATGACAAATTCTTAATCGGTCCTGATGGCGCACACTTAAATGTTTCCGGCATCTCTGGTCTAGCATGTAAGACGTCATACACTATGTTCCTGATGAATGCTCTACAGCAAAAGTACAGGAAGCTTTGGGAAATTTCTGATCCGGAGGATAAACCTCAAAAGATAGCCTATTTAATATTTAACGTAAAAGGACGCGACCTCTTAACACTTGATGTTCCTAATGATAAACTAACCGAAAAGCAAAAGAAAGTGTATACGGAAGAGCTTGGACTTAAAGCCGAGCCTTTCAAACAAGTGTACTATTACTACCCTTATGGAAATAGGCCGTCACGATCATATACTCAGTCAAATGCAGACCAGGATGATATCCAAAGACAGTTTATAGATAAAAACGCATGTCGTTACTTTTATAATTTTGAAAGCTGTCGAGATAAGCTGCAATACTTATTTGCCAACGAACCAGATCAATCTGGAACTCTTGAAAGTATCATTAGTCATATCTTAGATTATGGCCAGCCATTTGACAAGAGCATTACAACATGGAAAGATTTCTATAACGTCTTAAATGACATGGTAAACAAAGGGGGCGTAAATCAGCAAAGCACTCCGATTGCTTTATCTTCATGGAAGAAATTTGCTCGTATCGTAAAGAAATTCCAATCAGAAGATCTCTTCGGTGATATGGGAAAAGATAAAGATGATACTAGCGATCTTACTAGCCATTTGTTTGATAATTTACACGCAAATGATGTTAAAGTTATCGATATCGCTCAACTAGATCCATCTATTCAGGGGTTTGTATTTGGAGATGTTATTCAGCAGGTAGTTGAAAGGATGAGCGCGAAAGATAAGGATACTCCAGATAAAATAGTAATCTTCGTTGATGAGCTAAATAAGTACGCATCAACTGATGTCCCTAAAAGCTCTCCTATCTTAAGACACCTTCTTGACGTTGCAGAACGAGGAAGAGCTCTTGGTATAATATTGTTTTCAGTAGAGCAATTTAGGAGTGCAATCCATGATAGAGTCAAGGGTAACTGTGCAAATTCAGCCTATGGAAGAACAAATTTTGTTGAAGTTACAAAACCTGATTATCAATTTTTTGGAAACATATATAAGAATATGATGACAAGGCTCGCTCCAGGAGATTATATCATTAGTAATCCAGCATTACGCTCTCTTGTTAGCATTAAGTTCCCATACCCAACCTTCAAATCAAACAACTAATGGACGGATACAAAAGTAGAATTGGTAAATCCCAGATGCGTCAGTATATGGGAGAACTATACGAGGATTGCATGGTGGTATACCGAGAGTATATACAGAACGCATGTGATTCTATTGAAGATGCAGTAGCAGCTGGACTCATAACAGACAGGAAGAAGACAACAATAATAGTAAATATCGACACATATAATCATACTATATCTATTGAAGATAAAGGTATCGGAATACCCTCTGATAAGATAGGCCCATACTTGGTTGATGTTGCGTCTTCGAAAAAAATCAACCGTGCTGGGCAGTATGGAATTGGACGACTTAATGGAGCCAATTATTGTGATGAAATCAGATATGAGACCTCAGCTGCTGGAGAAGGGATAAAATCTATCTTAACTTGGGATGTAAAAAAAGCACGAGAGATTTGTCAGGATCCTGAGCAAGATCCAACAACAGAAGAAATTATTGACCTAGTAACAACACTTCATCCATCTGAGCCCGAAAATATTGACGAGCACTACTGTAGAGTCACATTAGTGAATGTCAACAACGAGGAATTAATGGATCAAGAAAAGGTTATCGCATATATTCAGCAAATTGTACCACTTGACTACAGTTTAGAGTTTAAGGACAATCTTCTAAAGCCTTCTTTGGATTTAGATTGTAATGTCGACTATGCTGAGCGTTTTAAGAATCTTTGGATCTATAAAATAAGTGTCAACAACACACCAGTCGAGAAGAAATACTCTTCTGTTGAAAGTGGATTTGAATTTGGTAGTCTCAAATGTTTCACACTCATCGACCCAAAAACTGAAGAAGAGTTTGCATGGGGATGGTATGCAATGAATAAAACGGTAAAACAGATGAATGATATCCCAACATCATTCATTAGGGCAAGACATTGCAACTATCAGATTGGCCCAAGCACTCTCTTGGCTGGATTATATCCGTATCCTATTGCTCCCGCATATTTTATAGGAGAGTTACACCTTACGCATCCGGATCTACAGCCAACAGCATCAAGAGATGGAATTAAGCAAAATGCGACAAAGTCAATATTTGAACTTCGTATTAAGAGATTCTTTAAAGAGTTATACACATTATACAATAAAACTAGTAAGTTTAGGAGCGAGGTGGTCGATAAGCTTATTGATGCTGACATTCAAATCTATAATTTAACACAGAAGTTAAAGAGCGAGGATGATCCAGCTGAAAAAGCAAAGATTAAAGAGAAAATCAAAGAAGAAAAGACAACAAAAGAGACAGCGCGTAAAAAGATTGCTTCATATTCTGAGTACTTCACCCAGACAGACTCATGGTTTGCCGCGGGAGATGTAATAGATGCTGTAAATGATTCGACCGTAAAGAGTCATAATAGTAAGACGGAGGTCATAAAGGGTGATTCTCAAATAAGGCCTTTCAATGTCAACGACTTTAAAATCGAAGAGAAGGCTCCGGAGAAACCAAATCCATTATCTCCTAGTGATGGACCTGGTGATGCTCCTAGCAATCCAGACTCAGGACGAGCTCCTTTTCCAGAAGATCCAACTCCTGTTGACACAATGCCGGAAGACAATGAACTGGACATATACAAAGGATTGAGCCAAGTAGAGAGAAAGCTTATTAAAAAGTTCTACAACGTCATCAACAACTCTTCAGACATACCAACTAAGATCAAAGACAAGATCAAGAAAAATTTAAGTAAGAAAATTCTGAAATGAGAAAGAAACGCAATATACTTCTCATAGAACCAAACTATAAAAACAAGTTCCCCCCAATAGGTCTAATGAAGCTATCAACCTACTTTAAGACCGTAGGTGATAATGTAGTATTTTATAAAGGAGAGATAAAGGACTTCATCCTAGAAAGAGCTATAGAAAAGTGTATAAATAAACTCTATTCTATAGCCCCATCAGATAACTGGCGAAGTAAGCACGATGCAATTAAGTCCTTTATAAAGACACGTAAAGCATCATATATTGATGACTTGAATATCCCAAATGACAGAGAAGATTACGAACTCATCATAAACTGGGTCAAGTACTACAAAGACTATATTTGGCAGAAACTATATCTTAACGAAGAAGAAAAAGAGTGGGACTGGATTGGTGTCACTACTCTATTCACATTCTACTTTGACATTACAGCCAAAACCATAAACGAAGTCAAGCAACTCCTAAAAGCAAATGGCAAAATTATGGTAGGAGGTGTTCTTGCAACACTCCAACCTAAGGAACTAGAAGAAGCCACTGGAATTAAACCATTTGTCGGTCTGCTTAATGAGCCTGGTGCTATAGACAAAGACAATGATCTTATCATAGATACGTTGCCTTTAGATTATTCTATATTGGAAGAGATCGAATATAGATACGAGATGTCTAACGCATACTACGGCTCACTGACAAAAGGTTGCGTCAGGAACTGTGCTTTTTGCGCAGTCCCTAAAATCGAACCAACTTACCAGGCATTTATGCCAATGTCATCAAGGGTAGAAATAGTCAAATCTACTTTCGGAGAACAAAAGGACTTACTTTTGATGGATAATAATGTCCTTGCATCAGAGAGATTTGAAGATATCATTAATGACATTATCCAAGCTGGATTTCAAAGAGGAGCAACATATACAATTCCAAATCAACTGGAACTATCTATCAACAACCTTAAAAAAGGAATCAATGATAGAGCATACTTGAGAAAAGCACAAAGGGAGTATGCAAGCTTCTTGAGTTCAATCAAGGACAAAGACCTGTCATATAAAATTTATTCAATCCTATATGACCATGGTCTCCTTACACTTGGTACCAGCACAAAGGAGAACGCAATTAAGGCTTACGAATTAGTTGCTGAGGATTATGCAATATTCCACAAAAGGCTTAGACCTAAACAACGTATTGTTGATTTCAATCAGGGTGTAGATGCTAGATTGTTTACTGAAAAAAAGGCAGAATTACTGTCCAAGATTGCAATATCTCCTCTAAGAATTGCCTTCGATCACTTGGCAGTTAAAGAGGAATACCTCCAGGCTATTAGATGGAGCGCAAAATATGGAATACGAAACTTTTCAAACTACTTGTTGTATAACTTCAATGACAAGCCTATTGACTTATACGAACGCCTTGATATAAATGTGAATCTATGTGATGAACTTGGCATTAACGTATATTCATTTCCTATGAAATACCATCCTCTGATGGGAGATCATAGCCATGACAGAGATTTTATAGGCAAACATTGGAACAGGAAGTACATACGTGCAGTTCAAGCTATATTGAACTCAACCAAAGGATGTATCGGAAGAGGAGTTTCTTTCTTCCATAAAGCATTCGGCAAAGACAGCCATGAATTCTTCACTCTGCTAGAAATGCCGGATACATATATCATATACAGATTCTTCTTTGAATGGCTTGAGCAAAAGGGTCATCCACTCAGCATGAAGCAATGGGTAAATGCGATCAATGCATTATCATCAAGTGAGAGTGAATTATTCTTTACAATCATACATGCGAGTGATTTTAGTCAACCTGAATACAAAGAAGAATATGGAGAAAGAATAAATCACGCACTCAGTTTCTATGTAAACATGCGCGATGAAATTTCCGACACTGACGGCAAGTTGAAGGCACTTAAAGATGAATTTGATTCTTTACCAAAATCGGAGATAGATTATATAAAGCAATCCTTTGCGGGGGTGCTAAATGTTCATAAGTAATAATGTTGATTTGCCATTCACCCCAACTTTAACTAATTTCGCACCAAGACAGCCAAAAGAAACTGGCCCGACAGAATTTTTTTAGAGAAATATTGATTTTGCCCTAAAATAACCCCTTCGGTGGTGCAACCATGGTGCAAAAAGCAAAAAGAAAAATGCAAGTGTTTGAAAACAAGCACTTGCATTTTGTTTGGTACCCGGAGCCGCGGTCGAAATAATAAATTCAACTAAAATAATTCTAAATTAGAATTTAATACGAGCTACTTGTAAAGTATTGAAAAACAATATAATAGATAGGATAAATCTTTTATTTTGATTTATTTTAATTTACTCAAATTTGTAAGATGTGGGGAAAATGTGGGGAAAATTTTGCGATTTTCCCCACATCTTTTTATACCTTTGTTTTCAAGAAAAAACGGAGGTTATGTTAGTAAAGTTTTTGATCAAGAAACAGGGCAAGAGAAACAAGGTCGATGACCTTGCTCAGGTCTACATGAGAGTCCGTGGAGGAAGAAGTGTAGACGTTACAGTCATGATTGATTTGAAGGTCAATCCTCTTTGGTGGGATGAGAAGACTGAAGAGTATAAGACAAGGGTTATCTGTCCGGATAAGGAGCGAAAGAAAGTTAGGAACGATATTTCAGCTGTCCGAACTTATGTCAAGGAGCAGCTTGATATGGTCGAGCCGGATGTGGTTACCAAGAAATGGCTGGAGGGGGTCCTTGACAAGCACTATCATCCGGAGAAGTATGATGACCAGAAGACGGTCAATCCTCTTGACTTTGAAGCCTTGTTTGATGAGTTCATGGTCAAGCATCCTGTTTCGGAGGTCCGTGCCAAGAATAATAGGGTAGTGAAGCGTGCCGTCATGAGGTTTGAGCTCTTCAGGCGTGCTACGGTGAAGGGGCAGAAGAAGTACTTCTTCAATGTCAAGACCACAACCCCGGAAATTCTTGATGACTTGTGGAACTTCTTTGCTAACGAACATCAGTACTTTAAGGATTATCCTGAAATCTACGAAAAGATAAAGGAGAAACGTCCTCCGAAGCCGAGAGGTGAGAACTGTATCATTGATATGATGTCCCGACTCAGGACTTTCTTCAACTGGTGCGTAGGTAAATATATTGAAGTCTCTCCGTTCAAGAACTACTCGATTCCGGAGCCGGTGTATGGAACTCCGGTCTTCATTACTACATCGGAGCTGAATACTCTTGCAAAGCTTGATCTGTCTGATAAACCAGATCTGGCGGTGCAAAGGGATATTTTTGTTTTCCAGTGCTGTGTCGGCTGCCGAGTGGGAGACTTGTACAGGATGACCAGGTCTAATATCGTCAATGGTGTTCTGTATTATATCGCAGGCAAGACTAAGGATGACAATCCTAGGACGCTGGCCGTTCCTCTTGTGTCGATGGCAATGGATGTTATAGACAGATATGATGATCCTAAGAGAGCTACGCTTTTCCCTTTCATCCATGAGCAGTATTACAATATTGCAATCAAAGAGATCTTCAAGCTTGCAGGAATTAACCGCGTGGTCACTTTGCTTGACCCTACGACCAGAAAGGAAGTGCGAGTGCCGATCAGTGATTATGCCAGCAGTCACATGGCCAGAAGGACATTCTGCGGAAATGTCTATAAGAATGTGAAGGATCCAAGCATCGTCGGCTCTATGAGCGGCCACAAGGAGGGCAGCAAAGCTCTGGCCCGATACAGGGACATCGACCAGGATATCAAAAAGGACGCACTCAGCGTTTTTGAGTAGTGGGATGTTTAGATCGAATGTGCTTCCTACGCGTTTGTATGGCATGTTGCGTGTATTATAATTAGCGGAATCTATCAAAAATTAGGAGATTCCGCTAATTATAATTATATTTGACAGGCAAAAACATAGAATCATGATTGGCAGAATCAAAGAACAAAAGGCCCTGAAAGAGGCATACAAATCGGAATATTCTCAGTTTGTAGCAGTATACGGAAGACGAAGAATCGGAAAGACATTCCTCGTAAGGGAAACCTTTGAATATAATTTTACATTCCAACATGCAGGCGCGGCAAAGGAATCGATGAAGGGGCAGTTGGCTCTTTTCAAGACATCACTACAGGATTATGGCCATAAGGATTGTCCTGAACTGAAGACTTGGCACGAAGCGTTTAATCAGTTAAAGGTACTCATCCAATCCTCTAAATCTAAAAAGAAGAAAATCTTTCTTGATGAGGCCGCATGGATGGATACGCCAAAATCCAATTTTTTGTCAGCTCTAGAACATTTTTGGAATAATTGGGCCAGCAATAGGAAGGATGTCCTGTTGATAATATGCGCTTCTGCTACCTCTTGGATCATTAATAAGGTTTTCAAGAATAGGGGAGGCCTACATAATAGGGTTACCGTGAGAATACCTTTAGCTCCTTTCACTCTCAACGAATGTGAGCAGTTTTCTAAGGAGAGAGGGTTGAAGCTATCCAGATATCAGATATTGAATCTATATATGGTAATGGGTGGAGTCGCTTTGTATTGGACTATGTTGGATAAACAGTTCTCTGCAGTACAAAACATCGATCAGTTGTTCTTTAACAAGGATGCAAAACTGAAAGGAGAATTCAATGATCTATATGACTCCCTATTCAAGCATCCTGATGCCTATAAGTCTATTGTAGTGACATTAGGCAAGCATCTCTCTGGACTGACACGTAAAGAACTTCTGAAATATACAGGGCAGGCAGATAATGGTGTCTTCTCAGATCGCTTAGAGGAATTGGAAGAGTGTGGTTTCATTATGAAGATGAGATCATTCCCTAAAGATAAGAAGGAGGCCATTTATAAATTATGCGACAATTATACAATCTTCTACTTCAAGTATATAAAGTCTAATTCCGGTACAGAAGATTTCTGGGCAAGAAACTTTAAGTCTCAATCAATAAAGAGTTGGTCTGGTTTCGCATTTGAGCGTGTTTGCTTGCAACATGTAAATCAGATTAAGAAGGCTATCGGAATATCTGCAGTGGCCACGACTGAGCATACCTGGCGATTTGTTCCGGAGGAAGGAGAGAAGGATGTTAAGGGTGCGCAGATTGACCTATTGATAGATAGGGATGATAATGTTATCAACCTTTGTGAGATGAAGTGGGCTTCAGAGGAGTTTGTTATTCAGAAGAAGGATGAGGCTGATATCAGAAATAAGGTTAGTACGCTGGAACGCGAGACAGGAACAAAGAAGGCTGTGCATGTGACAATGGTCACAACATATGGTGTTAAGCGCAATATGTACTCAGATGAAATTCAGTCTGAGGTTGTTTTAGATCAGCTTTTCGCTTAATATAATTAGCGGAATCTATCAAAAAAGAGACGATTCCGCTAATTATATTAATAGATTTTTCTGCCAAATCTTTCAGTACAACCGCTCCAAAGTTGTCAGTTGTTTTGACTGAATATGTTGATTATTAATAATTAAAAGCGTTATGAAATACCCTTTAGAAAAAGCAACAATATGGAATGTGATGAGACATCCATTCGATGAAAATACGGG
>JBGVQP010000055.1:0-34405 GCA_045127685.1 Candidatus Cryptobacteroides sp.
CATAGGCGCTGCGGGGGTAGGCTCCTTCTACTCCGAAACAACCGCCTCGGTGGTGAGAACGGTAGATGCAATGGATGCAGCGTTCTGAAGTGCACTTCTGGTAACCTTAGCAGGGTCAACGATACCGCATTCGAGCATATCGCAGTATACCTCTCTGTAAGCATCGAAGCCGTAGCCGCTCTTTCCGCTTTCGCGAACCTTGGCAACCACAACAGAGCCGTCGATACCTGCGTTATCAGCGATTTGCTTCATAGGATAAGAAAGTGCCTTGGCAACCATTCTTGCACCTGTCTCCTCGTCACCCTCAAGGGTTTCAAAGATATTTTCAACCGCGCCGATAACGTTAACGAGTGCTGCGCCACCGCCTGCAACGATACCCTCTTCAACTGCTGCCTTAGTAGCATTGAGAGCATCCTCGATACGGAGCTTCTTCTCCTTCATCTCAACCTCGGTAGCGGCACCCACATAAAGAACTGCAACACCACCAGCGAGTTTACCCAGACGCTCCTGAAGCTTTTCGCGGTCATAATCAGATGTTGTAGTCTCGATCTGCTTGCGGATAAGGCCGGCACGCTCAGCTATTGCATCTGCTGCACCTGCTCCGTTCACGACAGTTGTATTATCCTTTGTAACTACAACCTTCTCTGCCTTTCCGAGCATGTCGAGAGTAGTATTCTCAAGTGTAAATCCTCTTTCTTCTGAAATAACCGCACCACCGGTGAGCACTGCGATATCCTGAAGCATCTCCTTGCGACGGTCTCCGAAACCAGGAGCCTTTACGGCTGCAATCTTCAAAGTACCGCGGAGCTTGTTGACAACAAGAGTAGTAAGCGCCTCACCATCAACATCCTCTGCAACAATAAGGAGTGACTTTCCCTCACGAGCGATAGGCTCAAGTACAGGAAGCAGATCCTTCATTGTCGAAACCTTCTTGTCAGTAAGCAGGATGTATGGATTGTCAAGGACAGCCTCCATCTTGTCACCGTTGGTCATGAAATACGGAGAGATATACCCCCTGTCGAACTGCATACCTTCTACTACCTTGACCTCTGTCTCTGTACCCTTAGCTTCCTCAACAGTGATTACACCGTCCTTCTTCACCTTTGACATTGCGTCTGCGATGAGTTTTCCGATGTATCCGTCGTTGTTTGCCGAGATAGTTCCGACCTGCTCGATCTTCGCATAGTCCTCGCCTACTTCCTGGCTCTGCTCGCGGAGGCTTTCCACAACTGCCGCAACAGCCTTGTCAATACCTCTCTTGAGATCCATAGGATTAGCGCCGGCTGTTACATTCTTGAGTCCGACATTGATGATTGCCTGAGCAAGAACCGTAGCCGTTGTAGTACCGTCACCGGCCTGGTCATTGGTCTTGGAAGCTACTTCCTTGACCATCTGCGCACCCATGTTTGCAAACCTGTCCTCAAGTTCGATTTCCTTTGCGACAGTAACGCCATCCTTGGTCACATGCGGCGCACCGAACTTCTTGTCGATGACAACATTACGACCCTTTGGTCCGAGGGTCACCTTCACTGCATTTGCAAGCGCATCCGCACCTTCCTTCATGAGGGTACGGGCATCTGTATTGAATTTTATTTCCTTTGCCATAATGTCTATATTTTGAGATGGTCACGGCCTGAGGGCCTCACCATGACGTTAGAGAATTGCCAAAATATCCGACTGCTTCATTATGAGGTAGTCCTTGCCGTCAACAGAAACTTCTGTACCTGAATACTTTCCATAAATCACAAGGTCTCCGACGGCTACTTCCATAGCCTCATCCTTCTTTCCTGGTCCTACAGCCACAACAACTCCCTGCTGAGGCTTCTCCTTTGCTGTGTCAGGGATATAGAGTCCTGACGCTGTCTGTGTCTCGGCCGCCTTAGGCTCGATTACGACACGGTCTGCCAATGGTCTTATCATAGTATCTTTATTATTATAATTTCATGGATGTCTTTCTTATAATCAAACAGAATGCCAGCCACGAAAGACTGACATTCTGTCATATCGTCATTAAAGTTCTCTGACAGTTGGTCCGTCAACGACCAGCCTTCCATCATTGAAGCTCATCCTGTCAATAAACACAACTCGTTCATCGCCGGTCCGGGCTGTACGTCCATGATAGACGCAATAAAGCCGGCTCCCGTCTCTGGACCATGTAATGCTGTTATGTCCCACGCCTGTCACCTGGCCGCCTTCCGTGGTATTCTTTTCAAGCACAGGGTTGTCCGGAGATTTGACATAAGGTCCGAGAGGAGAATCAGACGTTGCATATCCCACAGCATAATTCTCTCCCCCGAAAAAATTTGCGGAATACATCATGTAGTATATTCCATCACGCTTGATAAGGAAAGATCCTTCGGTCCAGCGTCTGTTCGCCTCACCGGCTGTAACTGAACGGCTTTCCCATTCAGTCTGTGGGTCACCCATTCCCTTCGGAGGACACAGAAGCAGGACAGGCTCACCGATGACACCGGTAAAGTCCGGTGAGATCTCCACGCCATATATCCAGCTTTCCTCCACCTGGTCATACAATCCCTTTTCTTTTGCCCACCTGGACACATCGCTTTCCACCGGATGCTTGTAGCAGCATCTTGAATAGTACATATAGCACCTTCCATCCTCATCAAAGAATACATTTGCATCTATGATCGGATAACCGGGATCAAACAGAGGACCGTCTGACATTTCCAGGAAAGGTCCTGTCGGAGAATCAGACACTGCTACGCCGATACGGAAATTTTCGAGTTCGGCAGTCGGATTCACCTTCCAGTTCGCACTGAAAAACATATAGTACTTTCCATCCTTCTCATATACCTCAGGTGCCCAGAAGCACGATTCCGCCCAGGAATCCGGTGTATTGCCGGCATAGACCTGCCCCTGATATGCCCAACTAACCAAGTCGTCAGATGCATAACATCCGAACCCGTCCTCGACTCCACCTGTACCATACATATAATAATGGCCGTCTGAAGCCAGAAGAACATAAGGGTCTCCAAACTTGACATCAAGCGGATTGGCGGATTCGTAGCCCTTGCAACCGCACAGGTACAAGGCGGCTACGGCAAGCAGAAGAAATGGATTTCTCATAAGTGCAGCATCTATTTTACATCAAACCTGTACACGCAGGTATGAGTATAGGTCTCGCCCGGATTAAGGAGCGTTGACGGGAAATGGCTATGGTTAGGAGTGTCCGGATACTTCTGGGTCTCAAGGGCAATTGACTCACGGTAGTTGAGAGCCTTGCCATATTTTCCATTGGTAGTTCCGTCAAAGAAGTTACCGCCATAGAACTGAAGCGCAGGCTGGTCTGTCCATACTTCCATATAACGTCCTGATGCTGGCTCATATACAGACGCCGCAAGCTCAAGTCCTGTATCTGCTGTACGGTCAAGTACCCAGTTGTGGTCATATCCTGCTCCATTTGCGAGCTGCTCGTTCTCGACGCCAAGGTCGCGTCCGATCTCCTTGGCCTCACGGAAGTCAAACGGAGTTCCGGTAACATCAGCGATTTCTCCAGTAGGGATCAACAATGCGTCAACCGGAGTGGTCTTTGAAGCGTTGATGAAAAGGACGTGGTCATTGATGGTTCCGTTACCTTCGCCCTTAAGGTTGAAGAATGAGTGATGAGACATGTTCACATGGGTCGCCTTGTCGGTTGTCGCAATGTAGTCAACCTTGAACTCATTTGATGATGTAAGAGTATAGGTCATTTCGATGTCAAGGTTGCCCGGATGACCATCCTGTCCGTCTGCATGAAGGTATGTCAGCACGATAGATGAATCATTCACTTCCTTCACATCCCATACGACCATATCGATACCGAGCAGACCGCCGTGGAGAGTCTGGCCGTTGTTGTTCTGAGGGAAAGTATAGGTCTGGTCTCCGATGGAATATGTTCCGCCGGCGATACGGTTTGCATACGGTCCGACTACTGCTCCGAGGAAACGTTCTCCCGAATTGTTGACATATCTGTCAATTTTTTCATAACCAAGGACCACGTCCTCATAGTTTCCGTCTCTGTCCGGCGCCCAAAGGGTAACGACACGGGCACCGAAGTTGGTCACCTGCATTGTGAGGTCGGCGTTCTTCAAGGTATAAAGAGAAACCTCTTTCCCATCAATGTTTGTCTGGAAATCTGACTCTGAAAGAAGCACGACTTCTTTCTTTGGGCAGCATGAAGCGATCATGAACACCGCTGCCGCCATCATTGCAATTTTCTTCATAGTATTATAATGTTATAGTTTGTTCAACCTGAAATGCCAGAGTATAACCCCAACGCTTACAGACACATTCAGCGAATGTTTGGTTCCATATTGAGGAATCTCGAGTATGACATCCGAAGCGTCCACCACATCCTGGCGCACTCCTGCCACCTCGTTACCGAACACAATGGCATATTTTTCCTCGGACGCCGGCCTGAACTTATCCAGCATCACCGAACTTACTGCCTGTTCTGCACTTACGATCGTATAGCCTTCCGCTTTCAGACGGGATATTGCATCCATGGTATCATCGACATGTTCCCATTCCACGCTATCCTCGGCGCCGAGAGCAGACTTATGGATTTCTGCAGAAGGAGGGACAGCGCATATTCCGCACAGGTAAACCTTGTCAACTTTAAAAGAATCTGCGGTACGGAACGCCGAACCCACATTATGGGCACTCCGGATATTATCCAGCACGAGCACAAGACCCGACTCCGGGAGCTCCTTGTACTCCTGCACTGACACTCGTGAGAGCTCGATATTCAGCAGTTTGCGTTTAGTCATAATAAAGATATCTTCGCAAAGATAGGGATTTTTGCAAAATTTCAGTACCTTTGTTATTGGTAATAAAACGGACTTATGAAACAGGATCTTCAGATTTTCAATCTCATCAAGCAGGAAGAAGACAGGCAGACTACGGGTATCGAACTGATCGCTTCCGAAAACTATGTGACTCCGCAGGTTCTTGAAGCCCTCGGATCTGTATGCACGAACAAGTATGCCGAAGGCTACCCGGGCGCAAGATACTACGGCGGATGCGAAGTTGTCGACCAGATCGAGCAGCTTGCAATTGACCGCGCATGCGAACTTTTTGAAGCCGAGTATGCCAACGTGCAGCCACATTCGGGCGCACAGGCGAACATGGCGGTAATGATGGCTTGTCTCAAGCCAGGTGAAACATTCATGGGACTTGACCTTGCTCACGGCGGCCACCTTACACATGGCTCCCCGGTAAACATGTCTGGCATCATCTATAATGCTGTCGCTTACGGTCTTAATGAGAACACCGGAATGATCGACTATGCACAGATGGAGGCAAGGGCGCTGGAACACCAGCCTAAACTCATCATCGGAGGTGCATCGGCATATTCAAGAGAATGGGACTACGCAAGAATGCGCGAGATCGCTGACAAGGTAGGAGCAATCCTCTGGATCGATATGGCGCACACAGCAGGTCTGATCGCCGCAGGCCTTCTGAGCAATCCGGTAAAATATGCTCATATCGTAACTACGACTACACACAAGACACTTCGCGGTCCACGTGGAGGTATGATTCTTATGGGCAAGGACTTCGACAACCCATGGGGCCTTACGACTCCGAAGGGGGTGGTTAAGAAGATGTCACAGATCCTCAACTCAAGCGTATTCCCCGGCGTTCAGGGCGGTCCGCTCGAACACTGCATCGCAGCCAAGGCAGTTTCATTCTACGAGGCTCTCCAGCCTGAATACAAGGAATATCAGAAGCTTGTCATCTCTAATGCAGCCGCAATGGCAGAAGCATTCGTTGCCAAGGGTTACAAGATCGTATCAGGCGGCACAGACAACCACCTGATGCTCATCGACCTCCGTACCAAGTTCCCTGAACTCACAGGTAAGGTTGCAGAGAAGGAACTCGTAAAGGCAGAGATCACAGTAAACAAGAACATGGTGCCGTTCGACTCACGCACTCCGTTCCAGACTTCAGGTATCCGCGTCGGCACCCCGGCCATCACATCACGCGGCTTCGTCGAGAAGGATATGGCATTCATCGTTGACCTCATAGACCAGGTGCTGGCAAACGCCGCTGCAAACCTTGACCTTATCGCTGGAAAGACAGAAGAAGGTCGTCAGGCTTACGAGGACACCCTCGCAGCAGTACGCAAGCAGGTCCGCATGAAGACCAACGGGATGCCGTTGAACAGATGGTAACACAGACGCCGGAACATAATCCGCTACAAATCAACAATATATACAATTCGGGGTGCGTCAAATGGCGCACCCCGAATTATATAAACCCTTGACTGTGTCAGTATCTTGCAATCCAGAAAATCAAATCGCCTCAATATCTGACTCCCTGATCCAGCCCTGACGGCCGTCGGCAAGTTCTATGTTATACCATGACCCCACCTGATCAAGGACATATACTTTGGTGCCCTCGTGGAGGACGAACAGATTCTGGGACGACTCTGACGAAGGAGAACTCTTCACAGATGCAACCGGTTTCATGACCACCGCGCCGTCTTCCTTCTCATAGTCATTTTTCTGCCAGACCGAGAACGACAATGATGCCACAGCAAAGACAATCGCAACGATAGCGACGGAAAATCCTGTCTTGCGGCCAGCTACCGATGGAGAAAGCAAGAAGAGCAGCAGCATCGCCATGGCAAGTGCGAAAAATACAAGGAAAAGCACTGCCCATGCATCCGAATCCATGACCCTGCATATTTTCTCCGCCCACACCGTCAATATGAAGGATGGAACAGGGTCAATCCTGTCCTGGATCATCTCGCCGAGGAACTCCATATTGTATCTGGCATCCTCATAAGACGGGTCAACCTTCAACGCTCTCTCATAATTGAGGATCGCCTTCGGAAGATTTCCTGACTTGTAGTATGCATTACCTGTGTTGCAGTAGAGGGCGGCAGACTCCAGTCCCATCGATGCAATCTGCTCATATCCGTCCACGGCATCCTGCCATCTGCCCTCCGTATATGCCTTGGATGCATTGTTCCAAAGGGAATCCACATAGTCCTTCTGCTGGGCCGAAGCGGCAAGCGGAAAGAGCATCATTATGATCAATGCCATCAAGGCAGGTCTGGAGCCAGTCTTTGAAGTCTTCATCTGGGAATCTATCAATGAGATTACATCTATTGCCGAATCATAGTGTGCAGCCATCGCCTGTGTACCTGCCGACGGTGCATAACGGGCATATTCACATGCATCCAGGAGCGATATGAACTTGTCTGCATTTTCCTCGCTGACACACCTCGAAGTCAGTTTCTCCGAGATGTTGTCCCTGCTCAGGTCTGATGCAGGCATATTCAACTTATCTGAAACGAAACCAAGCAGAGCCTTGTGAAGTTCCTCGTAGAATGCTGTATAGAGGTTCTGTTTGAGGAAGGTATCCGCCAGGCGCAGACGCTTGAGCGCCATCTTTGTGGCCTTTCTGTTTCTTGTTCCTACAACATCAGCCTTTCTTGCCGCAAGTTTTCTCAATGCCGCCCACAAAAGCACCGTCAGGAGAACAATCGCGACAATGACAATCCAGAACCCTGCAGAGCCGACGAAGAAAGAACCGGCAGAAGACAGCACATTGTCCTTGAAATTGATGAAACGGATGTCGCTTCCTATGTTCCTGACATCGGACCGGGTCGGATTTGAAACCATTATCGGTCCACCATCGGTCTCATTTCCCTTCTCCACGGTAAAAGTGATCGGTTCTGTCTGCAAGGTCACATACTTATGTTGAGCGACATCATAATATGTGTATTTTATCGGTTCTATCTCAAAGTCACCGTAACTGCGCGGAATGAAAGGAAACTCATAAGTCTTGCTACCCCTCAGGCCTCCCTTTTCTATCTTGTCGGAAATCTTGGTGTCATACACTTCCATATCAGGCGGAAAGTTCACCTTCGGAGCCTCGAGAAGGGCGACATTGCCCCGACCGGAAACTGTGACTGTCAATGATGCGGCCTCATGGGTCTTAAGCTGGTCTTTGTTCAATGATGCCTTGATGGCAAACTCACCTACCCCACCAGCAAATGACGCCGGTGCCCCGGCAGGGAGGCTCTTCACATCTATTACAACAGGCTTTGAAGTAACTTTTTCCCTGACGGTCCTGTAGTCGTCAAAGAATCCGTCAAATATGCTTGTGCCGCCGGAAGACACCCTGACCTGTATCAGACAGACCAGTTCTGCCGGATCGATCGTGATATTTCCCTGCTGCTGAGGGATCAGGACAAACTTGCGAAGAAGAGCTGCGTTGTATATCTGTCCACCATATGTCTCACGTGAAAACTCTATACTTTGCGGAGCCTCCAGTTCCTGACTCCAGAAACCGTTGAAAGACGGGAAACTGACTCCTTCAAACCCTGCCACATTGACCCTCTGATAGAGTTTCAGAGTAGCGATCAGCGGCTCACCTACAACTACGGAAGTGCGTGATACGGTAAGGTCAAGGAATATATCTTCGCCGGAAATCTGAGCCGAAGAACTCTTCTGGCGCGATTGTGAGGCTGATGAAGAGGATGAAGACGACGAAGATGAACTTCCCGAGACCACCTCTATACTCACTGCCGAAGAACTTATCCGTGAATTGCCGACTTTGGCGCTTGCTGCCGGAATGGTAAAGGTGCCGGTAGAGTTCGCACGGAGGACATAGGTATATGTAGACTGTACAGACTTGGTCCTCTTTCCGTTTACAATGGATATACTGGTGGAGCGTCCGCTCTGGGGTCCCCACAGCAGTTGGAATTCATCAGTCGGAGTCCATGTAAAATCCGAAGCCGAGCCTTCTCCTTCTATGATGAATGTCAGGTTGAACTGTTCGCCGACTTCCACGACACGATGGACTTCCACCTTGATGTCCGTCTGCGCGCCGGCGATGAATGCGGAGAATGCCGCTACCAATGTGAATAAAAGTTTCTTCATATCCCTCTGTTACCAATTCCTTTCCTTTTGTCTTGACTGCATGGCTGCAGCCTTTTCCTTCTTTACCTTCTCCTGAGTCTCCTTTTCCTTGGCCTGGATTGCCTGAAGCATCTGCTGGGCTGCCTGCGGGCTTATCTTCGGCTGCTGATCAGGATTCTGACGCCCCTGCTGATCCTTTGGCTGATCCTGGTTCTGACCATCTTTGTTCTGATCCTTATTGTCGTCCTTATTCTGATCCTGCTTCTGATCCTGCTGGTCCTTATTCTGATCCTGCTGATCCTTGTTCTGCTGGTTCTGATCTTGATTCTTATCGTCCTGATTCTGATCATTCTGTTGTTGCTGCTGTTGCTGCTGGAGTTTCTTCTTTGCATAGACATAGTTTTCCTTGGCATTCATATCGCCAGGATTCCTGAGCAGAGACTCCTGCAGAGCATCGACCGCAGTCTGCCATTCCTCCATGGCGATGGCAGCATCTGCGAGATTATAGAAATAATCCGCCCCGTACTGTGAGGCAACAGCAAGTTCCTTGACACTCTGCTTCTGAAGCACGTCCAATGCCTCCTTGTTCTTCTTCTGTCGATATAACGAAGACGCAAGGTTGTAGTTTGCAGGCACAGAAAGAGTATCCTTGACAATTCCCTTCCGATAATTGATCTCAGCCTCGGCAAACTCATCCTTCTTATAATCGCGGTTACCTCTACGTACATCACGCTTATCCTCCTGAGCGGACGCAGAATATGCAACCATCAGAAGCAATACCATATATATATACTTTCTCATCATTCCGATAATTTTCAATCATCTTTTCCATTATCAGCACCACACCACCGTCATTGTGCTGCCGGATGTCATCAGTTAACTGAACAGACGTCTTCGGGCCCTGCGGTCACCGATCAACATCTCGATCAGGAAAAATACCAAGGCGATTGCAAGGAAATACATAAACTGCTCATCCCACTCTGCAAAGACCATCGAGCTGTATTTTTCATCCTCCATCTTCCGGACTTCTGCGATGACAGGATTCAAGCCGAACTCGCTGTTTCCCGCACGTACATAGACTCCGTTTCCTGCGGCAGCCATATCCTTCAAGACAGATTCATCAAGTCTTGTCACCACGATGTTTCCATCCTTGTCCTTTATCAGTTCTCCATTCAAAGGGATCGGCTTTCCTTCCGGCGAGCCGACTCCGATGGTAAATACCCGTATACCCATTTCAGCAGCCTGTTTTGCCGCCTCCACAGGATCGTCTTCGTGATTTTCTCCATCTGTAATCACTATGACGGCACGGCTCTTTTCGCTCTGTGCACTGAAACTCCTGATGGCAGTCTTCATGGCCTCTCCTATGGCAGTACCCTGAATAGGCACAGACTCTGTCGAAATTGAGTTCAGGAACATCTTGGCAGAGACATAGTCGGTCGTCACCGGCAGCTGCACGAATGAGTTTCCTGCAAAGACTATCAGTCCTATTCGGTCATCACGAAGTTGATCTACAAGACGCGAGATAGCCAGTTTCGCCCTTTCAAGCCTGTTCGGAGAATAATCTTCCGCAAGCATAGAGTTAGACACGTCCAGAACAATCATTATCTCCGCTCCTTTGGTCTGCTGTTCCTTCAATGCGGCACCGATCTGCGGGCGTGAGAGCCCTATGACAAGGAAAAAGAAGCCGGCAAGGAAGAAAGACAGACGCAGCCAGGTCTTTGCCTTCGAGTATGACGGCATAATCCGGGCAACGAGCTTCTCATCTCCGAATTTTCTGATCCTGTTTCTTCTTAACCTCAGCACCACCACCTGCATGATCACGAATACAGGTATCAGCAACAGGAGCAGCAGATATTGAGCACTTGCAAAATTTATCATGGCAACCTCCTTATTACAAACCAGTTCATAAACAGTTCAGCGAGAAGGGCCAGGAGCGCCAGCAGGGCGAAAATCTCATACTCTTCCGCATATACCGGAAAACTGTCAACCGTGGTCTTCGCCTTCTCCATTTTGTTGATCTCTCCATAGATTTCAGCAAGCTTCGTATTGTCTGTCGCCCTGAAATAGCGTCCTCCAGTCGACTCCGCAATCTCGGAAAGCAGCTGCTCATCAATCTCCACCTGAACATTCTGCACTTCGATTCCCCATGGGGTCTGGACCGGATATGGAGCCATTCCTTCCTTACCTACACCTATCGTATACACTCGTACACCGTATGTCTTGGCAATCTCCGCGGCCATCTGAGGCGAAATCTCGCCCCTATTGTTGACACCATCGGTAAGAAGGATCACCACGCGGCTCTTTGCATCCGAATCCTTCATTCGGGCAACAGCGGTCGCAAGTCCGTTTCCTATCGCCGTTCCGTCCTCGATAAGGTCTGTCTGCACTTCCTTCATCAGATTGATGAGTGTAGCGCGGTCGGTAGTAAGCGGACACTGAGTGAAGCTTTCTCCCGCGAACACCACGATACCCATGCGGTCGGAAGGGCGCTGCGATATGAACTCGATAGCGATATCCTTGGACGCGCTGATACGGTCTGGAGTAAGGTCTCGCGCAAGCATGGATGTGGACACGTCCATCGCAAGAACTATATCAATACCTTCAGTATCAACCTTTTCCATAGTTCCGGCCGAACGTGGACGGGCAATGGCGATGACTATCATAACCAGAGCGAATGTCCTCAGAACGAACGGCACATGACGCAGCACAGACATGAATGGAGTCCTATGCACAAGCCATGGCACCGAGGTAGACACACGCATGTGCGGATGCCTCTTTGCCAGTTCAAGCCAAAGGTAATGCAGTACCATCAGTCCCGGCACCACCAGAAGCCATAAAAGTTTTGGATATTCGAAATACATTGTTATTCCTTATTATTTTCATTCTCGTCTTCCAGCTCCGTCTGGTAAGTTGAGGTTACGAAACGGACTGCTGTCGGAAGAGCCTTGGCATTATCCTCATCCGAGGCCGTAAACTTGGCGAACTTGACGAAATCCGCCGTGTCGAAAAGTTCCTTCAATTCATCCAGAAGTTCTGCCGGAGCATCTGTATTCTTCATGTCATTGAAGATTTCCGCAGTGGTCATCTCCATCGCTCCGATACCATAACGGTCCGCAATATACTCACGAAGTGTATCAGTGATACCGGAATAGAAGATTTTCTGCTTTTCCGGTGCCCACATACTGTTTCCGCGATACTTGTCAAGCTTGCGAAGAGCAATGATGTGAGCCGGATCCTTCTTTACATATTCAGGATTATGACTACGTCTGTAACGCACTATCAGCCATACAATCAAAGCAATCAGACCCGCCAGGACCAATCCCCCGGCCACCCATGGAGCCACCTCGCGGAATGTTACCGGATAGTTTATAGGATCCTTGATATCATGTGGCTTGAATGTGGCGGTATCCACAGGCATTGTCTTTATCTCGACCTTCTGCGGTTCAAACACAAGTGTATCAAGAACTCCATCCTTGGAAAGCCTCTGCACTGCAAGAGGAGGAAGATAATATATGCCCTCGTCAAAGGATGTGATGGTCAGCCCTGCCCTCAGGTCAAGCAGACGTGGCTGCCCCTTCCTTGCCTTCGATGCACTCACCGTATCCATCTGCCACTGTTTCACGATCCGGATGTTCGTCATCAGGGTATCCTTGATCTGTGGAAATGCGAAACGGGTCCCCTCCTCTACCTTCTCCAACTCAAATCCATAGAAAAGCTGGTCGGCTATCAGAACGGAATCCCTCTCCTGAAGCGGTCGGATAAACGACTGACCCATCTGCACTATCTTACCCTGCGGCTGGCTCTCCTGCGCATAAAGATTGGCAGAAGCCACCACGCACAGGACCATCAAAGTATGTTTCAACACCTTACGCATGTCTTATCTGTTTTTGAAAAGCGCCATCAGACCCTTGACATAATCCTCATCAAGAGCTATGGCCACCTTATCGACATTATATTTCATGAAAAGTCTTGAAGAAGTCTGCTCAAGATTTCGGAACCACTCCTGGTACGCAAGCCTCATCTTTCTGCTGGAAGTATCCACCCAGGCATCCTGGCCGGTCTCGGAATCCTTGATGTGTATAAGTCCCACATCAGGAATGTTCCGTTCACGGCGGTCATACACCTCGATGACAGAGATGTCATGCCTGTTCACGGCCACTTTCAAGGCTTCTTCATATCGAGGAGTTCCGTCCGGATCGGCATCGATCATATCCGACAGCAGGAATGCAGTACATTTCTTCTTGATGGCATTAGTCAGATAACGGAGCGCCTCCGAAATGTCTGTTCCGTCGGTTGTCGGTTCGAACTCTATGACTTCGCGGATGATATGCAGAAGGTGACTGCGGCCCTTTTTCGGAGGAATGAATTTCTCGACCTTGTCGCTGAAAAACAGCGCACCCACCTTGTCATTGTTGATGATGGCAGAGAATGAAAGTACCGCCGCGATTTCCGCAAGCACATCCTTTCTCGCCGCTCCCGATGTACCGAAAAGCCTTGACCGGCTGACATCGATAAGCAGGACCACCGTCATCTCCCTCTCTTCCTCAAAGACTTTCACATACGGAGAACGAAGTCGTGCAGTGACATTCCAGTCCATGTTACGCACATCGTCCCCATACTGGTACTCACGCACCTCGCTGAACGCCATTCCACGCCCCTTGAACGCAGAATGGTATTCTCCGGCGAATATCTGATGCGACAGAGCCCTGGTCTTGATCTCTATCTTCCTGACCTTTTTAAGAAGGTCGTTTGCTGATAAATTACTCATAATCGAACAAAAGATCCTCACGTCGCTTCGCTCCTCAGGATGACGCACCGTACCATACATTTCAATATGACGTCATTGCAAGAACACTCATCAACGTCACCGTTAGAACGCTCACTGACGTCATTGCAAGAACACTCATCAACGTCACTGTCAGAACGCTCACTGACGTCATTGCAAGAACACTCATCAACGTCATTGCGAGGACGCTCACTAACGTCATTGCGAGGAGGGACGAAGTCCCGACGTGGCAATCTATTAAGGAACCTCTACAGCATTGATGATTTCAGAAATGATCTGATCGGAAGTCATGTTCTCCGCCTCTGCCTCGTAGGTAAGACCGATACGGTGGCGAAGCACCTCATAGCACACTGCACGGACATCCTCCGGAATCACATAACCCCTTCTCTTGATGAAGGCATACGCCTTTGCCGCAGCTGCAAGAGAGATGCTGGCACGTGGCGATGCACCATATGAAATCAGGCCTGCAAGCTTCTCCAGACCATAATCCTTCGGTGTACGGGTAGCATAGACGATATCGACGATATACCTTTCGATCTTCTCATCCATGTAAACTTCCTTGACGACCTCACGCGCCCTGATGATATCCTCTGGCTTGAGGACAGGACTTGCCTTAGGGAACTCGCCTGTATTGTTCATACGTATGATCTGACGCTCCTCTTCCTTCTTAGGATAACTTACCACGACCTTGAGCATGAAACGGTCAAGCTGCGCCTCAGGAAGCGGATATGTACCTTCCTGCTCGATCGGGTTCTGAGTCGCCATCACAAGGAATGGCTGAGGAAGCGGGAATGTCTCGTCACCGATAGTCACCTGACGCTCCTGCATGGCCTCCAGAAGTGCAGACTGCACCTTTGCCGGAGAACGGTTGATCTCGTCGGCGAGAACGAAATTCGCGAAAATCGGACCTTTCTTGATCTGGAACTGTTCTGTCTTCTGAGAGTAGATCAGAGTACCGAGAACATCAGCAGGAAGAAGGTCCGGAGTAAACTGGATACGGCTGAACTTTGAGTCCACCGCCTGTGACAAAGTATTGATGGCCAACGTCTTTGCAAGACCGGGCACACCTTCAAGAAGAATGTGGCCGTTAGCAAGAAGGCCGATCAGCAGGTTCTCCACAAGATGCTTCTGGCCGACGATGACCTTGTTCATCTCCATGGTAAGAATGTCAACGAACGAGCTCTCCCTCTGGATGCGGTCGTTCAGTTCCTTTATGTTTATGCTTTCCATAAAATTTGATATTTTTGCACTTTATAACTTACAAAGATAGTCAATTTTCGCGATATGAGATATAGTATCAGACTTTCATACGACGGCAGCGCGTTCTGCGGCTGGCAGATCCAAAGCAACGCCGTTTCTGTCCAGGGCACCATAGAGTCCGCACTATCGACTCTTCTGGGGCAAGCCATCCAGATTACAGGAGCCGGCAGAACCGACACAAGCGTAAATGCCATCAACTATATCGCCCACTTCGAGATCCCTGCAGGGATGTCATTTGAGCTGGAGCAGCTTCGCTACAAATTAAATGCCATGCTGCCCCGCCAGATTGTGATTCACGAAATATGTGAAGTGTCTGACGATTTCCACGCAAGATTCGACGCCCAAAGCCGGGAATACTGCTATTTCGTGCATTTTGTAAAGGACCCGTTTTCGGAAAAATTCTCATACCGCATGCGCTATCCATTAGATATCAATGCGATGAACGAAGCCGCAGCGCACCTCATTGGAGAGCATGATTTCAGCTGCTTCGAGAAAGTCGGGGGAAACAACACAACCTCCATCTGCACCATCACACAAGCCAGCTGGAGCACATACAGACCAAACCATGTGGAACTGATGGGGTCACCATACACCGAGGGTGACTACATCGTGTTCAGGATACGCGCCAACAGGTTTCTGCGCAATATGGTACGCGCCATCGTCGGCTCCCTTATCGAGGTCGGACGCGGCAAGAAGCAGCCATCATGGATTGCGGAACTGATAGCTTCCGGCACCCGTTCCGACGCAGGACAGTCAGTCCCCGGGAATGCACTATTCTTCTGCGGAGCGGAGTATTGACACCTGACTCACCAGCTGCCCGGATAACAGACAACCAAATAAAATTGGCACTTTGCACGATATATTCTTATGCTATTCCCAGTTTTTTTGTATCTTTGCATGATTTTGCGCATAGACAATAAAAACATACAATACAATGCTTTTCAATCTTTTACAGACCGCTGCTGACACCGCGGCACTCGCACAGACAACCTCAGTACAGCATGAGGAAACTCTGTCGCTTATCGAATTGGCATCCAAGGGAGGATGGCTTATGATCATCCTTCTGATCCTGTCAATTATCGCCATCTACATTTTCGGCAGCAAATGGTGGATGATCCGCAAGGCCGGACAGATCAACCGCAACTTCATGAGAGACATCAGGGACCTGATCCACGACGGTAAGATCAAGTCTGCGCTCGAACTTTGCAGAAGATACAACTCCCCTGTTGCCCGCCTTGTTGAAAAGGGTATCGAGAGGATCGGACGTCCGCTTCAGGACATCCAGACTGCGGTCGAGAACACCGGAAGCGTAGAAGTAGCAAGACTTGAGAAGGGACTTCCGATGCTCGCTACCATCGCCGGAGGTGCACCTATGATCGGATTTCTCGGCACGGTAACAGGTATGATCAGCGCCTTCTTCAACATGTCGGTTGCAGGAAACAACATCGACATAACCCTTCTTTCAGGAGGTATCTATGAGGCAATGGTGACAACAGTAGGAGGTCTTTTCGTTGGTATCATTGCATACTTCGGATACAACTTCCTCACATCACAGATCTCAGACCTCGTGTTCAAGATGGAAAGAGCCACCATCGAGTTCGTTGACATGCTCCACGAGCCATCTGACAAATAACATCAAGCGACATGGCAATCAAGAGAACAACAAAAGTGGATTCGGGATTCTCGATGTCATCTATGACCGACATCGTGTTCCTGCTCCTTATCTTCTTCCTTGTCACCTCGACTCTGGTCAACCCGAACGCGCTCAAGCTCCTGCTACCCAAGAGCACCGGACAGGTCGCTGCGAAGGCGACTGTAAGCGTTTCGATCAAGCATTATCAGGATAACGACAACTTCTCGTTCCATATCAACGGTAGCGCAACTCCGGTAAGATTTGATCAGATAGAGGACGGACTGATAGAACTTCTCCAAAGCGAAGAAGATCCGACATTCTCTATCTATGCAGACGAGACTGTTCCGATCAGGGAGGTTGTAAAAGTAATGAACATCGCCAAAAGGAATCATTACAAGGTCATAATGGCGACATCGCCGGAATAAGAAACAATGGCGGCATCGCCGGAACAGAGACATGGACAACAGGCACTATATGCATCACCAGGACAGAGACGCAAGGAACTCGGTTATCACAGGCGGGTTCCTTGCTGTCGTCGTCAATGCAGGCCTTGTCATAACGCTGTCCGTTTCAGGGTTTACATATCTTGACCCGCCTCCCCCTGAGAGAGAACAGATCATGATAGAGTTCGAAGAAGCGGAAACCGTAAAACCAAAACAGAGACGAGACGGCACGAAACCTCGTGCAGAGGTATCCAGCAAGGAAATAAACCTTGTGCAGCAGTCTCGGGCGCAGAACCTTGGCACAAAGACGAACGAGGCACAGGAAGCCACTGTCGGAGACAAGGGAGATGTGGAAGTGCCTGAGCCTCCACGCAAGGAGATAAACAAGAGGGCACTGTTCTCGGCAGCAGCCAACAAGACAAACAAGGACACGCTCGCCGCACAGACCGCCCGTGAAGTTACCGATGCATTGAAGGCCGGGCACGCTCTTGGCAATACAAAGTCCGGTGAGACAAGCGGAGAGCCTAAGGCACAACTTGCCGGCAGGACACATAATGGATCACTTCCAAGGCCGAGCGCCCCGGGACAGCAGGTCGGAAAAGTCGTAGTGGACATCTGGGTGGACAACTACGGAATAGTGCAGAAGGCCGTGGCGGGAGCAGAAGGAACGACTGTGACTGACAAGGATCTCTGGAACGAGGCGAGGAAGGCAGCGATGAAGGCAAGTTTCAATATGAGTGCAGATGCTCCGGCAATGCAGAAAGGAACGATTACATATATATTCAAACTTAAATAGTCGGCGTGAGTCGGCACACATCATTAACAATTTTAAATGCCGCGAGGCACAAGTAAAAAATGGAAAACAACAAGAAAGGCGGCTTTGGCCGCAGAACAGAAGGCCGTAGAGAGTACGGCAGCAACACAGGAAAGAGACCAAGAATCTCAAGAGCAGGCACAAGAGGTGCCGAAAGAGTATTCTCTGGAGAGGGTTCAGACCGGCCAAGAAGAAGCTTCGGCGAAGGCTCAGAGAGAAGATCATTCGGAGAAGGCCGTTCATTCGGATCTGACAGACCACGCCGCTCATTCGGTGAAGGCTCAGACCGTCCAAGAAGAAGCTTCGGCGAAGGTTCGGAGAGAAGATCATTCGGAGAAGGCCGTTCAGACAGACCACGCCGTTCGTTCGGTGAGGGCTCAGACCGTCCAAGAAGAAGCTTCGGTGAAGGTTCGGACAGACCAAGAAGAAACTTCGGTGAAGGCTCAGAAAGAAGATCATTCGGAGACAGAAAGCCATTCGGCGGCGACAGAAGAAACGGCGGATTCAGAGGAACTGGCAAGAAGAGCATGACCCGCAGGGACTTCAACTACTTCCGTGACGAGCAGGAGAGCGGAATAAACAAGATGATCAGCAGAAGACCACAGCTTGACGGGGAATACTCTGACAACGATATGGTAATGGCACCTGTAAAGGAGGAAGTAAGACTCAACAAGTTCATCGCCAATTCAGGTGTATGTTCAAGAAGAGAGGCTGACAATCTGATTCTTGCAGGATGCGTTACAGTAAACGGCGAGGTAGTTACAGAACTCGGAACAAAGGTAAACATCAACACAGACGATATCCGCTTCAACGGCGAGAGACTCAAGGGCGAGGACAAGGTATATATCGTGATGAACAAGCCTAAGGGCTATGTTACAACAGCAAGCGACCCTCACGCAGACAGAACAGTCATGGATCTGCTCAAGGGATGTCCTATACGCGTATTCCCGGTCGGCCGCCTTGACAAGAACACAACAGGAGTCCTGATGTTCACTAATGACGGTGAGATTGCAGAGAAGCTTACCCATCCGTCATACGACAAGAAGAAGATCTATCAGGTGTCTCTTGACGGCAAGCTTAAGCAGGAGGACTATGAGAAGATTCTCAGTGGCGTCGAACTGAATGACGGAATGATAGCGGCGGACGAACTCGAGTACATTGAGGCTGACGACCACCGCAAGCTCGGTATCGAAATTCATTCAGGAAAGAACCGTATCGTAAGAAGGATTTTCGAATCTCTCGGATATGAAGTCAAGGCTCTTGACAGGGTTTACTTCGCAGGACTTACCAAGAAGGGACTCAAGAGGGGCGAATGGAGATACCTCACAGAAGGCGAAATCAACCTTCTCAGAATGGGTGCATACCTTTAATATATATAAGGAAGTAGATTCTTCACTTTGTTCAGAATGACAACAGAAAAGAACAAACATCACCGCGCGGGATTTGTCAACATCATCGGTAATCCGAATGTGGGTAAATCCACGCTTATGAATGCCCTCGTGGGCGAGAAGCTGTCCATCGTGACTGCCAAGGCGCAGACAACAAGGCACAGGATCATGGGAATTGTCAATGGAGACGATTATCAGATCGTATACTCCGACACACCGGGCATCCTCAAGCCTAACTACCGCCTTCAGAAAAGCATGATGGATTTCGTGGACACCGCTATCGGAGATGCTGACATAATCCTTTATGTTACCGATACTGTCGAAAAGGGAGACAAGAACGACGAGTACATCGCAAAACTCAAGAAGATCCAGTGTCCTGTCATACTTGTTATCAACAAGATAGACATCAGTAACCAGGAGCAGGTACTTCAGTTGATGGGATGGTGGAAAGAGCAGCTTCCAAATGCAATAATCTTCCCGGCTTCAGCACAGGAGAAATTCAACCTGGACAACATCTTCGACGCGATTGTGGCCAACCTCCCGGAAGCTCCGGCATGGTACGACAAGGACGTGTTCACAGACAAGAACCTGCGTTTCTTCGCTTCAGAAATCATACGCGAGAAGATTTTCCTGAACTACAAGGAGGAGATACCTTACAGTTGTGAAGTTGCTGTCGAAGAGTTCAAGGAAGGTGCGGAAAGATATGACATAAGCGCTGTCATCTATGTGATGCGCGACTCGCAGAAAGGTATCATCATCGGAAAGGGAGGCAAATCACTTAAGACAGTGGGTACCCAGGCGCGAATCGATATGGAGGATTTCTTCCAGAAGAAAGTGTTTCTCAGCCTTTTCGTGAAGGTTGATGAAGACTGGAGGGAGAACAAGAAAGAACTCAGGAGGTTCGGATACGAATTTTAGAATGATGCGGCACTTTCTTGCCGTGGACCATATAAACCTATTATATTTATGAGTATTGAAGATATCGATATTCCAGAGGAAGGACTGAACGAAAGCGAGGAGACAGCAGAAGCAGCGGAAGACACTGTTGCGGAGGTTGCTCCGGGCAAGTTCGACAAACTGCTTGGCGAACATAGCAGAAAGTTCAAGTTGTCAGGCATGTTCAAGGAGTGGTTCCTCGACTATTCATCATATGTGATCCTTTACAGAGCCGTTCCTCACATTGTGGATGGTATGAAGCCTGTACAGAGGCGTGTGCTACACGCAATGTGGAAAATGGATGACGGAAGGTACACGAAGGTGGCCAACATCGTCGGACAGGCGATGCAGTACCACCCGCACGGAGACCAGTCCATTCTGGGAGCTCTCGTGCAGTTAGGTCAGAAGAACTATCTGATCGACTGTCAGGGAAACTGGGGTAATATCCTTACAGGTGACTCCAATGCCGCACCGCGTTATATCGAGGCGCGTCTGACGAAGTTTGCCAAAGAGGTGGTCTTCAACCCCAAGACAACCAACTGGATGACCTCATATGACGGACGTAACCAGGAACCTGTCGAACTGCCGATCAAGTTCCCTCTGCTGCTGGCTCAGGGAGCGGAAGGTATTGCCGTAGGTCTGGCATCCAAGATTCTCCCTCATAACTTCAACGAGCTTATTGACGCATCCATAGCACATCTGAAGGGTCAGGAATTCGAACTTTACCCAGACTTCCCTACCGGTGGATTTGCAGACTGCAGCAAGTATATGAAGGGACAGAGGGGCGGCGTTGTGAAAGTCCGTGCAAAGATTGACAAGATCGACAAGAACACACTTTCCATCAACGAGATACCGTTCGGCAAGACCACCCATATCATCATTGATTCCATACTCAAGGCCAAAGAGAAGGGCAAGATCAAGATCAAGAAGATCGACGACCTCACCACGGACAAGGCCAACATCGTGATACATCTTCCTAATGACGTATCGCCGGACAAGACTATCGATGCGCTTTACGCATTCACTGACTGTGAGGTTTCGATATCGCCGAACACATGCGTCATTGTGGATCACAAGCCACAGTTCCTCAGCGTGCATGATGTGCTCAGATACAGCACCGACCACACACGTGAGCTGCTCGGCCAGGAACTCCAGATCAGACTTGACGAACTTGAAAACGACTGGCATTACAGTTCTCTTGAGAAGATCTTCTTCGAGAACAGGGTATATAAGATTCTGGAGAATGACAGCGCCAAGACCTGGGAGGAGCAGTTGAATGAAGTGTTTGCGGAAATGGCCAAGTACCAGTCTCTTCTCCACAGAGAAATCTCCATGGAGGACATCAACAAGCTGGTGGAGAAGCCTGTCAGAAAAATTTCCAAGTTCGACGTCAAGGCTGTGGAAGAGAAGCTCCGCGGCATTGAGGCAGAGATGGATGAGGTAAAGAATCATCTCGAGCATCTGACTGAATATACAATCAACTACTTCAAGAACCTCAAGAAGAAGTACGGCAAGGACTATCCTCGCCAGACCGAGCTCACAGGCTTTGAGTCCATAGCTGTGACAAAGGTTGTAAGCAACAATGCCAAGTTGTATGCGAACAAAGCAGAGGGATTCGTCGGCATCGCGCTCAAGAAGGATGACAACGGTGAGTTCATCTGCGACTGTTCAGACCTTTCAGAGATCATCGTGATCCACAAGGACGGAAGATATGTGATCACCAAAGTCTCAGAGAAGGCTTTCTTCGGAAAGGATCTCCTTTATGTAGGTCTGTTTGAGAGAAATGACCAGAGAACCATCTACAATGTCATCTACCGCGAGGGCAAGACATCAGTAAGCTACGCCAAGAGATTTGCCGTAACCGGAGTGACCCGTGACAAGGAATATGACATAACTCAGGGCACACCTGGTTCACAGATTCTCTGGTTCACGGTCAACCACAACGGAGAGGCAGAGACTGTAAAGATATATTACAGACAGCGTCCTAAACTCAAGAAGCTGATAGAAGAATTTGACTTCTCGGAGCTCCTGATCAAGGGTCGTGCAGCACGAGGCAACCTCGTATCGAAGAATCCGATCAACAAGATCCAGCTCAAGTCAAAGGGTGTTTCTACCATCGGCGGCAAGGATATCTGGTTTGACGAGGACATCCAGAGGCTGAACGAGGACGGACGCGGACTGCACCTGGGACAGTTCACTACCGGAGACCATATTCTTGCAATCTTCAAGGACGGTACCTACTACACTACTTCGTTCGACCTTAGCAACAGATATCAGGGCGACCTTCTCAAGATTGAAAAACTGGATGTAGGCAAGACATATACAGCTCTGTATTATGACAAGTCGGTATCATCGTTCTATGTCAAGAGGTTCTCGTTCGATGTGAGTGACAACACTGCCGTAAGTTTCATTTCCGAAGCAAAGGGTTCATACCTTGTTGCCATCAGCGAGGACAAGCACCCTCAGTTCGAGATCACATTCGGCGGAAAGCATGAGCACAGGGAAATGGAAGTTGTGGATGCCGAAGAGTTCATCGCGAAGAAAGGTGTTGCTGCAAAGGGCAAGAGAGTGAGCGCGATGGATGTCAAGTCAGTCAAGTTCGGCGAACCATTGCACAAACCGGAGGATGATGTGGTTCCAGTGGAGGCTGAGCCGGAAAATCAGGCTGGAGAGATAGACAACTCAGATGTGGAGGATCCTATCGACATTACCCTTGAGGATGACGACCTTCAGTTATCGCTTTTCTAGAACACGTCATTGCGAGGACATCGTAACACATCATTGCAAACGAAGCGTAACACGTCATTGCAAACGATGCATAATACGTCATTGCGAGGACAACACAATACGTCATTGCGAGGAGCGATAGCGACGTGGCAATCTGAAACAATATGATAATATCATTGACAGGATTCATGGGATGCGGCAAGAGCAGCGTCGGGAGGAGACTCTCTGAGTTGCTCTGCTGTCCTTTTATGGACCTGGATGAAAAGATTGAAGAACGCTACGGATGCACTGTGGCGGAGATTTTCGCGGAGCGTGGCGAAGCAGAGTTCAGAAGGATTGAGAAGGAGACACTGAAAGATATTCTTGAAACAGGAGGCAGGGTAGTGGCACTGGGTGGTGGGGCGGTGATGACGCCGGAGTGTGAGGAGATGGTACACGAAGGGACTTTCTGTGTTTATCTGCGGACCTCTGTGGGCGAACTGGTCGGAAGGCTTTCAAGCGAAACCGCTGGCCGTCCTCTGCTCAATACGACAGACCTCCGCACCCGCATACTCGACCTGATGTCAAAGCGCGCCTCCACCTATGAACGCGTCTCCCACCTTGTCATCGACACCGACGGCAAGACCATCGATCAGGTTGCTTCCGAAATCGCTACTCCGCTTCCATCGATGCGATGACCATCCTGATTTCCTCGTAGGTGACTTTGTCCGGACAGGCTTCCTTGATTGGAGCGAGACCGTTCAGGCTGCCGACACGAGAAATGACCTCGCGGATTGTGTCGTACTTTGAAGAAGACACAAAATCACTGACAGGAAGGGTCCCGTCTGCGACATAATGGGCCAAATGGGAGTAGATGGTCCTCTCATTGTAATCGCGTTCCTTGGCAATCTCCTTGACTGAAAGTCCCTGACGATACAGTTTCAGAGTCGTCAGTCTGGTATCTTCCTTCTTCGGTTTTTCTTCTTTCCCGGCCCTGGCTTTCCCTTCTTTTGATGAAGTCCTCAGTTCCTTCGGCACGAATCCGGACGCTTCATAGACTGCCTTCTGACGCTCTCGCAGGAACGTTTCAGTAGAAAACTTCAGAGAAGACATCGCCTTCAGCAGCAGAAGTTGGGTCTGAAGCTCGAGATGGAGCTCCGACCATATATTATTATAGCGCTTGAGCAGGTCCTTGTTCTCCGCCTTGAGTTCCTTCATCTTTTCAAGGAAGTCCCCATAGGCGATTTCCAACTCATTGATAAAATAACCGCATCCTTTTTGTACGCGCGCCGAGAAATCCGCTGAAGTCATTTCTTCATATGACATTCCCGCAATCAGACGCAGCCACTTGCGTCCAACCGGTACGACCTTTTCGTTCAAGGCATTCAGAATATCATTGTGTCTCTGTGACAGGCCTGGAAATGTTCCAGACGGGAACTCCGTACACACTCCCAGCATCCTTTTCTGGAGGTACGCCAGATTGCTGAAACTGAACAGATCCCCGAGCAACTGTCTGAAATACTCCTTCTTGGTATCCTCCAGACGGGCCATGCTCTGTGCAGCCGCATGCTCCTGCTGCTGAATATAATCCTCTACCCGAAGGTCTGTCATGATGCTGCTCTGACGCAGAGGAGTCGCCAGCACCATTCCTTCCAGAGTGCGGCAACGGCTGAGTGCCACATAGACTTGTCCGGATGCAAACGATGAAGCGGCATCTATGATGGCCTTATCAAAAGTAAGACCCTGACTTTTGTGGATGGTTATCGCCCATGCCAGGCGCAGAGGATACTGTCTGAAATCACCCTGCACCTCTGTTTCCATCTCCTGGGTCTGCTCATTGATGACATACTTGCAGTTTTCCCATTCAAGCATCTCGACAGCCACGGGCTCATCATCACCCGGGCATTGAACAAGTATGACATCATCCACCACCTCGACCACATGCCCTATCTTTCCGTTGTAATATCGTTTTTCCGACGACGGGTCATTCTTGACGAACATAACCTGAGCTCCCTTCTTAAGCTCGAGCTGCACCTCGGTCGGATATGAATATTCCGGAAAATTTCCTCTGATCTTGGCTTCGAACTTATGGAGTGGCTCGTCTATCATGGCCAGCTGTTCCTCATTGTAGGAGTTGGCCGTATTGTTATGGGTCGTAAGTCTGATATAACCTTCCTGAGGATCAGGTCTGAACGAAGGCACATATCTGGTGTTCAATGAATCTATTATCTGCTGCGACGGACGTCCATGCCGCACTTCATTGAGAATGGATATGAACCTGTCATCCTGCTGACGATACACCTGCTTGAGTTCTATGGTCACATAATCAATCTGCCTGAGGGCATTGCTGCCGAAGAAATATGGTGTCGTATAGTATGAGCCCAGCAGTTGTGCTTCCTCATCCGTAACCACTGGAGTCAACTGCTGGAGGTCTCCGATCATAAGAAGCTGCACTCCCCCGAAGGGCTTGGTACGGTCTCTGAAGCGTCTCAACACCGAATCCACGGCATCCAGGAGGTCGCTTCTGACCATACTTATCTCATCAATAACAAGAATGTCAATGGTCTTTATGATGCTTCTCTTCTCCTTGCTGAACGCAAACTTCGACTCAATCTTCATCCCCGGTATGTATGGATGAAGCGGCAACTGAAAGAACGAATGTATGGTAACGCCACCTGCGTTGATGGCTGCGATGCCAGTCGGTGCCACAACCACCACCCTCTTGCTGGACGACTCCACCACCTCACGCAGGAACGTCGTCTTGCCCGTTCCCGCCTTACCGGTCAGAAACACACTCTTTCCGGTATTCTCTACAAAGTCCCATGCGGCCTTCAGTTCGTTGTTAGTACTCATTTGAATTTAAACCAGTTCGTCCCTTTCGCGAAGGTCCTTGATGCGGAGCTGGGTGCTGGATGAACCGCGATAGAAATTCTCCACAATCGAGTAGCAGACATCGATAGGGTTGCCGGTCTTGATGTGATCAAAGTAATCCGCCATATTGAACGCTATGGCAGAAAGATGATGGTACGGATGTGACTCCTGGATAAGTTCGAGCTTGAGATGTCCGCCCTCCGCACCTACCTTGCGACCCATGCCGTTGTCATATACATTGTCCGTACGGAATACAGGAGCGCTGTTTCCCGGACCGAACGGCTGGAACTGCTTGAGGATGCGCAGGAACTTCGGAGTGATCTGGGAGAAGTTAAGCATGGTATCGATATCCACGACAGGAGTCTGCATCTCCGGAATGATGGTGCCGGAAATATGCTTCTCTATCCTTTCGCAGAACTCCGGAAGCACTTCTTCCATGAGGGTGAGTCCGGCGGCATACAGGTGACCACCGAAATTCTCGAGAAGATCGGAACATGACTCTATGGCGGCATATAGGTCAAAACCATGAACACTGCGCGCAGAGCCTGTCACAAGACCGTTCTGAGACTTTGTTAACACGATGGTAGGCTTGTAATAGGCCTCGACAAGACGAGATGCGACGATTCCCACCACACCCTTGTGCCACTGCGGATTATAAACGATAGTAGCCTTGTCGCATGACAGACATCCTCCGGCCGATGTGTCGGACACATCATATCGCCTTCCGGATTCCACCATTTCCAGGGCTTCCTGAGTGATGCGTCTGTCAATGTTCTTACGCTCGTTGTTTCGTTCGTTTATCTCGTTCCCGACACGGATGGCATCGTTGACATTGGATGCGGTAAGAAGTTCCACCGCAATGCGTCCGCTTTCCATACGACCTGCCGCATTGATACGCGGCCCTATCTTGAATACGATGTCATCGATAGTGAGATGGCCCGGCTCCAGTCCTGACAACTGGATCATAGCCAGGAGCCCTTCACACGGATTGCTGTTGAGCTGCTTGAGTCCGTAATGCGCAAGAATTCTGTTCTCACCTACCACCGTAACCAGGTCCGATGCGATACTGACGACCAGAAGATCAAGAAGCGGAGTAAGTGTCTCAAACGGAATGCCGTATTTCATGGCATAGGCCTGCACCAGCTTGAAGCCCACACCACATCCTGAAAGGTCGTCGAACGGATAGAAGCAGTCCTCCCTCTTCGGGTCAAGTACTGCCACCGCCTTCGGAAGTTCGTTTTCAGGAAGGTGGTGGTCACAAATGATCATATCAATGCCCTTTTCACGCGCATACTCCACCTTTTCGTTGGCCTTGATACCGCAGTCGAGGGTGATGATAAGTCCCACTCCTGTTTCAGCAGCCCAGTCTATACCCTTGTAAGACACGCCATATCCCTCATCATATCTTTCAGGCACATAGAAATCTAACTGACGGGTCAGGCGCCGCAGGAATGTATAGACAAGTGAGACCGCTGTCGTGCCATCCACATCATAGTCGCCATAGACCAGAATCTTTTCCCCAGATGTTACAGCCTTGTGTACCCTTTCCACAGCCTTTTCCATATCTGTCATGAGGAACGGGTCATGCAGGTCATCCAGGCTCGGACGGAAGAAAGAGCGCGCCTGCTCGAACGTATGTACTCCCCTCTGAACCAAGAGTTCCGCCAATACAGGATCGACTCCAAGCTCAGAAGACAACTGTCTTACATTGTCAGCATCAGCGCCTTCACGCAATTTCCATATCTTTTCTACCGCCATATCCTACAAAGATATGGATTTTTTTGTTAATTTTGCATGATTTACGACAATTGTGATAAAAACTAAACAAGAGATATTATGAGCATTATGGACCTTAACGAGCAGGAGCTCTTCCGCAGGGAATCGCTTTCAAAGCTCAGAGAACTTGGCATCGAGCCTTATCCGGCTGCCCTCTACCCTATCAACACATCTGCAGCACAGATCAAGGCAGAGTTTGACGAAGCTGCCGGCAACTTCCAGGATGTAGTCATCGCAGGCCGTATCATGTCAAGGCGCATCATGGGTGCCGCGTCATTCGGAGAAATCCAGGACGAAACAGGCCGTATACAGATATATGTGAACCGTGACGAGATCTGCCCGGGCGAAGACAAGACCATGTACAACACCGTATGGAAGAAGCTTCTTGATATCGGTGACATCGTGGGCATCAAGGGATTCGCATTCATCACAAAGACAGGACAGCTTTCTGTTCATGCAAAGGAACTTACACTTCTGAGCAAGTCTCTGCGCGTGCTTCCAATCGTGAAGGAGAAGGACGGTGAAGTATTCGACGCGTTCTCGGATCCTGAGCTCAAGTACAGACAAAGATATGTGGACCTTATCGTAAACCCACAGGTTCGCGACACATTCATAAAGAGAAGCCAGATCGTGGCTACTATGCGTGAGTACTTCAATGAGGCAGGCTGCCTTGAGGTGGAGACTCCTATCCTTCAGAGCATCCCTGGCGGTGCAACTGCACGTCCTTTCATCACTCACCACAACGCCCTGGACATTCCTCTTTACCTGCGTATCGCCAACGAACTGTACCTCAAGAGACTTATCGTAGGCGGTTACCACGGTGTTTATGAGTTCGCAAAGGACTTCCGCAACGAGGGTATGGACAAGACCCACAACCCTGAGTTCACATGTATGGAAATCTATGTTGCATACAAGGACTACATCTGGATGATGGAGTTCGTGGAGAAACTTCTCGAGAAGATCGCCCTCAAGCTTCACGGCCAGACAGAGGTCACCATCGGCGACAAGCAGGTTGACTTCAAGCCACCTTTCCGCCGCCTTCCTATCCTCGAGGCCATCAAGGAATATGCAGGAGTTGACGTTGCCGGCATGTCAGAGGACGAGCTCCGCGAGACCTGCAAGAAGCTCCATGTGGAGACTGACCCTTCATTCGGAAAGGGCAAGCTCATCGACGCTATCTTCGGAGAGTACTGCGAGAAGCATCTCACCCAGCCTACATTCATCACTGACTACCCTGTGGAAATGTCACCGCTCACAAAGCGTCACCGCAGCAATCCTGAACTTACAGAGCGCTTCGAACTCTTCGTTTGCGGAAAGGAGCTTGCGAATGCATACAGTGAGCTCAACGACCCTATCGACCAGTACGAGCGTTTCCAGGATCAGCTCAAGCTCAAGGACAAGGGTGATGACGAAGCTATGTTCATCGATATGGACTTCGTACGCGCACTCGAATACGGTATGCCTCCTACATCAGGACTCGGAATGGGTATCGACCGTCTGACCATGTTCATGACCAACTCCCCTACCATCCAGGACGTACTCTTCTTCCCTCAGATGAGGCCTAAGAATCAGTAATTGCACAGGCCGGACACGGCTTCCTTATAAAAAAGCGGCGACCCCTCTGACTACGAGAGGGGTTGCCACTTTTTTTAGCGCATCTGTATGATAAAGACAACCTGTTTAATATCTGCTCGATACTTGTTTGAATCCTCTACTAGATCTGCAATGAGGGCATCCCTTATTCAAATTAGGATTCACATATTTATAGTAGCAACCATAGCAAACTGTAAAAGAGCAGTTGTTGCACTGATAAAAACTACCACAATTGCACACAGTACCCGAGTTGTTTTGAGGACAAGCCTTGCCATGACACATCATGCAGACTCTCGAAGCCTCTGATGAAGATTCCGCGTTGTTTGAAGACGCATAAACGACAACGGTCGTGAGACATATCGTCATCACAATACCGAGAAGGATTAAAAACTTTTTCATATTTTTTTAATAAACACTCAAAGTTAAGCTAACTATTGCTTCATATCAAGTTCACTTCAGGTTCATTTTTCTTCCAGAGAAGAATGACAACAGTAACAATCAGAAGCGGACTCCGATCCCGCAGGTGAAGGCGGCTGTGCGGAAGGCAACTGTAGAGACGCCGGCAGAGAGAGCGAGTTTGCGGACTGACACGACAGCTCCGCATTCGGCCGCAAATCCGGAGCGGGACCAGTCGGACACCAGAGCCCAGTTGCCTGCTACGTCTTCCCATGCGAGTTTCCGGGTGCCATATCCTACACCCGCATACACTGTAAGCCATTTTGTGGCTCCCGCAAGAACGCCTCCGCTGGCCATCAGATTGCTGCGTTCCTCATTTCCAGATGGCCAGATCTGACTTCCGTTTTGCATGCTGCCATCAGAAGCACATGAGTACGAAGGATTGCAGGTTGTGAAGTTGCTTCTGAAGGCCAGATACCCTCCGATGCGACGGTGAAGATACCCGGTCATAATCCCATAGGACATATCCGGAGCGGCAAGCGAAGCGAGTATAAGTATATCTCCACGAGATTTTTTATCAGGCATATCTGTAACTCGGCTTAAATCAGAACGGCCTGTGCTGTTATCACAAAAAACTGTATCAAACACAGGCATAATCCCACAATCTGCCGACTGGAGCATAGCTACGGGAGCACAAGGCGGTTCTGCCCGTACGGGAGATACTGGTCTGATGGTATCCGGAAGTTCTCCTGTAGCAAACCACCTGCCTATCTGCGCAAACCTATGCCTTTGCGCCGCAGTCATTTCGTTCTCCTGTGACTTCAGCGTCTTGTTCAGCGCCAAAAAGGTAGCGATCAACGACTCAACCTGAGTTCGCGAGACATTCTCCCCCGACGCCGCCTTTGATTTTATGTCCATGCACTGCTCGCACATATCTTCATACCGGCCCAGTTGCTCGTCAAGACGACGGTCCTGACCTGCAGCGGAAAAGACCACAAGCATAAGGAGGGTGCATAGTATATATTTTACCAGTCTGCGCATCTTCACAAAAGTACGAAATTTGACCGAAAATCAGTATCTTTGAACTATTAAAAGAACATCATGCTAGGACCTTCCGGATTCTTTCTGCCTGCCGACCCGGCAAACAATGCCAATGAAAGCAATGACCTTGAACTCATCCACACATCAAAGGACGGGTTCAATGAGTTGTATCGTGTCTGCAAAAACGGAAGATTCTTCGTTTACAAGGCCCTTAAAGAGGAATTCCGCGGCGACCTGCTATATGAAGAGTTGCTCACAAAAGACTTCGACATAGGTTTCTCGCTCACCCACCTCGGACTTTGCCAGTACTTCGGAAAGATCAGCCATCCGACCATCGGCAACTGCATAGTGATGGAGTGGATCGACGGATGTACCCTTGAAGAACTCATCACCACAAAGGGAATATCCCGACAACTTGCCCAAAAGATCATCTGCGAAATCTGTGACGCCCTTGACTACATGCACCGCAAGCAGGTCATCCACCGAGACATCAAGCCGGAGAACATCCTCATCACCCATAACGGCCAGAACGTCAAGATCATTGACTTCGGTCTTTCTGATACAGATTCCTTTGCGACCTTCAAAGCCCCTGCCGGAACAAAGATATATGCATCGCCAGAACTTCTTGCAGGAGATGTCATAGACAACAGAAGCGACATCTGGTCACTCGGAGTCATGATAAGCGAACTTCACCCGTTCTATAAACACGTTGCCAAGAAATGCCTCAACAGAAACAAGGACAAAAGGCCTGCGACTGCCGTTGAAGTCAAGAAGGCAATAATGAAAGAAAAGGCACGCAGGGTGTGGACAGGTACCCTTTATACCCTCATCGCAGTCTGCCTGACAGTGCTCGCATTCTTTATCCTGGACAGCAGAAAACCTCAACCGACAGAGCTTGCACCTGAAGATACACAAACAGACATTCCTGGGCCTGTCAACATCGAAATTCCTGCCGCACTCCCCTCTGCACCCCCTGCGCCCAAAACAATAGCGCCGGCTCCGCCACAACAGACAGAAACCGACACCTCAACTATAGAAGACCTCTTCAAAGAGGCTGCCGAGCAGATTCTTTAGACCCGCTTCAACCCATATAAAATATTTATGGGAATGACATACCTATTTACACGAAGAATTCAATAAGATAAGTACTGCCGGCTTTTGGAGACCGTAAACCGCTTGACTGACTTTTGACCATTTAAGTACCGAGGTCATATTACGAATCAACTTTTAAGGCACTTTGGCGTGGCACATAAAACGCTTCATATCAACAGTTTACGCATTCTTTGTCCGACAAATCCCCCGGACAAAGAATACATAACAAACTAACACTCAGCATATTACGTGCCACAGCTTTTTGTCGTTCGTTTGGTGTAATCAAGTATATTACTTCCATTTTTATTGCAAAATAACGGCGATGTACCTGCATTGTAATACAATGAAGAGATTCTGGCGGAATACGGCAGATTCTGAAGAACACACAGCAATATTTATGGCATTTGTATTGCACATTGACGTCATTTATATATCTTTGCGTAAAACAACATGATTATGAGACAAACAGCAACAACCATCAGACTGGACGCGGACCTGAAAGCAGAGTTTGATAAACTTTGCGAGGAGTTCGGCATGAGTGCGAATACGGCATTCAACATATATGTAAAGACCGTCGTGCGCCAAAGGAGGATACCGTTTCAGATTGAAACAGACCCGATAGATGAAGTGACGGAAAGGGGACGCAGGGCGTTCTGGGAGATACGACGTATGGCTGCAGAGAACGGCACAGCCGGAATGAGTTTGGAGGAAATTAATGAAGAAATCAGACTTGCCAGATTGGGACTATAACATGAAATTGTTGACTATAATAGACACCAATGTCATTGTATCAGCATTTTTATCAAGGCACAATGACTCTGCGACAGTTCTCTTAATTGACTGTTTATTCAAAGGAACTATCATACCTATCTACAATGATGAAATACTGAATGAATACTATGCAGTACTGACACGATCTAAATTCAAAATCGCGAAAGAAAAGATTGATGCAGTATTAACTGAAATCAAGACAAAAGGCATCCACTCCGAAAGGATCAGCAGCGGAGAAACATTACCGTACGACAAGGACCTCGTATTCTACGAAGTGGCTCTGAGCAAAGAAGACTCGTTTCTTGTAACCGGCAACCTGAAGCATTTCCCAAAGAAGCCGTTCATCGTTTCGCCGGCAGAGATGATTCAGATAATCCATGAAATGCAGCTGCCCAAGTCCGGGCTGCTTTCTGAACCTGCTGCAGGGTACGGAAAGAGATAAAGTTACAGACCCGCTTTAGGAGCATATCAAAATCTTCATTGCAAAATAATGGCTATGTATTTGCAATGTATATACAATATATTATATTTGCAAATACATAATTATATAGCTATGGCACAGACATCAATGACATTCAGAGTCGATGACTCGTTGAAAAAGAAATTCGATTCGCTTTGCGATGAGTTCGGTCTCACCTCGACGGCAGCATTGACTGTCTTCATGAAGGCAGTGGTAAGGGAACGGAAGATTCCGTTTGAGATCAGGACGGAGCAGTCGTGAGGCGGCTCCGGCGAGTTTGGGCAAAGGTGTTATAAAGTTATAGAGCCTCTGTATATTCTCTATAAATTTCATCTGCAAGATAATGGTCACTCCTACAATGCAAGTCGGCAATGCCATCTTGGATCATCTGAGCAGTTGTAGAATGATAGAATACATCCATCGCCTTATCAAGGGAACCGCCAAATTTCTCCGCCAGTATGGCAATGATTCTGGCATTCTTGGCTTGAATGATTATATTTTTTGAGTCTTCCATTATTTTATGATTTCCTCTGCAGATTTGAATGTAAGCAGGTTAATTGCTCGTTGAGTCCTTAGGCAATACTGATTGTTTGGCTTCTCATATTTTAAGCGTCTGAGAGCCTCGTCCTTTGAAATGTCACCTGTAAAGTAGAGATCGATGGTCTTGAAAATCTTATCGTCAGCTATACCGCCAATTACGATATCATAGTCTGACTTATCCTCCCCTTTACGACACTGAAAGACAAAATCAAGCCATTCCTCATCGTAAGCCTCAAAGGTCCTGATTGACAAATCAACATATGAGTCAGAAAGATCATATTCACCAAGGTATGCCTGACGTCCTCTCAAGAAGAACCTTTCTGAATATAGAACAGCCTGATGGCGTAAAGAAGTCAGATAGAAACCTTTTCCGAAATCCAGGTAATCTCTTGAATGTTCGAGGTCAGGTTGTTCAACAACCATGTATGAGGTGTGGTACAGTATCATGACAACGCTCCCTTCTCCTGCATATAATCAATCAAATCATTCATCAAGTATTCCTTACCGAATGTATGGAGGACATCATATCCCTTGACAATATAGTCATCAAGGATACCACTATCTTTGAGCTTTGTGTATACTACCTTCTGAGGCATATTAAGTCGTATCGACAAATTGCCTATACAAAAGGTTACAAAATCTAACTGATCAACACTCATAAGTCCTCGACATTTGTTAACAAAGGCAAATATAACGAATTTCCGTACCAAATTATATGCACATATATAGAAAATGTTCTGAGTTACTGAATTTCAGAATCTGATAGGGTTCACTGTCCTTCTCTATAACAGAACTTTAGTAACAATCGGAGCTGTCGTGAGGCGGCTCCGATTTCGTTTTAATGATGCAGGGGGATGGAAGGCAACGGGGTACGTACAGCTCCGGCGATAATGTCCCAGAAAGTGTGTCCGTGAGGGCAGAATAAAAATATGTCTGTAAATTTAAAGGTCCCAAGAACAAAGAATGTTCAACTTTAAAAATACAGACATATGCTTAGTTTTACAAAGGAACAACTTTCTGCGGTAA
>JBGVQP010000056.1:0-4634 GCA_045127685.1 Candidatus Cryptobacteroides sp.
TACCCATCAATAGAGGAGAGTCAACCTGCTCTCCGTCATAATATACTAATATGTTTCTGGTATCAGCCATAATTATTTCTTTGAAGCCCTTTCCTTTACCTCAAGCTTGGCATCCTGCAGCTTGCGTCCCAGCTCGTCGTCACGTGCAATAAGAACGATGTCATTGCCAAGTCCCAGTGCCAACATGACACGGAAATACTGACCTAGGGCAACGCCTTCATCGCCCTTTTCAATCTTCACGAGTGTGGTGCGCGCAATGCCGGCTCTCTCTGCAATCTGGACGGTTGTCAGGTCGCGTCTGAGTCTGGCATATCTCAACTGCTCTCCAAGAGTCGAAAGTAAGCGTCTTTGTGATGGCAAGAGTTCGCGTTTCATGCTATAATGTTTATAATTACATACAAAAGTATGAATAAATGTTTAGAATTGCAAACATTATAGCATAACTTGAGCCAAAAGAAAAGCATGTAATGGAAACGAAACAATATTGTCACAGGTAATTAATGAAACCTTATGATTGATGAAATCTTTATCAGCGACCTTTGCGACCGTAAACAATAAAAGACAAGTGGAGAATGAAAAAGAACTTTGGAAGATTTGTTCTGACAATTTATTTGCTGACTCTGGCGGTTGTTTCGCACGCACAGGTACTGAAGGGTACCGTAATCGATGCTGCGACGGGAGAAGCGCTCATAGGCGCTTCCATTCAGTTGAAGGGTACTGCATCAGGAACTGTTACTGACATCGACGGACGATTTGAACTGAAGGACCTCAAAGAAGGTAACCAAAAACTGGTCATCTCATATATATTCTATCGCACGGCAGAGATTGATGTAGAAGTCAAGGCAGAGAATCAGGAACTGAATATCGGATTGGAGCTGGACGGCCAGCAGCTCAGCGAAGTGACCGTCATAGGAAGGAAGAATCTAGAAAGCGTTGCGGCTCTGCAGATGGAAAGGCAGATGTCGACAGCGGCCATAGAGAATATAGGAGCTAGGGAGATGGCTGTAAAAGGAATATCTAATGTGGAGGAGGGTGTGAAAAAGATCACCGGTATATCTGTCGCCTCAGCCGGTCAGCTGATAGTGAGAGGTCTCGGTGACAGGTACAGCATCACGACGCTGAACGGCCTGCCGATAGCATCTCCCAACCCTGACAATAAGCTTGTGCCGCTGAACCTTTTCCCGTCATCTACTGTACAGAACATCACTGTAAGCAAGGTCTACAATGCGGAGACTTATGCAGACTACAGTGGCGCCCATATCGATATCGTCACAAAGGTCAATATTCCCGAAGACTTTCTAGAGATAAGCCTCAATACAGGTGGATCTGTCAATACAATTTTCAGAAAAAGATACCAGATGGACAGGGGAGTGTCTCTCTTCAGGACATCCAGGCTTGAATCGCAGGTTCTTGATATGCCTCTTGTCGACTTCGACGAATACGTGAAGTCAAATGATATCTTCAAGTCCTCATTTGCAGTAAGTCAGAAGACGGCGCTTCCATCAATCGGCGGAACCGTAAGCATGGGAAAGAACTTCAATGTAGGCGGCCAGACGCTGAGCATCCTTATGTCAGCAAACCTCAGCAATGACTATCAGAAGGTATCAGAGGCATTTCAAAAGACTTTGGAAGCGACCGGCAATGTACAGAGCAACTTCACCTACGACAGTTACGATCAGGCGTTGAAGGCATCGGCTTTAGGACATGTCGGATATACGCTCAGAGAGTCTGACAGAATCGGCTATACATTCTTCTATGCTCGTAATGCCAATGATACTTATCAGCTTCGTAATGGAGAAGATGCGGAAGGCCATCTTCTGACAGGAAGCAATAATGTGACTCATGTGTATTCGCTTCAGAATCATCAGTTGAACGGACTTCACTTCCTGCTTGACTCCAGGGTGGAGATAGATTGGGCTGCATCATACGGAAAGACGGGCAGTTATCAGCCTGACAGAAGGCAGGCCATGTACATCCGTGAGGACGGAATACTCAAGCTCTTCAAACTGAACAGGCAGGAGACCATGCGATATTTCGGAAGTCTTGATGAGGATGAATGGAACGCAGACCTCGGGTTGAAATGGAAATGGGGTGACAGCAACTCTTTCAAGTCTGGCGTAAGCTACAAGGACAAGGGAAGAGAGTATATGGGAACCCGTTTCTACTATAACCTCAATCGTCTTGATCCGGAAATAACAGGTGTCTTCGATACAGACTCGTTCCTGAATCAGGGTAACGTGGCTGGCGGCAATATAGTGATAGAACGCAAGAAGCAGCCGAAGGACAGTTACCGTGCAGGTACCGATATCATCGCAGGATATATGACCGCGGACCTCTATCCGACAGAGAATCTTCTCATTAATCTGGGACTCAGATATGAATATGCCCGGCAGTGGGTCAGATACGCTTCAGACGGTGGCGACTGGTTCGGCAGGAAGAGTGCGATTGAGCATGGAGACCTTTTCCCGGCATTGAATATTAAATACACCTTCAACGATACCCATATCCTGCGCTTTTCCGCATCACGGACAATCACAAGACCATCATTCATAGAAATGGCTCCGTTCCTGTATCAGGAATCCTACGGGTCTGCACAGATAAGGGGTAACGAGGATCTGAATAACGCATACAACTATAATCTGGATCTCAGATACGAACTCTTCGGATCCGACGGTGACATGCTCAGTGTTACAGGCTACTTCAAATATCTTGATAGCCCGATCGAACGGATACAGGCACTTAACGGAGGCGCCACGCTGCACTCATTCCGAAATGCGGATAACGGTTTTGCTGCAGGTCTGGAAGTGGAATTCCGCAAGAGGATCGCCAAGGATCTTAATGTCGGAGCGAATGCAAGCTACATGTATACCAATGTTAAGCTTCCGGAAGGAGGAGCATACACTAACAAGGAACGTTCGCTTCAGGGAGCATCTCCAGTCCTGATCAATGCAGACATCACATGGTCTCCGAGATTCGGTGATGAGAAGGCCTTGAACATGGTCTTGCTCTACAACATGCAAGGCAGCAGGATACACGCGGTGGGCGTGTCGCAGTTGGGAGACATCAGGCAGGACGCGGTTCATACTCTCAACTTCAATGCAAGCTACCAGTTCAACAGGCACTGGTCTGTAAAGCTTCAGGCAAGCGACCTCTTGGGACAGGATGTAGTCTTCAGGCAGGAGGTTCCGCTGACAGGACAGACCGTAGAAGTCGAGCGACACAGATACGGCCAATGCCTTGAGATAGGAGTTACATTCAAACTATAGAAGAAAACATTACAACAACCATTTTAAATCAACATTTTATGAAAAAGAATTATTTCAAATTCAGTTCATTGGCTTTAATAGCCGGAATGTGTGTAATCGCATCATGCGACAACGATGATGATCCGATCGTAAATCCGGATGACAGTTCAACACTGCACGGAGCTGTCACTTCCGACCTGACACTTGAGTCCGGAAAGACTTATACTTTGGATGGGGAGCTGATCGTGAAGGCAGGAGCTACCTTGAATATTGAAGAAGGAGTGACTGTTGTAAGCCTGTATGATGACAAGGTTGACTACATTCTTGTGGAACAGGGCGCTAAGATGAATGCAGTAGGAACGGCATCCTCACCGATTGTCATGACGTCTCAGAAGGAAGAGCCGGGTGCATGGGGCGGTATCCATATCTGCGGATTTGCACGCACCAATGCGGAAGGCGGCAAGGGCAGTTCGGAGATTGGTGGAGCTACCTATGGCGGAGATAAGGATGACGACAACAGCGGAGTCCTGAAATTTGTACGTGTGGAATACACCGGATATGCCTTTGATGAGGAGCACGAGGCTAACGGCATCACCTTCTATGGTGTAGGAAGCGGTACGACAGTAGAGAACTGCGAGGCATATCATGGTTCGGATGACGGATTCGAGTTCTTCGGCGGCTGTGTCAATGTAAAGAATATGGTAGCGGTCAACTGCTCGGACGACTCCTTTGACTGGACTGAAGGCTGGAACGGAAGGGGAGAGAATCTGGTAGCTTTCCAGGCGCCTGAATCAGTCCTCGGTTATGACTGTGACTGCCTTGTCGAGGCGGACAACAACGAGAACAACTTTGCCGCAACCCCTGTGTCGCATCCGGTACTGAGCAACTTGCTTCTGGTCGGAAATGGTGCAGGCAAGCAGGGCATCCGTCTGCGTAGAGGAACCCAGGTGGAGATAACATCAGCCAAAGTGACAGGCAAGGGCAAGCCTCTGGCTGTAGAGAGTGCGGAAACTGAAAATGCCCTTCTCGAGAAGGTATCCAGACTCAGTGGAGTGGCAATCTCAGGAACACTTGACAGTAAGGAAGGCATCTATACCAATGACAAGTTCGTGGCAGATGGAAACACGTCAAATGCAACACTCGGGTATGCGTCACTTGAGGATATTGCGAAGGAGTGCAGCTGGATGAACGGCTGGACAAGGTAGGATGATATCCTGTATAAAACATATATCTCATCTTCCTGCTCCGGAAGATGAGATATATTGTTTACATGAAGTACTCATATAGGATTAACACTCCAGGAGAAGGAATATCATGTCAATCAATATTCATCTTCATTCCACAGAAAGTCATCCTTTGTCGGATAGTCCGGCCATACATCCTCTATGC
>JBGVQP010000057.1:0-53466 GCA_045127685.1 Candidatus Cryptobacteroides sp.
ATTAGATGAGTTTTGTGCCAAGATGCGGCACAAGTGGAAAAAGTCTACGAAAGAATCAGAAAATCTACGAGAAACAATCCGTCGACATGATAAAATTCACTAATTTTGTATGGATTTTGATGAGCACGAACGATATGAAGATAAAACTCTTAGGAAAGAATCTGGAAGAACTCAAGGCGCTGGTCGTAGAGGAGGGACTGCCGGGCTTTACGGCCAAGCAGATTGCTCAGTGGCTGTATGTCAAGAAGGTTCGTTCTATTGACGATATGACCAATCTGTCCAAGGCTGCCCGTGCCGCTCTGAATGAAAAGTACGAGGTTGGCCTGGTTGAGTATAGGGGCCTGCAGATTTCTTCAGATGGTACAAAGAAGTATCTGTTCCCGGTAGACTGCTGCCATAAGAGAAAACTGAATGCCGGATGCGACGGTTCGACTCCGGAAACGGAACTCGAATCAAGTGCCGTCGAGGCTGTGATGATTCCTGATGGCGACCGTGCAACTCTTTGTGTGTCGTCACAGGCCGGCTGCCACATGGGATGCAAGTTCTGCATGACCGGAAGGCAGGGTTTCCATGGACATATGTCCGCGGCCGACATCATCTCTCAGTTCATCGCCGTGGACGAATCCGACACACTGACAAATGCCGTGTTCATGGGCATGGGCGAGCCGCTGGACAATTATGAGAATGTGATGCGGACTATCGAGATCCTTACGGCTGACTGGGGCTTCGGATGGAGCCCGAAACGCATCACCCTTTCGACTATCGGTGTCCTTCCTAATCTCAAACGTTACCTGGACGAGTGCAAGTGCCATCTGGCTGTCAGTCTTCACAATCCGTTCGGTCCTGAGCGAAAGGAGATGATGCCTATGCAGGCTGCATGGCCGGTGCAGGAAGTTATTGACCTTATAAAGAAGTATGATTTTACCGGTCAGAGACGCGTGAGTTTCGAGTACACGATGTTTGCAGGATTCAATGATTCAAAGGTACATGCGGATGCTTTGGTAAGGATGTTGAAAGGTTTGGAGTGCCGTATGAATCTTATAAGATTCCATAAGATTCCGGATTTTCCGTATGAGACTTCACCTGCCCATATTATAGAAAACTTCAAGAACCGTCTTAACAATCAGGGGCTTATGACTACTGTAAGGGCCTCGCGCGGTGAGGATATTCTCGCAGCCTGCGGAATGTTGGCGGGCGAGCACAATAAATGATGAAACGCTTATTTTCATATCTTGTCTGTCTGGTCGGCATCTTGATGTCAACCCAGGGGATGTATGCGCGCAGTGTGGACCCGAAGGGGGATTCGTTGGCATTTGAGCGTGTCCGCACGAAGATGGAACAGATAAGGAAGCATCGTCCGACTGTCGGCCTGGTGCTCAGCGGAGGAGGCGCGAAGGGGGCTGCTCATGTCGGGGTGATCAAGTACCTGGAAAAACTTGGGATACCTGTGGATATGGTTGTCGGAACGAGTATCGGCGGACTTGTGGGAGGCCTGTATTCGCTTGGATATGAGGTGGAAGAGATTGATACCCTTGTCAGGAATATGGACTGGGAATGGGCGTTGAGCGATGAACTCTCTCGAGAGTATATATCATATACCGATATGAAGTACAAGGAGAAGTATATGATATCCATACCTTTCTTTTATGAAAGGGATTATTATAAGATGAGATTGACCGATGACATCCGTTTCGAAGATGAGAAGGAACTTGAAATATTGAAAATCGGAGCAGACAACAAGGATGGTCCGGAACTGCTCAAGAATAATCTGCTCGGATCTTTGCCGGCAGCATACATCTATGGTCAGAATGTGAACAATCTTATCAGTTCATTGACAATAGGTTATCAGGATTCCCTGTCATTCGCTGACTTGCCTATACCATTCGTATGCGTGGCGACGGACCTTGTTTCAGGAAAGGCAAAGATATGGCACAGCGGCAAGATAAATGATGCCATGCGTTCCACGATGTCCATTCCCGGTATGTTCGCTCCTGTCAGAAAGGATGGAATGGTGCTGGTTGATGGTGGACTGCGTGATAATTACCCGACCGGACTGGCAAGAGAAATGGGGGCGGATATCATCATTGGAGTCGACCTCTCCCAAAGACAGAGGAGCTACAACAAGGTCAATAACCTGGCTGACATAATGTACCAGGGGGTAGATATGATGATGCGCGATTCGTATGAGGAGAACGCGAAGATTCCCGATGTGTCCATAAAACCATATTTGCCGGAATATAACATGATGAGTTTCAATGCTGCGGCTATTGATTCGATTCTTGTCAGGGGATGGAGGGCGGCTCAGGAGAAGGATTCTCTATTGAGGATAGTCGCTGAGAAGACTGCAGGAAAATATGATGTACCGGACAAAGGCAGGGCATTTGATTTTCATGCAGATTCGCTGCTGATATCAGAGATAGATGTAAAGGGAGTACTTCCACGTGAGAAGGCCCTCTTGAAGCAGCGACTCCATATCAATCTGTCTGAAAAGATCAGCCGCGCGGAGCTGGACCATATAATAGCAAGGATATACGGAACAGGTTCATACGATTTTGTGACTTACGAACTTCTCGGAGACAAGGAGCCGTTCAAGCTTGTGGTGACCTGCAGAAAAGGACCGATACATCAGCTTGGTCTTGGGGTCCGGGCAGATACGGAGGAGATCGTGTCGGTGCTCTTCAATCTGGGGTTCAATACACATAAACTCTATGGCCACGCTTTGGATCTGACCGCAAAGATCAGTGCAAATCCGTATGTGCAGTTCAGATGGTCGTGGGATGTTCCGAAGGTACCTACAATAAATATGACGGCTTCTGTCAGATGGACAGACCTCAATACTTTGAATCTTTGGGAACATAAGCTCGGATTCAATTTTCTGCATGCCCGCCAGGAACTGTTCTTTTCGAATATGACATGGCGCAAGTTTGATTTTAATGCCGGATTCCGTAACGAAGTGTTCCGTATAAGGAATGTAAAGTCGGAGGATATTCTGGGAGACTATGATTTCAATTCTCTCAACAACGACTTCGTTTCGCTTTTTGCAACCGGCCGCACTGATGTGCTCGATGATGGAGATTTTCCGACAAGGGGAGTGAAGGCACAGTTAAGTTATGCGTGGACATTCGCCGGATTCCCTAAGGATTTCAATAATTTTCATACTGTTTATGCAGGGGTCAAGGGCGTAGTGCCCGGCGGGGATGTGTTTGCGTTCCTTCCTTATGCCAACTGTCGTTTCCTGCTCAGCAACGATGATGTGCCGGTGGCATATTTCAATGCAATAGGAGGTTCGCTTGCAGGTAGGTATGTCGATCAGCAGATGCCTTTCATCGGTGTCACCAACCTGTGGGCGATGAAAAATATTCTGACTATGGCTGGTATGGATTTCAGGTTCAGACTTGCGAGGAACCATTATCTGACAGGAATAGTCAACTATGCGCGTGATAGTGACGATTTTGGCTCGTACATGACCGGACCGGGATATTTCGGTGCTGGCGTAGAGTACGCCTACGATACTATTTTCGGTCCCTTCAAGGCTAATGTCCATTGGTCAAACCTGGCCAAAACTGTCGGCTTCTACATCAGTGCCGGATATAATTTCTGATACTTTATGCGTGAACTTTTTACGTCATAGTCAGTGAACCTTTCACGTCATAGCCAGTGAACCTTTCACGTCATTGCGAGTGAACCTTTCACGTCATTGCGAGGAGCAAAGCGTTTACGTCATTGCGAGCGAAGCGTGGCAATCTATCAATCTATAATATTATGACAGATATCAACAAAATACTCAATAACCTTCGCCGCCAGTGCTCACGCCGCGAATACTGCGTTTCCGATGTGCTGAAAAAGGCCGAAAAGGCATTGGATGGTGACAAGGAGAAGGCATCGGAGGTAGTGAAGATTCTTGTTCAGGAGAAGTATGTGGATGACCTTCGTTACTGCGAAGCATATGCACGGGAAAAGTCTTCCATATCCGGCTGGGGTGAGGTTAAAATCCGATATATGCTTTCTGCGAAAGGTATCTCAAAGGACATTATAGCCCAGGCCTTGATGCAGATTGACTCCCAGCGGGCTGAAGCCCGTCTTGAAAAACTCCTGGAAAACAAGTTTCGCACCCTGAAAGACGATCCTCAATGGAAAATGAAACTCCTGCGTTTCGCTCTGGGCCGCGGATATTCGTACGAAGAAGTCAATGAACAGATACAAGCTCTTATGTTCTCAACCAAGAATTTATAGGACAATATGAGGAAATACAGAAAACTTACATCATACGAAATAGATACACTAAAAAAACAGATGTGTTCTGCATCTGACTGGAACATGATAGAGGTAGATGAGGATTTCTCTCCCGAGTATATTCATTACTCCCGTTTCTCAGGTACAGTCCGTCTTGGAAAGTTTACCGGAGAGTTCGAACTGGCGGGAGGTATGAAGAAACATGCTGGTCTGTACCATGTTACACTTCATAATGTTACTGTGGGCGACGACTGCTGTATTGAAAATGTAAAGAATTATATTGCCAATTATAATATAGGATCGCATACATTCATAGAGAATGTCGATATTATCCTTACAGATTGCTTTAGCAGTTTCGGCAATGGGGTGGAAGTTTCGGTCATGAGCGAAACCGGAGGTAGGGAAGTCATGATATATGACCGTCTGTCTGCTCAGACTGCTTATGTGATGGCGCTTTACAGGCATAGGCCCATGATGATTGAAAAGTTGAGAGGAATGATCGGCAGGTATGTACAGGATGTGTCATCTTCTTACGGGACGATCGGGTCTTATGTGGTTATCGCAGATGCAGGTTACATCAAGAATGTGAAGATAGGTGACTACTGTAAGATCGAGGGAGCATCACGGTTGAAAAACGGCAGTATAAACAGTACAGGGAACGCTCCTGTTCATGTCGGGGTGAATGTGATTGGAGATGATTTCATTATTTCAAGCGGCGCAAGCGTTGAAGATGGGGTTACATTCTCACGATGTTTCATAGGGCAGTGTTGCAAACTTGGTCATAATTATTCAGCAACCGACTCGTTGTTTTTCGGTAACTGTCAGGGCGAAAACGGTGAGGCCTGCTCTATATTTGCAGGGCCTTTTACTGTGACTCATCATAAGTCAACATTACTGATAGCTGGAATGTTCTCGTTCATGAATGCAGGCTCCGGATCAAACCAGAGCAACCACATGTACAAGTTGGGCCCTATACACCAGGGAATTATGGAGAGGGGTGCCAAGACTGCATCCGATTCGTATATACTCTGGCCATCCAGAGTAGGTGCGTTCTCTCTTGTGATGGGGCGCCATGTCAGCCATCAGGACACTTCTGATTTTCCGTTTTCATATCTCATAGAGCAGCAGAATACCACTTACATAATGCCGGGAGCAAATCTAAAGAGTGTCGGAACCATACGTGATGCAAGAAAGTGGCCGGTGCGAGACAAGAGGCATATAGAAGACAGACTGGACCAGATAAACTATAATCTGTTGAGCCCTTATGTGGCCCATAAGATGCTTCGTGGAATGGATATATTGAAGAAGCTTCAGCGTCTTTCTGGGGAAAACTCTGAGGATTATACATATCAGAGCGGTAAAATCAAGCGTTCATCTCTGATTAACGGACTGAAGTATTATTCCATGGCACTTGATAAATTTCTGGGAAACTCCCTGATATCAAGAATCATGAAGTCAGAGATTTCTGATATGGAATCTTTGCGCCAGGCCTTGATTCCGGCAGCAGAGTATGGAGATGGACCATGGGTTGATATTTCGGGTATGATTGCCCCTAAGAAGGCTATGTCAGTGCTGCTTGATGATATCCAGAGCGGTATTCTGGCGGATGTTGACCAGGTGAATGCCCGTTTCGCAGATATCCATGACAACTATTATGAATATGAATGGAAGTGGGCGTATAAGGCAATAGAAGATTATTATGCGGTTGACCTGCAGACGGTATCAGCTGAAGATCTTTGTGAACTTGTCGCCAGATGGAAGTCTTCGGTTGTCGGTCTGGATAACCTTGTCTATGATGATGCCAGGAAGGAGTTCTCTCTCAGTTCCATGACTGGTTTCGGTGCGGATGGAGATGAGAATGTGAGAAAGGAGGACTTTATGCAGGTTCGCGGTTCTGTATTCGAATCCAATCCGTTTGTAATGTCAGTGAAGGAACATATTCGAGTGAAAACTGAACTTGGAGATGCTGTGCTGGACCTTTTGAAAAGCCTGTCATAATATTGACTGTCAATCTCATAAATGACATGAACCCCGAAAGTTTTGTGTGACTTCCGGGGTTCATGTCATTTCTCGGTATAATCGAGCAATCTTGTTAAAGGGTCTTCAGGAATTCTGTAACATTGCTTTCGATACGGGCAGCAACATCAGTGCCCTCTGCCTTTACGAACTTCTCGCCGATGATGTTCTCATAAAGCTCGATGTAGCGCTCTGTGATGCCGTTTACGATGTCCTCTGTCATTTCAGGAACCTGCTGGCCGTCCTGACCCTGGAAGCCGTTTGCCATGAGCCACTCGCGAACGAACTCCTTAGAGAGCTGCTTCTGCTTTTCTCCGGCAGCGAGACGCTCCTCGTAACCCTCAGCATAGAAATAGCGTGATGAGTCAGGAGTATGGATCTCATCCATGAGGTAGATCTTGCCGTCCTTCTTTCCGAACTCGTATTTTGTGTCCACAAGGATGAGTCCCATCTTTGCTGCGATCTCTGTACCTCTCTGGAAGATAGCCTGGGTGTATGCCTCGAGCTGCTCGTAGTCTTCACGGCTTACGATACCCTGAGCGATGATATCTTCTTTTGAAATGTCCTCATCATGGCCTTCTGCAGCCTTTGTTGTAGGGGTGATGATAGGGGTAGGGAATTTCTGGTTCTCGACCATTCCTTCCGGCATCTCTACGCCACAGATGGTACGCTTTCCTGCCTTGTACTCTCTCCAGGCATGACCTGAAAGGTAACCGCGGATAACCATTTCAACCTTGAAAGGCTCGCATTTGTGACCCACTGTCACCATCGGATCCGGAACTGCAATCTTCCAGTTAGGGAGGATGTCAGCTGTTGCGTCAAGGAATTTTGCAGCAATCTGGTTGAGTACCTGACCCTTGAAAGGAATACCCTTAGGGAGTACAACGTCAAATGCAGAAATGCGGTCTGAAACGACCATCACGAGATACTCGTCATTGATGCTGTACACGTCGCGTACCTTTCCTACGTAATGGGCTGTCTGGCCCGGAAAGTTGAAATCAGTCTTTACAATAGCTTCCATTTTATTTAGTTTTATAATTATTTCAGTTGAATGTCATTCTCTGTCAAACCAAGCAGTTTCGTGCATGTAATGTCAGAAGTGTCGTTCTCTGTCAAGTCAAGCAGTTTCATGCATGTAATGTCAGAAGTGTCGTTCTCTATCAAGTCAAGCAGTTTCGTTCACCGTCATGGTGAGGAGCGAAGCGACGTGACCATCTTAAAACCGACCGCGAAGATAAGAATTTCTACTGATAATCTGTCAGTTTGAGGCGGTATTTGTTGCTGCCCATGTTCCGGAAGTATAGATTGCCACGCTTCGCTCGCAATGACGTGGCTGTGATGGCTGTCTGCAATGACGTGTCTGTGATGGCTGTCGGTATTGACGTGGCTGTGATGGTAGGCGGCTGTGACGTTTCAGTAACGGTTGTCGGTAATGACGTGGCTGTGACGGTGGACGGCTGGAGCGGTGCTGTCGGTGAGGTCGCTTGAGCCAACCGGGAGAATCTCCTCCATGAAGCGTCAATATAGAAGTTTACCGGCTCCTTATGCCCTTCGAGTGCAAATCCGAGAGCCTCATACACCTTGCCTTCAGACCATTCCAGGTCAGCGTATGTCATGATGTCATCCGGGAGGACCTCCTCGATGAATGCCTTCAGAAGTTTGCCCATGCCTCCGCTCAGACGAACTCCAGGCAGTGAAGCATACCGGGTCCATTCATAAGATCTTATGGTCTTGTCGCCCTTGATCCATTTGCGGGCATTGGAGAATGTCGAGACTGCCACCAGAGTGCCGGGAGCTATGCCTGTGTCAGGATGTCCTGACGTGTCGACCCCTTCAGCCATGCCGGTCAACTCTTCGGCCTTGCTCTTTAATATCTTGGTTCTGTTTAAAAACGCTTCCGCATTATGCCCGGTGTGGCGTTTCAGATAGAGCCCATACCGGTATCTGCATTTGGCGTCGCCGTAACTGTGATTTTTGTCGAGAAATTCCGCAGCAGTCTGCCTGTCGATCTTCCTGACTTCGCAGTTGCGTGCATATATCTGGGTGAATATCCGGGCATGGGCAAGAAGCCGTGCACGCATCATTTCGTTCTGTCTGCGCCATCTGTCTTCTGCTATGGTCAGCGGATAGAGGCCTTTAAGACGCACAATCTCTGTGACGGCAGCCTTGAGTCTATCGGCGTCTCGTAAAGAGGTTTCATGATCGGGTGCCGTTATGCTGACAGGGATTATGACAGCCTGTGGTCCGGAAGTCCGGTCAGGGGCACCATATGCTTTATCGCAGGAGTCTGATGCTGTATATGCCGCCGTCTTCCTTCCGACCAGCAGCACATCATAACCGCAGACCTTTTCCGTGGTGTATTCCACAGAAGCAGCATCAAGAACCGTACATATTTCCCTGAAAAGATTCATGGCTGCAAAGATAGTCAAAAATATCCGTGGAGCATAACACCTTGATTTGCATGGTGTTCTGTGTTTTGCGGTGGGCTTTTTCTCCCACCGCAAATAATGCAACATGCAGAGTGCTAAATGGTTACGCTCCACGGGAAATTTGACTGCCGGGCACGGGGAGATTGATTTGACTGCCGGGCACGGGGTGGTTGCCGGCCATGGAGACAATTTTGCAGGAGATAAATGTATTCCTACCAAGTTTACCTGTCAAACACAGATTGTTTTTATAAATTTGCAGTGCAAGCAAGAACAGTATGGAAGAAAACGAGAAACTGCCTTCGATGGCACAGGACGGGATACATGCAGGATTCCCTTCTCCTGCAACCGATTATATGACCCAGGCGATTGACCTTAATAAGGAACTTGTGAAGCATCCGGCTGCTACCTTCTATGGCAGGGTAGTGGGCGACTCCATGATAGATGCAGGTGTAGATGAGGGAGATATCCTGGTGATAGACCGCTCGCTGACGGCAAAGGACGGGGATATGGCCGTGTGTTTTGTCGATGGGGAGTTTACTTTGAAGTACCTCAGGATGAAGGATAATCAGCTGACTCTTGTGCCGGCCAATCCGAATTATCCTGAGATACAGATAACGGAAGGTATGGAATTCAGGATGTGGGGAGTGGTTACCTATATTATTAAAAAGGTGCGATGATAGCCCTGGTGGACTGCAATAATTTTTTCGTTTCGTGCGAAAGGGTCTTCCGTCCGGATCTGGATGGGAAGCCGGTTGTCGTGCTGTCCAACAATGACGGCTGCACAGTGTCCAGAAGCAACGAGAGCAAGGCTATGGGCATCGCGATGGGTACGCCTTATTTCAAGGTGAAGCATCTGGTCGAGAACGGGCAGCTTACGGTATTCTCTTCCAACTATGCCCTTTACGGAGACCTTTCAAACAGAGTCATGTCCATCCTTGCAGATGAAGTGCCCAAAATTGAGATTTATTCGATCGATGAGGCCTATCTGCACATAGAAGGTATAGCGTCGGATAAAATCCCGGAACTGTGCCGCGGCCTTACCGAGAAGATCCGTCAGTGGGTTGGGATTCCTGTGAGCATCGGTGTGGCGCCGACCAAGACCCTGGCAAAGATAGCAAGCCATTTCGCCAAGAAATACAAGGGCTACAAAGGGGTGTGCATGATGGATACTGAAGAAAAACGGATCAAGGCTCTGCAACTTACTCCGATTGATGATGTCTGGGGTGTAGGAAGAAGACTTGCTCCAAAGATGCTCGAATGGGGCATAAATACGGCGTATGATTTTACGCAGAGACCGAAGGAGTGGGTCCGTGAACGGCTGGGTGTAAACGGGCTCAGGACATGGGAAGAACTTCGCGGAAGGCAATGCATTGATGAGGAAATCTCAGAACGACGCAAGTCTATATGCACATCCCGGTCTTTTGCAGACATGATCAGGAATCTGGATGAACTGGAACTCCGGGTTTCTGATTTTGCTGCGATGTGCGCAAAGAAACTGCGGGAGGAAGGGTCGGCGGCATACGATGTCACGACTTTTCTCTATACGAACCGTTTCAGGGATGACCTACGGCAGTATTTTCCTTCCATGACCATCCATCTGAATGTTGCCGCCAACAGCACACAGGACATAGTAAGTGCAGCCTTGAAGGCATTCAGACTCATATATCGCACAGGTTATCAATATAAGAAGGCCGGGGTCGTTGTGGGCAATATCATTCCGCAGGAGTCGGTGCAGGGGGCGATCTTTGATTTTGATGAATGTGCCCGTCAGAAGAATGACCGTATCTCGAAAGTTATGGACAGTCTGGGAGGCCGATCGAAACTCCTCCGCCTTGGAGTTCAGAGACCGGGACATTATGCCGACGGGATACGTACCGAGCATCGTTCCGGGCTATATACGACATCTTTGGACGAAATCATAAATGTACATTAGAAGTTGTAGTCAAAACAGCAGTCAATAATTATGTCATTTTCCTAAAAATGACTAAATTTGCGGGATTCCTGCCGATGCGTGTCACTGATGTGAGCCGGCAGACGGAGAAATATGAAATATCAAAACAGAATAAAATAAGAATCATGGTAAAGGTAAATCTCGGAGGCTGTGCCTCTTTTGTAAGCGAAGCTGATTACAAGGCTAATGTACAGAAGGCTCTTTCTGCACTTGAAGTACTTGAAAATGAAACCGGCAAGGGTAATGATTTCCTTGGCTGGAAGCATCTCCCATCTGAAACACTCGCCGGCAGCCTTGTGGCTGACTGCGAGGCGATCAGAGATGCATGGAAGGCAAAGAATATCGATCTGGTTGTAGTTATCGGTATCGGTGGCTCATATCTTGGCGCAAAATGTGCGCTCGAAGCTCTTTCACACCAGTTCGCAAAGCAGCTCAAGAACAAGGGAGAGGCTCCGGAAATCGTTTTCGCAGGTCAGAATCTTTCTGAAGAGTACATGTGCGAGCTCATGGATCTGGTTCAGGAGAGAAACGCAGCATGCGTGGTTATCTCAAAGTCGGGTACAACGACAGAGCCTGCAGTTGCATTCCGTCTTATCAAGAAGTATCTTGAGGATACATACGGCAAGGCTGAGGCGGCAGAGCGTATCGTAGCAGTTACAGACAAGGCTCGCGGAGCTCTCAAGGGCCTCGCAACCCAGGAAGGCTACAAGACATTCGTCATCGAGGATAACGTAGGTGGCCGTTTCTCAGTGCTTACTCCGGTAGGTATTCTTCCGATTGTTCTTGCCGGCTTCGATATGAATGCCATGCTCAAGGGAGCTCTCGAGATGGAGGAGCTCTGCGCGAAGCCATGCGGCGAGTGCAATCCTGCAGTCCAGTACGCGGCAATGCGTAACGCACTTTATGCTCAGGGCAAGAAGATCGAGATCCTCGTTGCATACAACCCTAAGCTTACATTCCTCGGAGAGTGGTGGAAGCAGCTTTACGGTGAGTCAGAGGGTAAGGACGGTCTGGGAATCTTCCCTGCATCTGTAAACTTCACTACTGACCTTCACTCGATGGGACAGTACATCCAGGACGGTGAGCGCACCCTTATGGAGACTGTGGTTTCAGTTGAGAAGAGCAACCGCTCTATGCTTATCGAGAACGATCCTCAGAACCTTGATGGTCTGAACTTCCTCTCAGGAAAGCATGTCGAGGAGTGCAACGCGATGGCTGAACTTGGAACAAAGCTTGCTCATATCGACGGCGGCGTGCCTCAGCTTTCTCTCAGCATCGAGTGCATCAACGAGTACAACCTCGGCGCTCTCTTCTATTTCTTCGAGAAGGCTTGCGGTATCAGCGGTTACATGCTCGGAGTCAATCCGTTCGACCAGCCGGGTGTTGAGGCATACAAGAAGAACATGTTCGCTCTTCTGGGCAAGCCGGGCTATGAGGCTCAGGCAGAAGCTCTCAGAGCAAGACTCTAATTGAAAGTGCTATATAGTGAAAACCGCCGTGCAGAAATTTCTGTGCGGCGTTTTTGCTGTTCCAAAGGCGTGGTTAGACATTCAGACATCGGTGAGACTGCTTTATCAAAACAAGTGAACTGATAATGACGACACAGGCTTATATTTTGTGATGTCTAGTGTTGAATTTCAGCAAAATGATTATATTTGCGAAAATGGGGAATAACTATGCGTAGAGAACATATCATAGATGCTATTAAAACCGGTCTTTCGAGCCTGAAGATTGGTGTTGAGGTGCGTCTTTATGGCTCTGAAGCACGTGGCGATGCCCACGATAGGTCAGACATAGATCTGCTTGTACTTGTTCATAAAGATAAGGTAACATTGCAGGATGAACTTGAAATCACTGCACCGTTGTATGATATTGAACTCAAGACAGGTGTTCTGATCAATGCTCTGATCCTTCCGAAACGAGAGTGGGGCAGAATAGTAACACCATTTTATGAGAATGTAATGCAAGATGCGGTGGCCCTATGACAGACGAGCAGAGAAACGATATTGTGAACTATCGTATTGAGAATGCGGTGGAAATATTGAAGGAAGTCCTTGATCACTGTGAAAACGGTTATTTCAATACCGCAGTCAACAGACTGTATTATGCGTGCTATTATGCCGCCACAGCACTCCTTGTGGCAAATTGTATCGAAACAAAATCTCACGACGGAGTCCGTCAGATGCTTGGAAAGGATTTCATCCTGACAGGTAAGATCCCTCTTGAACTGGGAAGATTCTACTCAGTTGCATTCAGCAAACGAAGTGCAGGAGACTATGAAGACTTCATAACTCACACACGTGAGACTGTAATGGAACTTTATCCTCAAGCCGAACGATTCGTTGAATGCGTCAAGGAATTGTTAGGCAAGAATTAAAAACTCAACAACATAGATATCAATGTATATGCCCGTCCAAATGCCGGGCATTATTGTTATATGCAAAAACTTCTCTCAAAGACTATGGAGAGGGAAAATGATGCGAGGACGTTTGTCAAGCGCCGTTTTTCTAAACAAAAACTTGTAAATGTTTGACAAACTATGGAAAAATAATCCTATATTTGTCGTGCTTAGCTAGCCCGATATGGGTTGGGTGGGCGAAAATACATACGAAGACGTTACTTGACGTTTATCTTCTGCTATCAAACTTGGCGGTTAGATTTCACTAAGAAGATACGGCAACGGGAACGTCCATATCGGTGATGACGATTCAGTCACTGCGCTTTTGGCGTGGAATTCTGTATATCATCCCTGACGTGGGCTAGCTGCGTTGCTTATCCTTAGTGAAGGCAGCCAAGGCCTGATAGCAGGGTGAGCAAGAGTACAGACTCCCACGTCTTTTTTTGTACCCATTCGAATTGGGGAGAGTTCGGAGATATTGATTTGCTCTGAGACGATGTAGCTATCAATCTTAAAATTCTAACACATATGAACAAAACGAGTATTATTATGAAAATAGCCTGCTGGGTAGGTTATTGTTTATTTGCCGGTTATAGTGCATATATGACGGCAAAGTCTGTGGCTATGTCATTTGAAATGACTCAGGTCTGGGTTGTATTTATTTTTGTTTTTATCGTTGCTCTGATTGCAGGATATTGCTTGAGTATCGTTATTGGCGAAATGCAGAATAGTTTTAATCCTAGCAAGTCAAAGTTTGCTTTAGGTTTGATTGGCTTTATTCTCTTTTGGGGAGTAAGTTTCGCTACCAATGTTCATTATATGCTAATGAGTAATGAGGGAATGAAAGTGGTTAGCACAGAATTAGGCATATATAAAAATTATGTGGAAGAAACTGTGCAAGACAATATGGATAGTATCAAGGACAAGGAGGCAGCAGACATCGCACTGTGTGAGGCGTCAGTTCAAAATCTTATGGATGAGTTCAAGAGAGAATGTGAGTCTTCTATACGATATGGCTTTGGTGACCGTGCTATAGGCTATCTTAAAGATATTGAAGATTATTTTGCTAGTAGCGGAGGTAAATTTAACGATCAATACTCTTATAAAAATTCTATTTTTGATGATGATAAAGATAGAGGAGATAGAGGCAAAACCGGAGCAAGAGAAGTCAATGCTCTAAAGGAGAAATATTCTTTGAGAGTTGTAGAGAGACTTCTGCGTAGAGAAAACGTAATCCGTAATTATTATAAGATGAAGATTCCTCAGACTAAGGATCTTGATCTTATTAGACGCTTTATTAAGGATAGTCTTTATGTTGTAGATATTCCACAAATTACAGAGATTGCAACCTCTGATGTTTACTATCAGTTCTCAAAGCTTCAGTTGAAAGGAAATGTTTACGACAGACTGAGTCAAAATTCTCAATCTGAAATTGAACGTTCAATGAAGGTTAGTAAGACAGATAACGATGAAGATATCGATAAAGGAAAGTATCGTTATAGGAGTTATCCTTCGGCCAGGATGTTCAGTACCTTCAATGTTTGGGATGATATGCTGCATGGAAGATTACCAAATGACATGAAACTGTTTGGCTGGATATTGTTTGCATTGATAGTCGATCTCGTGGCATTTATTTTAAGAATACTGGCCCGATAGTAAGATAATAGTAAAGTCTAATCAAAAATGTTATAATATGGGAACTATTGACAACTCAACTGAATTTGATTTTAATGTAGATGAAAATCAGACAAGTAGTGCTCAGAATAGTGAGCATCATAATGTCGCACCAAGCCCTTCTCCTGTCTCATCAGTGGCACAACCGCAAATTCCAGGTGATTCAGCACCATATGTAGTATTGTGTGGTCCTCCTTCCAGTGGTAAGAGTATGATTCTAAAAAGTCTTGCAAATTATCTTTATCAAGCAGGATTAGGTTATTCCATTGCTGCAAATACTACATTGTTAAATTCTGCTGCATATCAAGCAGATTGTAAAAATTTCAATAGATGTATCAGTAACCCAGCTACGCGTTTTGAGAATACTACAAATTATCTTCTTGCTGATATCTTTGATGACAGGGGTAATGTTGTTGCGCATTTTTTGGAGGCACCAGGTGAGCATTATTTTGATTTGAACAATGTTGAATCTGAACCAAACATTCCTTTTCAGGGTTATCTTACTAAAATTGCTCAAGTTACGATAAATAAGCCTCGAAAGGTGATTTATATAATCTTGCTAGATTTGGATTCTACGAATTCTTTCAGAAACAACGAGGGCTTACGAAAAACATATGAGCAAAAGATGCTGAAACTTTATAACAGTTTTGTGCTTAATCATCCGAGTAGGGTTGTTCTTTTATATAATAAGGCTGATGTTCCTATGCAAGGATTATGGGCAAACACTGGTGGGGTATTGAATGTGGAAGCAATACGTAAAGATGCTCTATTAAATTATCCAATGCTATTTAATCAATTTAAGAGGCCATTCTTGTTCTGGAAGTTTGATAATTACTCTTTCTTACCATACTGTACCGGGTCATACCCAGCTGATGGTAGTTATACAGCTTCAGGTCCCGCCTATCCTGCTGAATTATGGAAGGAAATTACAAAATTGTGGTAAATATGGAAAGGTTTGTATTTATACATGGATCATCGGTGGGTCAAAGTGCATTTGTCCCAGCCGGTGCTCCAGAACTAATATGTAACGATATAGCGGCCAAGTACTTTCAGGGACGAACACTTCGTCAGAAGGAGTCTGCTGCTAGGAAGGCTATGTTTGTGGATTTGTACCATAGTTCACAGGGTATTTATAGTGTGTATTCCTTTGTGAATAATGCATGTTTTGGAGCTAATGGAAGAGAAGGACAGTACTTTGCAATCTCTATTTTGTGTAAGGGAGTCTATATTTATCCGGAGTCCATATATAATATGCTTAACTCAGCTTATGAAACTATTTTCAAAAATGGTAAAATCCTTAAGCGTATTGAAAACGGCGAATGTCAGTATGTGATTTCACAGTTCAGTGAACAGAAGGATTATCTCGCTGCCTTTTTGAAGAAAGTTGAAGAGGCATTTGACAAGTTAGTCTCAGGAGAAGGGAAGGTCATAAGTCCCAATGTATCATCAGCGGATTATGATTCTTGGCGTGGCGATAAAGTTAGTCTCGATGTTTGTAACTCAACTTCTGCACTGAAGGCCTTGACTGAAGTAGGAAGATTGTATATTTCTGAGGAGTATGAATCTGCATCTGTAACCATAAATACACTGCGGGTTCAAGTACAAAGATTGCAGGCAGAGAAAACAGAAATCGAAACTAAGCATATAGAGGCGAAACGTTCACAAAAATCTAAAGAACGTGATGTAATAGAAGAATTGAATTCTCAAATCAGGCAGAAAGATATTGAAATCAATGCTTTGCAGAAGGATAACGAAAATTACGAGGCGAGTATTGATGTTGTTCGTAAGGAATTAGATAAGTATGCAAAGGTGGGAAAAGCTGTTGCTGATTTTCAGAATAAGAGATCTCAGAGTCAGTCTAAAGGCTGGCAGGATATGTTGAAGTGGTGTCTGCTTATTTTGATTTTTATACTGACCTTATTCAGTGCTTTAGCAAATTTTGGCTTTTTTCGCAATATCTCGCCACTTCCTGAAGAAAAAAAGACGGGCGAGAATAAAGAAGTCGTAGGAAGTGCAAAATCGGAACAGGCTGCTTCGGTTGCAACCAGTCTTATAGTTACGCCTAAAGAGGTTACCTTTACCTCGGAAGGTGGTACTTCGGAAGTGTTAGTTGCGACTGATGGAACTTGGGAGCAACCTTCATTAAATGAAATTGGATGGATTTCTTGTTCTAAGAAAGATAGTTCTACTCTTGAAATAATTGCTCGTGCTAACACTGGAGTGGAGAGGACTCATACTTTCATGATTAAATCAGGTCAATTCGAGAAACAAGTAAAAGTGTTGCAATCTGCTCTTCCTAAGAACAATTCATCCCAAGAATCTTATATAATCGAAGTTACTGATGCTACTACAGGAACAAGCATACAATCAGGGGATACTGTGTATCCAGGTCAGAAACTCAAAGTAGTAGTTTCAAATCCAAGTCTAGCTGCTGCTGGTTATGGCTGGAGGTATTCAAATTGCTCTGGAAATGACCAGGGACGCAATGTGAAAGAGGTGGATGTTACGGTAGGAGATGACGCTTCAAAACATGTAGTAATTGCTTACGGAGGATTGAGTAGCATAAAGTTACGCACCCCGTTTAGACTAAAAATATCTAATGTTGAAGTAGAAGAAACACAGGGACAGCAATAATAAATTTTTTAATATTGAATGATGATGAAGAAACTCATATTTTTAAGCATAGCAATAGTTTGTCTATGCTCTTGCGGAAATAATAAAGTCTATCGTCCGTCAAAATTTCCGGATGAATTAAGCAAACGTAATTTTTCTTTTGCTATTCCATATCAGGAGAAGAATAGCTCTATAATTGTTCGTATTCGTTTGAATGGAGGACCGCAGTTCGAAGGAACTTGGGATTCTGGTTGTAGTGTGCCGTTGAAGATATCTACATTGGAAGCAACAGCTTTGGTTAAGGCTGGTACGCTCTCTGAGAGTGATTATCACTCAAGTCTTCCTATCACAGTCGCTAATGGGCAGACAAGTGAATACGATGTCTATAAACTCAAATCAATTTCTTTTATGGATGAAGAAGGGGGTGAGCATACAATTAATGATGTTCCAGCTGTTATTGATGATAATGTTGGTACCGATATCCTCATTGGTCTTCCAGTGATGCAGGCGTTGGGATACTCTCATGAAATTTCGCAGTACGATCAAGCAATATATTTCAAAGAATAGTGATACTAAAAAGCTATATTTTCAGTTATGTTTCCGGAAACTATCAGCAATACACATCTGATCATTCGGAAGCATTTATAAAACAGTGCTGTATCGACTGCAAGGATACTCATCAGATTGCCATTCATCGTGATGGCAATCTGATGTATTACACATATCTTTACAAGAAGAAAGCTTCATCTATTTACGGATTTTGTGTAGTCTGTGGTGAAGTGTGCCTTAACCTTAAATGGCTCTTTGAGTATTTACAGAAAACATTAGAGATATCTGCAAATAAGGGAGTGCTGTTTAGTTATGATAAGCAAGGACAGATTCGTAAAAATGTTGTCAATTTTGCAGCTGAGGCTGCGGAAATAGACAATGTTTTCCGGGATATAAAGGATGACTTGGAAAGACACCCTTTATATTGGGAGCAACTTCCACCAGAAGATTTGTCAGTTCCTTTAACGAGCAAGATTTCTTTCGCCTTTAATGATGATGAGAAAGCGAAGATAACAGAAGCATTGAGACATTATCACAATGTTATTGTCACAATGGAAAATACTTCGCCATATAGTTTCTCCCAAACAATACTTAGGTTAAATACTGAGAAAGAGCAATTGGTGGTTCAGACGAACGGACTTGAATCAGAGATAGAGTCACTTAAACGTCAGAAAAAACAATATAAATGGGTAATTATATTGTCTCTACTAGTTGCTGTCGGATTGATTGCTATAGTTTCTTTTAATCAGAATGTGAATGAACTGCGTAGCTTTTTAAGAAGTCGAGACGTATCGATTGATTCATTAAATACCGTTATCTCGAATAAGAACCAGGCTATCTCAACACAGGAAAGTATCATAAATAGAAAGGAAAAAGAAATATCGAATCTTAATGTTTCACTCAAGGAAATTCAAGATTGTTATGATATATTAAAGAATACTTATCCAATTAAAATTACTAAGATAGAAATAGGAAATACAGACTATGATAGGAATGTATATACAGATTATGGATATACTATACATAGCAATACAACCATGTTCTTAACCCCCAAAATAACTTATACGGGAATCAAATCAGGGTCTTCTATTTCGCTGAAAATCAAATGGTATAATCCCAATGGGACATTAAGTACCGGAACATCATCTCCTAAAGGCTTTTCTCAACAAAGGTCGTTATATGTTTATAGTGGTGAGAATACTGAAATCTTGCAAGGATGGGGAGGACGTACAAAAGGCAATTGGGATGCTGGAACATATAGAATCGAAATATGGTATGAAGATGTTTGCTTGAAAGCAAAAACATTTACTATATATTAGCTATGCTGCCCAGGCGGATGACAAATCAGCGCAGTATCTTAAATGGGCTGCAGATGCGTTAGGTAAACACTGATACTATTCCTTAAAGGACTTTTCTTCCCAGTCAGAATCATCGTCAGAGAAATCTGTTCTGATTCTTCTGACTGGGTAGTTTTTTGTATAGACTTGTGGGCATTCGACTTCAAAAAAGACCTTTGCAAGAATTTTGTTGTTGATTCATAATGTTTATCTTTGCATAAATTATTTATAGAGAGATGGATTCTTTTAAGATAACTAACTTCGGTCCTATCAATAAGGTGGATGTCCAGCTGGGAGATCTGACGATTCTGTTGGGACCTCAGGCGAGTGGAAAAACTCTGTTCTTGCAGATGTTGAAACTATTGGTTGATAAGGATCATATAGTCCAGACATTGGCTAGATATAACTATGTCACAAACAAGCAGCCGGACCAGATTCTTAATTACTATTTTGGCGACAAGTTATCCTCTATGTGGAAAGAGGATACCGTTGTCAAGGCGGATGGTAAAAGTTTTAAGAAGTCTTTCCTTATGAGTCCGAGTGATGAAAGTGCAGTTGAAGAGGTGTTTTATGTGCCGGCTCAGAGAATTCTATCGATTTCAGATGGTCGTCCGAAGAATTTTATGGAGTATGATATTTCGTCTCCGTATGTGTTGAGGAATTTCAGTGAGACTTTGAGATTGTTCTTCCAGAACGAAATAGGAGATGAACAGACAGTTTTTCCTTTGAATAACAGACTGAAAGGTGGTCTGAAGAAATCATTCGACAAGTCAATCTTTCACGGTGGCCAGGTGGTTATAGATGAGAGTTCCGGACAGAAGAAGATGCGTATGCAGGTGGGAGGCTCGAGTCTTCCGTTTATGACCTGGAGTGCCGGACAGAAGGAATTTATGCCTCTTCTGATGGCAACATATTGTTTGACCGGTCCGGTGATTAAGACTATCAATCGCAAGCAGTATAAGTATGTGATCATTGAGGAACCGGAGATGGGTCTTCATCCAAGGGCGATTCAGGCTGTAATTGTGCAGATGCTTGAGTTTATCAATGCCGGATATAAGGTGATTGTGTCAACTCATTCTTCTGTCCTGCTTGAGTTTGCTTGGGCGTTTAAGATGATTCAAAGACTTCCGGAGAATGTTCGTGTTGAGGCTCTTTGTGAGTTGTTTGATGTTTCTCCGAATACCACCGTGACAAAGATATTCCAGGGAGTTGAGAATAAGGATTTGAAGACTTATTATTTCAGTCATAAAAGTAAAGGAATGAGAAGTTCTGATATCAGTTCTCTTGATGTGATGAGTGGAAACGTGGATGAATCTGAATGGGGTGGATTGTCTCAGTTTGCTACCAAGGCGTCGGATGTCGTCTCAAAGTATATGTCAGAGTACTTGTCCTAAGAATAATTGATTATGGCAAAATCTGGTTTTCAGAAGGCGGTGGAGGGGACTCCTGATATCTCGACAGCATATAGAAGCGGATTACAGGCTTTGAAAAGGAGTGACCGAGGTGTGTTTGACGTGGCTGATACAAGGCTTCTTGATGGAAGTGTTGATATCGACACTGCTGTGAAAGAGAAATATCCAAACGAAAATCGTTGGGATTATGCTGTAGGATATTCCGGAAAGGTATACTATGTGGAAGTTCATCCTGCTTATACCTCAGAGGTTTCTGCGGTTGAGAATAAACTGAGGTGGCTAAAAATCTGGCTGAAGGAGAAGGCTCCTTTACTGGATGCAATTCCAAAGGCAACTCCTGCTTTTGTCTGGGCGCAGACGGGAAAAGGTGCGATATTACCCCGATCCTCCCAGGCCAGAAAATTAGCCGCGATGGGTGTTACAGTTACTCCGGTTTGTAAATTACAATAGAATTTTGCAGGCTCGGTCTTTGTTCCGGACCTGAATTGTATGAAAGTGGCAGAAGAAGGAAACATCATAATCCGAAAGGCCAAGGTGAATAACCTCAAGGAAGTCACCTTGGAAATTCCTCGCGGAAAATTCGTAGTCATTACGGGTATCTCAGGCTCGGGAAAATCATCCCTGGCCTTTGATACCCTTTTCGCGGAAGGACAGCGCCGCTTTGCAGAAAGTCTGTCATCTTATGCTCGTCAGTTCCTCGGAAGAATGTCAAAGCCGGATGTGGAACTGATAGAAGGCATACCTCCTGCTATCGCGATCGAGCAGAAGGTCAATACCCGTAACCCCCGCTCTACGATTGCCACCAGTACGGAAATCTATGACTATCTGCGTATGATTTTCGCGCGTATCGGTAGAACATATTCTCCTGTATCCGGTCAGGAGGTAAAGTGTCATACTGTCTCGGATGTGATGTCGTATATTTATGAAGGTCAGGCAGATACGGTGTATGTTCTGGCAGATGTCAGATGGAATGACCGCGATGACAAGGTCGAGCTGATGCTTCGTCTCAAGGAAGAAGGCTTTACAAGATTCTTTACGGATGTTCCTGTCAGAATCGAGGAGGTCATGAAGAAGGCTCAGTCCGGTGACTATCCGGATGAACTTTATCTCCTTGTAGATCGTATACGCGCTCCGAAGGAAGACAACGAGGACCAGAAGACAAGGCTCCTGGCATCTGTTGATACTGCCTTTGACAAGGGCGAGGGAACGTTGCTCGTGAGAAAGGAAAGCACGCACGGCGTCCAAGTCAGTACCTTTGTAAACCGGTTTGAGGCAGATGGCATGACCTTCCAGCAGCCGGACGAATATCTGTTCAGTTTCAACAGCCCTCTCGGTGCCTGTCCGGTCTGTGGCGGGCTTGGGAAGATCATCGGCATCAGCGAGGATCTGGTGGTTCCGGATAAGAGCAAGTCAATATATGACGGTGCCATCGCATGTTGGCGCGGAGACAAGATGGGCTGGTTCAAGGACCTTATTGTCCGCAATTCCGTCAAGTTCGGAATACCTATTTTCGAACCTTACTGCAATCTAAGTCAGGAAGTCAGGGACAAGATATGGAAGGGCTGTCCCGCGGAAACAGAGGAAGAGAGCATAATAGGTCTTAATGACTTTTTCAAATGGGTTGAGCAGAACAGGTACAAGATCCAGTATAAATACATGCTCGGACGTTATTCCGGCAAGACCGTGTGTCAGGAATGCGGCGGAAGCAGGCTTCGCAAGGAGGCTCTTTATGTCAAGGTGGCCGGAAAGAATATCCATGAACTGCTTTCGATGAATGTCACAGAACTTCTGGACTTCCTTGAAAACATTCAGCTGGAAGAAAATGACAGGAAAATCGCGTCCAAGGCTATTGAGGAGATAGTCTCGCGCTTGAAATATATTCAGGACGTAGGTCTGGGATATCTGACCCTGAACCGTACGTCCAATACGCTTTCCGGCGGAGAAAGCCAGAGAATCAATCTCGTTACCGCTCTGGGAAGCTCTCTTGTCGGTTCGCTGTATATTCTCGATGAACCGAGCATCGGCTTGCATTCGCGTGATACAGAGAGGCTTATAAGCGTTTTGAAGCGTCTGCGCGATATAGGAAATACCGTAGTTGTGGTGGAGCATGACGAGGAGATAATGCGTGCCGCTGACCTTCTGATTGACATAGGCCCGAAGGCAGGAATCAACGGCGGCGAGATAGTCTACAGGGGAGTGCTCGGGGATATGGCTGAGCCGGAAGAGATGGAGCGTTCGCTTACGCTCCAGTATCTGGAAGGAGGAAGGGAAAGGTATCGCAGGAAATACCGTACATGGGACTATTCCATAAAGGTAGAGGGTGCGATGGAGCATAATCTGAAGGATATAAACGTTACATTCCCCCTTGGTGTGCTTACGGTTGTGACTGGAGTGAGCGGCAGCGGAAAGTCCTCCCTTGTCGGAGATATTCTTTATCCTGCCCTTTATCGTCATATCAACCAGACAGGATCGGCTCCAGGTACGTTCAGAGGACTGTCAGGTAACCTTGACCGCATCACCCAGGTCGAGTATGTGGATCAGAATCCTATAGGAAAGAGTTCGCGGTCAAATGCCGTTACATATCTCAAGATATATGATGATATCCGTAAACTGCTTTCGGACCAGCAATATGCCAAGCTCAATGGCTATACTCCTTCACATTTCTCATTCAATATCGATGGAGGCCGTTGCCCTGAGTGTCAGGGAGAAGGTTTTGTAAAGATCGGAATGCAGTTCATGGCTGACGTGACAATGGTCTGCGAAGCCTGTGGAGGACGCCGCTTCAAGCCGGATATCCTTGAAGTAAGATATAAGGACAAGAATATTGACGATATCCTGAATCTGAGTGTAGAGGAAGCTATAGAATTCTTCGGCTCGCAGGATGATCCTACGGCCAAGAGGATTGCAGAGCGTCTCCAGCCGCTGGTCGATGTAGGTTTGTCCTATATCAAGCTCGGCCAGAGCAGCAGTACTCTTTCCGGAGGTGAAAGTCAGCGTGTCAAACTGGCATACTTCCTTTCTATGACAGACACCCAGTCCGGACGCTCGGCCAAGCAGCAGCGTATCCTTTTCATTTTTGACGAACCTACAACCGGTCTTCATTTCTACGATGTTGAGAAACTCCTTAAGTCTTTCGACGCCCTTCTTGCAAAGGGCCATTCAATTGTAGTGGTGGAGCATAATCCGGATGTGATACGTTCGGCAGACTGGATCATTGACCTCGGACCAGAGGCCGGAGACGAGGGCGGAAACCTTGTCTTCGCCGGGACTCCTGATCAGTTGAAGAACTGTAAGGACTCATACACGGCACAATATCTCTAAAATTTATATCTTTGCAAGATAAACTGTTAACCTATGGATATAGATCTTTTATCAAAAATGGTCAAGGAACTGATTCTTGACAACGACAGGGTGGCACTCCCTGGTTTCGGTGCATTCGTCGCTGAGATAGTCCCTTCGACTTTTTCGGATAAAGGCTATACGATAAATCCACCATACCGCAAGCTCTATTTCAGAAACGGACCAGAAGATGACATGCAGCTGATAAAGTTCTATGCGTCTTCAAATAATGTGGAACTGAAGGTTGCTGAGAAGGTGATTTGCGATTTTGTCAATGAACTGAAGTCTGTCCTGTTTACTCGTAAGACTGTCGTTTTCCCTGGCCTGGGCCGTTTGAGGGCTACAAAAGAAAATGCGGTTTTCTTCGTGGCTGATGAAGATCTTGATATCTATCCGGAAGGATTCGGCCTGGAGCCTATATCGCTCAAGACTCATATCGAGACCCGGGAAGAAATTTCAGAGGCGGTTGCCGGTCTGAAGGCTATCGTGACCGGACCAGTTGCTGAACCGGAGCCAATAGTTGAAGCGCCGGTAGCAGAACCGGAACCTGTCGTTGAAGAGTCAGTTTCTGAGCCAGAGCCTGTTGTTGAGCCGGAGCCTGTTGTTGAGCCTATGGAAGAACAGCAACCAGTTATGGACAATGAACCTGTCATAGAACCGGAGCCGGCCGCAGCAGAACCAGTCGTAGCAGAACCGGTCGGTGAACCTGAACCGGATATAGCCCCGCAGCTGCCGGAAATGCCGGCCAAGAAACGGAGCGCCTGGAAGATTTTCTGGATTACACTCCTCTGCCTTGTCCTTGCCGCAGCCTTGTTCTTCGGCGCATTCATGGCCGCAGCGCAATGGGCACCGGAGGCGCTTGACAGCCTGCTTTATACACAAGAAGAACTTCAAATACTTAATCATCAATGATAAAGCACATACAGAAGTTTACTATACCATGTTATAATACGGATGCTTCGTGGCGTCTCAAACCGGCAGCATTCATGGATCTGGCCCAGGAAGCGGCAGGTCTTCATGCCGTTTACCTTGGTTTCGGTTATGACGATCTTATAAAGACAAATACTGCATGGATTCTTTCCAGGGTGAACGTCAAGTTCATTGATACGCCACTCTGGCGCGAAGATGTGACTCTGACCACCTGGCACAAGGGATTCAACCGTCTGTTCTTCCTTCGCGATTTCGTGATGACTGACAAGGAAGGTCGCGAGAGGGTAAAGGCCACAACATCATGGCTCGTGCTGAATCTGGAAACCCGCAGCATGGTACGTGATCCTGAACTCGTTGAGGAAGGAACCGTATGTTCTGATAATGCAATCGAAAATCAGGCGGACAAGGTGCGTATGCCGCGCGATGTCGAGGCCGTACCAGTGTATTCGCGCGTTGTCGGATATTCTGATGTGGATATGCTCGGACATGCCAACAATGCGATGTACATGCAATGGGCTATGGATGCGGTAGATTATGAACTGGCTTCTGCCAAGCCTGTAAAGGAGTTTACCATCAACTTCAACCACGAAATCAAGGCCGGGGAGAAGGTGACCCTCTATCGTGCATGTGTTCAGAAGGAAGACGCCTTGCATGTATTCATAGAAGGTAAGACTGAAACCGCCTCATCGTTCTGTGTTGAAATAATTTTCTAACCTCCATGCCATTCCCCATTTGAACAACACGTCATTCAGCATAGAACCACCACGTCATTCTGAGCGAAGCGAAGAATCTATTACAAAATGATCGATCTGATATATCCATACGACCTGGCTCCTATAATACCGCCACCGACAGCAGAAACGACAGACGAAAGTCGTAATGTGTCGGAATGGTTTCCTGTTGTGGAGTCCACAGGAGTCGTTGTAGGACGCTCCTCGAGACAGTATTGCCATAGCGGTGCAAAGCCTCTTCATCCCGTGATTCATATACATATAATCGACAGGATGTCAAGAATATATCTTCAGAAGAGGTCAATGTGCAAGGATATCCAGCCGGGCAAATGGGATACTGCGGTCGGAGGTCATGTCTCGTATGGAGAATCAATAATTGAAGCCGTATATCGCGAAGCCTCCGAAGAACTCGGATTGACTGAATTCAATCCTATACATGTGGAGACCTATGAGTTCGAGTCTCCCATCGAACGGGAGATGGTCAATATCTTTGCCGCGGTAGGTTCATACGAACTCCATCCCGACCTGGACGAAGTTGATGAAGGACGCTGGTGGGATCTCGCCGACATAGATGCTTCCATCGGCAAAGACATCTTCACCCCGAACTTCGAGAGCGAATTCACCATGATACGCTCCGCCCTTATCGCCCTGCTTTAGTGTAATCTCGAGCAAATTGTTTATATTTGTGTGTTATAACAATTTGCCATGGCAGGAATCGAATGTTTTGTGCCGTCAATGTCCGGAGAGGATATATCTGTGACGGTCGAGTCTTTAAGCAGAAGTTCTGCATTTACCGGTGTCACCATACTTTCAGGTGTATCACTGAAGTCCACGGAAACCCTCAGAAGCATTGCTGAGGCCGTCCGCGAGAAATTCCTACTGCTGTATCTGAAAGACACTCCTCTGGAAATGGGGATGTTCGCTCTTGACCGCATCATATCCATTGCAGAAGATACAAAGGCGGATATGCTCTATGCTGATCATTATATTTTGACTGAAGATTCCCACGTCGCTGAAGCTCCTCTGAATGACGTGGCTGATTTGCAGCGATTCATACGTAGAAAACATCCTGTGATCGACTGCCAGCAGGGGGCACTCAGGGACGACTTTGATTTCGGAAGCGTTCTGGTGTTCCGCTCATCATCGTTCAGAAAGGCAGTACGCTCAATGTCGGAAGACTATCAGTGGGGTGCGCTTTACGATCTTCGTCTGCGCATGAAGAACATCGTTCATATAAACGAATATCTATATACAGAAGTTGAAACGGATAACCGCAAGTCAGGAGAGAAGCAGTTTGACTATGTGGATCCGAAGAACAGGCAGGTCCAGATCGAGATGGAGAAGATATGTACGGACCATCTCAAGCGTATCGGTTCATGGCTTCCCCCTGTCTTCAAGGAAGTATCGTTTAATGCTCCTGACTTTCCGGTAACAGCCTCTGTCATAATTCCTGTCTTCAACCGTATACGCACAGTCAAGGATGCCGTGGAAAGTGCTCTGGCCCAGAAGTGCGACTTCCAATATAACGTGATAGTTGTTGACAACCACTCCACTGACGGAACAACTGAGCTGCTCTCTGAAATGGCCGTAAAGGACTCCCGTATAGTACATCTGATACCGGCCAAGTTTGACCTTGGCATAGGAGGCTGCTGGAATCTGGCTGTCCATAGCGAACACTGCGGCGAGTTTGCAGTCCAGCTTGACAGTGACGATGTTTATAGCGGTCCGAATACGCTGACAAAGATCGTAAATGCTTTCCATGAGCAGAATTGTGCAATGGTTGTCGGCACATATCAGATGACTGATTTCAATATGAACCCGATTCCGCCAGGGGTCATCGACCATCGCGAGTGGACAGAAGAAAACGGACGCAACAATGCGCTGCGCATCAACGGATTGGGAGCACCACGCGCTTTCTGGACACCGCTCCTGCGTACCATAAACCTGCCGAATACCAGTTATGGTGAGGACTATGCAGTCGGTCTGCGGATCAGCCGGGAATATCGCATAGGACGTATCTATGATGTCCTGTACTGCTGCCGTCGCTGGGAAGGAAACTCAGATGCTGCGCTCGACATAGACCGAATAAACGCAAACAATCTCTACAAAGACCGTATCCGTACTTGGGAACTCGCAGCACGTTCAGCAATGAAAGCAACGATAAAGTAGTTGATACGTCATGGTGAGGAGTGAAACGACGTGACCATCTCAACCAATGAAACAGATTGATATCCATACATTTGTAACAGACCAGCTTTCGACCTGGCCATTGGCGGAGGGTAATTTCAAGGCCCTTGAAAGCGTCCATGTCAGGGAGGTGGAGGTTAATGACCTGACCATAAAACTTCAATTCAACCCGGCCCGAATGATTTCATCTGCGGCGAAACTCAGCAAGGAGGACATTGCAAAACGAAAATGCTTCCTTTGTGAAGAGAACAGGCCGGAGGTTCAGAACAGCATTCCTTTTACGGCACCAGGCGGACACGAGTATCATATTCTGGTAAATCCATATCCTATATTCCCGGACCATCTGGTTGTCGCGAAGACTTCTCATAAGGATCAGTGTATAGCAGGAAGGTACGCCGATATGCTTGCGCTTGCCCGTGAATTTGAAGGCTATACGCTCTTTTACAATGGTCCGAAATGCGGTGCCTCAGCCCCTGACCACCATCATTTTCAGGTGGCACCACGAGGTCTGATGCCTCTGGAGGTGCAGATAGATTCCGCATTTCAGCAGGCACTTGATTCCCAATGGCATCAATTGCTGTCATTGACAGATGCTGCACTATACCACTACGACAACTTCTCGACAGGCATATTTGTAATATCATCCAAAACAGCAGAAGCCTCATCGCAGCTCTTTGACCGGCTTCTCGCATGTGCCGAAATCCCGGAAGGCGACATCGAACCACGCATGAATCTATACACATGGTGGACCCCAGAAGAGTTCCGCACGATAGTTTACCTGCGCCGTTGCCATCGTTCTCACCATTATTTCAGTGATGGCCCGGACCATCTGACCATGAGCCCCGGATGTGCGGATATGGCCGGTGTGTTCATAGTTCCGGTTGAGGATGAATATCACAAGATTACCCCCGAACTTCTATCGGAGATGATAGAAGAGATCACTATACCGAAAGATGAGCAGGACCGCATCATAAGCCGTCTGACTCGCACCCAGCCTACCATAGCTGTGGGTATAATGTCTGCACAGGAAATCGAATTCAGCCTGACCGGAGGACAGAGGCAGAAGGCCACCTTCAAGGACGGCAAGGTGGAATATGACGGAAGACTGCATGATGAATTGTATTTTGCCACTCAGGCAGATGCGTCGCTCTTTGCCCGTCCTGCATTTACATTGCACAATGTCACGATAGGCGTAAAGTTCCATTGGGAGAGGCAGGAAGACCAGATATTCGCAGGCGACCTGAAGATAATTCCTGACGGCAACAGATTGCTCGCCATAAATATAATAGGTATCGAGGACTATCTTCTCAGCGTCATCTCATCTGAAATGAGCGCGACCGCATCTGAGGAATTCCTGAAAGCCCATGCCGTGATTTCCCGCTCGTGGGTAATGGCACGTGTGGCATCTCACCCTGAAACTGTCTTTCCGGCAGATCCGTTCAATCTGCCTGAACTTATAACATGGCTTTACGCAACTCGTGAAACCGCAGTCAGGACAGGAGATGAGTACATCAGGATATATGACCATCAGGATCATAAACTCTTCAATGTCTGCGCAGATGACCATTGCCAGAGGTATCAGGGACTGACCCGCGCAACCGGTGAGACTGTCAGGAAAGTGATTGACGCCACATGGGGGCAGGTGCTTACCTATGACGGAGAACTCTGTGATGCCCGTTTCTCGAAATGCTGCGGCGGAAAGATGGAGAAGTTCTCGACATGCTGGCAGGATGTGGATTACGACTACCTGCAGCCGCTGAATGACACTCCCGGTCATGGTGAGGGCGAATGCTTCTGCAATACACGTGACAAGGAAATACTCGGACAGGTCCTTAATAATTATGACCAGGAGACCGTTGACTTCTATCTGTGGACCGAGGTGCTTGACCCGGAAGAAATCGGCCGGATTATCGAGAGGAAATTTGGTGTCATGACAGGTCCGATAAAGGCTTTGGAACCGCTCGAAAGGGGAGAGTCCGGAAGGATATGTCTGCTGCGCATAGTTGGTGAACATCAGACTATAACTGTCGGAAAGGAATTGGAAATCAGGCGGTTGCTCTCAGAAACCCATCTGAAGAGTTCCGCTTTTGAAGTCGAATATATTACAGATGCCGGTGACGCCGTCGCTCAGACAGACCCGTGGACGAAGATTCGTCTTGCAGGCCGCGGCTGGGGCCATGGTGTCGGGTTGTGTCAGATAGGTGCGGCTGTCATGGCGACACGTGGCTATACCTACCGTGAAATCCTTGCGCATTATTATCCCGGCAGCTGTCTTGACAACAGATAAATTTCGTGCACGGGGGTCAAATTTGCTTACCCCCGTGCACGGCAATGTGGCTTATAAGCCTTAAATTGGATATTCTGGTGCACAGGGGTTGCCACAAATGACCCCCGTGCACCAATAAGTGAAAGTTATATGAAAAATAGAACACCATGGTCATGGGTGCCGACGCTGTATTTTGCTGAAGGTATACCGTACTTCATAGTCAACAACATATCCGTGGTCATGTTCAAGAATATGGGCATGCCGAACGGAATGCTGGCCCTTTATACGAGCCTACTCTATCTGCCGTGGGTCATCAAGCCTCTTTGGAGTCCGTTCGTGGACATTATCAGGAGCAAGAGATGGTGGATAGTTACAATGCAGATTATCATGACTGCCGCAATGCTGGCACTTCCATGGCTTCTGCCGCAGACAACGGGAGTGGCCATAGCCAGTACACCGCTGTTTTTCGTGACACTTGCACTCTTCTGGGTGACAGCCTTCGCTTCAGCAACTCATGACATTGCGGCTGACGGTTTCTATATGCTCGGACTTGACTCCGGTACACAGGCGGAGTTTGTAGGTATCAGGAGTACATTTTATCGGCTGTCTTCAATTTTCGGCCAAGGTGTCCTTGTCGCATTGGCAGGCCTTATGGATAAACATACAGGAGATGTCCATTTCGCATGGAAGGTGACTCTGCTGGCCTCAGCCGTACTTTTCGCCTGCATTACGATATACCACACATGGTCGCTTCCAAGACCGGCGTCGGACCGAATGTCCACATCGACGACAGCGAAGGATATCTTAATTGATTTCGGACGCACTTTCGTCACTTTCTTCAAGAAGAAATATGTCCTGACGGCACTGCTGTTCATGTTGCTGTACAGACTTCCTGAAGCGTTTCTGGTAAAGATGATGAACCCGTTCCTGCTGGATGCCCGCTCTGACGGAGGACTTGGGCTCTCGACAGAATCAGTGGGTATAATATATGGTACGATCGGCGTGGCAGCTCTTGTCGCCGGCGGTATTCTGGGTGGATTTGCGGCATCAAGATGGGGCTTGAAGAAATCTCTATGGCCTATGGCTCTTGCCCTGACCCTGCCATGTCTGTCCTTTGTGTTTCTGGCGGCGTTTCAACCTTCGGACCTTTACCTGATAAGTTCCTGTGTGGTACTTGACCAGTTCGGATATGGTTTTGGATTTACCGCTTACATGCTTTATCTGATCTATTTCTCGGAGGGTGAGTTCAAGACGGCACATTATTCGCTGTGCACAGCCTTCATGGCCCTGAGCATGATGTTGCCGGGCATGGTTGCAGGATATGTACAGGAAGCCCTCGGATATACGATGTTCTTCGGTTTCGTGATGGTATGCTGCCTTGTAACCGTGGCTGTGACATTTATGCTCAGAGTGGATCCCGGGTATGGAAAGAAAAAATGATGACAATGAAGACAAAACTTATCACTCTTGCTGCAATGTTCGCAGCCATCGTTTCATGCGCTCCAAAATATGAAACCCCTGTCGAGGCCTCACAGGTCGGCTTTGCCGTGTCTTTCTTTAAAACGGTCAACTCTTCGGAGCCGAAGAATCAGAATGTGGTTGTCTCTCCCTACAGTGCCGCAGTTACACTTTCTATGCTTGCTGAAGGTGCAGAAGGACAGACCAAAGCCGAATTCAACAAGGCACTTGACAATATCCTTTACAAGGCCGATGATCTCGGCAGCAATGATACAGTTATTGTAAAGTCGGCCAATTCTCTATGGCTTGATGATAATTTCAGCCCGCGGAACCGGTATGTGAGCCTGCTGGAAAAAGATTTCGATGCGTTCATAGATGTTGAGAATTTCGCTTCTCCTGTTGCGATGCAGGCCATCAACAACTGGTGCAGCGAACATACAAACGGAAAAATTACTGAAATCATCGACCGCCTTGACCCGAGCACAGTCATGGTACTTGTCAATGCACTCTATTTCAATGCGCCTTGGGAAAATGAATTTGATCCTGCCAGCACTTCCGAACAGGATTTTCATGGTATCTCATCTGATTCAAAAGTAAAGCTCATGTGCTCCAAGGGATACTATATGTATGCGGAGACAAACGGCTTTCAGATCATCCAGCTTCCTTATCAAGGACTTAAATATGCGATGTATGTGATTCTTCCTCCGGAAGGTTCCGACATCAACAGACTGATCTCGAAAATGACCCCGCAGGCTTATCACCAGGCCATGGATATGCTCTCCCAGCAGCAGGTACGTCTGTGGTTGCCTCGTTTCAAGGTGGAGACATCGATGATTCTCAACAAGCCTTTGCAGAATATGGGTATAAAGACTGCTTTTACCTCGTCAGCGGATTTCAGCGGTATTGCAGAGATGGGGCCGCTTGTGCTTGACCTTGTAAAGCAGAAATGCTATGTGGATGTGACGGAGAAGGGAACAGAAGCGGCTGCAGTTACATCGGCCCAGATACGGCTGACGTCTGTACGTCCTCCTGCGAAACTGCCTGTAATGCGGGTTGACCGTCCTTTTGTCTTTGTCATTGCAGATGCCCAGAACAGGAATATCCTCTTTGCCGGAAAAATTGTAAATTTGTAGATTCTCACGTCGCTGCGCTCCTCAGAATGACGTGTGGGTCACCACTGCTATCCAGGCCTCGTGACGAAGTGACGGTGAAACGTCATTATGTGACAAAGAAACGTCATTACGAGGATGAGCAAAGTGACGGTGAAACGTCATTACGTGACAAGGAAACGTCATTACGAGGATGAGCAAAGTGACGGTGAAACGTCATTATGTGACAAGGAAACGTCATTACGAGGATGAGCAAAGTGACGGTGAAGCGTCATTATGTGACAAAGAAACGTCATTACGAGGAGGAACGAAGTGACGACGTGGTAATCTCTTACCTATAAAATTTAAACTGAATGCAGAAAAGACTATTATCAATATTATTCATATTGGCCGTTGTCATTCCGATGTCGGCGCGCCGCAGGCATGAGACACCACAGCCTGTAAATGTCGTAAAACCCGGAATAGAAGTACTGCGTGACCGGAATTTTGATGCGCTTCGCGGCAGGCGTGTAGGCCTGGTGACCAATCCGAGCGGAGTTGACAGCAGACTCAATTCCACAATTGATATTCTGTTTCAGGCCACCGAGGTAAATCTGGTGGCCCTGTATGGTCCCGAGCATGGTGTCCGTGGCGACATGTATGCAGGTGACAAGGTCAATGACAGTACAGACCCATCGACAGGACTGCCGGTATATTCGTTATATGGAAAAACCCGCAAACCAACCCCGGAGATGCTCCAGGGCATTGATGTGATGGTCTATGATATTCAGGATGTGGGAGTCCGTTCATATACATTCATCAGCACTCTTGGTCTGGTCATGGAGGCATGCGCTCCTCTTGGCATCGAAGTCATGGTGCTGGACAGACCGAATCCTCTCGGTGGCAACAAGATAGAAGGCTGCTATGTAGAGCAGCCGTTCAACTCTTTTGTCAGTCAGTATAAGATACCGTATGTCTATGGACTCACGGTGGGTGAGTTGGCGACTCTGATAAATGAAGAAGGCCTGAATCGTGGTCAGAAAGGCGATCAGGAGCCGGTCAAATGCAGACTGACGGTCATACCTATGCAGGGATGGACCCGGAATATGCTGTATGAGGATACCGGGCTTCCATGGGTGCTCCCATCACCGAATATCCCGTTCAAGGACTCGCCGATGTATTATGCTGCGTCAGGCATCTGTGGAGAACTTTACGGCTTCATGAATATCGGCATCGGATACACTCTTCCGTTCCAGGTGTTCGGAGCTACCTGGCTTGATCCGCAGAAACTTAAGACCAGACTTGAGTCTTACAATCTGCCAGGCGTTGATTTCCGTACAATATGGTACAAGCCGTTTTCCGGAATGCTCAAAGGCCAGTTGGTGAAGGGCTTGCAATTCTTCTTTACTGACTATCAGAAGGCTCGTATAACAGAAGTGCAATTTGCTGTGATGCAGGCAGTCGCTGAGTTATATCCTGACAAGAAGGCCTTCTCAGTCATAAACGGTTTCGGCTTGTTCGACAAGGTCTGCGGCACAGATCATATCCGAAAGACATTCATCCGAAGTTACAGGCTTGACGATATCAAGGAATACTGGCGTAAGGATGAAGCTTCTTTCCGCGCTTTATCGCAGAAGTATCATATCTATTGACTTGATTGACCCCTCTCCGCTACTATTTCGCATTTTTATCTATATTTGCGTAAACAAGCATTATAAGGTATGCGCAAATTGGAAGATATGTCTGATGACGAGATAGTTGCTGAGGTCCTCTCCAACAATCAAGAAGCAGTGGTCTATGTGTTCTATGATAGATATCTGCCTGTCTTTCAGTATCATATAGGCAAACTGTATCAACAGGGCGGAATCAGGGGAGAGATTCGTGATTTTGTTGATGAGTTCTTTCTGTATCTCTGTGAGAATGACTGGAGAAGACTCAGGACCTATGACTCGAGCAAGGCTTCCCTGGCTACATGGATGTCCGTGTCATCATTCAGATTTTTCAGGAATTACAAGCATTCAAAGATAGATTCAGGCGGTCTGATCTCTATAAATGATAAGTGGGAAACATTTGTCGGCGACTGGGTCCACAGTCATGATGCAGGGATGATGATGGACCTTAGGGCTGCGGTAGATTCGATATCAAATGAAAGGGACCGTGAAATTGCCCGATTGATTTTTATCGAAGATGCAGATCCTCAGAAGGTGGCCCCGATGTACGGATTGAGTGTCGCTTATGTGTACACTGTGAAGAGCAGGATAGTGAGAAAACTGAAAAACACATTGTTATGAATGATGACTTGCTGATGAAATTCATTGATGGGACTGCTACAAAGGAAGAGGCGGACCTCGTTGAAGCTTATCTTTCAGAAAATGAAGATGCGACAGCAGAATTGCTGCAGATGGTTCATGCTTCAAAATTGGCCGGCGTACCGCCATTCGGACAGATCGACCGCAAGAGTGCGGCGGATTTTGTGTCGAAGCATATTGCCAACCAGGAAAAAGCCAAGGTGGTCAGACTTAAATGGATATTGGGTGGAAGTATTGCGGTTGCAGCTTCTGCCGCCATTATACTCGGGCTTTTCTTGACGGCGGATGAGCCGGGAATGAAATCATTGCCGGTTTCCATAATGCAGAAAGCGACGGCAACTATTGATTCCGTGTCGGTAGATCAGCCAAGAGATACTTTGAAACTGGAGATTCCTCATGAAAAAGAATAGTCTGATAAGGAAAACGTTTGTGTTCATCCTTCTGATATTGTCTTCTGCGTCTCTTTGGGCTCAGAAGACGGTCAAGGATACCCATACGACCATATATGTCATTTCTCCGTCCGAAACCATCAGGCAAGCGGAGATCAATGCCGTAATGCAGGCGCAGACAGAAATGATTGCAGAACATTTCGGTACGCTTGTCGGGATTGATGATCTGATCCTGATGAAAGATGGAAACACAACAGGTCATACGTATGCAGAGACAGAAGTCAAGGGCGAATGGATAGAGACGACCGCTGAACCGATAATAAGAAAATCCGTGAGGAATGATTCCTTTGTTCTAGAGGTTACGGTTTCCGGAAAGATACGCGAGATATCTTCCACCCCGATAGATCTTCGCTGCAAGGTCCTCAGAAATGGTGACACGGACCGGTGTGAAGACACATCCTTCAGGCATGGTGACTATCTGTATCTGTCTTTCCAGACACCAGTCAGCGGCTACCTTACTGTCTATCTGACGGATGGCCGGACGGTTCAATGCCTGTTCCCGTACAAGGGTCTCCCGGTGGACAGTATGAAGGTCGATGCCGATACAAGGTATGTCCTTTTTTCCAGAAGACATTCAGGAAATATAGATCCGTCCAAGGTGCAGAAGATGAGGCTTGGGTGTACTGACGAGGTTGAATATGACCGCCTGTATGTCATATTTTCTCCGAATAAATATGTCAAGGCTGTGGATCATGACAGTGCTGGGACTCCACGTCAACTTGGTATCAAGGAGTTCCACGAATGGCTGTCAAAGATGCGCCGTATGGATAAGGACATGAATGTAAGGGGATTCGGAATTGAAATTAGAAAATAGCAATGAAGAAACTGTTTGGATTTATAATGTCTGTAGTGGTCGGAGTAGCGCTGTGCGGAACGGTTTCCGCACAGTCAGTTGTCTCTGATGTCTTCACATTGAACGGTCTGACCCAGAACAAGACTGCAAAAAAGAAGGATGGTGTTTTTGTTCCGCCGGCTCTGAGTGTTTCGGTTGAGTTCATCACTTCTGACGGTACAGGAGTATTGAAAGCGTTTGACAACGCAGCAATAAGATTGACAATCAGCAATGATGGAGCAGACGCCTCAAATGTAAAGGCGATGGTCCAGCCAGCTGAACAATACCGAGGTATTGAAATGGATAGCGGTCAGGTCGTGACCTCCGTACCGGGAGGACGCAAGACGATAGTGGACTTCCCGATAAGAGCCAAAGCTGACATCGAGACTGCAAAGGACAGGATTTTCAATATCAAGGTAAGTGAGCCGCTTGGATATGATATTGAGGCGGTGCTCAGTTTTCCTACTCTGGAGTATATCAAGCCTAAGCTCATAATGAACGGTGTCACTGAAATCTCTGAATACGGTGAAGGATTAGTAGCGCGTGGTGGTGTTCCAGATGGAAAAGTTCAGGCTGGCGATCTTGTAAGTGTGAGTGTCATGGTTCAGAATGCAGGAGCAGGACTTGCTCGAGATGTCAGATATCATATAGTATCGCAGGATGAAAATGTTATTCTGTATGTTGATTCAGGTCCGGCTTCAAGTCTGGCCGGGAGACTCGGCGATATGGAAGGCGGTGCAGTCCGCAACCTGTCATTCAGACTCGGAGTCAATAACAGATACACTGACAACGGCGGTTATCTGCCGGTGTATATTGAGCTCGATGAACCGACAGGTGCCGGAAATCTGTCTTCGACCAATATCCCGGTCCCATTCGATGCAGTTCCCGTAGAACCGGAAGTGGTGACTGTGGATGCCGATCTTGACAGGATGCTTGCATCGATAGGTAAGGTAAATGTCGTTTCTCTTAACGGTAATATAAATTCAGGTCAGAAGAAGGTAAGGGATATTACCTCTATACCGGAAGGCAAGTCTTTGTTTCCAAATGCTGTGGCCATTGTTCTTGGAGTGGAGACATATTCGGATCCTACAATTCCGGATGCTCCGTATGCACGCAAGGATGCGAAGATTATGGGAGGGTATTTCAGCAAGACAATGGGCGTAGGTGATGTCAGGGTTCTGACTGACGGAGATGTTACCCGTATGAATCTCACCACGCTTTTTGATCCGGAAAAAGGACGTCTGGCAAATATAGTGGATCCTGATTCGACTGATGTGTTTGTATATTATTCCGGTCATGGCGTTCCCGTTGAGGAGAAGGATGGCGGCAATGATGTGCTTCTGGTACCCTATGATGTGGAAAAGTCATGGATAAAGGATTACGGATTCAGTTTGAACAAACTTTACAGGGATCTGGCTGCATTGGAAGCAAAATCAGTGACGGTGATTCTTGATGCCTGTTTCAGCGGCGGATCGCGTTCAAGCCAGCGGTTCAGGTCTCAGAATGTAGCCGGACAGAAGCTGGTGATAGTAGATGAAGCTCAATTGGCTCAGCCATGGCTTGCAGATGCCGGTTTCCGAATATTTACATCATCGCGAGGAGATCAGACATCTCTCGGCAACGACCTGTCTCAGTCGGGCCTGTTCACATATTACATCGCGGTCGGACTCCAGGGGGATGCTGATAAGAATGAAGACGGACAGGTCACCATCGGAGAACTTTCGGAGTTTGTCACCTCGAGTGTAGATAAGGAAAGTCAGGGAAGTCAGACCCCGCAGTTTTATGGAGACGGAGGTCTTGTCATGCTGAAAATCAAGTAAGTCGAAACTTTGGTATATGAAAAGATTCGGATATATATTACTCGCTCTAGTCTTTGGCATGTGTTGTATGGAGAATGCAACTGCGCAGATTGTGGCTTTAAGGTCACCAAAGTCGGGGGAGGTCGTGGTAGGAAATCTGATTGTCAGCCGGGATACAGATAATGTGGTTGTGGATTATGATATCCTCTTTGGAGAAAATGTAAAGGCATGTGCAGTAGGACTGTATGTAAGTACGGATATAGGAAGCAGCTGGAAATCCTTGGGCGACGGAGTCAAAGGAAATGTCGGCAATATCCTGCAGCCGGGACCCAAGAAGATTCTGCTTCCGCTTGATTATTACGAGCCGGCTCTCAAAGACAAACAGCTCATGCTGAAACTTGTGGTGCATGATGTGGTAAGGTCGGTAAATCTGGCTGTCCGCGGTACTTCAAACTGTTATGTGGTGTCCAGAAAAGCATTCTATACCTTCCCTGCAGTAAAGGGTAACAGCAGCGAGTCTGTCGGCAAGGTGGCGGCAGTAGATGTCCTTTGGGAAACATTCGGATCATCTCAGGCCCCATTAAAAGGTGAATTGATCAGCAAGGTGTACTATGAGGACGGAATGATATCGTTCGTCACATCTGAAAGATATAGGGAAGGTAATGCTTTGATAGCGGCAAGAGATGCATCTGGAAAGATCCTGTGGTCATGGCATATCTGGTTGACGGACCAGCCTGTCGAGCAGCCATATTTCAATGGCGCGGCAGTCATGATGGACCGTAATCTCGGAGCCACTTCCGCCGAGCCTGGCGATCCCGCTTCCTTGGGACTTTTCTACCAGTGGGGAAGAAAGGATCCGTTCCCTGGATCTTCATCAGTTTCAAGTTATTCGCTGGCAAAATGTACGATCCCATGGCCTTCTGCCGTGTCTTCCGGAGATGTTTCCGGTACTATTGAATATACAATCGCACGACCTGCTACATTTATTGTCCATACTACCAGAAAGGCGGAGTGGCACAATGATGCAGACAGTACACGCTGGCATTCAGATAAGACCATATATGATCCATGCCCTCCGGGATGGCGTGTTCCGGATGGGGATGTTTGGATAAAGGCACTCGGCCCGAATGCAGATTGCACGGATATATATGACAGGAAGAATCGTGGAGCTGATTTCTATGGAAAGTTTGGTGGCGCACACCAGATCTGGTATCCGGCGGCAGGGTCTCTTTCCTATACGGGCGGAACTTTGACGAATGTGGGTTATGAAGGATATTATTGGTCTGTAACGCCTCATAGTCCTAAATCATTGGCGTTTTTCTTCAACAATCTCAGCCAACTTTATCCGGCATATGCCCAGATGCGTTCCTGCGGATGTTCTGTCCGCTGTCAAAAGGAATGATTTCCCTGAATTGATAGAAATGCAAGGCCTTGGCCCTATATAATAAAAGATGAAAATTGATAACAGATACTAATATTTAAATTTCACTATGATGAAGACGATCAAGACATTCATGGCAGTTGCCATGCTCGCATTTGCGGCAGCACTCGCAGTACCGGCTGACGCTCAGACCACTCTTACAAAGAAGGAAAAGAGAGAAGTGGCAAAAGATATCAAGGCATCGAAGAAGGACCTCTATAAGAAGGCGAACAAGGATGTCAGGAAGGTAGCCAGGAAATATAAGAAGGAAGGATGGCTTACAATGGATCTTCCTATCGAGAAGCAACTTGAAAGGACATGGGAGCGCCAGTGGCAGACGGATGACGCAGGATACGAGAAGTATATCACCAAGACTATCCAGACTGTAGGTCAGAATTATAACGCGACACTCAGAATGGCGGAGAATATGGCAAAACTCGGTATAGCATCAGATATGGCGACCCTCGTTCAGTCTATGGCTACTCTGGCAGTCGCTAACAAGGAGATTTCTCCGTCACAGGCAGCTTCTGTAAACCAGTCGGTGGAAAAGGTAAAGTTGATTGTAAATGAGAAACTCGGCAGAGTGCTCACTTCCACTTGCATATATCGCGTGAATAAGGATGTATATGAAGTAAGGGTAACTGTTCTCTACAGTCAGGAAGCCGCACTCAGGGCTGCCAACCAGGCTGCTGCACAGACTCTCAAGGAGGATATGAAGATCAATGCGGCAGAGTTTGACTCGCTCTTCGGATATGACAGACTTCGTGAGCAGTACGTAAAGACCGAGTGGGACGAGGAAGTAAAATAGTTTGAATGAAGAGGCTTTTCACAAGTGTGATTCTGGCGGTAGTCGTTTTTACGGCTGCCGCTCAGAATTATGAGGACCCATTTGCGGAATTTGCAGCGCAGTCTGAAAAGACGTTTTCCGATTTCCGTCAGGATGCTGACAGGTCTTTTTCAGATCTGATGGAGAAGGCATGGAAGGCGTTCGAAGCGATGGATGCTTTAGATGCTCCGAGAAGACCGGGTCCGGTGGAAGCAGTTTATGCACCGGTTGATTCCCTTCCGTCGGGCAGGGAACTTCCGCAACCGAAACTTATACGACAGTCTCATCACAGCATAGAGTATGTTCCTGGTGCCCGCTATCAAGACAGTCAGGTTAAGAGAAATGACGTTTCTGCCCAAGGCCCGAAACCAGGTGCTGCTGATCGTCCGCTCAAAGGCAGGACATACAGATTTGTTTTTTACGGCAATGCGATAGAGGTGGATCTTCCGGAAGGATTCACCTCCTTGCGCTTAAATGAGACTACTATAAAGGGTGTAAAGAATTATTGGAGTGCTCTTGAGAAGTTTCCACTTGAGCGCACATTGTCTCAGATATCGGCCTATGAGGCCAGTTTGTCCTTGACAGGATGGACAAGGTGTCTTCTGGTTGATGGATTGGTCAACTCGGTTTTCACACCTGCGCACGGGGCTGAAGCGAGTGTATTCAAGACATATCTGCTCAATCGCATGGGGATGGATGTCAAGCTGGCAAGTGCGGATGGACGGTTGACCGCTATGGTTGCAATTGAAGAAAAGGCGTATTCAAGGATGTTTGTTGATATTGCCGGCAGAAGATATTATCTGGAGCCGACCATCAGGAAGGTGGACAAGCTGTATTCCTATGATGTGGATATGAGCGAAGGTCTGCGCCCGGTGAGTCTGGTGATATCCAAGCCGCTGACTTTTTCAACAGAAGGCTCGTCGAACCGTCAGTCAACTATATTCGGCAATCAATGCAGTATCAGGATAAATGAAAATGTCTGCAGATGCTATAATGATTTTCCTCAATCTGATCTCTATGTATATGCCAGGTCAGCGGCAGACCCGGAGTTTTCGGCAGCCTTGTTAAAAGCCTTCCGGACGAGTCTGTCCGGGAAAGGGGATTATGAAAAGGTTTCGGCGCTGTTGAAGTATATGCATGAGGGGTTCACGTATGCGTCTGACCAAGAGCAGTTCGGTTATGAGAAACCGTTCTTTCTTGAAGAAAACTATGTCTATCCGTACAATGATTGCGAGGACCGGAGCCTGTTGCTTTCAACCCTGGTCAGGAAACTTGTCGGCTTGGATGTGGTTCTGATGGATTATAAGGATCATGTGTCGGTGGCTGTGGCATTTGACGATCAGGTACAGGGAGATTACTTTACAATGGGCGGCAGACGCTATGTGGTTTGCGATCCGACGTATATTGGTGCGCCAGTAGGAATGGTTATGGGCAAGTATGCTGAAGCAGCGTTTGATATTATAAGGCTGTGAGCCCCATCCGGCAGTTTTCGGCCATTCTTACAAGCAGAGAATCATCACCAGAAGCGTGGAGGGAAAGCGAAAACCCTTCGCGCTTTATTATATTCTGCTCTGTCATGATATCAAGAAGGTGGCGTGCTACGGCAGGGGCGGGGTCGATTATCGTGATGCTGCGGCCAGGAGTCAGTTGGGCTGCGACTTTTGAGATGGTTTCAGACAGGAATGGGTAGTGGGTGCAGCCGAGGACGATGGTGTCTGCTCCGGCGTCCAGCAGAGGCTCAAGGCTTTCCATAACGATTGCTTCTGCCTGGGGACCAGTCGTCATGCCGCTTTCCACGAGTTCCACAAATCCCTGGCCGATGTGCTCGACGACGGTGATGTCTTCGGCGTGTCTGCCTTTTGTGTCGCGGTATTTGTCAGCCTTGAGGGTGCCTGATGTGGCGAGGACTCCGACGATACCCGTCTTTGTGAGGGCCGCAGCAGGCTTGACTGCAGGTTCCATTCCGATGAAACTGATGGGATATTCATTTCGTAGTGTCGCTATCGCAGCTGCCGTTGCAGTGTTGCATGCAACTACAATGATGTCAGCTCCTTGACCTATTAGAAATTCAGTGATATGACGTGCTCTGTCGGTGATGTACTCCTTGGATTTCTCCCCATATGGACAATGGGCGTTGTCGGAGAAGTAGGCGTACTTCTCCTCAGGGAGCAGTTTGTTTATCTCCCTGAAAACGGACAATCCGCCGACGCCTGAGTCAAAAATACCTATCATACCCTGCAAAGATACACAATCTCCCGTCATTCTGAATCTTTTATTTCCGGATTCTGGACAAAGTGAAGAAACTTTATTATATTTGTAGGAATTTCAAATACTTAACCACATGAAGACTCGACACATATTGGTATTTCTGCTGCTTCTTGCAGCCGGTTGTGCAAAAGAGCCGCAACAGGAAAACAGCAATGATAATGTTGCCGGTCATATCCCTATGGTATTCAGGGCGGAGACTCAGGAAATTTCAAAAGTTCTCCTTTCTGACAGAGTTACGCTGAACTGGCAGGTTGACGACAAGATCAAGATCTTTGACGGAACATCCGACAATCTTGCCCCTTTCGTGTCTGCAGCTTCTGGTCCTGCTGTGGATTTCTATGGTAAAGTATCCAATGAAGAAGGTCCGTTCTATGCCCTGTATCCTTATCAGGAAGGTGCGACATTCGCTGGCGGAACTATCTATGCCAATGTGCCGCAGGTTCAGATTGCATCGGCAGGAAATGTTCCTCAGAACGCTTTCATAGCAGCGGCAAAGTCGGACGCCGACGGATTGCTTAAGTTTACAACAGTGTTGAGTTATATCCGTTTTAAACTCGTTGACACTGATGCCGGTAACATAGAGTCTATGACTCTTTCAGGAAACAGTGGAGAGCAGTTGGCCGGTTCAGTCAAAATAACCTTTGACCAGAAGAGCGGTATACCGTCAGATGTTATTGATAGCAATGGTCAGGCGTATAGTTCAGTCATTCTGTCCGGTTCATTTGAAAATGGCAAGGACTATTTGTTTGCTGTTAGAGAGCAAGCCTCATTCAGTGATGGAGTGACAATCTCCATTTTATATAAGAATGGTAATCGTCGTTACATTTCCAGTGATGCCAACTTCGTCAATGAGAATGATGCGCCGATCACGATAACTCCGAATATGGTGCTGAATATAGATCAACTCAGTGCCACTCAGATGAATGCAGATACGCCGTCTGACCGTTATATTGCTTATCTGCATGGATATGACCTAACGATAGCAGATGAGACTTATAATCTTGCCAAAAATGGTCTTCCGACTTTGGTGAAGGCTCCAGAGGGAGGTTCGGTGGGAATCAGCGCTCAAATTAAAGGTAGACAGTCCGGAGTCTTCTTTCTTGATTCATCCCTTGGCGAGTGTAAGCTCGAAACTCATACTGTTGTTGCAGGAGACCTTGTTGCGCTTGTCGGTAGATACCAGGACCAGGATAATATCTTAACTCCAAAAGCGTATCTTGAGCTGAGGGGAGGCAAGTTTGTGATGTGTGATTTGGATATGAATCTGGAAACTGTGAAATATACTTCAGATAATAGCAGGGTTGCTTATTTTATCGTTATGGGAAATACACTTTCTAATGATACGACTGAGGCAGGAGATGTTGAGGCATTCCATATGGATAAGTGCAAGATTTCAAATATGTGGTCCCACTTCTTGCGTCAGGACAATAGTTCATATGCGCTTAAGCAAGTCAGAATTGTAAATTCGGATTTTGAGGTTGATAAGAGCCTGACTGAGATTATTACGAGGATACTAGATTTTAGTAAATGCCATTGTCTGAATAGAATTGAAGAAGTGACGTTCAATAACAATATTGTTTTCCACCGATATCCTGAAACAGGAACTATTGAGTTGACATGTCGTGTAATTGATGTTGAAGGATCAGAGACGGCAATACCAAGATATTCAAAGGTGAATACGTGGAATACGAAAATATCGTTTTGTAATAATACAATGTATAATGTACCTACTCCGCATGGATTTGTGAAGTTCTATAGAGTTAAAAATCTTGCGATACAAAAGAATATATGTGCGACATCCGATACATATAACGGATATTCCGGATATCTCTTGTGGCTTTATGTTTATCAACAAACGGATGAAGTAGTCTATGCTGCGGGTGATAATAAGTTCTATGGACTTGCCGATATAACAGGAGATGACGGTAAAACGAAAAAAAACTGGAATATTACTAATAGTACATCTGCCTGGAAACCCTCTCCCAACAACCCACCAAGAGAGCCGAATAGTCCTTTCGAATCAATAGACTTTGATAAATGTATTTTTAAGCATAAGTCGCAATATGCTAAGTACGGCGCACAGCGATAATTAAACGAACTTTATATGTCCCTATATCTCCCCGAAGGCTACCGGAACATTCTCGGTAGTGTAGAAAATACAGAAAAGGCCATCAAGGCCGTGAAGGATATGTTCCAGGACAATTTGTCCGCTCAGCTGGCGCTTCTGCGCGTTACGGCTCCTATGGTCGTCCTCAGCGGAACCGGTCTGAACGATGACCTGAACGGTGTCGAGAGGCCTGTGGCGTTTCCTATCAAGGATATGGATGAGCAGAGGGCTGAGGTTGTGCATTCGCTTGCCAAGTGGAAAAGGATCAAGTTGGCGCAGATGGGTGTGCTGCCCGGCAGGGGAATATATACGGATATGAATGCCCTCCGACCTGATGAGGAACTGGACAACATCCACTCGATATATGTCGATCAGTGGGACTGGGAGAAGGTGATCACAAAGGAGGAACGCTCTCTGGCATATCTGAAAAAGATTGTACGCAGGATTTATGAGGCTATCAAGGTGACGGAGAACAAGCTTTATGTGGAGTTTCCGCAGATCGAGCCGATGCTGCCTGAGGATATATTCTTCATACATTCTGAGCAACTCCTGCTTCAGTATCCTAATCTCACTCCGAAGGAAAGGGAGAACGCCATTGTGAAGAAACATAAGGCGGTTTTCATCATCGGTATAGGTGGCGAACTTTCGGATGGAACCGTCCATGACGGACGAGCTGCCGACTATGACGACTGGACAACTCGTAATGAGGATGGGTTTGACGGTCTTAACGGTGACCTGTTGCTTTGGAATCCAATCTTGAACAGTGCCTTTGAGGTGTCGAGTATGGGTATCAGGGTTGATGAGGCGGCATTGCGCAGACAGCTCAAGATACGTGCGGAGGAGTGGAAATCCGAGTTGATGTATCACAGGATGCTTCTGGATGGACAGCTTCCTTACACTATCGGCGGCGGTATCGGTCAGTCCCGACTGTGTATGTTCCTTCTTCGCAAAGCCCACATCGGCGAGATCCAGTCAAGCATCTGGCCGGATCAGATGAAGGCGGTATGCCACCAGGTCGGGATAGATTTGGTATAACAAGAAAGACCTGCGTTTCGCAGGTCTTTCTTGTTATACCACCTTCACGGTCTTCTTGAGCGAGTTGTCCATGGCATCCTGTGCTGCTACGAATGTGTATTTGCCGCTGTCGATGACCCATGCGGATTTGCTTTCGTCGTATGATGTGAGGCTTTCCTTGGTTACATGGATGCTGACGGTGCAGCTTTCGCCAGGTGCAAGTTCGGGGGTCTTTGCGAAGCCCTTGAGCTCCCTTTCCGGCTTGTCAAGTTCGCCCTTCGGAGCCTTTACATATATCTGTACGACGTCTTTACCTGCAACTTTTCCTGTGTTGGCTACTGTTACACAGACATTCCAGCCTCCTTCAGCCGGGGTGATTTCCATGTCCTTGAAGTCGAATGTGGTATAACTGAGTCCGAATCCGAAAGGATAGGCGACTGCTTTTGGCGCGAATGTGTTGAAATAGCGGTAGCCGACGTAAATGCCTTCCTCGTATTCGGTGTAGTCTATGTTCTTTACTGTGTGCAGAGGAAGTTTCTTTGTCTGTATCTGACGGTAGAATGAGTAATTGAACGGCTTGTCAGCAAAGGCCTGAGGGAAGTTTTCTGCAGTTGGCTCCACACTGTACTCCTTGGATATGGTTGAAGGAAGGTGTCCGCTCGGATTGACTTCGCCGCTCAATATCGAGGCGATAGTGTTTCCACCTTCCTGTCCCGGCATCCATCCCATGACTACTGCATCAACCTTATCCTGCCATGAGCCCATTTCTACATATCCTCCGCTGTTGAGGATCATGATTACTTTCTTGCCTTGCTTGTGGAATGCCTCAGATACATGCTCAACAAGTTCCTGTTCACGATCAGAGAGAAGGTAACTGTAGAAATAATCTCTGTCCTTGCCTTCGCCGAATACGCGGCCGATGGTAATGATTGCTGCATCTGCAGTCATGGCGGATTTTCCAATCAGCTCCTCCGGGATGACTTCAATGGCTCTCTCTCTGTCGATGAACCATTTGCTGTTGCCGTCGATTCTCTTGCGCCTGATGGCTTCGTCTGCCATATATTCCTTATAGAAGGTGTCCACTTCCTTCTCCAACTTGAATCCGGCATTTGCGAGTCCTTCCTGCAGGTCGACCACATAAGGCCTGTTTACGTTTCCAGAACCTGTTCCGCCAGGGATGAAGTCGTATGAGGTCACTCCGAACAGGGCAATTTCGTTGTCGGTTGATATAGGAAGCGTGTTCTTACTGTTTTTCAGGAGCACTACACCCTCGTCTGCAACCTTCTTGCACACAAGTGCATGAGCCTTCAGGTCTGGAGTTTCTGAAAATTTATATCCCTTGAATTTAGGGCTCTTCACTACGAGTCGAAGTATTCTTTCTATCGCACGGTCTACATCTTCCATCTTGAGGGAACCGTCCTTGATGGCACCTAAAACCTCAAGGTATCTCGCATCGCTGCCCGGCTGGATCATCTCGTTTCCGGCACGTACGATCTGGGCGCTGTCATAACCTCCGCCCCAGTCTGTCATCACAACACCTTCAAATCCCCATTCCCCACGCAGGATGTCTGTCAGCAATCTTGTGTTTTCCGCCGCATGTGTTCCGTTGATGAAATTGTATGAGGTCATGATAGTCCATGGCTGCGACTCCTTTACAGCTATCTCAAAGTTACGGAGATAGATTTCGCGGAAAGCTCTTTCTGAAAGAATCGAGTTGTTGGCCAGACGGTTATATTCCTGATTGTTGACAGCAAAATGTTTGAGTGATGTTCCTACTCCGTTTGACTCGACACCGTTGATCATGGCAGCGGCTACCTTGCCGGTAAGATATGGGTCTTCCGAGTAGTACTCGAAGTTGCGTCCGCACAGAGGGTTTCTGTGTATGTTAGCTCCCGGTGCCAGAAGCACATCTACTCCGTATTCCAGTACTTCGTTACCTATGCTCTTACCTGTTTCCTCTACGAGTTCAAGATTCCATGTTGATGAAAGCATCGATCCGATAGGATATCCGGTGCAGTAGAATGTGCGCTCCTGTCCCTCGCGGGTAGGGGAGATGCGAAGTCCGGCAGGGCCGTCAGCAAGGACTACCGTAGGGATGCCCAGACGTGGGATTCCATTGATGACGCCGGCCGCTCCCGGTACACCTTTGTTTATGAAACCGATTCCGTTGAAGTTCTTGGCAGTTCCTCCGATTATGAGGGTGCATTTTTCTTCAGGCGTAAGAGCCTCGATTATTTCCGGGATGTTGTCTTCGCGGAGCTGAGGTGCCAGTGCCTCGTCCTGTTGAGGTGTTGCCATGAGTATGGCGGCTGCAATCAGTGATGTTATCATGTCTGTGGTTTTATATGTTTTGTGCAAATATATGCATTTGGTGTCGGAGTTCAAAGTTCCCTTTCGTTGCCTTGAGTGAGCAAGGCGGTCCCTTTCGTCATGTCGAGTGAGCGAAGCGAGTCGAGACATCTAAAAATATATTATCTTTGTACGATTTTATAAGGAGTTATGATAAGTACAGAACAGATAAAGGAATTACAGCAGCGTGCCGCAACACTGGGACGCTGTATCAATATTGAAGCAAAGCGTTCTGAGGTGGAGTCAAAGACTCAGAGGACGCTCGCGCCGGATTTTTGGGACGATCCGAAGGAGGCGGAGAAGTTTCTGAAGGAACTATCAGGGGTGAAGTTCTGGGTGACAGGATATGATAAGGTAGCATCTGCTGTGGAGGATCTGAATGTTCTGTATGAATTCGCCAAGGAAAGTCTTGACGGTGCGGATGATGAGCAGACTGCCGAGGTGGAGGAACTGACCCAGGCGTATGAGTCGGCATTGGCAGAACTCGAGGCATTGGAACTCCGGAATATGCTCGGTGAAGAAGGCGATAATCTCGGTGCTGTGCTTACCATCAATTCGGGAGCGGGTGGAACTGAGGCCAACGACTGGTCTGCGATGCTTATGCGTATGTATGTACGATGGGCTGAGCGGAACGGCTACAAGGTGACGATTACCGATGAACTTGAAGGCGAGGATGCCGGCATCAAGTCTGTCACGATGCAGGTGGAAGGGGATTATGCTTTCGGATATCTTAAAGCGGAAAGCGGTGTGCATCGTCTCGTGCGTATTTCTCCTTTCAATGCGCAGGGTAAGCGTCAGACAACATTCTCGTCTGTATTCGTATATCCTTTGGTCGATGACACCATAGAAATTGAAATCAATCCTGGAGACCTGGAGTGGGATACATACCGTTCAAGCGGTGCCGGTGGGCAGAATGTCAACAAGGTGGAGACTGGTGTGCGCGTAAGGCATATTCCTTCGGGAATCGTTGTGGAGAATACAGAGACACGCTCCCAGCTGGATAATCGTCAGAATGCCTTGCGTATCCTTAAATCGCGCCTTTATGATATAGAACTCAAGAAGCGTCAGGAGAAGCAGGCCGAACTCGAAGGTCAGAAGAAGAAGATCGAGTGGGGCTCGCAGATCCGCAGTTATGTCCTGCATCCATACAAGATGGTCAAGGACTTGCGTACCGGACATGAAACATCGGATACTCAGGGCGTCCTGGACGGCGATTTGAACGATTTTATGAAAGTCTTCCTGATGGGGAACAATAATTAGTATACAGATATGATTCGTTTGAAAACTTTTTTATCGGTATTTGTCCTTGTTTTGTCATCCCTGTTATGGCTTTCATGTGATGAACTTGGACTGAAACCTGACTTTGGACAGCAGGATACGCCGGACACCGGATCGGGAAAAGATGAAGTAGGTGGCGGTGATGAGGATATGGATGACGAAGGCGATGATAAGCCGACAGCCAAGGCTGATGAGTTCGTGATATTGTTTACCAATGATTTCCATAGTCAGATTGAGCCTTATGACAGTTATCGTGGAGGCGTCAAGAGACTGAAGGCTTTGGTTGATAGTGTGAGGAATGCAGAACCGGTGGTGCTGCTTGCGGATGCCGGTGATTTCGTGCAGGGAACATATTATTTCAGCCTGCTTGACGGTATTGTCGAGATGAAGATAATGGACGCTCTGGGCTATGACGTCCGTACCATCGGCAACCATGAGTTCGACAAGAAGATGCCAGGACTGGGTAATATGCTTTCATGGAATTCTGTGACTACGGTCGCGACCAACTATGATTTTTCAAATACTCTAATGGCTTCACGGGTCCTGCCTTCTGCCATTGTCGAGGCGGGTGGAAGAAAGGTCGGTTTCATTGGTATGAATGTTATGTTGGATGGTCTTGTGGATCCGATGGCGTGTGAAGGTGTCTTGTGGCAGAATGCGGTAAATGTGGCTGATTCCGAGGCGAGGAAACTGCGCTCGGCCGGAGCGGAGATGGTCATTGCGCTGTCCCATCTGGGCTTTAATGACGGTACTCGTCCGTATTATGATAAGGGATTGGTAATGAATACTTCAGAGATCGATATGGTTATAGGAGGTCATTCCCATACCACATTGTTTTCCCCTTGCTATGTGACTAATCTTGCAGGCAGGAGTGTACCTATTGGACAGACTGGCAGCAAGGGTCTTAATCTGGGGTACGCCAAGGTGCGTTTTGGTAGTGATGGCATCCCGTCTTTTACATATCGCCTGATTCCGGTCGATAAACGTTTGGACGATAGGATAGACCCGCAGTTTTCATCTATGATCGATACCTATACGGATCAGTTGTCAGGACAGATGAGCGAGGTACTGGGATATAGTCCGTATACTTTGTGGAAGAATAGTCCGGAGAGCGAACTGAGCAACATTGCGGCTGATGCTATAGTGTGGATGGCGAAGGAGTATTATGATATTGACGCAGATGTCAGCATTTATAACTGGGGAGGTATCAGAAGTAACCTTCCGGCCGGAAACATTACTTTGGGTGATGTGTATGAGGTCTTTCCGTTTGACAATGTGCTGTCTATATTGACGATGAAGGGCAGTGATCTGAGGACATTCTTTGCCCATGTGGCCAGTGACGGAGGCCTGCCGATAAATTCAGCGGTGCGTCTTAAGATCAGAAATCGTGAGGTCGTGTCGGTGACAGTACACGGAGAGCCTATTGATGACAACAAGGTATATACGATTGCAACTGTGGATTATCTGGTCAATACCGGACGATATGGTTTTGAAAAAGCGTTGACCAGGAGGGATACTCAGGAGATAGTACGCCATTATTATGGAGAGTATCTTAAGTATCTTGCGTCGCAGAACATACGCGGTGAGATTGTAGTTCCGATTGATGGAAGGATTGTGATCCTCGACTGAACATTGCTGACAATCTGATTCCGTCCACATCTCAGCCCGTTTTGTGGCCAGGTACCATGAATTTGCCGAGTCGGCCACATTTCATGCCGTTTTCGTGGCCGGATCATTACAAAGAGGTTTGCTGTCCATGAAAATGGCTGTTTTTGTGGATGCGAACGGAAAAATGAGCCTGCCGTCCATGAAAAGGGCTGCTTTTGTGGATGCGAACGGAAATGAACAGCTGGCGGCCAGAAAAATGGCCATTTTCTTGGCCGAGGAGTCAAAAATAAGCTCGTTGGCCATAAATAGACTCCTTTTCTTGGCCGAGGTCCGGGATATTTGGTATATTTGCATGATTTAGGTGTCATCCTGAGCATGCCCCTGTCATCCTGAGCGGCAGCGTAGGATCTGTAAACGGAAAATACAAACTAACAATATACAAAATGGCTGAATTTAAAAATGGAATCCCCATAATGTACCAGCTATTTTGTGTGAATTTTGCAGATTAAGAAAAACTGCATTTCTTTGCAGGGTCATCGGGGAATTCGTAGAAGGGATGACAACCCTTATTGCTCAGGCGGTTCCGAGTCCCAAATCAGTAAGTCGTGGAAGGACGATGTAATGGGTAGTGCGAAGTCCCCGCCAGCATCGCATCACACCTCAAGGCGTAAACCTCCGCCACGCGTAAGGGGCAAAAGTTAAGCATCTCGTCTGAGATGCTTTTTTTGTGCAGATTGTTTTCTGTGAGATGTTTCGTATATTTACACAGTTAAATCGGGATTTATGAAAAAGCTATGCATTACAGTCCTGTTGCTTTTATCTGTCATCTCTATCTCAGGGATAAATAAAGCACAGGCACAGAACATACAATTATTCTATGATGCCGGAAGAGGTTGCGCTACGTCGACGGTTGAAATGTTCCGTCCTGATGCCGGTGGAAGCACATTCTTCTTTATTGATTTTGACTACTCTCCAAAAGCCAGTGGAGCATATTGGGAAATTGCCCGTGAACTGAATTTCTGGCAGGATTCCAAGGTCAGCTGGCTTTCAGTGCATCTTGAGTATAATGGTGGACTCAGTGTCGGAACATCGTTCAACAACTCGTTCCTGGGAGGACTGACATATTCAGGTCATTCGAAGGACTTTACTAAGACATGGTCGGTCTCTGCAATGTACAAGGCGATTCCTGGAACAACAGATGCTCTTGGCAAGTGTCAGATGCATAATTTCCAGATTACAGGAGTGTGGGGAATCGAGTTTGCGAAAGGTTGGTGCACATTCAGCGGATTTGCCGATTTCTGGAGGGAGCACCGTCCTTGGCAGGGAACGGAATTTATCTTCATCACCGAACCTCAGTTCTGGGTGAACCTGAATAAAATCAAAGGATGGGAAAAGATTAATCTCAGCGTCGGTGGAGAGTTGGAACTTTCTGCAAACTTTGTTGCAAAAGGATTCCACGCAATGCCGGCTGTCGGTGCAAAATGGACTTTCTAAATTGAAACGATATGCTCAAGAAACTATTCGGATTTGATTCCACAAAGACAACGATCCGCACAGAGATTGTTGCTGGTATCACCACATTCCTCACCATGTCATATATCCTCGCTGTCAATCCTACGATGTTCGGCGAACTTGACGGCATGCCTGTAGGTTCTGTATTTACATCTACCGCTCTGGCTGCTATAGTAGGATGTCTTGCAATGGCTCTTGTCGGCAAACTTCCTTTCGGTCTGGCACCTGGAATGGGATTGAACGCATTCTTCGTTTACAGTGTGTGCATGGGTATGGGATATTCATGGCGGTTTGCTCTTACAGCAGTACTTATTGAGGGCCTTATATTTATAGTATTGACACTTACGAATTTACGAGAAGCTATAGTGAATGCGATTCCGATGAGTCTGAGGAATGCCATTGGTGCCGGTATCGGACTCTTCATCGCTTTTATAGGTCTTAAGAGTGCCGGTGTAGTAGTTGCGGATGGAGCAACCCTCGTCGCCCTTGGTGACGTCACCTCAGGATCTGCATTGCTTGCTTTTATCGGTCTGGTCATTACAGGCTTCATGTATTCACGCAATGTACCTGGAGCGATTCTCTTGGGAATCATCATCACTATGGTCGTCGGTATTCCTCTTGGCGTGACTGAGTTCAAAGGAATCGTGTCAGCTCCTGAATCTATAGCTCCGATCTTCTGTCAGTTCGAGTTTGATAAGATCTTCTCGGTCGACATGATGGTTGTTGTCTTCACATTCTTCTTTATTGACATGTTCGATACAGTGGGAACTCTTGTTGGAGTTTGTACAAAAGCAAAGATGATGGATGAAAACGGTAATATCTACAGAGTGAAGCAGGCATTTATGGCAGACTCCATAGCTACGACTGCTGGAGCTTTTTTGGGAACTTCTACGACTACAACATATGTAGAAAGTGCAGCTGGAGTAGCCCAAGGAGGACGTTCGGGCTTGACAGCTCTGGTTGTAGGAGGCTGCTTCGTAATAGCAATGTTCTTCTCACCGCTGTTCCTTTCAATACCATCTGCAGCTACAGCTCCGGCTTTGATCATTGTCGGATTGCTGATGGCGGAGCAGATCAAGAATGT
>JBGVQP010000058.1:0-3906 GCA_045127685.1 Candidatus Cryptobacteroides sp.
CTGTGCGGCTTTATTTCCAACTTTGTTGAGATCAGCCTGAATTGCGGCCATAGTCTCATTCATTTTTGCGATAAGTTCTTCCATGACTGTCTTTAAATTTATAGTGTTATTTAGAAAATGTTATTTCAGTGTGATGTGCCCAGAAGAAGAGCCGCGCTCCGCTGCCTGGGCGTCAAAAATAGAAAATATTAATTTATTGAGATTAAATCTTCCTAATATTTACCTTCTAAATAGGAATATGTCATAAATCCCCTTAATATTCCCCGTAATCTATTGATATACTAAACTTTATGCAGGTTTCTTAAATTTAGAAAGAATCAGCTTTAGTGAGACTTGTTACCAACCTTCTCAAGGTCAGCCTGAATTGCAGCCATTGTCTCGTTCATTTTTGCGATAAGTTCCTGCATAATTTTAAATTTAAATGATAGTTATTATTTGGGTTCAATATTAATCTTGACCTTCATGCCTAGCACTTCTGCTGTATCATACACCTGTGAAACCAGGCAATCGTCGACCTCATTGAGCCAGTGCTGGATGGCGGTGCGTCTAAGCCCGACTGATCTGGCGACGGTTTCTTGAGTCATTCCTGACCTAGCAATAGCTCGAGCCATGAACGAGAGTCTCTTGTCTCCAGGCAGAGGCTTGTCCTCGGTCATCATGACCACGTCAGCCGTGCAGTCAATCTTCACTTCATTCTTAGCGATCAAAGAGAAAGTGATCTTATATCCGCAAGCATCAAAGAGCTCATAGCATTTTGACATCTTCATATCATCCTTATCCAGCCAATGGAAGACTGTCTGTCTGCTCTTGTAGCCCATCAAATGTGCAATGGTTGTTGTCGTATTGCCGGTTCTGTTCATGAACTCAGCGATGAACATAAGGCGCTTTCCACCGTCACCGTTCAGGAACTTTCTTCTTCCTGAAGTTTTATTCTCAGTATTCATACACACATTTCTTTTAGCAAAAAGTCCGAAAAAATTGGCACTTTGTCCGATTTCTTTTAACTTTGCTCTTAAATAAGTTTCTTCTAGCCTTGCTCTAGAGTGACGGCAAATATAGAAATTTATTTTTTCATTTAACACAAGGATTGATATTTTTTAACCGAATATGGGCAAATATACAGAAATTGAGCTTCAAAGACTCCTGCATACACCACTGCAGGATATCCTTGCTCATTTCGGTAAAGACAACAGGCCCCGTGGAAAGAACATGTACTTTTCTCCCTTTAGAGAGGAAAGGACTCCCTCGTTCAATATCAAACCGGATGCAAACATCTGGTTCGACTTCGGTACCGGTGAAGGAGGAGGAGCAATCGACCTTGTGTGCAATCTGGCGGGATGTACAAGAAAAGAATCGCTTGACATCCTTTCGGTCATCAACGGCCAGTACCCGCCTATAGAGGAGATAAGGCCTCGCGTCAAAACGGACAGAAAGAAAAGTGAGCCAGCTGTAGTGATCACTCACATCTCCCAGATCTTCACTAACGGAACACTCATCAGGTACGCCGAATCAAGGGGCATATCAAAAGCTATTCTTGACCATAACTGCCAACAGGTAACTTACTATCTCTCTTCCGATAGAAACAGGATAGTGACAGCCATAGGATTCATGAACGATAATGGAGGATATTCCCTGCGAAGCTCAAGAACGAAGATAAGCAACGGCTCGTTCATCTCCACCATCAAGGGTATTGAGGACAGACAGGGCACAATCTTCGTATTCGAGGGATTCTTCGACTACCTCTCGTTCCTGGCAATCAGAAAAGAAGTAAGTCTACCAGAATCTGCATGCATACTTAACGGAGTGGGCAACGTAGCTCACTGCCTGAAGGTACTTGAAAACTATAAGGAAGTAAACTTATTTCTAGACAATGATGACGCCGGCAGAAAATGCCGGGATACTATCATAGCTCATCTCAGTAAGGAGGTGCCATCAATCAACGTGTGTGACTTATCCGCTGTGTACGGCAAGCATAAGGACTTGAACTCCATGCTTTGCAACGAATCAACAACTGGTTTACCCAGTAAAAACACAGCATATGGACATAAAATTATCAACTGAGGTTCAGCAAAGGCTGGACAAGATCAATTGGGATAGCCTGAAGGAGAAGTACGGCATATCCAAGGAATCGATCACACAGAACCCTCACATCGCCAACCAGCTGGCATACGGCCAGATGACAGATCTCGTGCGTGGCAACACCGCGGAACTATCCGGTTCATTCTCACTCAGAGCCTATCCCAAAGGAGACGGCAGCGAGTGGGCAGTCAAGGTCTACACCATGGAGAAGGCCAAAACCGCGAAGGACAATATCACCGTGTACAATCAGCCGATCACCAGCGAGAGGGTAAAAGAGGCACTCTTCGAGCGCACCTCATGGACTGACGCGAACGGCGAGAAGCGTACAGGACTTGCCAATGCCAATGGTGGACGTCCGATCTCTCTTATGCTTGACGGACGTAAGCAGGATTGCCTGGTATCTGTGCATCAGCCGACCAACAGGATTGTCATCATGCCCGTCGAGCAGGTAAGATCATTCCTCTTTGATAAGGATGGCAACCTCCGAGGCAAGAGCCTCTATGGAGTGCAGTTCAGCAAGGATCAGGCACATGCTCTCGCCGAAGGCAAGGCCGTGGTCATCGGCGGACTCCGCAAGGATGGAACGGAATTCAAATGCTGCGCACAGTTTGATGCTGCTCAGCGTCAGGTTGTAGCATGCCATCCTAAGTGGTTCCAGGAAGCGCTCCGTGCCGGAATGGACGGTGGCCAGAGTCATGCTAAGAATCAGGGACAGAACCAATCACAGGGACAAGACAAGAGCTCCTCTCAGAAGGCATCGCAAGGGAGCCAAACACAGCAGGCCGAACATGCACAAAAATCTCAAGCCAAGTCTGCCGGAATGAGAAAATAAGCCATGGACATAAGTAAGACTCTGTACAAGTACAATGCATTTGACGGACAGCCAGAGTTCCTTGTCAGATGCAGCTTCAGCTTCTATACATGCAACGGTACACTAGCTGTCTGCATGTATAGAAAGCCTCGGAATACTTTTTATCAGGCGAAAGATATATACAGGCTCTGCAGCGAGCCATACGCCAAGATAACAACCAACATCCCACCATCCTCGCTTCTTGACTATAATGAGCAATTTGTCAACGAGATCGAGAGGCCTGAGATAGGCGCTTGGCTCATAGTCAACGGCATAGCGAAGCCTACGGGTAAATACATAGTCACAGAAGAAGGAGTTCTTGAAGCGTTCCGGTTCAACCTTCCCAAGAACATATACATGGAAATCAAGAACATGCGTAAAATGATGAATACGCAACCATAAAGTTAACATGTTAGGAGCCATTGTCGGGGACATCATAGGTTCCCCATACAGATATGCACATGCAGAAGACAAGTTCTTCGATCTAGCCAAGGGTGTACGAGGCTGGAGTCATGGTCGAGAGGTCACCTTTCATCCGAGAATCACAGATGAAAGCCTCCTGACTATGGCTGCGGCCAAATGGCTGATGCAGGATGAGCAGCATAGGTCGTCCAAGTTAATTTCACAGGTTCAGAGCACCTGCGCTGCCTATATGGAGCAGAGCTTCTCCCCTTTCATGCAGAAATGGATTGCATCTGACAACCCGAGGGCTTCACAACACGACATCAGTTCGGCCCTTTCCTGCGTAATCCCTGCAGCTATAGCTGCGAAGACTCTGCCCGAAGCGATATCCGTATCGCGTCAGGTCACTGAGGTATTCTCAACTAGTCCTCAATCCGCCAATGCTGCGATGGCACTTGGTCAAGCCCTTTGGATGGCAGGGCATGAGCGTTCCAAAGAGGATATTGCATTTGCGATGCAGAACGACTTCGGACTCAAGGTAGATACACCACCTGAAGAAGTCAGTGCTCTGCTCA